>CAWBJJ010000004.1:0-285788 GCA_963789135.1 uncultured Acidobacteriota bacterium
GCATGACGGCCTGCACGACGCTCAGGCCCAGCGTGAGCCCGATGAAGATCCACAGCCGACGATCCGTCGCGCGCAGCTCGAATCTGCGACGCGGTTACGCGGGCGCGTGCGCTCAGGGGTGAGACGCCAGACGAGCAACATCGCGATGCACGGCGAGCAGCGCCGCGGCGTAGAGCGGCAGCGTCAGGCCGAACCACGCGAGCGCTCCCGCGAACACGGGGCCGACGATCATGCCGATGCCGAAGGCTGCGCCGATGGCGCCGAGGCTCGCGAGGCGCTCGTCGGGACGCGCGCGGTCGATGGCGTAAGCCTGCACGGAGGGCACGATGCCGGCGCCGAGCGCGCCGAAGATCACGCGCATGACGATGAGCGCCGCGTAGCACGCCGAGACGCTCAGCACGCCGGAGCGGCCGAGGTCCGCCGCGATCGCGAAACCGAGCATCGAGATCGCGTTGCCGCCGAGCCCGATCATGATGACGGGACGCCGGCCGCGTGAGTCGCTCACGCGGCCCCACGGGACGCTGCACAGCACCCACACGAGCGCGCTCAGCGAGAAGATGAACGCGACGCGCGTCTCCGTGATGCCGATCTGGCGCGCGAGCGGCGGCAGCACCGCAAAGAGCATCGACTGGCCCGACGCCGAAGATGACGAAGCGCTGCGAGCAGGACGCGAAAGCCGCGGCGTCGCTCACCGGTGAGACCCGGCGCGGGACCGCCCGCATCGAGCGCCGGGTGTCGGCGTCGGATGTTTCGATGGTCGCGCTCGACAAGTAGGGAGGGCTCGCGCGGGGACGAGCGGCAGTGTAGCACCGGCCCTGCGGCTCGCGATCGGCTCGACGCGGGGTGCTACCATGCGCGTATCCCGCCGTTCGAGGATCCGTGATGCACGCGATACGAGTGTCGACTCCCGGCGCGCCGACGCGCTCCGGTACACCGAGATCGAGCCGGCGCCGTTGCGCACGGGCGAGGCGCGCGTGCGGCAGCACGCGATCGGCGTGAACTACATCGACGTCTATCACCGCACGGGTCTCTACCCGCTGCCGGCGCCCTTCACGCCGGGCTCGGAGGCCGCGGGCATCGTGGAGGCGTGGCGCCGGGCGTCACGAGCGTCGCTGTCGGCGACCGCGTCGCGTACGCGCTCGTGCGCGGCGCCTACGCGGAGCAGGCGAACGTGCCCGCGGACAGCTCGTGAAGTTCCCGACGGCCGTCGATCTCCGCGTCGCCGCCGCCGCGATGCTCCAGGGAATGACGGCGCACTATCTCGTCACGAGCACCTTCGCCGTCGGCAGGGACACGACCGCGCTCGTGCACGCCGCCGCGGGCGGCGTCGGTGGACTGCTCGTGCAGATGGCGAAGGCGCGCGGCGCGCGTGTCATCGCGACGTCGTCCACCCGCAAGCTCGGGCTCGTGCGCGAGCTGGGCGCCGACGAGATCGTCGACTACACGACGGCGGACTTCCAGGCCGAGGTGATGCGCCTGACGAAAGGCGAGGGCGTGCACGTCGTGTACGACTCGGTGGGGAAGACGACCTTCGACAAGAGCCTCGAATGCGTGCGCACGCGCGGCACACTCGTGAGCTACGGGCAGTCGAGCGGCGCGGTCGCGCCCTTCGATCCGCTGCGCCTCGGGAAGAAGGGCATCTATCTCACGCGTCCGACCCTCGGCGCACTACGTCGCGACGCGCGCGGAGCTCGAGTGGCGTGCGCGCGAGCTGTTCGAGGCGATCGGCTGCGGCGCGCTGCGCGTCCGCATCGATCGCGAGATCCCGCTGCGCGACGCCGCGCAGGCGCATCGACTCCTCGAGAGCCCGCGAGACGACCGGCAAGCTCCTGCTCATCCCGTAACGGCGATGCGCTCGAGGATCTCGCGCGCCCGGCCGGCGCCGATCGCAGGCTCCAGCGTCAAATCCCGCTCGTAGAGCAGCATGTAACGCGCGGCATGGATGCTGCCCGAAAACGCGGTGACGAGGTCAACGAGCACGCTGTACGCGCCCTTCGAGTAGTAGCGACCCTGTCCCGTCCCCAGCTGAGTGTAATTGCTCGCGGCGAAGTCCGAGCAGTCGACCTGCTGCCCGTGATGGTTGATGTATCCCCTGCCGCAGATGACCTGGCAGCCTTCCGACCAGTTGCTCGTGCCCTTGCCGCCCCAGTGCACGTTGATCGAGGCGTTCGTCTCCAGGCTGCCCGCGAGATCGGATTCGCCCAGCGCGTCGTCCCGGTTGGAATCGCGGATGACGAGGACGCCGCGACCGGCCGGCTTCAACGCGCGATAGACGCGCTCCATGTCGGTCACCTTGTGCCAGCCGAAGCGGTAGAGATGCTGTCCGGGCACCAGGAAAGGCGCTCCGCCGTCGTGCCCGGACTTGCCGGGATCGGTGGTGCCGTAGAACGCGAACACGAGCCCGTTCATGAGCAGGACGTACACGTCGTCGTTCATGCGCTTGCCCGGCTGCGCCTCGTCCCGCCGTATGCCGACGAGATGGATTTCCCGCGGATCGAAACGCCATTCGGGCGTCGTCAGCGTGTCGGAAGGATCGGGGTGCTCGCGCACTTTCTCGAGCAGCGTCGTCGGATTCGCCGCGTAGTGGCGCTGCGTGCTCTCGAGCAGGCGTAGCCAGCGCGCGTACTCGGGATCGGGCGCGCCTGCGGTGATGCCGGACCAGAGCCCGAGCTCAGCCCTCGAGGGCGGCGCGCAGCACGTCGTCCACAGTGTCGGCGATGTGGAACTCGAGATCCTCCCGGACCTTCTCCGGAACGTCATCGAGGTCGACCTCGTTACGTCGGGGCACCACCACTTCCTTCAGGCCGGCGCGATGGGCAGCGAGCACCTTCTGCTTCACCCCGCCGATGGGGAGCACCTTTCCCTGGAGAGTGATTTCACCCGTCATCCCCACGGTGTCCTTCACCTTGCGGCCCGAGAGCAGCGATACCAGGGCGGTGAGCATGGTCACGCCGGCAGAGGGGCCGTCCTTGGGGATAGCGCCTGCGGGGACGTGGACGTGGAAGCGCCGTCTCAGAATTGCCGGGTCGATTCCCAACTCGGCCGCGTGGGCTTCAACGTATGACAGTGCGATCTGGGCGGACTCCTTCATCACGTCACCGAGTTGGCCGGTGAGGGTCAGGCCGGGCTCACCGTCCATAGCAGTGGCCTCGATGAAGAGGACGTCGCCGCCGGAGCCGGTGACCGCCAGGCCGGTCGCCACTCCGGGCACGTCGGTCCGATCGGACGCCTCGTCTTTCCACACCTTTGGCTTGCCCAGGTAGTCCTTGACCTCGGGCTCGTCGACCACGATCGCCGCAGACTCGCCTTCCGTGCGCCGGGCCACTTCGGTCGCCACCTTGCGGGAGAGCTTGCCGAGCTCTCGCTCCAGGTTGCGGACCCCCGCCTCCCGCGTGTATCGGTCGACCACGGCAGCCAGGGCGTCCTCGGTCACCTCCAGCTCTTCGGGCTCCAGTCCGGCTGCCCTCAGCTGTCGGGGGAGGAGGTGGTCTCGGGCGATTTCGACCTTCTCGGCGTCGGTGTATCCGTCGAGGCGAATCACCTCCGTGCGGTCGAGCAACGGGCCGGGGATGGTCTCGATCACATTGGCGGTGGCGATGAACAACACATCGGAGAGGTCGAGGTCGACCTCGAGGTAGTGGTCCCGGAAGGTGTGGTTCTGGGCAGGGTCCAGCACCTCTAGCAACGCGGAGGAGGGATCCCCCCTCCAGTCATTGCCCACTTTGTCCATCTCGTCGAGTAGGAAGACCGGGTTCATCGTCCCTGTTTCGGTCAATGCACGGGCGATCCGACCCGGGCGGGCGCCGACGTAGGTCCGGCGGTGGCCTCTGATCTCGGCCTCGTCGCGGACTCCGCCGAGGGCGACCCGGATGAACTTACGTCCCAGGGCCCGGGCCACAGACTCACCAAGAGAAGTCTTGCCGACCCCGGGGGGTCCAACTAGTAGGAGGATTGCCCCGGCGTTGCGCTCGCCACTGTCGGTCAGGCCGCGCTCGGCCCGTAGCTTGCGGACCGCAAGGTGCTCGACGATGCGCTCTTTGACGTCCTCGAGACCTGTGTGGTCTGCGTCGAGAACGGTCCACGCCTCCTCGAGGTCGAGCCGGTCTTCTGAGGTGACTCCCCATGGAAGGTCGAACATGGTGTCGAGCCAGGTGCGGATCCAGGAATGCTCGGGTGACTGCTCGCTCATCCGCTCCAGGCGGTCGATCTCACGCTCGATGGACTCGGCCACCTTTTCGGGTAGCTCGCGCTCGGCGAGCCGGGCCCGGTACTCGGCGGCAACATTGCCTTCCTCGCCGAGTTCTTTACGGATGGCGTCCATCTGCTGGCGGAGCAGATATTCCTTCTGCCCCTTCTCGATGCGCTCCGCGGCGTCCTCGCGCACCCTGCGCCGTAGCTCGAGGTCGGCGAGCACCTCGCGCATCCAATCCAGCAGGAGGCCGAGACGCTGCCGGATGTCGAGGGCCTCGAGTAGCTCCACCTTTTGTTCCATGGAAAGGTCGGGGGAGTACACGGCGAGGTCGGCGAGCTGAGATGGGTTGTCCATCGCCAGGAGCCGTTCTGCGACGCCGGCCAGGCCCCGATTCTCGAGGACGGCGCTGACCACCGCCCGGTACTCCGCGATGAGCTCTTCGAGCTCATCGTCCATGATGTCGGCTTCGGGGTAGGGCTCGGCTTCGACCCAGAGGGCTCCGGTCGAGTCGACGGAGCCAGCTCCGACCCGGGCCCGGGCGACGCCGGTGACCACCACGTTCTCGTCGTCGTCGTCGGACTGGATCTCTGCGATGGTGCCCACCGTGGCGTAGCGGCCCTCGAGGCGGGGGACCAGTAGCAAACGCGAACCGCTTCGAGACGAGGCAGCGAGGGCGGTCTTTCCCTCTTCGGTCTCGATGCGGACCGTGACCACCATGTGGGGGAAGACCACGCCATTGTGAAGTGGGAGGACGGGAAGGGTGAGCTGTGCGGTTTCGGGCATCTGAGCCGGGTTCCTTTGAAATAGCAGGCGAAACTCGGACAACACACCGCAGGCGGCGACTATTCCCGATGTGAGCGTTTGAGGCTCAGGTTTTAGGAGTCGTTCGGCTTGCCATTGATCCGGTCCAGCAGCGCCTGATCGACCAGGGGCTGATATTCAGGATGGCGTCGAACCCATGCGGAAATGAAAGGGCACAAGGGGACGATCATCCCGCCCTTCGACTTCACGTCGTCGAGAGCGAATCGGGCCAACGCGGTGGCCACCCCGCGGCCCTCGTAGGCATCGTCCACCTCGGTGTGCACGAAGATGTGGCGGTCGCCTCTGATGTGATAAACGGCATGCCCGACCGGCTTCCCATCGATCTCGACCACATAGCGGTGACGTTCGGGGTCGTCGTGGATGTCGAGTTGAAGCGTGGTGTCGGTTGTCTGCGGTTCGCTGATGTGCTGGCTCCTACCTGCGCGCAACCATAGATACGATCCCCGGCCAAGGAGGTGTCGACATGGCGACCGCGATGCGACCGATCACCGTGTCGGCTCTGATCCCCGTAGACCCCGACGAGGTGTTCGCTCTCGTCTCGGATACGAGGAAGGACCCCTTGTGGTGCCCGAACGTCGAGACCGTCGACCAGCTCGACGGGGAGGGTGTCGAGGTCGGAGCACGGTTCCGATTCCATCAGCATCTCGACCGACCTCGCCAGGAGCGGATGCAGTTCGACGTCGATGTCGAGGTCGTCGACCTCGGGGAGCGCTCGATCACCTGGAAAGCGCGGGACCGGTTCCAAGAGCGGACCATCACGATCAGCGTCGAGCCGCACCAAGGAGGGTCGAAGATCACCCAGGTCACAACCGCAACCTTTCTCCGTCCTCCCGGTCTGGCCCGCTGGGCCTATCCGACCCTGGCGCGGCGAATCTTTCGTGACCAATTCGAACGGCTGGCTGGATACTTCGCCGATGAGCCCTGAGGATCGTCACGAGACACTCCCCGAGCGGCTGATCCGCGAGGCGATCGAGGCCGGGCGGTTCGACAACCTCCCCGGCGAGGGCAGGCCGCTTCCCGGCGCGGGAACCGCCGATGACGAGCTGTGGTGGGTGAGGGAATGGCTGCGGCGCGATCGGGTGGGGAATAACGAGGTCCCGGGAGCACCTACCGATGGTTCGAGCCCGAACCGAACGGATGGCTGACCGATGGAACTTGGAATCACCACTTTTGCCGAGACCTACCCCGACCCGCGCAGCGGAGAGATGCTCTCCCACGGCGAGCGGCTCCGACAGGTTCTCGATGAGATAGTGCTTGCCGAGGAGGTCGGGCTCGCTGTGTACGGGGTGGGCGAGCACCACCGGTCTGACTTCGCCGCCTCGGCGCCGGCGGTGGTCCTCGCCGCGGCTGCGGGTCGAACCTCGCGCATCCGACTCAGCCCTGCGGTGATCATCCTCAGCTCCGCCGACCCCGTGCGCACCTTTCAGGACTTCGCCACGCTCGATCTGGTCTCGTCCGGTCGAGTCGAGCTGCTCGTGGGACGGGGCTCTTTCATCGAGTCGTTTCCGCTTTTCGGGTATTCGCTCTCGGACTACGACGAGCTGTTCAGTGAGAAACTCGACCTCCTCCTTGCCATCAGAGACAACGAGCGACTCACCTGGTCGGGCAAGTTCCGGTCGCCGTTGCAGGACCAGGCGATCTATCCACGCCCCGAGCAGGATCCGCTTCCGGTCTGGGTAGGTGTCGGGGGCACTCCGGAGTCGATAATCAGGGCCGCGACGAGGGGGCTACCCGTCGCCCTGGCCATCATCGGCGGCAACCCGGACCGGTTCGCCTTCTTTGCCGACCTACATCGCCGCACTCTGGTCGAGTCCGGCTTCGACCCGGCGCAGGTCCCACTTGCGGTCCATGCACACGGCTACATCTCGGACGATCCCGACAAGGCGGCCGACGAGTATTTCCCCTCCTATGCGGTCGCGATGAACAAGATCGGTAGGGAGCGGGGATGGGGACCAATGACCCGCGAGCAGTTCGACATGATGCGGGGGCCCGAGGGCTCTCTGGTTTTCGGGGACGTGGACGCCGTCGCCGCCAAGATCCTGCGGATGAGGGAAGTGCTGGGCATCCAGCGCTTCATGCTGCACATCAGCGTCGGGACCTTGCCCCATGAGAAGGTGCTGCGGTCCATAGAGCTCCTGGGCGCCAAGGTGTCGCCGTTGGTCGACGCCAAATGACCCGCCGCCGGTTCCTCGCAAGGTGACCGAACGGCTCTCGTTCCGAAGTTGGTGGCACCCACCGGCCCGCTTCGAGGACCGACCCGAGGATCGCCGGGTCACCTTCCTCGAGCTCTTCTTCGATCTGGTCTTCGTCGTCCTGGTTTCGGAGCTGGCTCACCGCCTCGCCGAGCACCCCTCGTGGTCGGGCGTCGGTTGGTTCGCTTTTCTCTTCTTCGTGGTCTGGTCGTCGTGGCTCAACGGCACTCTCTACTACGACCTCCACGGCACCAACGATGTCAGCGTTCGCGTCTTCACCTTCCTCCAGATGATGACCGTGGCCGTGATGGCCGTCTTCGCTGGAGACGTGCCCGGGCTCGGGGTCGGCGGGCTTTGCGGTCGCCCACGGCAGTCAACCTGGCGCTGCTGGCGATGATGTGGTTCCGAACCGGTGTTCACGATCCGACCCATCGCACGGCGTCCATCCCCTACTCGTCGGCATACCTGGTCTCGGCGGGCCTTTTCGGTGCCAGCGCTCTCCTACCCGAACCGGCCCGATATTGGATGTGGGGGCTGGCCCTCCTCGTCGAGATCGTGGGTCAGTTGATCGCGTTCTCGCGTTGGGAGCCGCCGGAGAGCCAGGAAGGTGTTGCGGTGATCGCGGTGACCCCTTCGCTCATCGAGCGCATGGGGCTGTTTGTCATCATCGTCCTCGGGGAGGTGATCGTTGGTGCGATCGGCGGGATGGCAGACCTCGATCCGCTGATGATCGATGGGGTCGTGATCGGGTTGCTCGGGGTGGTGGTGGCGATCGGCTTGTGGTGGATCTACTTCGATCTCGTCTCCAGCCAGGTTCCCATCTCCCACCTCACCCAGGTCTGGCTCAACCTGCATTTCCCCTTGGTGGTGGCGATCGCCGCCGGTGGGGCCGGCGTCCTCAACACAGTCGAAAACAGCGACGAGCCGTTGTCAGGAGCCGTGCGCTGGCTCCTGGTCGGTTCCCTCGCGGCGGCAATGGTGTCACTCGCCGCCCTGGTCCGGACCCTCGAGGTCCGGTCGTTGAGTCCCGAGATCTACAGACGCGTGGAGCCCGTCCTTCTCCTCAACGCCGGACTCATGCTCGCAGTGGGCTTCACAGGCTGGCAGGCGAAAATGACACTCACGGTGATGGTCCTGCTGCTGCTGGCGCCGATATTCCTCGGGATCGTGGTCTGGGTCCGCCACACCGATCCTGATGAAGTAGGACTCGGTGCCGGGGCGGACAATCAGCCTCAGTCAGGCTGAAGCATGTAGAACTCGGTGAACTCCGAACACCTTCCGTCGTCTGCGAATCTCATCAGAAAGCAGTTGTGAAACGTGCGCTCGGGTTTATCCGAAGTCGCCAGATAGCGGCTGGTCCCCAGAGCAACCCCGCGGTCCCCCTCGACAGCCCAGGCTTCATAGACCGCTTCCCACGCGTTGGGGTCGTCCGGAGTCTCCAACCATGCCGCGACGATCTGCGCCCGGCCGGTGACGACTTCCTGATCCTCGTCGTAGGGGTGAAAGCGATACACCGCGTCCTCTGTGAACAGAGACTCGATTGGCTCCAGAGAGTTGGCCCGCCACGCCTCGACATACCGGTCGAGCCAGCCTTGCAGTTCACTCTTGGTCATGAGCGGACGGTAATCCGGTTCATAGTTGGATCTCAGGGCCCTCGGTGACGAAGGCAAGGACGCGGCTGAGCGTGTCGAGCTCGATCTCGGGTCGAAGCCGCCCAGAATGCCGAACCGCTCCGATTCCCGCTGCGCCGGTAGGAGTGGTTGCAACCCCGTGCTCGTCAAGGAATTCGGCGGTTTCCAGCGCCTCTTCGTCGCTGATGGTGACGAAGAAGTCAGCGTCCTGGGCCAGAGCGGCGAGTGCCAGGATCGATGGCTCCTTGGTGTCGAGCCGGCCCATGTTCGATGCTGGGCCATCGCTGCGCACCGCCCTGCCTTCACGAATGCTCGCCATCAGGCACGCTGCCCGATCCGGTTCAACCACCACGATGACGGGTTGGTCGCCCCAGCGGTGTCGGGCGTAGGCAGCTATCGAGGCGGCCATTCCCCCAACACCGGCCTGAAGGACGATGTGGGTTGGCACTTCACCGATTTCCTCGACCTGGTCGGCCGCTTCCAGCCCCATCACCAGATAGCCCTGCATCACCTGCAGCGGGATTTCGGTGTACTCGGGCCACGAGGAATCGGTGAGAAGCGACCAGCCCGTGTCCTCTGCAAGCCGGACCGCCTCCGCCATGCTTTCGTCGTAGTCGGAACCAGCGCGGATCACCGAGGCGCCGAAAGCCTGAAGTCGGGTGGCGAACGCCTCGGGCACCCCATCGGCGAGCACGACGACCGCGGCGGCGCCAAACACCCTGGATCCGGCCGCGACCGACATCCCATGGTTGCCGGAGCTGGCCGTGACATAGGTCCGGCCATCGAGCAGGGCGCTGACGTCGTCGGGCCAAGCGCCACCATCACCGAGTTGCGTGCGGGCCTGGTCGGCGATCACATAGGCCGCACCGAGTGCCTTGAAGCTGCCCAATCCCAGGCGCTGTGACTCATCTTTCAACCAGAGCCGGTCGACTCCGATGGCCTCTGCGATCGGCTCAGAGTCGACCAGTGGCGTCTCACGGTTCTTCGGGCACCAGCGGAGCAATTCGAGCACCGGGGACGGATCGACTCGGGGCATTGGCAGGTCGAGTCCGGGCAGCCCTGTCGACCGCCAGGGGTTTGCCAGCACGCTTGGCATATGCGGAACCTAACGCCACGGCCCGCCCGCGGCCGTCGCCAATAGAATCCTTCCTTCTAATCCAGATTGAGGTGGTTCTTTGAGCGCGAGCGTTGATGTGGCGAGGAAGGCGGTCGAGCGCCGCGCCTGGTCAGACGCACGCGACGCGTTTCACGAAGTCGAACAGGAAATGGCACTCACCCCCCAGGACCTGGAGTTGCTCGCCGACGCTGCGTGGTGGTCCGGCGAGCCCGACGAGACGGTCGAAGCCCTGGAGCGGGCCTTCGCCGGTCACATCGACCAGGGCTCGAATCTCGACGCGGCCAGGGTGGCCGTGCTTCTCGCATATCTCGCCGCCAGGCGGCTGGCGATGTCGGTCGTGGCGGGCTGGGTGGGTCGGGCACATCGGCTTCTCGAGGGCGAGCCCGAGGCGATGGTCCACGCCGAGCTCAAGGTAGTGGAGCTGATCATGGCCTTTTTCGGAGGCGACCTTGCGGCATCCCCCGATCTCGCTGATGAGACCATCGAGTTGGCACGGAGGGTCGGGAACCGCGATTCCGAATCGGAGGCGACCGCACTCAAGGGAGCGATGCTGATCATGGGTGGCCAGTGGAAAGAGGGTCTGGCCCTGATGGATGAGGCGACCGCGGCCGCTGTCTCGGGCGAGCTCAACCTGCGTGTCGCCAGCGACATCTACTGCCAGACCATCTCGGCGTGTCGCTCCATGGCCGACTTCAAAAGGGCCGGGGAGTGGACCGAGGAGGCCGATCGCTGGATGATCCGCAATTCGGTCACCGGTTATACCGGGGTCTGCTCGGTGCACCGGGCCGAGTTGAAGAGGCTGCATGGCAACTGGACCGAGGCCGAGGAAGAGGCCCGGGCGGCATGCGCCCAATTGGAGAAGTACCACATCCTCGACGGGGTCGGATTTGCCCATTATGAGGTGGGTGAAGTCCGGTTCCGCACCGGCGACTACGTGGGGGCCGACGAGGCTTTTGTCATGGCCTACGAGAACGGGCAGAACCCGTACCCCGGCCTCGCGTTGCTGATGCTGGCCCGAGGGGAGGCCGACGATGCGGCGGCTGCTCTGGCACGAGCCCTCAAGGAATCTGGCTCCACCAACCTCCTGGCCAGGGCAAACATGTTGCCGGCGCAAGTTGAGGTCGCACTTGCCCGGGATGACATCGACACCGCGAGAGCGACAATTGCCGAACTCGAGATGATCGCTGAGGAGTTCGAGCGGCCGGCGTTCGAGGCGGCGACCCTCACCGCCAAAGGTCAGCTCGCCCTACATCTGAGTGATCCTGAGCATGCAGCCGACCATCTGGAGCGTGCCTGGAGGTTGTGGAAGGAGGTCGACTTCCCCTACGAGACAGCTCGGGCCCGCATGCTCCTCGGCCAGGCCAGGGCAGCCGGTGGCGACCGGGGCTCGGCGAGGATGGAGCTGGGTGCCGCGCGTTCAACGTTCCTCAGACTTGGGGCCGCTCCCGATCTGAGGCGGGTGGAAGAGCTCCTCTACGAGTCGCGTACCGAGGAGGTGGAGCGGACGCGGGTCACCAAGACGCTGGTGTTCACCGACATTGTCACCTCCACCGATCTGGTAGGCCTGATTGGAGATGAGGCGTGGGAGAAGTTGTTGCAGTGGCACGACAAGGAGCTTCCGTCGAGGTTCGCCTCGCATCGCGGCGAAGTGGTGAGTCATACCGGTGACGGCTACTTCGTCGCCTTCGACAAGCCATCTGATGCGATCGATGCCGCGGTCTCGATCCAGCGCAAGCTCGCCGAGCACCGTCGGGACACGGGGTTCGCGCTGATGGTCCGGATAGGCATCCACCACGTCGAAGTGACTCGAGAGGGGGCCGACTACCGGGGGCAGGGAGTCCATGCCGCGGCCCGGGTCGGAGCGGTGGCCGGTGGCGAGGAGATCGCCGTCACTCGGGCAGTGCTCGATGCCGCCGGGGAACTGAAGTTCGAGGTGTCAGAGCCTCGACTCGTCGAGCTGAAGGGAATCTCCGATCCCGTCGAGGTGGCACTGGTCGACTGGCGGTAACGGAGCCTCGTGGCAGGTCGGTCCGGAGTAGGTTTCAGGCTCGCTCGATCCCCAAGGAGGAACCATGAGCGAGCATCCGAACGCGGTGAGATATCGCGAGACGATGGACAAGTTCAACGCGGGAGACCCGTCGGCGATGATGGACGCATTAGCCGACGATGTGGTGTGGTGGCAGATTGGCTCGGCAGAGCCGATCCGGGGCAAAGCGGCCCTCATGGAATCGATGGCCGGAATGGACCAAGTCGACCTGTTTGTCGATCTGACAGACGTCATTGCCAATGACGACATGGTGGTGGGCCTGGTGACAGCCACGGTGGGTCAAGGCGAGGACGCCTTCACCTACCAGACCGCCGAGGTCGCCTGGCTGAAGGACGGGAAGGTCACCGAGCGCCGCGCCTACTCGGACGACACCGAGGCGATCAACACCTTCTTCTCGCAGTTCGGCTAGATCGTCGACTCCCGGAGTTCGTCGGTGTACCAGCGCAACGATCGGGCATAATCCTCGACCGGTCCCGGGTTGGCGAGGAGTTGGTCGAGTAGCTCCGAAACTGCTCGCTCGGGCTGTCCGGAGCTGGTGAGGGCAAGAGCGAGGAAGGCTCGTCCCGCCCGGTGTCGGGGGTTCTCGGCGCACAATACGGTGAGGATGGAGACCGCTTCGTCGAATCGATCGAGATTGCGGAGGGTGCTCGCTAGTTGGATCTGGGCTCGAAGCGTTTCCTCGTCATCGAGGCCCAATGCAAGGGCTTCCTGGTACGGGGCCACCGCTCGTTCTTCGTGTCCTGCGGCGTCGTAAGCGCCCGCGAGATGGAAGAGGACTCTGGGGTCCTCGGGGTGCTTCGTGGCGAGCGTTTCAAAATGCAGGATCGCTTCTTCGTACTGCTCGGCCTCGATCAGGTCCTGTCCCGACGTCGAAGGCGCTCTGGTCGACATGTGAGGTCACGACCCGCTTTCTAGCGGGTCGTGACCTCAGGTGTTCACGATTCGTCGCCCCGCAGCGCCAGAAGTACTGTTCGATCTGGTACTCGGCACGGTCGATGGCCAGTTCTCCGAGGCGCCGCGCCTCGGCTGATGGCTCGAAGCTGGTGGCTCTGGAATCGTCGGCTGCCCCGTCGCCCGGCCCGCTTCCGCTGATCTCGAGCCCGATGCTCATGGCGATGGCGAGGCCGGCGAGAGCGACGGCACCGGCACGCATCCAAGAACTCGGCTGGGGGACGGTGGTGTGGCTGGCGTTGATGGTGGACACGGCGTTCCTCGAATTCGGACTGTTCCAATCGTTCGTCAAGAGAGGCCCGGGTCGGGTGCTGATACCTAGATTCCTCGGGTGAGTCGAACCGCAGGCCAGGTCGCCGGGGCTGGAGTGGCCGGTGCAATGATCGGTGCCGCCGGTGGGGCCGCATTGGGTGGTTCGATTCCCGACGGAAGCTGGGTGACTGGTGCCACGGCGGGCGCCGTCGTCGTCGGGGCCCTCTCAGCTTGGGCCGATGCTCGTCGCGCTCCAGGTCAGACCCAGCCCCTGGTCGTCCGGATCGTCTCTGCCACTCTCCTCGCCGCCGCACTGGGCTGGCTGCTCGATCTGGCCCTTCCCGACTGGCCGGCGTGGATCCCGGGCCTGATCGTTGGTGCGGCCACAGGCGTGGCGGGTATGCGCCCACAGAAGGTCGTCCTCGGCGCGATTGTCGGTGCCCTCGTCGGAATCGGATTCGATTACCTGGCACCGGACTTCGGGTGGCCGTGGGTGACTGCGACGGCCGTGCTCCTCTACAGGTCGATCGCTGCGTACCTCTGGCGGGGCCGTGACCAGGTCCGGGTGGTCGGGGAACAGGTCAGGCCCGAGCAGGTGCCGTTCGTGGTCCCCTTCGCCGAAGCCGGCAAACATGTGGGAACCGACTACCTGGAGCGGTATGCCAGATCCGTCGGCGCCCGTTACTCCCATCGTCCCGACGACATCGGGATCGTTGCCAACCTGGACGGCCTTCAGTCTCCCGGCTTCGACCCGGATGCGGTCGATCCGCTGATCCGGGAGTTCTACGAGCACACGAGCAGGTTCAGCCTCGCAATCGTCCCCAAGTGGAGGTGGTGGATGCGCCTTCCCTACCGGATCTATCGGGAGACTGTGGCGCGTCCCCTGGGCCAGGCGAACGCACCTTTCGAGATCGAGGAAGTGCAGAGCGGAGTGATTTCGTGGATCGACACCATCGACGTCGATCAGGACGGGGTGGCCGACGTCCGGGCGTGGGTCCGGGCCTATGAGGATGGCGAGCCCATCTATGTCGGCATCTACACGGTGGTCGACATCGACGGCTCCACATTTGTCGCAGTCGGCTTCCCCCTGCCGTCGGGGAGCTTCACGGCGACGCTCAGGCCAGGGAACGAGGAGCGAGGGGGGTTCTCTCTCCGGTCGGAGTCAGATGGCGGACCCTCAGGTCACTACCTCTCCTACGTCGATCAGGACGGGGCAATCACCACCATCCAACTCGTGAGCTTCGGGGAGGAGATCGAGGTCTACGTCGAGGAGGGGAAGCTGAAGACAGAGCAGCGTTTCAAGCTCGGTGGAGTGACCTTCATGAGTCTCCACTACGAGATCAGCCGGGCTGGCACGCCGGGGTAGAGGCGAGTCAGGCGGCTTCTTCGATCGGTGCCGGCTCGGAGATTCGGCGCCGGGCACCGAAGTCCGCGTGGGCAGTTGCGACCAGTCCGACACCGAGCAGGATCAAGGGCAGTGCGATGAAGATCGGCCCGGTGATGAGCTCTCCGCCGAGAGTAAGGCCAAGCACGACCGCGACGACCGGGTTGACGTAGGCGTAACTGGTGGCGAGGCCGGGGCGCACCGTGCGCATCAGGTAGTAGTAAGCGGTAAAGGCGATGATCGATCCGAACACGATCAGATAGGCGAGTGCGAGCCAGGCCGAGGTGGGCGGTACGCCGACGACACGCTCGCCGCGGATCAACCCCAACGAAGTCAATAAAACGCCACCAGCTAACAGTTGTGCTGCCGGGCCCATCAGACCTCGAGGAAGCTCGAGTCGAGATCCCCACACCGTGCCGAAAGACCAGAAGAGAGGGGCGATCACTACTAGAAGGGTTCCCAGGGCACTGGATTGGAAGTCTCCCTCCTGAGCGAGGACGAGAACGCCCATGAGGCCGACGAAGAGACCGATCCACTCACGACGAACCGGCCACTCACCGTAGAGACCGCTCCACAATGCTGCCCAGACCGGGGTCATGGCGATCGCAGTCGCGGTGACCCCCGATCCGACGCCGAGGTCCTCAGCGAATGTCACCAGACTCAAGCCGCCGACAAAGAGGGGGATGGCCAATGCGAGGAGATTGCGCCACTGGCGACGCGTGGGTGTGACTCCGCCCTGAACTTTGAGGACGGTGAACATGATTCCCCCGGCAATCAGGAACCGGATCCCGTTGAGGAGAAGAGGCGGGAAACCTTCGAGCCCGAACACCAGCCCCAGATACGTCGATCCCCAGATGAAGTAGACCGCAATCAGAGCGGCCACCACTTTCCCCCGGGAGGGAGTGGGGAGCGTGGTGGCCGTCTCTGAAGTCTGCATGCTCTTGGTCCGGGAATGTGTAGTGGGCTATAGTGTGTTCGTTCCTTACAGCTTAGACTTTCTGGGGTAAGGCTCCAAATGGATTTCTCGCATTACAATGATCATCCGGTCGATCTGGCCGTCGATCTGGTCAACACCTTCGATGCATCTGACGGATCTGAGGACCTGCAGACGCCGGCCGATGTCTCCCGGTTCATCGACACCCACGAGAACCAGGATTGGTGCAGTCCGGGGTGGAAGCCCACCGACCGCGACCTCCACGAGGTGCGGGCCCTGCGCAGCCGATTGCGTGAGGTATTTCAGGCGGATGACGAAACCGCAGCCGCGGTGGTGCTGAACGGGATTCTCACCGATGTCAACGCGGTGCCTCGGCTCAGTGTCCACGGTGAGGGACCCCACCTCCACTTCGAATCACGGGATACGAGCCCGGCTCGCTGGTTGGGAGCGATCACCGCCATGGGGTTGAGCGTGGCGATGATCGAAGGCGGCTTCGACCGGTTCGGGATCTGCGCCGCCGGAACCTGCGAGGACGTCTTCGTCGACACTTCCCGAAATCACTCCCGACTCCATTGCTCGGGCAAGTGCACCACCCGGGAGAACGTGGCCGCCCATCGCGCCCGGCAAAAAGAACAGGTCTGATCCGGGCTATTCGGCCGGTCTCAGGTCTCTCCTGCCAACCATCGCCTGATCTCCGTGCCGTGCTCGTCGAGCCTCGGAGGCGGCTTGGGGTGGCTCCGATCGCCACCCAGGCCACGAAGTGGATCAGACACCAGGCGCAACGAGCCTCGCACCGGGTCTTCGACATCGTCAACCATCGCTGCTGCCTCTGGAAGGGCGAACACCCGGTCGAGGGTGAGAACCGGGGCGGCGGGCACGCCCGATTCGGCGAGCGCCGTCACCCAGTGGTCGACGGTCCCGGTGGCGAACGTGGCCTCCATCTCGTCGATCAGCGCATCCCGATTCTTCACCCGCTCCCCGTTGCTGGAATACGCCGGGTCGGTGGCGAGCTCAGGTCGCCCGATGGCCTCGCATGTGGCGAGGAACAGCTTGTCGTTCCCGGCGGTGACCACGAACTGGCCATCACTCGCCGTGAACGACTGATAGGGGACGATGTTGGGATGGGCGTTGCCTGACCGACCGGGGACCAGGCCGCCGAGCAGGTGATTGGCCGCCTGGTTGACCAACGTGGCGAGGGCGGTCTCGAAGAGCCCGACTTCCACGGCGAGACCGGTTCCGGTGGCATCGCGCTCCCGGAGGGCGGCCAGGATCGCGATCACCGAGTAGAGGCCGGCCACGACATCGAGGAGAGCCACTCCCATCTTCATCGGCTCCCCGTTCTTATCCCCGGTGATCGACATGAACCCGGTCATCGCCTGCATGAGCAGGTCGTATCCGGGCACAGCGCCATCTTTGGAGTCGGCAAAGGCGGGAATCGAGCAATACACCAGGTTCGGGTTCTCGGCGGCGAGGTCCTCGCGGCCCAGCCCGTATCGCGACATGACCCCCGGTCGGAAGTTCTCGACCAGGACGTCGGCGCGGATGGCAATCGCTCTGGCCAGTGCACCATCGGCGGGATCGTTGAGGTCGAGTGCGATCGACCGCTTGTTGCGGTTGATGCTGAGGTAGTAGGCGGCATCGTCGCCGACAAAGGGAGGTCCCCACGTGCGAGTGTCGTCGCCAGTCCCAGGGCGCTCGATCTTGATCACGTCTGCACCGAGGTCGGCCAGGATCATGGTGCACAACGGGCCGGCGAGGATCCTGGTGAAGTCGGCCACGAGTACTCCCTGCAGGGGCAGGGGAGGCGGAGTCGTGCTGGCTTCGTTCATGTGGCTCTTGTCGGGCAGGCTAAATGAGGCTGGGGCGGCTCTAGTGTCGGGTGATGCGACGGGTGCTGTTGGTCCTCGGCTTGTCCCTGTTGGCTTGCACCGGTGGCGGTGAGTCCAGCGTGCCAAGCAGGCCTAGCACCACCATCCAGCCGGCATGGACTGAGGTGGCGCCAGACCCGGTGCCACGAAGCGAGCATCCTGCAGTCGTGCTCGACGGCGAGATGATCGTCAGCGGCGGTTTCATCGAGTCCGGATTCGGAGGCGACTCCGTGACCGCCTCGGTCGCCGCCTACGACCCGGCGTCCGATTCATGGCGCGAGCTCCCAGAGATGCCTTCACAGCGCCATCACGGCATGGCGGCGACGGTCGGTGACCGGCTCTTCATGATCGGCGGCTACTCCCTCTCCGGCTTCAACCCGACGAGCACCATGTGGGAACTGGTCGACAATGTGTGGGTGGACCGGGCTCCGATCCCGGTCCTGGTCGGCGCCGGGGCTGCCGTTGGACTGGACGGTTTCATCTATCTGGTGGGCGGAACCCCCCATGGCAGCTTCTACCGCTACGACCCGGTGGCCGACACCTGGGAGCACCTCGCCGAGCCGTCATCTCAGCGGGAGCACCTGGCAGCGGTGGCGCTCGAAGGTGAGATATGGGCTCTGGCAGGGCGCTGGGAGGGCGAGATCTTCGGGAGCACCGAGATCTTCGACCCTTCGACCGGGGAGTGGCGGGCCGGGCCGCCGATGAGCGAGGCACGGTCCGGATTCGGTGCGGTGGTCGTCGACGACGCGATCTACGCAGTCGGCGGCGAGGTCTTCGATCCCAATATCGCTCTCGACAGCATGGAGCGGATGAGCAGCGGTGAATGGACGCTGGTCGACCCCTTCCCCTATGGGATCCACGGCAACCCCTTGGTGGAGATCGACGGGTCTCTCTATCTGCCCGGGGGCTCGACCCAGGCGGCCGGGGTGGAGAACGATGGCCGCACCTTCCGTTACAACCATGGCTGACAGGTCACCATGAAACATCTGATCAGCTTGCTGATCACCGGGGTCGGCCTGTGGATCGCCTCGACCTCGGGCTCACGTCCACCGGGTTCTTGTGGGCGACCTTCCTCGGGGCGTTGACGATCAGCTTGGTGCGGATCGTCCTCGACAAGGTGTTGCGGGTGTAAGCGTCAGTTCGTGGGGCCTTGCTGGATCCCCTGAGGGGAGACCGCACACGGCGAGTTGGGCCACGGGGTCCGTGTCGCTCCACTGATGGTCTCATAAGCGAGGCCCAGGACGTCCCCATGAGACGTATCGACAGAGATCCCGCGCAGCTCCATTGCGAGCGCCACCGGAGCCGCGAAGGACGAGCCACTCCACGAGACGAGGGAGCTCAGGCCGTTCAAACCGGAAGGTGCTCCGCCCAGACTGATCAGATTGGTGCCGGGCGAGGCTCGATTCACCCACGGCCGATGGTCCAGCCCGGTCGGCGCCGCCTCCTTGCTTGGCATTGTCGGTTGGTGATAGTCCCAGACGACTTCGGTTCCGGTCTCGTCCGCGGCGGCTACCCCGATGACTGGGTCCAGAGCTGCCGGGAAGAAAGGCGAATAAGGATCGCCTGGGTGCTCATATTCGTTTCCAGCTGCTGCGAAGATCGGAGCCTCGCCGGTGTTGTTCAGCCAGTAGTCGATAGCCATCGACATGATCAACGACGCGCGGTCGTCAGCCGTGTATGTGCCGAGTGAGAGGTTCAGGGCAGCTAGCTGGCCTTCGTGACGCTGGACAAGACGCACGATCGAGAAAAACAGGTGCAGCTCCGTCGTCACGTCAGAGATGAGTGGGTAGCCCTCGGGTACCACCACAGTTTCATGGTTGACGAGCTGTAACCGGGCCATGGAGACCCGGTACTCGCAGGCCAATTGTCTCAGCAATCCGGCGATGAATGTCCCATGGCTGGCGGCAGGTCCGTTGGCACCAAACACCTCCTCGTCAAAGCCTGGTAGGTAGCGAACGCTGTCGATGAGCCAGGCCGGTGTCTGCGGCATGATCCCTGTGTCCACCACCCCGATGACCTCGGCGCCCTCCGACGCGCTCAAAACGTCGGGAAGTATCCCTGGTACGGGCTGCGGTTTGGTCCCCGGTGAGTATGACCAATGTGTTGCCGATCCCACGACGTGGATCAGCGAAGCATTCAAACCAGCCAAAGTCGTGTCCAATGTCGTCCTCGGGTCCTCGACCTCGAAGAAAACGAGGGAGCCATCGATGGGACCCAAGGCATTTTGCAATGTGTCGTCGTCGGGTAGCGGTCCGGAAGCAAAGGTGAGCACAGTTTCCGCGCCCGACCGCGTCCTGCCCGAGAGCGCCGACCGCATCTCCTTCTTGGGCCTTTTCCACCGCGACGTAGCCGTTCAGATAGTGCAGCTTCGACTCGCTCATGGTTCACAAACCCCCGTTTGTCTCGACCAAGACATCGACCGGGCCTTCGGGCCCCAAGCGTCAGCAAACCTACATAGTCTCCTCGAACGGTGACGGCGCCAACGATGAATGACCTCAGCAGGCACCGGCCTTCTTGACGAAGCCCGCCGCGACCCCGCGAGTGCGCTGACTCGCGGGAGGGAACTGCTGTTGTTCCTTGCCGAATCCGATCACGGCGAACGCAGCTTGACCCTACGGGCCATGTCGATCGCGGCCCGGAACGCCGCGACCATGCAGGAATCCCTTGCCCTAGGTGAGGAAGCCGTCACCGAAGGTCGGCTGGCAGGAGATTCGAGTCTCGAAGCGGAGGCCATGACCACCCTGGCCGGGTCGCAGGCCATTTCCGGCGACACCGATCTGGCTTTGGATACGTTGGCTTCGGCTGCAATGTTCGCTCCCAGACCGGTTCTTGCGGGCATCCAGTTCCAGCGGGCGGTGATTCTCAGCACGCGCGGAGAAGTGGAGCCCGCACTGCTCGCCTACTCCGAGGCGTTGCCTGTTCTTGAAGAGAACAAGGACAGGGTCCGGGTTGCGATGACGATGCACAATCGCGGCCTTCTATATGTGCTCACCGGGCATCTCGACGCTGCCGAGGCCGATCTAGTAGGTGCCCACCGCCTCCACTCCGAGGACGGACACCTTCATCTGTTGAGCGGTGTCGAACACAATCTGGGCCTCCTTGCCGCGCATCGAGGGGACATTCCGAGCACGCTGGAGCGTTTCGCCGAGAGCGAACGGCTCGAGTCTGATGGATCCGGTACATCGACGACCGTGCACGCAAGCCGCTGCGAGGTTCTGCTCTCAGCCGGGTTGTATCGGGAAGCCCTACAACTCGCGACGAGCATTTACGAGAGTTTGAGTGAACGGGGGCTCGTCGAAGATGAGGCCGAGGCCAGGCTCGTCGCAGCGCAAGCGGCCTTCCTGGCTGGCGACACCAATCTCGCAGAGCAACTCGCCCATTCGGCGGCACGGATGTTCGAGCGCCAGCGGCGACCGATCTGGGTAGCGAACGCGAAACGGGTCGTGATCCATGCGCGATTCGCACAACAGCAACTCGACGATGAGCTATTGGCAACGGCCGGGGAAATCGCGGACGTCCTCGAAAGTGGATTGGCAATTGCGTCGTGGGACGCGCGCCTCATGGCTGGACTCATCGCGATCGACCTCGACCGACTGGATCTGGCAGCCCAGAACTTGGAGAGGGTCGCTCGAATCGATACGGGACCCGTTGAGTTGCGAATGCAGGCCAAGCTGGCGCGCGCTCGCCTTCAACTGGCCCTGGGCGATCGGGCTGGAGCCATGGCAGCAGCGAATGCCGGTATGCGTCTTCTCGATCACTACCAATCGGTGGTTGGAGCCAGTGACATCCGGCTGGGGATGGAACAACACGCAGCCGCATTGGGGGAGACCGGACTTCAATTGGCAATCGAGGCAGGGAGGGCGCGGCGGGTTTATGCCTGGATGGAACGGACACATGCCAACGCACTTCGGTTCAAGCCGGTCGTGCCGTCCGATGACAAGGCGCAGGTCACCGAGCTGGCTCAGCTGAGGAAACTCACCGTCGAGCTTCGGTCCGCTGGCCCGGAAGAAGCCACGGCCGTGACGCGGGACATCTCCGCGCTCCAGGACTCAATCAGGACTAGGGCGCGGCACAGTCGAGGTCCGGGGGTGGTGGACAACCCAGACGGCCCAAAGCAACTCGCCGATCATCTAGAGGACCATTCACTGGTGGAGATGGACACCGTGGATGGCACGATCTGGGGAGTAGTCGTGACGAAAGGCCGGTTTCGGCTGGTCGAATTGGGGTCCGAGCAGCAGGCCATCGAGGAGGCAGACAGCCTCCGATTCCAAATGCGCAGGCTGGCACGGGGTCGTGGATCACCCGAGGTTGCGCACGAAATCGCTCGGAGACTCGATCAGCTGCTCCTGGCGCCTTTTCGGCTGCACGACGAGCCGCTGGTCATAGTTCCAACACCAGGATTACACGCCTTGCCCTGGCGTGCCCTACCCAGCCTGCAAAGCCGGCCGTTCATGGTCAGCCCATCAGCAGGGCTGTGGCTCCGGGCTCAGCAGCAAATGGCTCCGATGCCCGGGCAGCTGTTGGTGGCAGGCCCGGATCTCGAACTGTCTGACGAGGAGGTCAACAGGCTTGCGCGCCTCTATCCGCAGGCCGAGGTTGTGAGTTCCGGATCCTCGTCGGTTGGTGTCGTGCTGGCGAGCCTGGACGGCGCCGGGATGGCCCACATCGCAAGTCACGCCTCGTTTCAGTTTGAGAATCCGATGTTCTCGTCGCTGCGGCTGGCTGATGGTGACCTGAACGTGTACGACCTCGAGCGACTTGGCTCCGTCCCACGTCTCGTAGTTCTCTCGGCATGCGACTCAGGCTTTACGGATACTCGTCCGGGCGAGGAGTTGATGGGCCTCAGCTCGGCGCTCTTGAGCATGGGGGCGAGCTCCATCATCGCCAGCGTTGGCCTGGTCCCGGACTCGGTCGCGACCAAGGATCTGATGGTGGAAATGCATCGCGGGCTGGTGGCGGGATCGAGCCCATCGGTCGCCTTGCATCAAGCGCAGATGGCAGTTTCCGGGACACCCGAGGGCTTCGTAGCCGCCAGCTCCTTCGTCTGCATCGGAGCCGGCTGAAAGTCCCGGAATTTCCTTGTATCTGAGGGCGGCGCCAACCCTCTCCTCCGTACCATGAAACAAATGGCAGACGCCATCACCCACGGCGAGTTGCTGACTCGCGCCGCCCAAGGGGATAGCGATGCGTGGAATGCCCTCGTCGAGACCTTCGGGCAGATGGTGTGGTCCATCGCCCGCAGTTTCCGGCTCGACGACGCCACAGCCAAGGACGTCACCCAGACGGTTTGGCTGAAGCTCGTGGAGAATCTGGATCGGATCACCGACCCCGAGCGCCTCCCGGGCTGGCTGGCAACCACCTGTCGGCGGGAGGCCATCCGGGTTTCGAAGCTCCGGCAGCGGACTGATGCCCACCGAATTCGAATACGACATCGAAGATCCGACGCCATCCCTCGAGTCCATGCTCATCGAGGACGAAGAGGCGCGTGCCGTCATGGTCGCCATGTCCACACTCAGCGAGGGATGCCAGCAGCTGTTGCGTCTTCTCGCCGCCGATCCGCCCCTCAGTTACGAGGAGATCGCGGAGCTGTCCGGGCGCCCGATCGGGAGCCTGGGGCCAACACGCGCTCGCTGCATCGAAAGATTGAAACTGGCAATGGGTATCAAACCGGGGCAACCCGGCTCTATGGATCTAGGAGAGGGCATGAAATGAGCGACAAGACGGATTACACGGAGAACGAGCTCTTGCAGCTCATTCGCAAGGGGGTCACCGACACCGACCCCGTCCCCTCGGACGTCACCGAGTTCGCAACTGCGGCTTCGGCTGGCGCAATATCGACGCCGAGCTGGCAGCCATGGCATTCGACTCCGCCGAAGAAGAGACGCCGGCCGGGGTGCGCAGCGCCGGAGCAGAGCGGATGTTGTCCTTCGAGTCGCCGACGCTCAGCATCGACATCGAGTACCGCAGCTCCACCCGACGTGTCATCGGCCAGGTCTCACCGCCTCAGCCGGCCACGGTCGAGCTTCACCATCGAGGCGGCACTCTCAGCACCGAGACAGACGAGCTGGGCCGGTTCGACTTCGACGGGCTCGACCCGGGCCCGGTGAGCGTGGTGATCCGCACACACGGTGACAAGCCCGAGGTCGTCAAGACCGAGTGGACCGTGCTCTAGACGCAGTCAACGCGTATCTGAAAGCCGCTCGCCGCCTCTCATCAGTGAGACGCCCCACGTCTCAGCGCATCCACGGAGAAGGACCATGAGCGATTTCAACACAACACGGCGACAGGCCCATGGAAGGTGGCGGGTGCTGGCCTCTCTTCCCATCGATCTCCTCGATCGACCGGTCGGTCGATGGCTTCGCGCCCGGTCCCGAGAGCCCGGCCTGAAACAAGGCCACCGGGGACGGCTGTGGCCACCCTCGAACCGCTTCACACCTCGCCCTGCGATTTGACCCGACAAGGACCCTGAGAAACGGCCCCGCCGAAGGCGGGGCCGTTTCTAGTGCCCAGGTTTTGTCACCAAGGATTTTGGGTAGGTTTCGCCGCGATCAACCCGGGTGTCACCTGCATGGTGTTGAGTCGGGCCGCACGTTCCAAGGAGGTGGTCGCGTTGACCACGGCGAGCAACAGGGTGTCACGTGCCCTGATTGTGACGGTGGGGGTAATTGCCCTCCTGATGACCCTGGTCTGGTCTTCCCAGGCCGACGCTACGTCTGACTCCGGCTCCGAGCCCGAGGTCGACGTCTATCTGACTCTGCTCCACAACAACGATGGAGAGTCGGCGCTACTCGAGGTGCCGATTTCGGGCCAGAACTTCGGTGGGGTGGCGCCTTTCGGCACCCTGGTCGAGCAACTCCGCCGTGAGGGAAATCGGGACCGAGGAGGACTGGACCGGGTCGCCCTGTTGGTTTCGGCCGGTGACAACTACTTGCCCAGCGCCCAGTTCCAGGCAAGCCTCGACAAGGGGCCGCCCTTCTACGACGCCATCGCCATGGACATTCTCGACTACGACGCCTCGGCAATCGGCAACCACGAATTCGACTTCGGGCCGGATGTGGTAGCCGACTGGGTCCGCAGCTTCCCGGGCACGTTGCCCTTCATCAGCGCCAACCTCGACTTCTCAGGCGAGCCTGCTCTGGCCCGCCTGGAACGCAGAGGCAAAATCGTCGACAGCACGATTGTCCGGGAGGACGGGGAGAAGTTCGGGATCATCGGCGCAACGACCGAGGAGCTCGCGCAGATCTCCAGCCCTCGCAATGTGATTGTCGAAGCGGTGCTGGCTGCCGTCCAACAGGAGGTCTCGGACCTGCGGCGCAAGGGGGTCAACAAGATCATCGTGGTCTCCCACTTGCAGAGCGTGCTCAATGAGGTGGCCCTGGCTGCCCAACTCGACCACGTCGACATCATCGTTGCCGGCGGCGGCCAGGAGCTGCTGGCCAATCCCGACGATCTACTTGTCCCCGGTGACACGATCTTTGGCCCGTATCCGATCATCGCCACCGACATCAATGGGACGCAGGTCCCGGTGGTCACGACCAACGGCGCCTACAAGTACCTGGGCAAGCTGGCGGTGGGATTTGACCGCAAGGGAAACATCATCGAAATCGATGCTGCCAACAGCGGGCCGGTCCGGGTCACTACCGGGCCCTCTGATGACGCCGTCGAGCCGCATCGCCGGATCACGCGGAAGGTCGTGGAACCAGTAGCTGATTACGTCGCGGCGTTGGCCACCATCGTGGTAGGGACCAGCGAGGTGCCGCTGAACTCGGCGCGGGGAACGGCGGCCGCCGGCCCACCGATGACTGTGACCGCTCCTGGGGAGCGGGTGAGCGACACCAACCTTGGGGGCTTGGTGGCTGACTCCCTGCTCTGGCAGGCGACTCAAAACGCTGCCGAATTCGGTGCACAGGTCCCGCAGATCGCCATCCAGAACGGTGGTGGGATCCGCCAACCGGACACTCTTCTCCTGCCCACTGCCACCCCGGCTACTCCGGTCAACCTGACCCGGCTCGACGTCAACAACCAGTTGCCGTTCGCCAACTTCGTGGCAGTGGTGGGTGACGTGCCCTTGAGCGTCATCAAGGCAAACCTGGAGAACGGGGTGTCGCGGATGCCCGTCGCCGACGGTCGGTTCCCCCATGTCGCAGGGATGACCTTCGAGTGGAACTCATCGGGGACTCCAAACGTGAATCGCGTCAAGAAGATCACGATCGGCGGGACGCTGGTCTACGACGAGGCGGCAGGCGGGTACATCGCCCCGGCAACGGCTGCCACCACCTTTGACGTGGCCACCATCGACTTCCTGGCCCGAGGGCAGGACGGCTACAGCTATCCGGGATTGCCATTCGTGATCGTGGGCGCCACCTACGAGCAGGCGTTCCTCAACTATCTGGCCGGCCCACTGGGAGGGACGATCACGCAGGCGGCTTACCCCAACATCATCAACTACCGGGCAATAATGACGGGTTGATTCGGTCCAACAAGTGAGAACACCGGGATCTGCCGCAGAGTTGAATGCCGTGCGATCCGGGATCGCCGGTTGTTCCCACAAATGAGAACACCGGGATCGCCCTGAGGCGATCCCGGTGCCTGTGCTCCCCGGGTTCTTATCGGAATCGTGGGCAAAATCCTGTAACGGCCTCGCCCGGTTTTCAATGCCGCTCGTTGCGCGGCTCCCGAGGGAGCTCGATCGTCGGTGGCGTTGGCCTCGGCGATCCGAGCTCGGTGACTGGTCCATCAGGTCCTCGAAGCCCTGGGGCCGCTGCTGGCTCACGGCCTCTGCGATCCTGAGTCTCGTAGAGCCCATCAGGTTCTGAGAAGCCCTGGGGCCATTGCGCCGAGAAGACGGCCTGACCCTTGGGAACCATCAGGTTCTCGAACCGATCGATCAGGTCCTGATAGCGCTGCGGACCACATCGCCTGGAGGCGACTTGAGTTCGACCGACTGCATGCGGGCCAGCTCGGGGCTGAACACCGGCGCCGGCACTGCCGACACGATGCTCGGAACGTTCACCTGGGGCCGGCCCTGTAGCGCCTTGACGGCCTCGGGGCTGACCGGCACGGTGTGATCTCGTTGCCCGCACCAACCAGACCAGCGGTCTGGAGCTTGTAGAGCTCGATGTTGGTATCGGAGCGCACGGGCCGCCTGAGCCTGATGCTGGCGAGTCAGGAAGTCGATCTTGCGAACTCTCAAGGTCGTCGTCAGCTGGTCGACTCGACCTGGTCCACGACGGCGAGCGGCTTCGGTGGCCTCATTCGCCTGGTTGCTGGCGAAGACGAAACCGAGGGCGATCGCAGCTGCCAAACCGGCGATGACGAGCCCGACCAGCCGACCGGAAGGACCGGTCGTCCCGGTGGTACCGGGATGAATGACCTCGTGGACATGTGTTCCTCCTATTCCCGACCTGGACGATTTGCCCAAGTCGGTGAGGAGAGACGGATCCGACTGCTGATACCGGCTGATACGACGAATCTCCGGATCCCTTTTGGTCAGGGGTGACTCATGGCCTGGGCGATCGCCAAAGTGTCGCGCGAGGTCGAGATTCGGACTCGATCCGGTAGGTGACCCCTTGCTCTTCCCAGATCAAGACGTTGGCGGCGAGCCGCGAGACCTCGTGACTGGACAACTCCGCCTGCATCCTCGGAGACGAGGAGGTGGGGAGCTCCCTCCAGCCAGTAGGCATCCTCGCCCGACACCGAGGACCACGATCACCCGGGTGCCCAGGCTCGCTTCGCTTCAGGTAGTCGGCCGGCTCCAGTCGCGCGGAACTGGGTGAGGAGGAGGCCGACCCCGGTGTCTGTCAATTTCGGGCAACGTCGGAGTCGGGGCCCAAACCATGGTCACCTCGTCTGGCATGGGCTCGTCGGCGAGGTAGACGGCAGTCTGGCGCCGGCAGGTCGGCCGGCGGCGACCAGCTCCAAGCCGGACTCGGATTCGGCCGCCGCTCGAGTCGTTTCCTCCCCGAGCGCCAGATCGAAGCCCACCGGCGTCCAGCTCTCCCGCACCGAGCTCGATGCGGATGCCGGCAACTCCGAGAAGGTCGGCAATCGCGTGTCGGGTAGAAGGGATGACCACGAGGAGCCCGATCACGCACCACGGCAGATGCGACCGCAAGCACCCATCGACGTCGATGAGCGAGCCGCCGGCGCTCGGTCGCCCAGACTCTCGAGCGACTCTGGGAGCTCAGGCCTTCGTCCATCCGGCCAAGTCGATCTGCTCGCCGGTCGTAGTGAGCAAGGGTCTCCATCGATGTCATCTCGCTTCCTCTTTCGATGAATTGCGCTGGCTTCCAGCTCGACTCGCAGTCTCTCCAGGGCGCGGTTGGCCCTCGACTTGACGGTGCCCACCGGAACTCCGAGGGTCGCCGCGGTCTCGGCTTCGCTGAGCCCCACCAGGTACCGGAGCCCAATCACCAGCCGCTGGCGTTGCGGCAAGCCGGTCAACGGCGTCGAGGACTCCCACGCTGCATCTCCGAATCGACGGCGAGGCTCTCGGGGGATCGAGCCGAATCCCCCGAGCCTGCCTCGCTGACGAGGCGGATCTGCAGTCGCTCCTGACGACCCGCCCGCCTTCTGCGGTTGAGGGCCTCGTTGCGGACGATGGCCAGGATCCAGGGTCGAAACGGCCGATCGGGATCGAACCGTTCCAGCGCTCGATATGCCTTGACGAATGCGTCCTGAGCCGACGTCTTCGGCTTCGGCGTGGTCGCGGGTTATGAGATAGGCGACCCGCAATGCGACACCCTGATGAATCCGTACCAATTCCTCATAGGCGCGGACATCTCCTGCTCTGGCTTGGCTGATCAGCGATGTGTCATTCAGCGGACGGCCCTCCACCGACATCATCGAGTTGTTTACACCGCATCCGGCTGAAAGGTTCCATTCTCGGAACCTTTCACATGGCAGCGGTGTATTGGTGGTGAGCGTCGATGAAGGAGAGATCAATGCGAGAAGAGCGTCATCAGGTTGTGCTTTGATGTGGTCCTCCTCATGGCCTTGGCAATCCCCGCATCGGCGAAGGTGATGCCCGACTGACACCGAAGTCGTCGTGGATGGGAACACCGCGATCGTCACCGTCGACATCGACTAGTCACGGTGGCCCGCGGCGAGGAGTTCCCCGATGAAGCGCTGAGCGACATGGTGGCCCTCTATCGAGTGGAGGCTCTCACCGAGTCGGGTCGTCCCATCGCCGGGTGACACCGGCACCCCCATCGAGTTCCAGGCGGTCGACGACAACACCTATCGCGCCGTGATCGAATTCCCGGAGGGTGGCGAGTGGGCAATCGTCCCGTTCCCGTTGACTCGATGATGTCGGCCGACATGTATCCGACGACCATGTTCACCATGCCCGAGCCGGGCTTCCCGATTCTCGACCGTTGCCCGGATGGTCGTCGGGTTGGTGGTCGTTGCCGTCCTGGCCTGTCTGGCCGCCGAACCGGCGCCGGCGCCGCATGCCACGGTGTGAGGAGCCCGTCGGTCGGCCAGGCCTGATCGTCAGCCGGAAACTCGCTGACCGAGGATCCCGACCGGGCCCAGCACCCAGAGCTCCCTTCCCGGGATGGTGTTGGGTCAGGTTTCCGGTGCCCAGTTCGAGGACATCGATCTGGGATTGCTCACTCCACGAAGTGACATAGGCCAGGTCCGTCCCAGGCCCGAAGGAAAACGGGCCAAAGCCCCCCGATGTCGGATCTGTCGGCCGAACGTTGGAGATCACCTCCAGGCTCGCGGCGTCGATCAGGAAGTAGCTCGACGATTCATAGGTATACGTTGACCCTGGGTGTCGCGATAGCCGGTTCCGAGGAGCCGGTCGCCATCGCGGTGACAAGGCGATTTTGGATATCGGCGCGTCCAGGGTCGCAACGACCCTCCAGTCGACGGTGTCGATGGCAGTCAGCCCGGCGGGGACCGATGTCGTAAGCCAGGTCCTCGGAGACTTCAGATCGCCCGACCTGGGTGCCGACGAACAGAGTGCGCCCGTCGGAGCTGAGTGCAGCGGTCCTCCAGTGGCCCAGATACGCGACCTGGTCTGCTCGACGACTCGTCCAGCTCGCCGGAGACGTCGAATTCGACCGGCCCAAAGCGATGGTCGGCTGACGCACCGGTCTCGAGGTCGACTTCGGTGACCACGTCCTCTCCGGCGTGCACGATGAGGGCCCGGTCCTCGTCCCAGACCACCGCCGGGCTCGGCGTCGACGACGGCAGTCTCGGTCTGGCTGATCTCGACTGGTCGATCGATCACCCATCGGGACCTCGGGCAGCGGAATGGTGGCTCAGCCTCACTGGTGGCAAGGTCGATCACGACGATTGACGCCTCCGAACTCCATCCCATCGAGGTCGCTGCCGAAGAGGCGTAACCCGATCCTGCTGGACGTCGATCGGGGACCAGCTGGAGAAGCCGACGGGGAGATCGATGGCGGCTCTGCTGCCTCCGGGCGACGGGCGTAGGAGAGGAGCTCGGACGAGCCGCCGACGGTCCGCACCGTGCCTTCATCGTCGACGTGCGAGAGGCCCGCCCATGCGCACACTCCAGGTCTCGGCCACCTCCCAGGCCTCGAGGTCGACCAGGCGCAACTCCGATGACCCGTTCGGCTCATCGCCGACCGTGATCGCCAGCCACCGACCATTGTCGGAGGTGTCGCTCCAGTACCAGTCGCCCCAGTCGCCCATGGGCATCGGCTCGTAGCCGGCCAGGGGTTCGAGGTTGGTCGGATCGACCCGGACGATCGAAGGCTGTTCGATATCGAGCGTGGTGGTGGGCGGCGGTCTGGTGGTGGTCGGCGGGCTCAAGGTGTCGGGCGGCGCCAGCGGAGCGCTGGTGTTCGGGTGGCCTGGGGCCGGGTGCAGGCCGACGATCACGAGCAGAGCGCGACCATCCCGATCAGCCTGCGTTGTGACGTCATGGGGAGCACTCCCGACCGCAAAGCTATCAACGGTCGGCGACCGGCCCCGGTTCCTACTTCTTCTTCGAGCCAGGTCCCCGATGATCTGCTGGGAGGCGAAGCGGCCCGGGGCCCCCATCACGCAGCCGCCGGGGTGGGTCCCCGAGCCGCACTGGTAATAGCCCTCGATCGGGGTTCGGTACTGGTTCCAGCCCGGGGCCGGGCGGAAGAAGAACATCTGCGGCGCGAGGAACTCGCCGGCGAAGATGTTGCCCTCGGTGAGCCCCACGGTGCGCTCGATGTCGAGGGGGGTGACCACCTCGCGGTGCAGCACCAGGTCGCCGAACCCGGGGAAGAAGCGCTCCAGGGTGGCCTGAACCGTGTCCCCGAACTTCTGCTTCTCGGTGTCCCAGTCGCTCTCTTTGAGGTGATACGGGGCGTACTGGATGAAACAGGACATGACGGCCTTGCCCGGCGGCGCCATGTCCGGATCCACGTTGGACTGGATGCAGCCGTCGATGTACGGCTTCTGCGAGTACCACCCGTACTTGGCGTCGTCGAAGGCCCGCTCCAGATAGTCGAGTGAGGGCCCGATGTTGATGAAGCCCCGGTACTGGTCGGAGCGCCCGGCCAGGGCGGGATAGGTCGGATTGGCATCGAGGGCGAAGTTGACCTTGGCCGAGGTCCCCTGGAACTTGAAGCGGCGGATGTTGTCGACGAGGTCGGTGGGCAGCTCGCGGGGGTCGACCAGCTCCATGAAGGTGCGCCGGGGGTCGACCGCGCTGACCACGGTCTTCGCCTCGAGCTCGGTCCCGTCCTCGAGCATCACCCCGGTGGCCCGGCCGTTCTTGGTTATCACATGGTCCACCGGAGACTCGAGCCGGATCTCGGCGCCCAGCGCCTCGTGCGGCGCGGGCCAGCACCTGGGTGAAGCCACCGTTCCCACCCTTGTGGAACGCCCATGCCCCGTACGCGCCGTCGTGCTCCCCGAAGGAGTGATAGAGAAGGACCAACCCCGAGCCCTGGGAGCGGGGCCCGACCTTGGTCCCGATGATCCCCGACGACGCCAGCCAGCCCTTCATGATCTCCGACTCGAAGTAGTCGTCGAGGATGTCGGCGGCGCTCCCGGTGAGGAGCCGCATCAGGTCGTGGAGCACGCCCGGAGGGAGGTCGGCGAGATAGCGAGCCCATGGCCGCGAGCCGGGCCCGCTCCTCAGGGTCCTTGGAGGTGATGTCGGGCGGAATGGAGTCCATCAACGGCCTGATGGCGTGGACCACCTGCTCCATCATGTGCCCGTAGGCGTCATAGGCATCGGCGTCGTGGGGCGAGTGCCGGGCGATCTCGTGGTGGTTCTCGTTCTTGTCCTGGCCGAGGAAGAGGTAGTCGCCGTTCTCCATCGGGGCGAAGGACGACGGCATGAGCAGCGGCATGAACCCGTGTTTGGTCAGCTCCAGCTCGTGGATGATCTCGGGGCGGAGCAGGCTCAAGGCATAGGAGAAGGTGGTGAAGCTGAAACCGGGGTGGAGCTCCTCGGTGATCGCGGCCCCGCCGACCAGGTGGCGGCGCTCCAGGATCAGGGTGTCGAGGCCGGCCTTGGCGAGATAGGCACCATTGACCAGGCCGTTGTGCCCGCCACCGATGACGATGGCGTCGTACTTCCGCTTGTCTCCCATCGCTACCTCACGCAGTCTTTCTCGGCGGGTTGTAGAACGGCATCCGGGTCACCTCGGCGTTCACCATGTCGTAGCGATGGTCGATGGTGACTTCCAGGCTGACCTTCGACCCGGGCTTGGCGTGCTCCGGCCGGACCCGGGCGATGCCGATGTGGCGCTGCATCATCGGGGAGTAGACGAAGCTCGGGGTGTAGCCGATCCGCTCCACCTTCTCGTCATAGAGCATCATCCCCCCGTGCTCCGGGGTGTGGTCCTTGGGCGGGACCAGGCTCCGCTCGTTGTAGACCCGGTTCCAGTCCTCCCAGTCCACCATGATCGCCGACGGTGCGCCAGCGCGAGGTGCCCTCGGCCAACTCGCGCTCGATCGCCCGGCGCCCGATGAACGCCCGGTCGTCGGTCTCCAGGTCGCGGAGCATCCACGACATCCCCAACTCGATCGGCGTGGTCCGCTGGTCGTCGTTCCAGGCGTAGCGAGAGGAGTGGAAGTCGACATCGATGAGGACCAGGCCGGCCTCGATCCGGCTGATGAGGAGGGCGATCTGCCCGGCGGGGATCACACCCCAGGGGGTGCCGACCTCGGCGATGGCGTCCCAGACGTCCAGGGCGTCGCCGCTCTCCACCCAGACCTCATAGCCGAGGTCGCCGGTGTAGCCGGTGCGGGAGATGGTGACCGCCGCGTTGCCGATCTTGGCCGGGGTGAGGTGGAAATAGCCGATGCCCTCCATCTCGGGCGCCAGGGTCTTGAGGATGTCCCTGGCATACGGGCCCTGGAGGGCGACAGCCCCGAAGTCGTCGGAGACGTCGCTGATCTCGACCGAGTCGTGGCCGATCAGGTCTTCGAAGTAGGCCTGGTTGGGCTCGGCGGCGGTGAGCAGGAACTCGTCATCGGAGAGTCGGAGGATGACCCCGTCCTCGACCACGAAGCCGTCGTTGTCACACCAGATCGTGTAGTGCGCCTGTCCCGGCCGGCACTTGCGGATGTCCCGGGCGAGGACCCCGGCGAGGAAGTGCTCGGCGTCGCGGCCGACGATGCGGTACTTGTAGAGCGGGGAGGTGTCGATCATCGCCGCCGCATTGCGGATGGCGAAATACTCGAACTTCTCCGAGCTCTGGTACTTCTCGGTGGCCAGGTACCCCGACCAATGGCTCCACAAACCGGTCTGGTTGGCGGCGCTGGTCCGCGGGTGAAACGGCGTCTCACGGATCAATTGCTACCTCGGGTCGGTGGCGCAGGTTACCCCGCGCCAGGCGGCCCCAGACCGTGAAACAGGGGGTTTTCTGAATCGTCGTTCAGGAATCCGCTGCTAGCGTCAGACCCGGTGTCCACCTTCCTCACACCTGCCGAACGCGCCCTGCAAACCAGGGCCCGGGAGTTCATCGACGAGCTGATCCCGTACGAGGTCGAGGCCGAGATGAACCATGGGGAGCTAGCCTCCGGAAGTGGTCGAAAGCCCACCACGAGAAGGCGCGCTCCCTCGGGTTTCTGTCGATCAACATGCCGGAGAAGCTGGGCGGCCCCGGGTTACGGGATGCTGGCGCAGGCGCTGATCCAGGAGCAGAGCGGACGGGTCACCAACGCCCTGGGTTGGGTGGTCTCAACCGGACCATCGTGGATCGCCGATGTCGTCACCGACTACCAGGTGGAGCGATGGATCCGACCCACCGTCGACGGTGACATCCACGAGTGTTACGCCATCACCGAGGAGGGCGCCGGCTCGGACGTCGACGGGATCGAGGCCACTGCGACCCGAGATGGCGACGACTACCTGCTCAACGGGCTGAAATGGCACGTCACCTCGGCCAACCTCGCCGCCTACGTCTTCTTCCAGGCCAAGCTCACCGATGGCCCCAATGCCGGGCGACACGTGCTCTTCTTCGTCGACATGGACACACCCGGCGTGGAGTGCGTCCGGGTCCCTGAGTACAGCCACACCTACGGGCATCACCACTGGGAGATGAAGTTCACCGACGTCCGTGTGCCCAAGGAGAACCTGGTGGGCACCGAGGGCGACGGGATGAGCTTCTCCCATGCCTGGTTCCGATACGAGCGGCTGATGATCGCCGCTCGCTGCTGTGGCGCCGCCGAGCGACTGATCGAGGAGGCAACAGCGTTCGCCGAGGAGCGGCAGGCATATGGGTCGTCGATCGCCGACTACCAGGCGATCCAGTTCATGCTCGCCGACTCGCTGACCGAGTTGTGGGCGGCCCGCTTGATGACCTACGAGACGGCGCGGGGGATAGACGCCGGCATCGATCTCAAGGTGCAGCACGCCCAGTGCTCGATGGCCAAGCTCTACGCATCGGAGATGGCGAACCGGGTTGCCGACAGGGCGGTTCAGATCTTCGGGGGCCGGGGGTTCATGCGAGAGAACGTCGCTGAAAGGTTCTTCCGGGAGCTTCGAGTGGATCGGATCTGGGAGGGGACCTCCGAGATCCAGCGGATCATCATTGCCGACCAGCTGCGGAAGCGGGGGGCTCGCTCGCTACTCGGCTGAGGAGGCGGCCGCCTTTGCGATCATCTCTTCCAGCACCTGTTGGTCCACGTCCTCCAGCCGCTTGATGTAGAGGCATGACTTGCCGGTGCTGTGTTTGCCGAGCCGATCTAGAAACTCGTCGTACTCGGAGGCGACGTCGCTCAACGACAGGTAGACGGTCAGGTTCTGTTTGCGGGGCGAGAAGCCCACTTTGAACCAGTCACCCTCCCGGCCCGAGGCGGATCGGTAGTGGAAGTCACCGAAGCCGACGATGCTCGGTCCCCACATCTTCGGCTTGTCACCGGTGATTCGGCTCATCATCTTCGAAAGCGCCTTGCTGTCCTTGCGCTGGAGCTCGTCGGGGATCGCGTCGAGGAACTCGGAGACGCTGGACTCGGTCTTCTGGGTCTTGAGCTCAGCCATAGGGCGAAACTATCAGAGCCTCAGACCTGGTCGATCAGTCCGGTGCTCCCCCTTGACTTGGAATCGGCTCCATGTCACCAAGGGGGTAGACGTTGATGTAGACGTCCGCCGGCGCCTCGAGCCCGTCGTATGGTCTGTCTCGAGTCTCTTTCAGCCACTGGTCGAAGAAGGCCAATGTCACCGATCGAACACTCGTCATCACTCTCTGTGCGGCTGTGGTCATCGGGTTGATGCCCGGTTGGAACAGGGGACCATCGGTGAAGCTGTCGTGCGATGCGTCAGGCACCACCGCACGCACCATCGGGGAACGTGCGGCCTCGAAGCGCTCCCCGATAGCGGGGTGCAACCGAGCCTCCTTGGTGAGGAAGAGAGAAGGCGTTGGTGGTGCTGACGCGTCGGATTGAACGCCAAATGGTCCTCCGGCTCCCTGTCCATCCATATTGAGGCACGCGTCGATGGATGTTTCGACACGACACATTTCAAACGCGGTCAGCCCGCCATTCGAATGGCCGAGCAGCCCGATCCGACTCAGGTCAGCGGTCGCGGTGAAAGGTGCCAATGTCGGGTCACCGCTTCGAAGAGATTCGAGGACGAACGCCACGTCCATGACCCTTTCGTCGATCTTGGCTGCAACCGACGAAGCCGGATCGCCTCTGTCCATCTCCGTGTCATAAATGGCGACCTGACCATTGGCCACGGTCGTGGCGGCCACCTGGTATGGATGATCGATCCCAACCACCAGATATCCATGTGACGCCAGGTCCTCGGCGATAGATGCATAGAAGGCGACATTGGTTTCATTGCCAGGCGACAGAACGATCACGGGGTGGTGCCCGGGGGCGATGGCCGCGTCGTCGAGTGCTTCAGTCCTCACAAGGGAAAGGGCGGCGACCTCGATGCGGCTCAGCGAACCGCTCTCCTCCAACCCCCTGCCGATGTCGTCCAACCCGTCCACATAGGGTGCTCGACTCCCGGTTCCGGCCTCGGCGGGATACCACAGCAGGACTGGAACCGAGCGGACATCCTCGGCCTCAGCGGTGTGCAACTCTGGTCGGTCGACGTCGACGAGAACGACCCGTTCGCGGCCAACGGCATGTGATCCCGTCGGTGAGAGGACAACGAGATGCGCTGCGGTCGATCCGACAAAGAGGATCGAGAGAGTGGCGACTGCCAGCAGCAGACCCCGCCACGGTGGCCTGAAGCCACCCGCACGGCGCACTCGACTGAGGGGCACCGACAGGGAGTCGGATGTCATGGCACCGAAACTCTACGCCCGAACCAACTGAGCGGGTCACTCGCGGCCGAAGCATGCCGACTTCGATGCACAAGCGCGCTCTGTTGCGATGCTCTCATATGCAAGTCCGTTGAATCGGGGAGCTTGCTCGAACGGGCGTAGGTTGCCGGTATGGCCGGCTTCCGGGATGACTTCGAAGGCGCTCGGTTGGACGAGTCGGTCTGGTTCCCCTACTACTTGCCGGCCTGGAGCTCGCGTGAGATGACCGGAGCCGCTTACCGAATATCGGACTCGAATCTCACGCTGCATATCCCCCCAGACAGAGGACTGTGGTGCGCCGAGGATCATCCCGTGCCGATCCGGGTGTCCGGCATTCAGTCAGGCAGCTATTCGGGGCCGGTCGGCTCGAGCGCCGGGCAGCAGCGTTTTCGGGACGACCTTCGCGTTCGAGAGGAACAGCCACGGTTCCAAGGATGGTTGCAAAGCAGCGGACGAGTTGAGATTCGATGCCGGATGGATCTGACACCGCGGTCCATGGCGGCGATGTGGATGTCGGGGTTCGAGGAGAACCCGGAGGATGCCGGCGAGATTTGCGTCGTCGAGGTGTTCGGAAAAGGTATCGACGGTGACTCGGCCGAGGTGGGGGTAGGAATCAAGAAACTGCATGATCCGCGGTTGACACCCGGCTTCGTGAGTCCCCGGCTCGAACTGGACGTTTCCGGGTACCACGTCTACGCAGTCGAGTGGGATGCCAAAGAGGCAGAGTTCATGGTCGACGATCAGGTGATCCACTCCTCACGCAATCCACCTACATATCCGATGCAAGCGATGTTGGCGGTCTTCGACTTCCCGGAGTGGAGTTCCGGTGGCGACGATCACGTGGTTCCGTCGTTCGCTACCGACTGGATTGCGGGAACTCCCACCCGAGTAGCAACCATCTGTCAGAGCCTCAGGCCTTCAACTCCCGTTGCGGGACCCTGGGCACGACCAGACCCTCGCCGAGGTAGGCACGGGCCATGATCCCGAGGAACTGATAGACGGTCCCTTCCCAGCCGCTCAGTGGCCCGGGACGGTATCCCCGGTTCTTCACCCCCCGCATCACCGCCTCGCAGGCGGTCCAGTCTTCACGGTTGGTGATGTCCCAGAAGTCGACCGCGTACGAGGGGTCGAAACCCTCGGTCTCGAACGCCTCCGGGGGGAAGAGCCAGGCGCACTCGATGGCGGTCTGCCCGGTGGATAGTGGAGTGAGCCGATGGGTCATCACGTAGTCGGGATGGATCGACAAGAGGAAGTTGGGCATCACTGTCAGGTACCAGACGTGGCGTGCCAGGTCGTCGCCGATGAGCCGAAAGTTGACCCCTTTGGAGGCTCCGTCGAGGGACATCGTGACCGCATGCTCCTTGAGCTCCATGGTCCCGCCACACCACATGCCGGTCGGGATGTGGTCGTAGCCGCTGTCAGGCGGCGTCACCTCGCACAGCTCGGGATGGATCGTCGAGCAGTGGTAGCACTCGTTGTAGTTCTCGACGACGATCTTCCAGTTGGCATCGACGACATAGGAATGGGTTACGGCAGTGACCAGCCGGTCCAGCTCGTACTGGGCGGTGATTTCGCCCAGGTTGCCCAATTGATCGTCGAGCGCTCCTGCGGTTCCGGAGAGATCGACCCAGAGCCAGCCACCGAATGTGCCGACGCCGAGCTCGGCGAGGGGATAGTCGGCGGTGTCGAAGTCGTCACTCTGGGTGAACCTGGGCGCCTGACGAAGTGTCCCGTCGAACCGGTATGCCCAGGAGTGATAGGGGCACCGGATCTGCCGGGCGTCGAAGGCGTCCCCGACCGGTGCCAGCTCGTGACCGCGGTGACGGCAGACGTTGGAGAAGGCGCGCAGCGTGCCGTCGTTTCCCCGGCTCAGCAACACACTCTCTCCGCCAATTTCGACTGCCCGGAGTTGTCCGGGAGTCAGAACCTCCTCCAGGCGACCGACGCAGGCCCACATGCTCTGCCACAGGTTTTCCTTCTCCCACGCCAGGACTTCGGGGGAGAGGTAGGCGGCGGCTGGAAACGTGAGGCTGGAGCCGAAATCACGCAACACTTCTCGCACGTCTTCTGGGTGCAGCGGGGCAGGTGTCAACGCAGTCCCTCCTACGGGCGGCGGTCCCTCAGTGTATCCTGAACGGCGAGTCAGGATACCGAAAGGAAGGTGACTCATGCTCCCCGCGGATGATCCGATGTCCGGAGTTCTGGACCATCTGATCGAAACAGAAGAGCGCAAGTTCTTGGAGCGGGCCCCCGAGGCGACACGGATCGACTCGGTGGCGAGGAAGTCACTGGCAGGGGGAGTGACCTCCAGTTGGCAGATCTCACGGCCCCAACCGATCTGGATCGATCGTGGGCTCGGGTCGAGAGTCTGGGACGTCGACGGCAACGAGTACGTCGACCTTCACGGCGGCTACGGAGCGATGCTGGCCGGCCATGCCCACCCTGCCGTGGTGGCAGCAGTCACCGAGAGGGTCCGCAAGGGCACCCATTTCGCTCAGCCCACCGAGGACGCGATCGTTGTCGCCGAGGAGCTCGCTTCTCGCTATGGATTCCCGTTGTGGCGGTTCGGAAACTCGGGCACCGAGGCCACCATGGACGCGGTCCACCTGATGCGGGCGGTCACCGGCCGCGACTTGATCATCAAGTTCGAAGGGGCATATCACGGGCACCACGACTCGGTGATGGTCTCGGTGTGGAACGAGGAGGACCTGGGGCCTGCCCAGCAGCCGGCGAGCATGCCGGCCGGCGCCGGTATCCCCGACGCAATCGTCGGGCTCACCCTGGTTGCGACCTTCAACGATTTGGAGGTGGTCTCGAGGATCTTCGAGGCACACCCCGGTCGAGATCGCCGGCGTCATCGTGGAGCCGATCCTGCAGAACTGCGGGGTGCTGCTCCCGATCGATGGCTTCCTCCAAGGGCTGCGGGATCTGACCCGGCAGCACGATGCCCTGCTCACCTACGACGAGGTGAAGACCGGGCTGACCGCGGGCAAGGGTGGCGCCACCAGGAAGTTCGGCGTCCAGCCCGACATCGTCTGTCTGGCCAAGGCGCTTGGCGGGGGTCTTCCCATCTCGGCGATCGGCGGCACCGAAGAGGTCATGTCGGCGATCGTCGACGGCACCTACGATCAGGTCGGGACATTCAATGGCAACCCGCTGAGCATGGCGGCCGCAAAGGCGATGCTCAAAGAGGTGATGGTCGAGGACTCCTACGCCAATCTGGCCCACATCCAGGGGCGAATGGAGAAGGGCGCCAACGAGGTGATCGGTCGCTACGGGCTTCCCGCTCACGTCGCCATGGCCGGGGCCAAGGGGAGCGTCATCTACTGCGAGGAGCCGATGCGCACCTACCGAGACTTCCTGGAGGTCGATGGCCGGTACGCCCAGGCGGCTTGGCTCTACCAGTACAACCGCGGCGTCTTCCTACCGCCGTGGGGCAAGGGGGAGCAGTGGTTGGTATCGGTGGTCCATGGGGACGATGACGTCGACCGATACCTGGAGACATTGGACGGCTTTGCGGCCTCCATCACTGCCTGACCCCCACTTAGACTCGCTGCGCTGATGAGCGGTGTCGTCGAACTCGTTGACCTCGAGAAAAGCTTTGGCGACACCCCGGCGGTCGACCGGATCAACCTGGAGATCGCGAGCGGCGAGTTCTTCTCCCTCTTGGGCCCGTCGGGCTGTGGAAAGACCACCACTCTCCGGCTGATCGCCGGGTTCGAGCGCCCCGACGCGGGCGCCATTCTCATCGACGGCGTCGACCAGGCGGGAACCCCTCCCCACAAGCGCCCGGTGAACACCGTATTCCAGAGTTATGCCCTGTTCCCCCACATGGACGTGGAGGCAAACGTCGCCTTCGGGCTCCGCTACCAGGACTCGGGAAAGGCCGACCAGAAGCGGCGGGTCGGCGAGGCCCTGGAGAAGGTGCGTCTCTCCGGCTTCGAGAAACGAAAGCCCACCCAGCTCTCGGGCGGGCAGCAACAACGCGTCGCCCTCGCCCGTTCCCTGGTGCTCAACCCGTCGGTGCTGCTCCTCGATGAGCCCTTGGGGGCACTCGACGCCAAGTTGCGAAAGGCGCTCCAGGTCGAGTTGAAGAGTCTTCAGGAAGAGCTCGAGATCACCTTCATCTATGTGACCCATGACCAGGAAGAAGCCCTCACCATGTCGGATCGGATGGCCGTGATGACCGAGGGCAAGGTAGAGCAGCTGGGAACGCCGTCCGAGGTTTACGAAACGCCTACTTCCAGCTACATCGCCGACTTCCTAGGCATCTCCAACCTCATGTATGCCGAGTGCATGGGAGAGGGCCGGATCAATCTCGCCGGGACAGAGCTCGCCTGTGTTGCCAAGGACGGGGCGATCGGTGAGGTCACGGTCAGCATCCGACCGGAGCGGGTCGAGCTCCACCCACCCGACTTCGAAGGCGACAACGTGTTGAAGGGCGAGATCGAGCGGGTGGTGTTCGCCGGGCCACTGCTCAACGTTCTGGTCAACGTCGAAGCGATCGGGGATGGTCCAGGTCACCATCCCCAACCAGGGCGCCGCCTTCACCTGGGACTGGCCCGACCCGGTTGCTCTCCGCCTTCCACCCGAAGCGCTTCGGATCGTCTCCGAGACCGGCACCGCCACCGAGGAGCTCGGACGCTCGAATTGGATCAGGAGTGAGTGGCCGCCAGGGAGCGGCCGATCTTCCGAAGCTCCTTGGTCAGTTCCGTGGGCTCTTCGACCACGAAGTCCCAGGGAAAGCTGATCAGGTATCGGGCCAGCCAGTTCAGGTCATCGGCGCCGATGACCAGGCGCGTCTCCTCCGGCCCCAGTTCTTCGAGGGCTCCTACGGTCGCCTGGAATGGCGTGCGCCGCTCGCTCCTTGGAGACCAGAGCCGGACCGAGCCCGATGGGTGTAGACGTCGATGGCGACTCCGCGGTTGACCAGCTCGACGGGTCGGGCGCGGGACGCCGGGCCGAGCGCATTCCCGGTCGCCTTGGGATTGGGACACCCGATCGAGTCGGAAGGTTCGCCAGTCGTCACGGTCCAGATCAAATGCGACCAGGTACCAGCGACGTCCGGTGTGGACCAGTCGCAGAGGCTCGACATGGCGTCGGAGCGCTCTGCCCTCGTTGTCGATGTAGCCGAAGCGCATCCGTTGTCGGGAGCGGGCTGCTGACGCCGCCATCGCCAAGAGCCCGTGATCGGCAGACGAGGCCGATGTGCTGACCGTCGACACGGTCGCTTCGGAAATGTCCTCGAGTTGGGTCCGGAGGCGAGGGGGCAGGACGTGCTCCAGCTTGGAGAGAGCCGACAGCGATGCGTCTTCGAGACCTCCGACCGCGGTAACGGCGGCGACCCGAAGGCCGAGTGCCACCGCCAGCGCTTCCTCGTCGTCGAGGAGCAAGGGTGGGAGCTTGCCGCCGGCCCCGAGCCGGTAGCCACCGCCGGGCCCGGCCACGGCTTCCACCGGGTACCCAAGGTCGCGAAGCCGGGTGATGTCCCGACGCACGGTTCGCGTGGTGACTTCGAGGCGGCGCGCCAGGTCGTCGGCGGTCCAATCGATCCGACCTTCGAGAAGCCCCAGCAGTTTCAGCAACCGCTCAGCAGTGTCCATCCACTGTCAGTTCTACGCGTTATGCGGACAGAATCTGTCCGCATCTTTTCTTATGATCGCCTTCCGTGATCAGGAGGAATTCGAGATGCATCCATTCACGAGTTATGAGGTGGCCGGGGCATCGTCGACGAGATGAAAGTCGTTTCCGAACGACGCTGGTGGTTTAGTGCTCGGGCATGGCACGGAGTCGAAAGAGCTGCCCTCGGCGGATGCCGAGTTGGCCTGGCTGGTGGCGACGAGGAGCCAGTCATTGACCGAGTCGATCGAGGCCTGAATGGATTGGTCGCATGTCGGTCGCGATCGATGGTGGATCGATCACTTGCCTTCCTCTGACCTCAGATCGACTGACCGATCTCGATGCGGTGTTCGGTGAGGGAGGTGTAGCTCGCCGGTGCTACTGCATGCACTGGCGTCGACCGGATGGTGGATACGGCGACCAGCGGCCGAACCGAGACCGGTATGCCGATCGGGTAGCGGAAGGTGAGCCGCCGGGCTTGGTCGGCTACCTCGATGGCCTGCCTGTGGGCTGGGTCCAGGTCGGGCCCCGGGCGGAATTCCCGACGCTGGACCGATCGCGTCTGCTCCGGGCGGTCGACGAGGCCGACACCTGGTCGGTCAATTGCTTCGTGACCCGTGTTGGTTATCGACGACGCGGAGTGGCGGGCGCGATGTTGTCCGCGGCGCGGGCGTTCGCCGCGGACCATGGCGCCGAACTGGTGGAGGGCTACCCGGTCGACGGGGACCGATCGTCCTCCGTCGACTACTTCACCGGCACGCTGGGCATGTTTGAGGAAGAGGGGTTCGTGGAGATCCTTCGCCGGAACCCGACGCGGCCGATCGTGCGCTAGCTTGATTGCCGGCCGACTTTGCCGAAGCGGCCGCGACCGCCGAACGTAGTGAGGCGAGGGGGGTGCCCCCTGACGGCCCCGGCGCTGCGCGGTCCGCTCGCAGGGGGCACGCCGCTACATCTCGAAGCCGGCCACTGACTCCAGGGCCGACCCGTCCCCACCGCTTCGCTTGTTCAGGGCCTTGAACATGAGGCCGGCAATCACGATCGCTCCGATCGTGACCACCATGAGGATGGTGGCCAGAGCGTTGAGCGACGGTGGCGGAGCGAGACGGGCCCCCGAGTAGAGCTGCACCGGGATGGTCACGGTCTCCGCGCCTCCGATCAGGAACTGGCTGATGACGAAGTCGTCGATCGAGATAGCGAACACGATGGCAAGGCTTGCGAGTAGCGCCGGAGCCAGAAGCGGGAGCAGCACGCGGCGCATGGCCTGGAACTGTGAAGCGCCGAGATCCATTGCGGCTTCCTCGTAGTCCCTCCCGATCGCGAACAGGCGCCCTCGGACGATGATCACCACGAACGAGATCGAGAACGTGACATGCCCCAGGAACTGGGTCCAGGTCCCGAACGGAACGAAGTCGTACACCTCGGCGAACACCAGGAAGAGCGCGACACCCATCACGATCTCGGGAGTGACCAGCGGGATCAGCATCAGGAGATTCGAGGCTTTCACGCCCCGCCCTCTCCATCGGGCCAGGCCGAGGGCCAGGGCAACCCCGATTGGGGTAGCGACCAGCATGGTCAATATCGCCAGCTTGAGACTCTGATTGAGGGCGAAGCGCAGTGACGGGTCGTAGAGGACCGATTCTGCCGCGGCTGGATCGCCGACGTACCAGCGGGTGGAGAATCCCTGCCAGGTGCTCCTCGATCGTCCCGAATTGAATGAGAACAGAACGGCGATCCCCACCGGGATGATCGACCAAAGAACATACATCAGAGTCACCACCGGGAGCATCCGCGACTTACCCCATGGGTTGGTGACCGCAGATCTGAGCCGCGAGGATCTGGTCATGGTCATCCGCGTGCCTCCTGGGAGGCGCGATTGATCGATCGCAGGTAATAGACCATGAGCCCGGCGATGAAGATCATCAAGATGATGGTCAATGCGGCGCCGACAGCCCCCCCACTGCTGGTCTGATTGATGAACTGGTCGATGGTGTTCCCGTACATCCGGGTGCGCGGCGAGCCCGAGAGGAGGTTGGGGGTGTAGTAGTCCCCAAACATGGGGAGCATGATGATGACCAGCCCTCCAAGCACTCCATTTCGGGACAGGGGCCAGGTCACTCGCCAGAAGGTCTGTGCGTTGTTCGCACCCAGGTCACGTGAAGCTTCCAGGGTGGCTTCGTCGATCCGGTCGAGGGCGGCGAACAGCGGCAAGATGAAGAAAGGGATGTACCCGTAGACCAGGCCGAGGATGACGACGAGGTGGTTGCCGGCCAGCCAGTCGGGCGGCACGAACTCGATGGAGAACCAACTGGCGATGGTGGTCAGCCAGCGGTTGACCTGGCCGTCCGGGCTCAACAGGTTCACCCAAGACATCATCCGCATCAGGTAGTTGATCCAGAACGGGGCCAGGATCAGCAGTAGCCAGAGCCAACGCCAACGTCCCGCCTTGCGTGAGACGAAATAGGCCACCGGGTATCCGACGGCCACGCAAATGAACGATGCGATGAACACGTAGGCGAGGGTTCTGAGGGCTATCACCCCCAGCTGACCGCCGAATAGCTCGGCGAATGCCTCGCTCATCACAGTCAGGTCCCAGTAGAAGGGATTCCACTCGGGGGTGGCCCGTTGCAGGATGGGATCGAGTTGTCCCATCGCGATCGCAAACACCGCATAGAACGGGACCAGGAAGAGCAGAATCAGCCAGAGCACGCCCGGTAAGGCGAAGCCCGGCCACACCCATCGCCTCTGGCCGACCGTGTCGTAGTCGGCGCCGGAAGCGAGGTTGGTGGGCATGTTTTCTATGCCAGCGGGTCAGCCACCCGAGTTGGCCCGATTCCACTGGTCGACCCACAACGCCTCGGTGGCTGCGTCGAGCGGGCCCTGAACCCAGGCCGAGTCCAACTCGAAGTCCTCGGGAGCCACCAGGGCCGGCGCGAGATGGGGCAGCAGCCATTCCTCGCTGATCAAGTACTCGGAGGTGAGGCCGTTCTGCGGTGGCTGGTAGCCGACATACTCGAAATTCTTCAGCGCATTCGCCTCGTCGAGCATGTAGTTCAGGAACGAATGTGCCAAGACCGGGCGCTCCGAGCCCTTGAGCACCGTCATGGTGTCACTCGATATCGCCCCCTTGGTGGTCGATCCCTCGCTCTTGGCGGGCCACAGGTATCGCGTGGTGCCCTCATCCACCCCACCCGGCCAGAAGTACTGGGAGTTGACCAGGTCACCCGACCAGGCTTGATGGATGGCATATCTTCCCTCGGGCAGGCCCGCGTAACTGCCGTCGATCCGGTACCGGATATCGACCAGATCGATCAACTCGACCAGGGCGTCGCCGGCGGCGGTCAATTCGGCCTCGGTGGCCTGGGAGGGGTCTGCCACCCCGTTGTGGAACAGGGCGACCGGTATCACGTCGGTGAAGGAATCGAGCATGCCGATCACTCCGGAGTACTTCTCGTTCCAGAAGACGTCCCATGGGTTTTCCTGACCCTCGATGTCGGCGCTGTCGGCCAGATCGATCCGCCAGCCAATGCCGGTGGTGTAGGTCACGTAGGGCACCGTGTAGCGGGATCCCTGGTCGTAGTAGGGATCGACCAACTGGGGCCAAACGTTCTCCTGGAGGTTGGGCAGGTAGTCGTGGTTCAAGGGCTGGATCAGTGACGCGGCTACTGCCACCGGGACCCGCTGCGACGTGGGGAACCACACGTCGAACTGGACCTCTCCCGGATGCAAGTCGTGCCAGTGCCTCTTCCTCGTTGACGAATGTCGTCACCTGGATTTCGACTCCGAGAGCCTCCGCAGCGAGCGGGATGCTCTCCGGGTTCATGTAGTCCTCCCAGTTGTAGAGCAACAGGGGGCCGGCCTCGGGGGACAGGCCGGACTCGATAGCCGGGTTGTCGTCGAACATAGGCTGCTGTACCGGGCTGGCCGGTGTCCCGATGGCGAGGTCGGCGGCTTCGACCCCTTCGCGGCGGCCGCACGCCGCCAGGAGAGAGGGCAAGGCGGGGAGGGCGATTCCGAGCAGCGCCGCCCGCTGCAGGAAGTCTCTTCGGGTGTACACCCTTTTCCTGGTTCGAAGGTCCCAGTTCTGCCTCGGGTGGTACACCATGTCTACTCCTCGTCGAGCCGGTTTCCGATGCTAAACAGCCGTTCAAACATCCTGCGCCTCAAAGCGGGGTTTTGAGCATCAGATCGATGAAATGGTGGGCCAGGTCCCGCATCCGATCGGCGTCCACCGTCGGGTCCCCGAGCATGACCTCGATGGCGAGCCCGTCGAGCATCGCCGCCAGCTGAATAGCGAAGTCATGGGCATTCAGCTCCTTGAACTCCCCGGCCCCGATCCCGTCCTCCACGATCGAGGCGATCTGTGCTCGCCACGACTCGTCGAGCCGGGCTCGGGCCGCCGCCAGCACCGGGTCATGGCGGGACATCTCCCAAGCCGCCGGCCACAAGGTCCACCCATCGTTGGAGCCGTTGCTGCGGCTGGGTCGAGGGCAGCTCGCGTCGATGAGGACGCTCAACTTCTCGTACGCCGTTACCGCCCGCTCCAACTCGTCCTTGACCGACTCGTGGAACACCTGGTCCTGATACACCAGGGCCTCGGTGAGCAGCGCCGCCTTGGAGGGGAAGTAGTAGAGGATCAGGGCCGGGCTGGCCCCGATGTTGTCGGCGATGTCGGCGATCCGAGTGTCACAGAGCCCTCTCTCGGCGATGGCGGCGCTGGCCGCGGCGAGAATGTCCTGGCGCCGGCTGTCGGTAAGACTCGGTCTCGGGCTCACGCCAACGGATATTGGCACAATGCGGTGTGCTCCGTTGCCAGCTCTCCCTGCCTCTCGGTACCCTGAATCGCCGTTCAGGATGAGCACATGACCATCTCCCTCGACCCGATGCTCCTCGCCCGATCCGTCGCCGTCGTCGGAGCCAGCGAGCGACGGGGCTCGGTCGGAGATCAGACCATGCGCCAGCTGATCTCTGGCGGCTTCGAGGGCACGATCTACCCGGTGAATCCACGCTATGAAGAGGTCCACGGCCATCGCTGTGCCCCGGACCTGGAGAGTGTCGGCGAATCGCCCGACCTCGTCGTCCTTGCTGTGGCCAACAACCTCCTGGAGCGGGCGATGGAGCAAGCCGTCAAGTCAGGAGCAGGATCGGTGGCGATCTTTGCCAGCTGCCACGGCGATGCCGCGGACGGAATGCCCCTCCGTCTCCGTCTTCACGACCTGGCGGCGGAGGCCGCGATACCGATCTGCGGCGGCAACGGGATGGGCTTTCTCAATGTGGAGGCCGGGCTTCGGATATGCGGGTTCTTCCAGCCGCCGGACCTTCGACCCGGGGGAGTCACGTTTCTCAGCCACTCCGGATCTTTGTTCTCGGCCCTGCTCCACAATCGCCGTGGCATCCGGTTCAATCTCGTCGTCTCCACCGGCCTCGAGATCAACACCAGCATGGACCGATATCTCCAATGGGCGCTGGACCGCGACTCGACCCGGGTCGTCGCAATGTTCTTGGAGACCATCCGTGATCCTGAGGGCTTCCGCTCCGCTCTCGCCGTTGCCGATGCCCGCGACATCCCGGTGGTTGCGTTGAAGGTGGGGGCCAGCGCCAGGGCCCGCGCCGCGGTTACCACCCACAGCGAGGCGCTGGCGGGTGAGGATGCGGTTTACGAGGCCCTCTTCGATGCGCACGGAGTGCACAGGGTTCAGACCATGGACGAGATGGCCGACACCCTCGAGGTGCTTGCTACCGGGCGGCGGGCCACGGCCCTCGGCCTGGGAGCGGTCCACGATTCGGGCGGTGAGAGGGCGCTGCTCATCGACGCCGCGGAGAGAGTCGGAGTCGACCTGCCCCAGTTGGGGGTCGAAGCCGCCAAGCGGGTCGCAGCTGTTCTCGACCCCGGGCTCGAGCCCTCCAATCCCATCGATGCATGGGGGACAGGCCGCGACGCCGAGGAGGTGTTCGCCGAGTCTCTCTCCGCCCTCGCCGACGACCCGGCGATCGGAGCGGTGGCATTCTGCGTCGACCTGACCACCGAGGAAGACGGAGACAGCGCGTACGTGCGGGCACCGGTGGCGGCCTCCGAGCGGACCATCAAGCCGGTGCTGGTACTGGGCAACCTGTCGACCACCATCGACCCTGAGCAGGCGCAGGCAATCCGCGACGCGGGAGTTCCGGTCCTGGAGGGCACGGAGACCGGCCTGAGGGCTGTCGGCCATCTTCTCGCCCGCCACCGGCGGCGCGCTCTCCCCGCTCCCGCCCCTCGCTTGACCGCGCCGGGCGCCCCTGGGCCGGGCACCGCGGGTGAGGCGGCGGGCCTGGCGGTGCTTGCCTCCTACGGGATCCCGGTCCCGGCGTTCGCCGAAGTCAGCACGGTCGAGGAGACGCTGGCAGCAGGTTCGGCGCTGGGATTCCCCGTGGTCCTCAAGTCGACCCAGGCCGGTGACCACAAGACCGACCGTGGCGGCGTGGTGACCGGGATCGACTCCGAGGCCTCCCTGGAACGGGTCTACCGTGAGATGTCGGAAGGCCTCGGTCCTGCTGCGCTGGTCGCAGAGATGATCTCCCCCGGAGTTGAGGTAGGTCTGGGCATGATCACCGACGCCCAATTCGGGCCGGTGACGATCCTTTCCGCAGGTGGCACCCTGATCGAGGTGCTCGAGGACAGGGTGGCAATCCTGCCTCCGGTCGATGTAGGGCGCGCCAGGATGGCTCTCGAGCGATTGTCGATGAGGCGGCTGTTCGACGGAACCCGGGGTAGCCCCGCTGTCGACCTCGACCTCCTTGCCGAACTCGTGGTCCGATTCTCGGAGTTGGCGGTGGATGCCGGAGGGACGCTGAGCTCGATCGATGTCAACCCGGTTATCGCCGGTCCGGAGAGAAGCGTCGCCGTCGACGTCTTGATGAAAGGGATCTGATGTCAGACGCTGTCTTGTCCAGGAACGAGGGCCTGGTGCGAGTGATCACCCTCAACCGCCCTGAGAAGCTCAATGCCCTCAACCGGGAGATGGTGGAGGCGCTGTCCGTCCATCTGGCCGAGGCGGCCATCGACGATGGCACCCGGGTCGTGGTCCTCGCCGGCGCCGGGCGCTCCTTCTGCTCCGGCTATGACCTCGCCGAAGAGGCTGATCCCACGTTGAGCCCGGTTGAAAGCCTCGAGCACAGCCTGGGTCGCATGCTCGAGATCTTCGACCACCCCAAGCCGGTCATCGCTCGAGGTCCAGGGGCATTGCCTGGCCGGAGGGTGCGACCTGATGATGATGTGCGACCTGGCGGTGGCCTCCGAGGACGCGACGTTCGGACAACCCGAGATCCGCTTCGGGTCCGCTGTGGTCGCCTATCTCATGCCGTGGCTGATCGGCGCGCGTCGTGCCAAGGAACTGCTGTTCACCGGTGAGGACCGCCTCACCGCCGCGGAGGCTGAACAGATCGGGCTGATCAATCGGGTTGTTCCTCGCGAAAGACTCGAGGAGGAGACGATGGCTCTTGCTGCCAGCCTCTCGGTGGTCGACGCCAGGGCGATGCAACTCACCAAGCGAGCCGTGAACCAGGCCTGGGAGCGGGCGGGCTTCCGCGAGGCCCTCAGGGCCGGCGTCGAGCTCGGTGGAATCATCGAGTCGGAGAGAGTGCCGGAGCGCGAGGAGTTCGAGCGAATCGTCGCCGAGCAGGGACTTCCTGAAGCGGTGCGCTGGCGGGACGGCAGGTTTGCGAGATGAGGCGGTACGTCCTGACACTGAGTTGCCCCGACCGCCCCGGAATCGTCAACGCCATCACCGGCGCCCTCCTCCAGATCGACGCCAACATCCTGGAGAGTGCCCAGTTCGGCGACGTCGAGACCGACACCTTCGCCCTGCGCACCGTGTTCGAGACCCGACATCTGGACCCAGGCCAGGTCGAAGAGCCGTTGCGCGAGGTGGCGGAGCGTCTCGCCGGCAAGCTCAAGCTGCGTCCGATGGACGTGAGGCCCCGGGTCTTGGTCATGGTCTCCAAGTTCGACCACTGCCTCCTCGACCTCCTTCATCGCCAGCAATACGGAGAACTCTCGATCGAGATCCCGGTGATCGTTTCCAACCATGCCGATTGCGCCGAGTTGGCGGCCCGGTACGAGATCCCATACGTGCACATTCCGGTTACTGAAGAGACCAAGGCCGAGGCCGAGGCCAAGCTGCTGCTCTTGGTCGAGGAGAACCAGGTCGACTTCGTTGTCCTTGCCCGGTACATGCAGATCCTTTCCGCCGAGACCTGCCAGGCCCTGGAGGGGAGGGCGATCAACATTCACCACTCTTTCCTGCCGGGTTTCAAGGGATCGCGTCCCTATCACCAGGCACATCAGCGCGGGGTCAAGCTGATTGGGGCCACCGCCCATTTCGTCACCGTGGACCTCGACGAGGGGCCGATCATCGAACAGGACGTGGCTCGGGTGACCCATGCCCACACCGCCGAGGACCTGGTCTCGATCGGTCGGGACGTCGAGCGCTTGGTCCTGGCGCGGGCGGTTCGCAATCACGCCGAGGACCGGGTGATCCTGATCGGGTCGAAGACGGTCGTCTTCGCCTGACTCCGGGAGTAGGTTCCGCCGCGGGGCGAAAGGAGACTCATGGCAACCTTCATCATCCTCGCCAGCTACACCGCGCAGGGGATCGCAAATATCAAGGACGCTCCGGGCCGATTGGACGGCGTCCGCGAAGGGCTTTCCCAGTACGGGGTGACCCTCAAGGATTTCTATCTCACGATGGGGGAGCACGACATCGTCGCGGTGCTCGATGCGCCCGACGCCGCCACCGCAGCCAAGGGGCTCTTGACGCTGGGGATGGCGGGCAACGTGAGCACTGTCACCATGGCCGCCCTGACCGAGGACGAGTTCCGTCAGGTGGTGTCAGAGCTGCCCTGAGGGCGGGTCCGGTCAGCCGTGCTTCACCATCACGTGCTTGGTGATGGTGTAGTCGTGGACCGACTCCAGCGATAGGTCCTTGCCGAACCCGGACTGCTTGAAACCACCGTGGGGGGTCTCCGAGGCCAACGGAATGTGGTCGTTCACCCAGACCGTCCCGAACTCGAGGGCCGACGCCATTCGCATCGCCCTCCCGATGTCCTTGGTCCATACCGACGCCGCCAGCCCGTAGAGGACGTCATTGCCTAGCTCAGCGCCCTGCTTCTCGCCCTCGAACGGGAGCACAACCAGCACCGGCCCAAAGACCTCCTGCTGGACGATCTCCGACTTCTGGTCGACATCGAGGATCACGGTTGGGGAGTAGTAGTACCCCCGGTCCATGCCTTCGGGGACTCCGCCGCCAATCACGACCCGCGCCCCTGACTCCCTCGCCCGGTCCACGAATCCGCTGACCCGGTCTCTCTGGGTCGCCGAGATCAGCGGGCCCATGAAGGTGTCCTCGTCGTTGGGATCTCCGATGGTGACACCCTGGAATGCCGACACCACTGCATCCACGGTCTCGTCGAGCAGGTCCTTTTCCACGTAGAGCCGGGTGGCAGCGGTGCAGTCCTGGCCCGTGTTGTACAGCGCCCCGACCATGGCCGCATCCGAGAGGGCCTCGACATCGGCGTCGTCGAAGACGATGAACGGCGCCTTGCCCCCGAGCTCGAGGTGTACCCGCTTCAGGGTGTCGGCGGCTGTCTTCATGACCTTCTTCCCGGTGCCGGTCGACCCGGTCAGGGAGATCATCCGGAGGCCAGGGTGCTCGACGAGGGTCTGCCCGGCATCGTTGCCGCCGGTGATCACGTTGAAGACACCGTCGGGGATTCCTGCCTCGGAAGCCAGCTCACCGAGCATCAGCGCTGTGCGCGGAGTTCCCGGGGCGGGCTTGAGGACAGTGGTGCATCCTGCCGCCAGCGCCGGTCCCACCTTCCAGATCGCCATGAGGAGCGGGTAGTTCCAAGGTGCGATCTGGCCAACAGGCCCTACCGGCTCCCGGCGCAGCATCGAGGTGTAACCGGCGGCCCAGTCACCGGCTGCGGTCCCGGCGACATTCCTCGCCGCAGAGGCGAAGAACCTCAGGTTGTCCACGCCGAAGGGGATGTCGGCACCGAGGGCGACCTGGGCATACGGCTTTCCGGTGTCCTCGGATTCCACCCTGGCGAAGTCCTCCGCTCGCTCTTCAAGAAGATCGGCGAGCCTGTGGATCGCCTTGGCTCGCTCGCCTGGCGTTTCCCGCGACCAGCGACCGTCGAAGAACGCGGTGCTGGCCGACTCGACGGCGGTGTTCACGTCATCCGGCGAAGCATCCACTACCTCGTCGAAGACCTCGCCCGTCGCCGGGTTCTCCACCTTGAGCGGCGCGCCCCCATTGCTGGGGGTCCACTTGCCGTCGATCCACAGATCCCACGCCATCTCGTTCTCCTGTTCTGCTCAGCTTTCCTCGGCACGCTGCGCGTAGCGCTGGGCGAGGATGATCGGTATGAAGGTGATGATGATCACGAATACTGCCACCACGTTGGTGACAGGGCGGTTCCGGGGACGAACCAGCGAGGAGAAGATCCAGATCGGCAATGTCTGTTGATTCCCGGCGGTGAACGTGGTGACGATGATCTCGTCGAAGGAGAGCGCGAAGGCCAGCATCCCGCCCACGAGCATGGCGGGGGCGAGCTGGGGGAGCAGCACGTGGCGGAAGGTTTGCCATCCCCGAGCGCCGAGGTCCATGGATGCCTCGAGGATGTTGGGAGAGGTTCGCCTCATTCGAGCGATCACGTTGTTGAACGCCACTGCCACGCAGAAAGTGGCATGCCCGACCACCAGGGTCCAGAAGGAGAACGAGAGATTCCCGAGGTTGATCGCCGAGCGCAGAGCGATCCCGGTGATGATCCCGGGGAGGGCGATGGGGAGGATGATGAACAGGCTGAGCGTGTTCTTCCCGAAGAAGTTGGTCCTCCACACCGCCGCCGCGGCCAGAGTCCCAACGATCAGTGCCACGATCGTCGAGATCGCGGCGACCCTGAGCGAGAGTCCCAAGGCGGCCCGGATGTCCGAGTTCTGCCAGGCCACCCCGAACCACTCCGTGGTGAACCCAGGTGGTGGAAAACGGAAACTCGCCGACTCGGTGGTGAAGGCGTAGAGGAAAACGAACAGGATCGGGATGTGGAGGAAGGCGATAGTGAACCCGGCCGCCAGCTTCAAAGCGAGGCTGGCCTTGGTCCTCATAGTGCTTCGAACGCTCCAAACCGGCGGGCCGCCGTGAGGTAGATCGCCATCACCGCGATCGGGATGAACGAGAACGCCGCTGCCAAGGGCAGGTTGCCGGCCACGCCCTGGTAGGAGTAGATGGCGAGCCCGATGAACGGGCTGGAGTCGCCGATGATGGTGGGGATGATGTAGTCGCCCAGGGTCAGGGAGAAGGTGAAGATCGATCCTGCGGCCACGCCCGGGATCGCCATTGGCCAGGTCACCTTGCGGAATGTCACTGCCGGTCGGGCTCCGAGGTCGGCCGAGGCCTCGATCAGTGATCCGGGCACTCGTTCCAGGGACGCATGGATGGGGAGGATCATGAAGGGGAGCCAGATGTAAACGAAGACGAGGAACTGGCCGAACAGTGAAATCGAGAGCGAGGGCCCCCCGATCACCGGGGTGTTGAGGAACCACTGCAGCGCTCCTCCCAGGCCCAGCCTCTCCACGAACCAGTTGATGATCCCGTCTGCGGCCAGGATCAGCTTCCACGAGTAGACCCGGACCAGATATGAGGACCACAGCGGCACCAGCACCGCCAGCACGAGCAGGGCTTTCACCTGCTTCCTGGCGTAGCGGGCCATGTAATAGGCCAATGGAAAGGCGATGACCACGGAGGCCACGGTGACCGCTGCCGCCATCCCAACGGTGCGCACCATTACTGCGACGTTGGCCTCGGTGAACAGCTGTCTCCAGGAATCGAGAGACAGGGTGTCCCCGATCGCCCCGCTGAATGTGTCCAGGGCGTAGAAGCTTTGGACGAGAAGGGCGCCCAGGCTCCCCCCGTATATGCCAACAAGCCAGATCACCGGCAAGGCGAGCAGCAGCAATACCTTCAGCCAGGGGCGTTGGTGCAGGCTGCGCGCGATGCGATGAGTGAGGGTCGGGCCCTTGGTGTCCGTCGTCATGGCAGTGCCCGATGTGGGTGGCCGTCCCCGACAGCCACCCACATCAGCGAGCTATTGGGTCATCGGCCGCCGATCACTGCCAGGTAGTCGGTAGTCCACCGGTAGTAGGGGACGCAGGACCCCGTGGACGCGGTTCCGTTGCAGTCGTCGGTCGGGGTCTTCCAGAACAGGATCTCGTCGAAGGACTCACTCCCGTTGTTGGCGCAGCCCTCCGGGCCGAGCAGCTCGTTGCCCTCACAGGCGGCAGGAACTGCGGGCACCGTGCCGAACCAGGCCGCAAGATCGCCCTGGAGCTTCGGGTTCAACGAGTGCTCCATCCACATGTAGGCGCAATTGGGATGCGGGGCGTTGGAACTCAACATCGTGGTGTCTGCCCACCCGGTCGCCCCTTCCTCGGGGACCACCTTGTCGATCGGCTCACCGCCCGCCTGCAGGACGTTGGTCTGGAACGGCCAGGTCGAGGAGGCGGCGACTCCCTCGTTGGTGAAGTCGTCGATCTGGATGAAGGCATCGTGCCAGTAGCGACCGATCAACTCCCGCTGCTGGCGCAGCAGGTCGAGGGCCGCCTGATACTGGTCCTCGTTGAGCTGGTAAGGATCTTCGATGCCCAAGTCGGGTTGCGTGCTCATCAGGTAAAGAGCGGCGTCGGCGATGTAGATCGGGCCGTCATAGGCCTGGACACGTCCCGCGTTGCTCTGCCCGTCAGGCAGGTCCTGCTCCTCGAACACCACGTTCCAGGAGGTCGGCGGGGTGTCGCCGAAGACCTCGGTGTTGTAACCAAGCACGTTGAATCCCGACGAGTACGGGGTCCCGTAGTGCTTGCCGTCGATGGTGTGCCACTCGGCATCCTGAAGACGTGGGTCGACTGTGTCCCAACTCTCGATCAGGTCGATGTTGATCTCCTGGACCGCTCCACCCGCGATGAGGCGGAGACTGGAGTCGCCGGATGCGGTCACCAGGTCGTACTCCTCGGAGCCCGTCAGCAGTGCCACCATCTCGTCTGAGGTGCCCGCGATCTTGTTCTCGACCATGCAGCCGGTCTCTTCCTCGAAGGAGGTGACCCAGTCGTAGGCGGGATCGGTGTCCCCTCTCTCGATGTAGCCGGCCCAGGAAACGATGACAACGCTGCCCTCACCCTCACCGATCTCGGTGGGCAGGTCTGCGCCTTCCTCGCCTCCTGAGTCGGTACAGGCAGTCGCCAGCAGGGCGATCGCCGTGACCAGGAGAATCAGCTTTCGTGATCTCATTCGATGGTTTCCTCCTCTGGGGTGTTGTTCCCGGCACCGGTCAAGGCCGGCGCCCTCTCATCCGGCTCTCCCTCTCGAGGGGTCTCCTCGAGAGGTCGGCACGAACTCTTCATCCAGGTCAGCGTGACCGATCGTCCGATCTGCCGCTGGGCGTCGCTGTGATCTGCGGCGGTGTTCTGGGCGGCGACCTCGATCACGGCTCCGCCCACGTCGACGCGATATCTGGTGTACATGCCGAGGTAGACCGCCTCGGCGATGGTCCCTTCGACGGCGGCCCGATCCGATGGGACGGTCGTGGCGGGCTCCTCGACACTGATCTTCTCGGGCCGGACGGTGAAGGGGGAAGGCGATCCCATGATCCGCTCCGCCAACGGGCCCGACATCACGTTGGAAGTGCCCACGAACCCGGCGACAAACGCATTGCGGGGGTTCTCGTAGACCTCCGAGGGTGTTCCCACTTGCTCGACCCGGCCGTGGTTGAACACCGCGAGCCGGTCGCTCATGGTCAGCGCCTCCTCCTGATCGTGGGTGACGTAGATGAAGGTGATCCCCACTTCGCGTTGCAGCGTTTTCAACTCCAGTTGCATGGCCTGGCGCAGCTTGAGGTCGAGAGCGCCGAGAGGCTCGTCGAGGAGGAGCACCGAAGGACGGTTGATCAGGGCGCGGGCCAGGGCGACTCGTTGCCGTTGCCCTCCCGAGAGCTGACTCGGCTTACGATCGGCGAACCCGTCGAGGTGAACCATGGCCAGCGCTCGAGCGACCCGGTCCTTCCTCTCGGCATCGCTCGCCTTGCGCACCATCGGCCCATATCCGACGTTCTCCGCCACGGTCATGTGGGGGAATAGCGCATAGTCCTGGAACACGGTGTTGACGTCTCGGTCGTAGGGAGGGATCCCGGTCACGTCCTTGCCGTGTAGGGACACTGAACCCGACGTCGGGTTCTCGAATCCTGCGATCATCCGCAGGCACGTCGTCTTGCCGCTTCCGGACGGCCCGAGCATGGAGAAGAACTCGCCATCGGCGATGTCCAGGGTGACTCCGTTGACCGCAGCCACCTCGCCGAAAAACTTGGTGACGTTCTCCAGACTGACTTCGCTCGCCAAGTGGACCTTTCTCGATTCGATTCTCGCGCAGGAATCCCGACCCGAGCGGGCCGGGATTCCCGGGCGAAGAAATCGCTGGTCAGCCTTCGGTGGTGTCGGCCACCTGGGTCGTTCCGTAGCCCTCCTCCTGAGGACGGCCGTGCTCACCCTGCGTGAGTGCGAACTCCTCCTCGGGGGATAGCACGAGCTTGTTCCTGCCAGAGAGGCCGAAATAGAGGAGCGCCAGGACGAACCAGATCGCCACTCCGTAAACGCCGGGTCGATAGGCGTCGTTGAGGAATAGCGCAACCAGCGATATCAGAGCGATCAAGCCTGCCAAGCCTGCTCCGAATACACCCACCGGGCTCCGATAGGGGCGCTCGATTTCGGGCATCTTGCTCCGCAGCCTGATGAACGAGAGCATCTGCATGAAGTACGAGATCACCGCCCCGAAGACCGCCATGCTCAGCAAGGCCGCGCCCGCGGTCCCGCTGTATTGACTGTCGAGCAGGAACGCCAGCCCGAAACCGACTACCCCGCCAAGAAGGAGAGCCACGTAGGGCGTCTTCCGCTTCCCGTGAGTCACCGACATCCAGTGCGGGAAGTACCCGGCTCGGGACAGGGAAAAGATGTTCCGTCCGTACGCATAGATGATGGTGTGGAAGCTGGCGATCAGGCCGGTTAGGGCAAATAGACCAAGAATCGCCGCGCTCTCTCGTTCCGAGCAGGGCACGGAACCCGTCGAGCAAAGGCTCGCCGGAAGTGCGAATTCCTTCGGCGCCACCCCCGACTCCGGTGTTGAGGAAAAGGACACCCATCCCGGTGAGGACAAGGGTCCACAAGCCCCCACATCGTGCCCCGCGGCACGTCCCGCTTGGGGTCCATCGACTCCTCGGCGGCGAGGGGCAACTCCTCGATTGCCAGATAGAACCAAATAGCGAAGGGCAAGGCGGCGAATATCCCGGGTATCCCGAAGGGGAGGAACGAGGTCCCGCCCTCGTCGGCAGCGATGTTGGTCAACAGGCTTGCGTCGAATTCCGGTATCGCCAGTACGAAGAACACCGCCAGAACCGCCAGTGAGATCACTGCGATCACCACCGAGAATCGCATCGTGGCCTCGATCCCGATGATGTTGAGCCCGACGAAGATCACGTAGAAGATCGCCCACCACACCGGAAGAGCGACGTCGACGCTGAACAGGTCGGCGAACACGCTCTGGGCATATATCGAGGCGAAATAGACCACGACCACCGGGGTCACTACGTACTCGATGTTCTCCGCGACACCGGTTATGAACCCACCCCATGGGCCCATCGCCGATCGGGCAAATGAGTAAGCCCCACCTGTGTGGGGGAGCGCTGGTGACATTTCTGCAATCGAGTAGCAGAGCCCGATATACATGATCGTGATAACGATGGTGGCGATGAAGAGGCCGCCGAAGCCGCCGACATCGAGCCCGAAGTTCCAGCCCGAGAAGTCGCCGGAAATCACGGCTGCCACTCCCAGCGCCCACAGCATCCAGACACCGGCGTGACGCTTCAGGCCTCGCTTGTCGAAGTAGCCCTGGTCGACGTCGCGGTAGGTGACCGAGCCGACCTTCTTTTCGGTCGACATATGACGTACCTCCCTTCGGATACCGGCGGACATTAGGAAGCGCGCCCGGGGCGGTGTCGCCCGCATCGCCCTATTTCTGAACCCCGGTTCAGGGGCCGCGGCAGGTCCGGCTCACCTACTCTCTGCTCCCAGTCCGAGGCGTATCCAGGAGCGAGATCCGATGAACGGGTTGCGGGGCATGATCAGCAGCGACGAGTTGGAAGCCAGTGTGGGAGCGGGTGACATCGACACCGTGGTTGTGGCCTTCACCGATCACTACGGGCGGGTTCACGGCAAGCGCTTCGACGCCCACCATTTCATCGAAGAGATCTCTGATCACGGCACCCATGGCTGTGACTACCTGCTGACGGTCGACATGGAAATGGAGCCCATCCCCGGGTTACACCTACGCCAACTGGGAGTTGGGGTACGGAGACTTCCATATGGTCCCCGACCTCACGACGCTGCGCAGCGCCACCTGGCTCGACCGCACCGCTTTCGTCTTGTGTGATCTCGAAGACCCGCGCACCCATGACCTGGTCACGGTCGCTCCCCGGACCATCCTGAGGCGCCAGCTGGAGAAGGCAGCCGGGTCGGGTTTCGACGCCAAAGGCGCCTCAGAGCTCGAATTCTTCCTGTTCGAGGATTCCTACCGGGAGGCGGCCGAGAAGCGATATCAAGGGATGCGCCCCGCCGGCTGGTACATCGAGGACTACCACCTGCTTCAGGGCACCCGTGAAGAGTTCTACAACGGTCAGGTGAGGCGACACCTCTCCGCCTCCGGCATCCCGGTGGAGAACTCAAAGGGGGAGTGGGGCCGGGGCCAACACGAGATGAACATCCGCTATGCCGAGCTGCTCGAGATGGCCGATCGGCACACGATCATGAAGCAGGCGATGAAGGAGATCGCCGACGGGACCGGGGTCTCGATCACCTTCATGGCCAAGCCCGACATGACCGAGGCCGGGTCCTCCTGTCACCTCCACGTCAGCCTGTGGGAGGGGGATACCAGCGCTTTCCCCGGCGACCAGGTGTTCGGCCCGGTGCACGGCTCAGACACCTTCCGCTGGTTCCTCGGGGGCTGGATGGCGCATGTCCCCGAATTGATGGTCTTCTTCGCTCCCACCGTGAATTCCTACAAGCGCTACCAGGACGCGTCGTGGGCGCCGACGAGGCTCGGATGGAGCTACGACAACCGAACGGCCGGGTTCCGGGTGGTTGGCCACGATCAGAGCCTCCGCATCGAGTGCCGGATCCCGGGCGCCGACGCCAATCCCTATCTCGCCTACTCGGCGGTGCTCGCCGCCGGCCTGGACGGGATCGCCAACCAGATCGACCCGCCCGAGATCTTCGAGGGAGACGTCTACCAGGCCCGTGAGTTGCCCCGGGTTCCCTACACCCTGCGTGACGCCACCGACCTGTTCGAGGCTTCGGAGTTCGTTCGCGACTCGTTCGGCGCCGACGTCCAGGAGCATTACACCCACTTCTTCCGGGTCGAGCAGAGCGCCTTCGACAACTCGGTCACCGATTGGGAGCGTTGGCGATACTTCGAGCGGATATGAGCGATCGGCTCGCCGGCAAAGTCGCGCTGATCACCGGAGCAGGTTCCGGAATCGGGCGGGAGACCTCGCTGCTGTTTGGCGCCGAAGGAGCGTCGGTGCTCGCCGTCGACCTCAACGAAGAGGCCCTGGCAGAGACCGTCGACCAGGTCCGCGCCGCAGGTGGGCAGGCCGAGGCCCAGCGCGCCGACGTCTCCTCATCCGAGGACAGCGAGGCGATGGTCGCTGCCGCAGAGAACCGATTCGGGCGGCTCGACGTCATGTTCAACAACGCAGGGATCATGCACTCCGATGACGACGACGCGGTGTCCACCGAGGAGAAGATCTGGGACCTCACCATGGACATCAACGCCAAGGGCGTTTTCTTCGGTTGCAAGTTCGGCATCCCCGCCCTGCGTCGTGCCGGGGGTGGATCGATCATCAACACCGCCTCCTTCGTAGCCCTGCTCGGAGCGGCCACCCCACAGGTCGCCTACACCGCTTCCAAAGGCGCTGTTCTTGCCATGACGCGGGAGCTGGCTGTGGTCCACGCCCGTGAGAACATCCGGGTCAATGCCCTCTGCCCTGGGCCGCTGCGCACCGAGCTCCTGATGAAATTCCTCGACACCGACGAGAAGAAGCAGCGCCGCCTGGTCCACATCCCCATGGGGCGCTTCGGGGAGGCCGCCGAGATGGCGAAAGCTGCGCTGTGGCTGGCCAGCGACGATTCGTCATATGTCACTGGCACCGAGTTCGTGGTCGACGGTGGGATAACCGCCGCCTACGTCACTCCCGGAGTGAGCGAGCACGATCCCTTCGTCGACGGGGCGCCGAGTCCCGGTTCGAGCGGCGAGGCCTCCATCTTCAACCCGGCGAACGGGGACCAGATCGGGACCGTGTCCCGGGCCGCTGCGAGTGATGTCGATCGGGCGGTCACGGTTGCTCGTGAGCGGTACGAGGACGGGGTGTGGCGACGGGCCCCGGTGCGGCAACGTCGGGATGTCCTGCGTGGGATCGCCGACCTGATACGTCGCGATCAGGAGAAGCTGGCGGCCCTGGAATCGACCAACGCCGGAAAGCCCATCGCTGCGGCACGTGGGGAGATCGGGGCGGCGGCCACCACCTTCGACTTCTACGCCGGCGCCGTGGACAAGTTCCACGGTCAGACCATTCCCGGCAACGCCAACGGGACGCTGATGACCTTTCGGGAGCCGGTAGGGGTTTGCGCGGCGATCACTCCCTGGAACTTCCCGATGCTGATCCTGAGCTGGAAGACAGCTCCGGCGCTGGCGATGGGCAACTCGGTCGTGGCCAAGCCCGCCGAGGTGACCCCGCTCACCGCACTGGCCCTCGCCGAGCTGGCCGTCGAGGCCGGGCTTCCCCCGGGCGTCTTCAATATCGTGACCGGCCGTGGCTCCGAGGCGGGGGAGGCCCTGGTACGCCACCCCAAGGTGGCCAAGGTCTCCTTCACCGGTTCCACCGAGGTCGGCTCGGGGGTGATGGCGGCGGCGGCACCGGATATCCGGCGGGTCTCGCTGGAGCTGGGAGGGAAGTCGGCCAACATCGTCTTCTCGGATGCCGATCTCGATCTATGCGTCGAGTCCTCGATCTTCTCGGTCTATGACAACGCGGGCCAGGACTGCTGCGCCCGGAGCAGGCTCCTCGTGGAGAAGAAGATCGTGGAGGAGTTCACCGACCGCTTCATCGCGCGGGCCCGCGCCCTGGTAGTGGGCGACACCGCCGATGAGGCGACTGAGATGGGGCCGCTGATCACGCCTGCGCAGCGGGAGAGTGTCGAGGGTTATCTCCAGATCGGTCAGGACGAGGGCGCCACTCTGCTCACGGGTGGCGAGCGTCTTGGAGACAAGGGCAACTTCCTCACCCCTGCGGTGTTCGGCGGCGCCCGGACCGGGATGCGCATCGTGCAAGAAGAGATCTTCGGCCCTGTTGTCGCCATCACCGCCTTCGATGGCGAGGAGGAGGCCATCGCCCTGGCCAACGACTCGATCTACGGGCTATCGGGCTCGATCTGGACCCGGGACATCGGGCGGGCTCTTCGTGTGGCCCGTGGTGTGGAGACGGGGATGCTCTCGATCAACTCGTCGTCCTCGGTCCACATCGAAGCCCCATTTGGGGGAGTCAAGGCCTCAGGGATCGGCCGGGAGCAGGGGATGGCCGCCCTCGAGCACTACACCGAGTACAAGACGGTCTTCATCGCCAACGACTGATCTCTCCACGAGATCGGTGTCACCCAATCCCGGGTTCTGCTCCGTCTCAGGGCCATGATCGCCGTTACAGGTGTGATGGACGACGAACAGGTCTACCGGTCATACGCGGTCGAGCTCACCAGATATGCGACAGGTCTGGTGGGGCCTTTCGACGCGGCGGACGTGGTGACCGATGCCTGCCTCAAGGCCTTCTCCACCAAGGGATGGCCCGAAGTAGGCAACAAACGGGCCTATCTCTACCGAACGGTGCTCAGTGTGGCGACCGACCACCATCGGAGCACATTGTCCCGGCGCCTCAGGGAGCTGAAGAGCTCCGGGCCCGAGGCCATCCCTGCCCCGGACGTCGACATCGATGTCCTCGAAGCCGTGGACCGGCTCGCCATGCAGCAAAGGGCAGCCGTGCTGCTCACCTACTGGGGTGATCTCCCGGTAGAGGCAGTCGCGGAGCGAATGGGTATCTCGACCGGTGCTGTCAAGCGGCACCTGGCGCGTGCCCGGAAACGTCTCGAGGAGTGGCTGTCATGAGCGAAGACATCGAACGCAGGATTAGAGAACTTGCCGACCGTGTGGTGGCGATGTCGCCAGAACCACCCCCTTTCCCGGAGGAAACCTTCGTGACCCAACCAACCCCAGAATCGAAGCCGAGGCCCGTGCTCATGTTCGCCGGTGCAGCTCTTGCAGTGCTGCTCCTCGTCGGGATCCCGATCCTGCTCTTCACCGGTGACGGCGCCGAGCCGGCCGTGACCACCACCGCAACGTCACTCCCGACGACCGTCGTGACCGAACCCGCGCCGACAACCACCGGACCCGGCCCGGAGACCACAACCACGGTCCCGGAGACGACCACGTCGGTCGGCCCCGTCACTGGAACGGCGAGATGTGGTGATCTTCCTGATCGGGGAGCCGGAGAACTCGTTCACCGGCAACCCGGCGGTGGTTCCCTTCCTCTCTGTCTCCGAGGCATTGCCAGAAGACTCCGACGAGATGGCGGCGCTCCGCCTCCTGACCAGGGACGACCTGATCCTCCCCGATGACTTCAGCAACCTCATCCCCGCCCCAGTCGAGGTGATCGGAGTGGAACTCGACCCCCAGGGCCATCGGGTCACCGTTGACATGAACGATGCTTTCCTGGAAGGCGCCGGAGGGGCGCTCGCCGACTTCACGATGCTCAACCAGCTGATCTTCAGCGTCACCTACGAAGGCGGTTTCACCGAGGTGCTGTTCACGGTGGGCGGACAACCGGTCACCCAGTTTGGAAGCGAGGGCCTCGACCTCTCTCAACCGGTGGGACGTGACTCGTTCCTCGACCAGCTGAACTCCGTGATCGTCGACTCGGCTGCTGCAGTAACCGAGGGCTCCCCGCTGGTGGTGACCGGGATCGCCAACGTGTTCGAGGCAACGGTGAGCTTGGCGCTGGTCGACGAAGACGGGACTGTTGTCTACGAGGACTTCACCACCGCTACCTGCGGCACCGGCTGTTGGGGCTCCTACAGCTTCAACGTCGACTTCGATTTCGAGGAGTTGACTCCGGTCACGCTCCAGGTGTTTTGGAACTCGGCTGAGGACGGTGCGCCAGTGGATGTGGTCTCCATGCCCGTGGGTGTCGGAGGCCACGCGGTTTGGGACATGTTGCCCGTCGACTGACCCCGACTCGATGCGAGAATGGGCGCCGTGAAGGTCGGCCTCCTCGTCTGTGACCACGTCCGAGCCGAGTTCCTCGGCATCTCGGGCGACTACGAGGACATGTTCCGGCGCTTGTTCTCTCACCATCCCGAAGTCGAAGTGGTCGCCTACCAGGCGATCGACGGAAAGCTTCCGGCCAGTCCCAGCGAGGCTGACGCCTGGTTGACGACCGGATCGCGCTATTCGGTCAACGACGACGAGCAATGGATCAGAGACCTGGAGGAGTTCGTCCGAAGGACGGCCGACGCCGAAGTGCCGTTCATCGGGATCTGCTTCGGGCACCAGCTGATAGCCAAGGCGCTCGGAGGGACTGTGGTCAAGTCGGATCGTGGCTGGGGCGTTGGGGTCAAGGAGGTCGAAGTGAGCCCGGACCTTGGCTGGGGAGGGTCCTATCGGGTCCTGACCAGTCACCAGGACCAGGTGGAAAGCCCACCCCCCGGGGCGGAGATCCTGGGGTGGAATGAACATTGTCCGATCTCGGTCATGGGTGTCGGCTCGACGATGCTCGGCATCCAGGGTCACCCCGAGTTCGAGTCGGCGTACTCGGCCGCCCTCATGGAATCGCGGAGAGGGACCATCATTCCCGAGGAAACTGTCGACGCCGGCATGAGCTCACTCGACGACCAGGCCGACGGAGACCGACTCGCCGGGTGGATCCTCGAGTTCATCGAGTCCGGCCGACGGATGCCGGCCTCCTGACAACAGGACCGACGCACCCGCCGTATCATCAGCCGGGCGTTCGTCGAGGAGGAACAGGTTGGTCACCAAGAAGGAGAAGCTCGACAGGCTGGGGTCCGTGCCGCTCTTCAACAGCCTCTCCCAGAAGGACCTGGACAAGGTCCTGGACCGGACCAAAGAGAGCTTTCATGTCGCCGGTGACGTCGTGATCGATGAGGGGAAGGCGGGCATCGGCTTCCACCTCATTCTCGAAGGCAACGCCAATGTGCTCCGACACGGCCGGACAGCAGCCAAATTGGGCCCGGGCGACTTCTTCGGGGAGATGGCATTGGTCGACGATGGTCCCCGTTCGGCAACAATCGTCGCCGAGTCCGACCTGACCACGGTGGTCCTATCCAAATGGGAATTCCGCCCGTTGCTCAAGGACCACCCGGAGATGGCCTGGAAGATGATCGAGCACCTGGTCCACCGGGTCCGCGAGGAGCAGACCGGGCGGGACGCCCTGGTCTGTTAGCGGGCTTCAGTCGTCCTCGTCGACCTCCACCACCAGGCGGTCATCCCATTCGACCCTCACCCGCACTCTGAGCTCTTCGCTCTCGAATTCGACATCGACATCGGGCGGGCCTTGCTTTCCGACTTCGACCGAGAAACCAGGCGCCGGCGTCGCCGCTTCGAGCACGACCTCCTCGGGCCGATAGCTGACGACCACGGTCCCTCCCGAGGTCGGAATGCTCTTCACCTGCCAGCTCTGGGCTGCTGTGGTGGTGGAACTGGTGGAGCTACCCGATGACCCGGTGGACGAAGTCGTCGATCCGAGGGTGGTGGTCGAAGTCGTTGACGTGGAGGAGGTAGTCGATGACGACGTGGTCGACGACGTTGGTGAGGTGCTGCTCGGAGGCGAAGCGACCGGAGTCAGCGGCCCCGGGCTCACCTGCTCACCGGCTGCGGCAACGATCTGCCAGGCGATGACGGTGGTCAGCGCGGTGGCAAGCACCCAGAGGGCGATCAGGACGGGACGGCTCACCCCGTGATTCTCCCAGGGTCTCAGTCACGAGTTGATCAACGGCTCGTCAAGGATCTCTCAAGGCAGGGGCCGTTTGGAGGGCTCGCAGATAGCCTGCCGATGTGACCCGAATCGTCCTCATCGAAGACGACGTCGACATTCGACGGCTCGTCGCTGATGCCCTCGCCGCCGAGGGCCACGACGTGGAGAGCGCGGCCACCGCGATGGGCGGCCTCGAGTTGGCGGTCAAAGGCGATCCCGGCCTGGTCGTGATGGACCTCGGGCTCCCCGATCTCGACGGCAACGAGCTTCTGAGGATGATCCGCGCGGTGAGCCCCGTTCCTGTGATGGTGATAACCGCACGCGGCGCGGACGAGGTCGTGGTCAGGACCCTGGATGCCGGTGCTGACGACTATCTGGTGAAGCCGTTCTCGGTTGCGCAACTCCTGGCCCGGGTTCGTGCGATCTTGCGACGAGGGAATAGCGCCGACGAGAAGGATCGCGTGGTCGTTGGCGGCTTAACCATCGACATCTCGGCGAGAGACGCGCAACTCGATGGGGTGGCCCTGGACTTGAGCCCCAAAGAGTTCGATCTCCTTCGGTCCCTGGCTGAGCGCCAAGGAGAGGTGGTCACCAAACGAGAGCTGCTCGCCGAGGTCTGGAGGGAGCCCTACGGGGGGAGTGATCGCACAGTGGACGTCCACATCTCCTGGCTTCGGAAGAAGCTCGGTGAGACAGCCTCCGAACCTCGTTACATCCGCACCGTCCACGGGGTGGGCATCAAACTGGTCGCACCCGACTGATGAGGCGGCGTCTGGCTCTCTGGAGCCTGGCCATCACCACTCTGGTGGTGATCTCACTCACCATTCCCCTGGCGTTGCTGGTGCGGCAACAGGCCGTCGAGCGGGCTCAGGTCGAGGCCGAGCTCAGCGCACAGGCCACTGCGTCCCTGGTCGCCCTGGCAGCTGCTTTCTCGGATCAGATCGACCCCGAGGCTGCAGCCGAAGCGGTGGGACCACTCCCCGAGGGCCAGGTGGTGTTCCTACCGGACGGGACCACATTGGGCGACCCCACGCCTGAGCGCACTCTGGTCGCTGGGGTTGCCGAGAGTGGCCGTTCCGCGGCCGACTACGTGGAGGGGGGCTGGGAGCTCGCCCTGCCGGTTGTTGTTCGAGGGGGGACGATCGTCGTCTCCGCTTTCGTCAGCGACGAACAACTGACCCAGGGGGTGGCCCAAGCTTGGCTGCTACTCGCTGCTCTCGGCCTGCTGATCGTCCTGGCAGCGGTCGCCATCTCCGATCGGATGGCCAAGCGCCTCGTCGAGCCACTGGCGGACCTGTCCGAAACCGCGACCCGACTCGGCGCCGGCGACCTCACGGCGCGGGTGGAGGTGAGCCCTCCCCGGGAGATAGAGGAGCTAGGCCGATCGTTCAACTGGCTGGCCGATCGCCTCGATCAATTGCTGGCCGAGGAGCGGGAGTCGGTTGCGGATCTCTCTCACCGATTGCGGACGCCACTCACCGCTTTGCGGCTGCAGGCCGAAGCGGTCTCGGACCCGGCGGAAAGGGCGGTAATCGTCGCCCAGGTGGACCGCATCGAACAGGGAGTCGATCAGCTCATCGAGGAAGCGCGAAAGGACCGATACCGGGCGCCGGGCAAGTGTGACCTCGGAGAGGTGGTGGCCAACCGGGCGGCCTTCTGGCATGTGCTCGCCGAAGAGGAAGGCCGGGATTTCACGGTCGCCGTGGGGGAAGGCAACCTGGAGGTCGGCCTCGGCGAGGACACAGTGGCCGCGGTAGTCGACACTCTCATCGAAAACGTGTTCAGCCACACCGAGCCCGGGACTGCATTCGAGATCGAGGTTCGCGACGGAACGCGGCCGGAGCTCGTGGTCCGAGATGCCGGCCCCGGTTTCATGAGCGGAGACCCAGTTGGCCGCGGAGTGAGCGGCGGCGGCTCGACCGGCCTCGGCCTCGACATCACCCGGCGCTCGGCTGAGCTCAGCGGTGGTGGCCTGGAACTGAGCGACCGCCCCGGGGGCGGGGCGGTCGTCAGAGTCTGGTTCGGTCGGGCTTGATGGTCAGTCCTTCACCTCAGCCTCGACCCTCAGCCTCCCGTCGTCGAGCCGGACTTCGAACTCTGCCTCCTGCTCGCCGTTTCGGAACTCGACCTCGATACGGTCCGACCGCTCCTTTTCCACCTCGGCGCTCCAACCCGACTCGAGGTTGATGCCCACGAGCTCGAGCTGACCGCTCACGATGTTCACCGTCACCACTGCCACGCCATCGATCGAGTAGCTCCGGGCGCCGTCTGCGATCGCCTGGGATCCGTCGTCGTCGATGGTCGAGCTGGTGTTGTCGTCGATCGTGGTCGAGGTGGTCGAATCGTCATCGAAGGTGGAGCTGGTGTTGTCGTCGATGGTTGTGGACGTGGTCGAGTCGTCCACCGTCGATGAGGTGGAATCGCCCACCAGGGTGCTCGATGGCGAGCCGTTGTCATCCAGGGACGTCGAGGAGCTGTTGTCATCGAGCGAAGTCGACGACCCGTTGTCATCCAGGCTGGTCGATGAGCTCTGGGGGAGGGTCTCGCTCGAAGACTCTCCGACCCCACTCGCCCAAGCGATTCCGCTGACGAGAAGGATCACCGCGACGATTCCGCCGATGATCGTTGTCTTGCTGTTCTGCATCTTCGAACCTCCAAGTTCTGTGGTGGTTCTCAGGATGCGGCAACTGGGGTCATCCCGACCTCAGGATGCGATCAAGGAGTTCCTAAGGCCAAATGACCTCAGCCAGCGAAGACATGGGTGGTCCAGATCGTTCCGGAGTCGTCGAGCCAGACCCCGATCCCGAAATGGGTGTAGCCGCTGCCGAGCATGTTGGCCCGGTGCCCGGAACTGTTGGAGAGGGCTTCGAACAATCCGGAGACCGATCCACCGCTACCCACGTTTTCGCCGGCCGTGGACCACGGGGGCAGGAAGCGCCCGATGTTGGAGTGCGATATGGATCCGTTTTCGGCCATTCTCTTCGACCATGCCCGCGCTTCGCCGTCGAGAGATCCACTGCGGCTCAATCCGGCAAGTCCGTTGGCAGATCGCAGCCCGTTGATGCTCGCCGCGAACTCCGCCTCGAATCCGGAGCTATAGGAGCCTCCGGGCGCTGGGGCCGGGGCGGCCGTCGTGGTCGGCTTTGGCTTCGTCGCCGTGGTCCCCGGCGGGTTGTTGGCGGCCGGCGGAGCAGTGGTCGTCGTGATGACGGTCGTCGTCGTCGAGGTGGTGGTGGTGGTCGTGGTCGTGGTCGTGATGCGACGTGAAGCATCGTCGTCGTGCTCTACGAACGGCATCGTGGTACCCGTGGTACCCGTGGTGCTCACCGGGTGGCGTCGAAACGAGGCCTCGGCAGCGGAGACCGGGGCGCCGAGGGCGAGGGAATCGGCCTTGTCGGAGGGAGTCGGCCCAAGAGTCGCGGCGATGCCGGTTATGAGTGCGACCAATGCCGCGACAGCCAATAAATACGACTTGTACATCGGGGAGGCAGCGCTTCCTCGTTCGGGGAGTCGAGGAACCTACCCGAATACGAAGGGACCCATACGGGCCGATCAACCTATTTCCCGAGATGCCCCCATTTCTCGAGATCGGCCATGGTGTCCAGGATGGTCTGGTCGGGGTCGCGAAATTCGATGCCGAGCTCACGCCGTACCTTCGAATTGTCGAAGCGGAACTTGCCTCCCAGGTTCGTTCTGAGGTAGGAGCGAGTTCCCGCCTTCTGGAAAACGCCGGCCAACTTCACCAGGGTGCTGCCCAGGGCATTGTCCAGCGGGATCGAGGGGAGTTTGTACCTCTTGCCCCAGCCGTTTGCCTCGAGCAGCTCGGCCATCTGACGGAGGCTTCGAACCGCTGCCCCGGTCAAATGCCGGCCCGATGCGGTGGGCACTTCCATCGCACGGATGTGGGCGGTTGCGACGTCGCGAACATCGACGATCACCCACTCCAAGTCGATCAACCCCGGCCAGAGGCCATTGGTCATGCCGGCCACGGTCCGCCCACTTGTATTGAGACTTGGGATGAGGGACGGTCCGAGAACGAGCGGGGGATTGATCGCGACGAGGTCGAAACCCGGCTCGTGCTCCTCCATGAACTGCCAAGCGGCACGTTCGGCCTGGGTCTTCGCCAGGTAGTACGGGTTTCGCTTGAGTGTCGACATGGTGTTCCAAACCGACTCGTCGAGCATCGATCCGTCGGGTTCGTCCGTGACCGCTGCCATCGACGAGGTCAAGACCAAACGCTTCACGGTGTCAGACTTCTGACACGCTTGGAGCACCGCGAGAGTCCCCTGAACGGCCGGGTCGACAAGATCGCGTTGGGGGTCGGCCGCATCGGTGAAATAGGGCGAGGCGGTGTGGACCACGAACTCCGATCGTGACACCGCTTCGTCGAAGGCCCCCGGCTCCAGCAAGTCGGCAGCCACCAGTTGGAGCCGATCGGCTGCTCCGGGCAGCGAGGTCACGTACCCATCGCGGTAGGCCCGTTCCGGATCCCTCGTGGTCCCAAGCACCTGGTAGCCCGCGGCCAGCAGCTGGGACACGATCTCGCTGGCCACGAACCCGGTGGCGCCGGTGACACAGACCGGAGCGGTGCTGATCGGCATATGCCGAGCCTATCGGTGGCCTGGTGGGCGATACTGCAGCGCATGCCACTCGATGAGTACCGAATCGCCAACCGTGCCAACTGGGATTCCCGTGTCGACATCCACTACGCCTCGGACGACTACGGCATCGAGCATTTCGTGGCCGATCCGGATCATCTCAGTGACGTGGTCACTCTCGAAAAGGAGAGAGTCGGAGACGTCAGCGGAAAGAGTCTGATCCATCTCCAATGTCACATCGGTACGGACACGGTCTCGTGGGCCAGGCTCGGAGCGGAGGTGACCGGCATCGACCTGTCCGAGAAGTCGATCGAGGCAGCGAGGCGGCTCAGTGCCGACTCGGGCACCCCCGCCCGCTTCTTCGTGTCCGAGCTCTACGACGCGCCGACGGTCGTACCCGAGAAGTTCGACATCGTCTACACCGGGGCCGGAGCCATCTGCTGGATACCGGACATCCGAGGATGGGCCGATGTCGTCGCCTCGTTCGTCAACCCAGGGGGCCGTTTCTCGATGCTCGAGAGTCATCCGATGCTGTGGACGCTCGACTGGGAGGACACCGAGAAGGTCTCAGTGATCTATCCCTACTTCGAGACCGTCGAGCCGATCGCCGAGATCGAGGAGGAGACATACGCCGGCGAGGGCCTGGTCGCCAGCCCGCTCAACTACTCGTGGAACCACGGGATCGGGGAGATCCTGACTGCATTGCTCGATGTCGGGTTTCGTATCGATGCGGTCGAGGAATACGACTTCTGCGCCTGGCAAGGCATCGACCAGATGGTCCTCAGCGACGACGGCTTCTGGCGGCTTCCGAAGGACACGAACCGCCTTGCCGCGATGTGGTCCGTGACGGCGACCATGACGTGAAGCCTTCAGTTATTCGGGATCGGTGCCGATGTATGAGCAGGGTCTCGCGACAACCAGTCTGAGATTCCTCCTCCTCCATCACGAATGGGGCCACCTCCGGGTGGCCCCATTCTCGTGTTCCGGCTACTCCGTTATGACCGACACGATCTCGTTGACCGGGTAGTCGACCGAGGTCGTGGTGTTCGGTACCGCCAGGAACTCCCACGGATCCCCGACAACACGCCAGCGGGCGGTCCAGTCGTATCCCACGGTGAGGTCGTACCCGACCGGGGCCTTGGTCTCGTAGACGTGTGCTGCCAGCCCGGATGGATACCCGGCCATCACTTCAGGCGAGGCCGGGAAGCTGTCGATGCGTCCATCGCCCCACTCCACGACCACTCCGCTGACTTCGATCTCCAGGTCCAGGGTGAGGCCACCGGCGGAGAGCTGTGTGGCATGGTCCGGCGGGATGGGAACTCCTACAAAAGTCTCCAGGCCGGTGACGCCATTGCCCTCATCGGGATTGACCTCCGGCGCCGGGGGTGGGTGCACGAATTCCGAGACATAAGCCCAAACCACCGCCTCTGGGTCCACGGAGACCCCGGGCTCCGAGGTGCAGCGCGGGATGCGTCCCGTGGCGTAGATGATCGCTTCGGGGATATCGGGGTCGGGCAGCCATCCCAGCTCGGCGTCACCGTTGATGAACCAAGCGAGCGAGATCCACTGCGACTCGACGGTGGTGTAGTACCAGCAGTCACCGGTGAGATCGACCCCGGCGCTAGGGAAGAGCTCGGCCGGCACTGCGTCGTCGCTCGCGTAGTCGACGACGTCACCCCCGGCGATCCGACAACGTGTGAGCTGTTGGTCTCATCGCCAGTACGGGATCGTGTTCGACCTCGACCCAGCAAGCCGTGAACTCCTCGGCTGACGCGTCGCAGGGCGAGCATCAACGCTGTCAGGACAATGGCAAGAGTGGCGATTCGCAATCGGCCTCCCAAAGTCTCCCGGTGAATCCCAGAGCGAGACTGATACCCACGAGTCCTCGGACCGCCGAAGAACATGAACGCCGGTCGACGATCCTTCGCTGAAAGTACGGAGACATCGATGGTTGTCCAAACGACCAGGCATGAATCATCGGACCTCAGGATCTCGATGTTCGACAGAGCCACCTGATCGAGCGTGGGAGCCGCCGAAACTCCATCACACCGAACTGGCTCATGGCGTTGTCCAATGCGGTCTGGCTCCCCACCACCTCTCTGATTCGGGCCTCGTCCTGGTTGTAAATGCCCTCGAACCAGCCAAACCAAAGGGCGGCCAGGATTTCCTCCGCCTGTTCCACAGTCGTGACGACGTCTGCGCTGGTCGTTGTCGAAGTCGGCTCGGTGGTCGTGGTGGACGAATCAGCGGGTGCGGAACTGGTGGACGTGTCCACGGCGGCGATCGTGGTGTTGCTCGACGATGAGGGTTCCTCGTCCGGCCACACCATCCAGACACCGATCGCCAGCCCCACCACCAACAGCCCAGCGATCAGCCATCTGACCATGAGTCTCTGAACTTACGCCACCCCCCGCCCTTCGTGAAGGGCTCCGACGCCTGGCCGCGAAAACTCGAATTGCCCCACCTCTGTATGGTTCGGGGTAGGAGGTGATGCATGAGCAACGGAGAAGCAGAGAGCCACCCCTTCAGGGCGCTCGTCAAGTTTTTGGTAATCGCCGGGATCGTCGCCGCTGTCGCCAGGGTTCTGGCGTCGAAGCGGGCTGAGTACGCCGGCCTGACCGAGGCCGAGGCGAAGGCCCGGTTCGAGGAGAGGATGGGACCCTGGCTCGGTGACGAGAAGGCTGCCGAGGTCGCCGATCAGGTCATTCCCAAGTTGAAGGAGTCAGGGATTCTCGATCCCGATGCTCCCGAGAAGGCGATGGCATCGGTCAAGGAAGCCGCCGGGCATGCTGCGGACAAGGTCGTAGACCTTGCCGACGACGCGGGAGGCAAGGCCAAGGACGTGGCAAGCAAGGTGAGCGACGGGGCCAAGTCGGCCGCCAACAACATTGGGAATGCGGTCGATGACGCCGTCGACAAAATCTCGGAAACCTCCAAGAAAGTAAAGGGCAGCTGACCAAATCTGTCACACCCCCCTCGTACGGTGAGGGTTATGAGGGGATTGACACCAGATGAGGTCGAGCAGGGGTTGCTCGAGGAAGAACGAATAATTGCCGGGGCCCGGGCCCGCCAGATGTCGTATTTGGTAGATGCCGACGACCATGCAGCTCCCAAGCGCCGATGGCTGTCGTTCATTGCGAGAATGGGTTGCCGGCAGGCTCGACATCTCGGTTGAGACGGCGTCGAGGCTGACATCGACCTCGAGGCGGCTTCGGGACCGACCAGACCTAGCGAGCGAGCTCCAGGTCGGTGACATCACGTTCGATCGCGCTGAGGCGCTGTCGCGGCTACCCGAGGACGCCTTAAGTGATCGCCTCGCTGGAATCGACATACGGGGCCTGTACCGGATCGCGGCCCAGCACAAGCGAAGAGAGTGGGACAACGGTCACCAGTCACACCGTTCGCAGTATCTGGCCATCCAGCCCAATCTCGATGAGTCGTCGTGGAGGATGTGGGGACTTACTCGACGGGTACTCGGGCTCAGTTGTTGACAAAGTCCTTGCCGAGGCGGCCGACACCGTTCCGGATCTCCCCGACGGGACACGGCCTGGTCTTGGCTATCGCCGGGCGGTCGCTCTGACCGCGATCTGCGAGGAAAATCGACCTCGATCCCTGAGCACGCCGCTGATCACCGTTTTCGTTGATGACGCCGGCGCCGAAACCGCTGCAGGAACCTCGATCGGCCCGGAGATCCTCGATCGAATCGCATGCAGCGCCAGCCTCGAGGTGATCAAGACCTCAGATGGCCGTCCGCTGGCGATGGGCCGCCGATCCCGGATCATCCCCAACCGACTCCGACGGTTCGTCCTCCATCGGGACGAGGGCTGCACGGCCGACGCCTGCACCAGTCGATACCGGCTCGAGGTTCACCACAAGATCCCATGGTCAGAAGGAGGGCCTACCGATCCCGAGAATCTGACAACCCTGTGTTGGTTTCACCACCAGGTGGTGGTCCACGGGATGGGCTTCCGCATCGATCCCACACTTGGGACCCGGTCGGATCCGATTCATACGCCCCGGCACCGACCCGCCTACCGCCGAGTCCCGTAACTCACCCCGGCGCTCGACAACAAAGCCTGGTCAAGCACCGATCACCGTTTAGCCTGCCCGACCGACAGCCCTGTACGGGAGGGAAACCGTGCTCTACCAGAGTGAGAACGCGTCCGGAACGAGCCTGATCATGAAAGTGCTCGTGGTCACCTTCATCCTCCTCGTCGCCTATTGGGCCTGCAGCTCGATCGACTCCATCGTTGTGTCATCCGAAGCCGAGTCCCTGGCCGCCCGGCTCTCGTAATTCACCGGCGGCTGAGGGGGACCCAGTCCTAGCCTCGAATGGTTATGGCACTACGCCTCGACACCATCGATGCCGCGACCGCCCCCGAGGAATCGCTCCGGGCTTTGCACGAGTTATGGATCGACATGGACGGCGAGGCGCTCCCGGGCGACCCGCCCAAACCGGTGCGCCAGCGAATGGTCGATTGGGCCCACCTTCCGCCGTTCCTCCTCGCTCGACATTGGGCTATCTGGGAAGGCGAGAAAATCGTCGCCACATCCGGGGCGGAGATGAATCTCGAACAAGACCTCGACAACTCGTTCGGCTGGGTTTACGTGAGCAAGGCGGCTCGAGGCCGGGGCCTGGGCCGTGCGGTCGCGACGCCAATGCTCGACCTGGTCCAAGAGCACAAACGGCGCCGCTTCGCAGTGGCGATTCCAGAAGGCTCCGAATTCTCGGTCATCCCAGAGCGAGCCGGGATGAAAGACGCCTTGCTCGACCAACACAACCGCTTGCTCGTGTCAGATATCGACTGGGAGCTCGTGGATGAATGGGTGCAACGAGCGGCGGACCGCGCCCGCCGACTACGAGCTCCTATTCAGAGCTGGTCCCCTTCCTGAGGAGGACCTCGAGCCCTACTGCAACCTCACCGGCATCATGAATACCGCACCCTTCGAGGACTACGAGCGGGATCCCGATGTGATCACTCCGGTGATGTGGAGGGCGTGGGAGGAGCAAGACAAGAAGCGCGGGCATGAGTTCCTCATCTACATCGTCCGCCACAAGCCGACCGGGACGATGGTCGGGCTGACCCAATTCATCTACCAGCACCTGAATCCGGTGCAGGGGTTTCAGTCCGATACGGGCGTCGACCCGGAGCACCGCGAGAAGGGATTGGGCCGTTGGCTCAAGGCGGCGATGCTGCAGAAGATCAGGTCCGATTACCCGGAAGTCGAGCGGATCGACACCGACAATGCCGGGTCAAACCAGCCGATGTTGAAAATCAACATCGAACTCGGTTTCAAGCCCATCCAGAAGTTCCACATCTGGCAAGGCGATGTGGCAACCATCCGTGAGCGTCTCCGGATCTGATCGCCGATCAACCGGGCTTTAAGTCCCATCAGGTTGGGACCAAAGGGGCCTGTGGGCGTCGGTCCGATTCGCATACATTTACCCGATGGCACCGAAGACTCGACGCGGGCTCATCGACATCAGAGGGCGCGTTCGACAAAGCGCTGATATTTCTGTCAGCGTCATGGCCGCAGGGGTCCTCGTGATGGCCACGGTCCTAGTGATACGAGGCGGTGGGTCAGCAGAGGCGACTCGCCTCCGAGGCTCAAACCGGCACCGTGACCCTGAACGAGTTCGCAATCGATGGCACGTCTCGAGTTCGCCGAGGGGCCGATCGTCCTCGACGTCGAGAACCAGGGGACCCAGATTCACAACCTGACGGTCGAAGATGGTGAGGCGACGCCCGATCTGGCTTCCGGCGAGACGGGCCAACTCGACCTCGGAACCCTGGAGCCCGGCTCCTACGTCGTCTTCTGCTCGATCGCCGGGCACCGTGACGCCGGCATGGAGGCCACGCTCACCGTCGGGGCCGAGAAGTACCGATCATGCCGAACACGGGACCGATGCCGACTGGGCGGCGATGGATCAGATCATGGTCGATTCGATCCTGGCCTTCCCGGTTGCGACCGAGGGCAAGGGCAACCAGCCACTCGAGCCCGAGGTCCTTCCCGATGGCACCAAGGAGTTCCACCTGACCGCTGCGATCACCCCTTGGGAGGTATCCCCGGGCAAGGTGGTCGACGCCTGGACCTATAACGGGATGGTGCCGGCTCCTGCGATTCGAGTCGAGGTCGGGGACAAGGTCAGAGTGGTCCTCGACAACCAGCTGCCACTTGGGACCGACATCCACTGGCACGGGGTCAAGGTGCCCAACGCCATGGACGGAGTCGCTCCGATCACCCAGCCCCTCGTCGAGCCGGGGACCACCTTCACCTACGAGTTCGAAGCCACCGAGCCGGCGATCGCGATGTACCACGCACATGCCCACGGCCATCTCCAGGTGCCGAACGGCCTGTTTGGGACCTTCATCATCGGCGACACTCCGCTGCCGGCCGGCCAGACCATCTCTGGTGTCGAGATTCCTGACGACATCGAGATCGCCCATGAGATCCCGATGGTCCTCAACGACGCCGGGGTCATCGGTCTGACGCTCAACGCAAAGTCGTTTCCGGCCACCGAGCCCTACGTCGGCAAGGTCGGCGATTGGGTGGTGGTCCACTACTTCAACGAGGGGATGCAGGCCCACCCGATGCATCAGCACCAATTCCCGCAACTGGTGTTCGCCAAGGATGGAATCCCCCTCGACAGATCCCTATTGGGGGGACACCATCAACATCGCGCCGGGGGAGCGGTACTCGGTCCTGTTCCAGCTGTCCGATCCCGGGACCTGGGTGTGGCACTGCCACATCCTCAATCACGTCGAAAGCGACCAGGGGATGTTCGGCATGGTCACCGCATGGATCGTCGAGGAGTGACGGCTACCTTGTCCCGATGTTCAAATGGGTCCATCCCCACGTAGGAGAGGTCGAAGACATCCAGGGGCTGGTCCTGGAGATCGAGTCGCTCGGCAACCGGCCAGTCCCTGGGTGGTGGTGAACATGGTGTCCTCGCTGGACGGTGCCACCGCGATCGACGGCAAGTCCTCGGTGCTGGGCGACGACGACGATCACGAGTTGTTTCGGGCGTTGCGGACCGCAGCTCGACGTGATCCTGGTCGGCGCGGGCACCGCCCGGGCCGAGAACTACGGCCCGGTGACAGCTCAGTGCGGAACGCGTCGAGCGGAGGACGGGACCTCGGGCTTCCCGACGTCCCCCGGATCGCGGTTCTCACCGGTCGCCTCGATCTCGAGCCCGATGCCCGGCTGTTCTCCAACCCCGACCAGAAACCTCTGATCCTCACCGGATCCGGCGTCCGACCCGGCGCGGCGCGAGGCCTTGTCAGAGGTGGCCGAGATCGCGGTCCTCGACGACCTCGGGGCGGAGGCAGTCGCTCGACCGGCTCGGCGACTTCGCGGTGGTCCTCTGCGAGGGTGGTCCCGGCCTCAATTCGCAATTGGCCGAGGTGGGCCGGATCGATGACCTGAACCTGACCGTGGCTCCGGTGATCGCCGGCGGGGGCTCGAAGCGAATAGTCGAAGGGGCCATGGTCGATCCTCTCTCGAGATGGACCTGGACCGGATCCTGGCCGGAGAACGGTCCCTGTTTCTCCGCTATGTGGCCAAGGCCTCCGGTGATAGGCTGAATGGCATGTCGGGATTCGGAGAAGTTGTCGCCGCGGTCGCCCGCTGGCTGAATCCAGTCACCGGTTCACCGGCTTCCCCGCTGGAGACCACTGTTTTCCTCGACTCGTTCGGGCCCTCGTTGATGCCCCGGACCTCCGTTCACCAGGGGTTGGCCACCGGGCTCAGCGTCCTCGCCGCCCGTGGCGTCACCAAGGCTGGTCGACATCCGCTTTCGGCCGTGGTGCCCCCCGACGCCGGGCTGGCCGCCCACCTCGCCGGGCGGGCGGTCATGGGTGGTGTCGGGGTCGGCCTTTCCGCGCTTACCTGAGGAGGACGGGGAGACGATGTGGACGCTCGACCGCAAGGACCTCGGGCAGATCGTGCGGGCCGCCGCTCTCGGCGGGGCGATCTACGACGTCGGCATCGTGGATGCAGGAATCGCTACGGGTCCGACTCGGCCTGGCCGCCGCTGGTCATCACGGCCTCGACGCTCGCCGGGGTGCTTCTTTGGGCCAACCGTCGGCTCACGGCCAGGGAGGCGGAAGTCGGCAAGTGGCCGATCCCACAGGAGATCACCATTCCTGCGGCCGTCGGCACCGCATCAGCGGTCGCGTCGTCGGCTCGGGCATCGCCAAGGGATACGCAGCCAGCCGCAGACGCCTGGATCCGGTTATCTCGGCCCCGGGTGGTCCAAGAACGTCATGGGCCGGGTGATCAATGCCGGGATCTGGGGCGGAGCTGCGGTCGCGGCCTACAACGCCGGGGTCGGCAAGCTGACCAAGACCAACGACAAGGTCGAGCCCGGCTATGCCACCCCTCCGACCGCGCCCGAGGTCTCAGGCAGTCCGGAGAGCGTGTCCACCTTCGAGGAGCTCGGCCTCCAGGGCCGACGCTACGTGATCGATGTAACCACGCCCGAGCTGATCGAAGAGGTCATGGGCGAGACCGGCCAAGGCCCAGCCGATTCGGGCGTTCGTCGGTTTCAACACCGAGCCGCTCTACTCCACGGGTCGAGCCGAGCTGGCGCTCATAGAGCTCGACCGCACGGGGGCCTTCGACCGGTCCTATTTGCTCCTGGTGTCTCCGACCGGCACCGGCTGGGTGGACCAGACCATGATCGAGGCCGCCGAGCTGCTCACCAGGGGCGACATCGCCACCTGCTGCATCCAGTACGCCCGCTCGCCGTCGTTCCTCGCCGTGCAACAAGTGGCCCTGGGGCGGGCCCAGTTCCGGCTCCTGCTCTGGGGGATCAGGGAGAGGCTCCGCGAGCGCCCACCCGAGAAGCGGCCCAAGGTCCTCGATGTTCGGCGAGAGCCTGGGCGCCTGGTCATCCTCCGACGTCGTCATGCACCAGGGGATTTCCGGTTTCGACCATTACGGGATCGACCGCGCCCTTTGGTTCGGCCTTCCCTGGCTGGCCAAGTGGTCGCGGTCGGGGATGATCCGACAGGTCCTCGGACACCGTTCCCGAGGGAACGGTCGGGGTATTCGACAGCCATGACGAATATGCCGAGCTGACTCCAGAGCAGCGCGACCGGATGAGAGCCGTCGTCCTCTCCCACGACAACGATCCGATTGCACATTTTGGGCCGGACATGCTGGTTCGGAAGCCGGAATGGATCGGGGCCGACGGCCAGCGCGGAGTGGCCGAGTCGATCGAGTGGATGCCAATCGTGACCTTCTGCCAGACCGCGATCGACGCAGCCAACGCGATGGTGACCAGTTCCTGGTGACTTCCAATCCTTCGGCCACGACTACCGGGCGGACACGGCCCGATTCGTCCGTGACGCTTTCCACCTTCCGGCGACATCGGACGACCAGATGGAGCGGATCGAGAAGACTCTGCGCTCACTCGAGCTGGACCGCTCGGAGCGGATCAAGGCGAGCCACATCGCCGACGCGCCCTCCGGCCCCGGCCGAGACGGAGGACGGGGAGCGGCAGGTCAGTGCCGGGGTCCCACTGGTGACCTCGAAGACGAAGGGTGCCAGGTGGCGCCGGAGCTTGCGCGGACGGCGTTACTCCTGACGGTGCCAGGATCGCTCGCTCGGTAGTCTCGAACCATGGGAAAACACGCCGAGTCTCCACGAACGGCACCTCGACGTCCTGCCCGCCTGGGCCCCGCTCTACTACGAACAGCCGATCGCCATCGTCGATGGAGACGGGCGGCACGTCGTCGACGCCGAAGGCAACCGATACCTCGACTTCTTCGGCGGGATCCTGGTCACGATGACCGGATATCGGGTGCCCGAGGTCGTCGACGCGATCAAGGCCCAGGCCGACCGAATGCTCCACACCTCGACTCTGTACTTGATCGAGTCCCAAATCGAGCTTGCCGAGAGGGTGGCGGAGCTCTCGGGCATTCCCGACGCCAAGGTCTTCTTCACCAACTCGGGGACCGAGGCCAACGACGCCGCCTTGATGCTCGCCACCACATACAAGAAGTCGAACCAGGTGCTGGCGATCACGGGGCAGCTACCACGGCAAGTCACACTCGACCATCGCCATCACCGGGAACAAGGCATGGTCGGGGACCAGCTTCTCGCCGTTCCAGGTCACCTACGTCCATGGTGGCTACAAGCTCCGCAGCCCATTCGGGCACCTTCCCGACGACGAGTTCATCGCGGCATGTGTGGCCGATCTCGAAGACCTGCTCAGAGTGGCCAGCGCCGGGGAGCCGGCGGTGATGATCGCGGAGCCGATTCAGGGTGTCGGCGGCTTCGTCACCCCACCCGACGGCTTCTTCGGGGCGATGAAGGAGGTGCTCGACGCCCACGGGATCCTCTTCATCTCCGACGAGGTGCAGACCGGTTGGGGCAGGACCGGGGAGCACTTCTGGGGATACCAGGCACATGGGATCACGCCCGACCTCTCACCTTCGCCAAGGGGTTGGGCAACGGGCTGAGCATCGGCGGGGTGGTCGCCCCGGCCGAGATCATGGATTCCTACCCGGCGCTCGGGATCTCCACATTCGGGGGCAATCCGTTGGCCACCGCAGGAGCGCTGGCCAATCTCGACGTGCTCCTCGATCAGGACCTGCAGACCAACGCCCTGAAGGTCGGGCAACCGGCTCATGCAGAACCTGATCCCGCTCTCCGAGGAATTGGAGATGATCGAGGAGGTCCGGGGCAAGGGCCTGATGATCGGGCTCGAACTGGTCGACTCGGCCGGGGAGCCGGCACCGGACAAGGCGTCCGCAGTGCTCGAGGCCGCCCGCGAGGAGGGTCTCCTCATCGGCAAGGGCGGGCCTCTACGGGAACTCGTTGCGAATCGCCCCGCCGCTCTCACTCACCGAGGAGGAGGCGGACGAGGGGTTCGCCCGACTGGAACGGGCCCTGCGCCGGGTCTAGGCCCATCTCGCCCGACCGCTCCAGCGGTCGTTTTGAGGGGAATAGGGGTTTGCCCCTTGGGGGGCGATCCCCATGCAACTCCTGCTCGGGTTGAAGCACCATTGGGTGTATGAGCAACACCAATGCAAAACGGCACGGCCCGGAGGTGGGATATGAACCTCGCAGTCGGCTTCATCTGTCCAGGATGCGGGCACGACACGGCCAACCTCCTCGAGCTGGTCATGGACGAGTTCTACGTCCTGACTGGCCACCGGCTCCAGTGCGTGCGGTGTGAAACCGTCTACCTGGAGAAGATGGATTCATGCGAAGAGGAAGACTCCTGGGACTTGGAGTTGGAGCTCGACGAGGCCATCGTGCGGGGTTGACCGCCGAATGAAGGCTTTGCCTTAAAGCAGGGCGGCGAGGTCGATGTCGCAGCTGGGGTGGCGCAGTTTGGCCAGCCCTCGGGCCTCGATCTGACGGACTCGCTCCCGTGTGGAGTTGATCACTTTCCCGACATCGGAAAGGGTCCACGGCTCGTCCCCGTCCAGCCCGAAGCGAAGCCAGAGCACCTGCTGCTCTTCGAGGTCGAGGATCTGGAGGGCCTTGATCAAACGTTCCCGACGCCAGGCTGAAGCGGCACGATCCTCGGGATTGGCGGCACCGGTGTCCTCGACGAAGTCCTGGAGCGAGGCATCGCCGTCTTCTCCGACCGGCCGATCGAGTGAAACCGTCTCTGCGGGGGCCTCCGAGCGCCGCCAGTACCCGTTCGGTGTCGAGGCCTGATGCCTCTGATATCTCTTCGAGAGTCGGTGCCCGGTGGTACTTGTCGTGGAGGATCTGCCTGGTGTCCTGAACGGTGCGGACCACGTCGACCATGTGAACCGGGAGTCGGATCGTCCTTCCGTTGTTCCCCAGGCCCCTGGTGATCGCCTGGCGGATCCACCAGGTGGCATAGGTGGAGAACTTGAAACCCTTGCGCCAGTCGAACTTTTCCACAGCTCGGATCAGGCCCAGGTTTCCTTCCTGGATGAGGTCGAGGAGATCGAGGCCGCGTCCGGTGTAGCGCTTGGCGATCGAGATGACCAGGCGCAGATTGGAGCGGATGAAGGTCATCTTCGCCTCTTCGCCTTCGGCGACGAGACGCATCAGTTGCGGCCGCTCGGCGACGGGGAAATCACCTGTTTCCAGGCGGGCTTTCGCCTTCTTGCCGCGCTCCATGGAGCGGGCCAGATAGACCTCGTCTTCGGCCGTCAGCAGAAGGTGGGCGGAAACTTCGTCGAGATAGAGACCGACGGTGTCACCCGGGCCTGAGCCTCGCTCCGGTCTCGCATCACTGGCCCTGATGGGCTTCCCCAAACTGTCCTCCTCAACAACCCCTGTTGAAAACTAACCCTCCTGGCTGAATCTGGCAAACGAAAATCGCAGGTAGGACATTCCACCTGGGTACCCTCCCGATTTCAGTGTCACGCCGATCCCAGTTTCGCTTGCTGGTGGCGTTCACCATCGTTTGGGCCCTTTGGGCCGGCTGGTCCTTGTTGGGCCGGGCTACCCCGTACACGTTGCGCGTCCTCGACGATGCCGGAACCCCGGTCGCCTCGGCTTTCGTCGACATCAACGGCGAGCAGGTGGGCACCAGCGCCGATGATGGGATGGTCCAATTGGACTGGAACCGATCCCGAACAGTGGTCGAGGTGAGCGCCCCCGGGCACGTTCCGCACACGCTGACCCTCGCCGAGCGACCGGAGGGGACGGTCGACGTCGTGCTCAAGGCGAGAGTGCTCCGCGGCATGGTGGTCGACGATGCCGGCGCACCGGTGCAGGCGGCGCAGGTCGATGCGGGCCCGGCCGAGGGAGTCAGTGACAACCAGGGGAAATTCAGCATCAGGGGCGCGGAGCCGGGGACGATCACCGTAAGCCGTCCGGCCTGGGTCCAGACCGAGTTCCAATGGGATGGTGGGCCAGGTGAGGCCGAAGTGCGGCTCGCGCCATTTGCGGCGCGGGCGGTTCACATGACGGGCGAAGCGACGGGGACGAACCTGGAGGCCTTCATCGAGATGGCCGAGACCACCGAGCTCAACGCATTGATGGTCGATCTCAAAGACGAGACCGGGCTGGTTTGGTACAACAGCACCGACCCCACAGCCACCGAAGTCGGGGCGATACGCAGCAATTTCGACCTCGGAGAAGTGGCGCAGCGCGCCGAAGAGGCCGGGCTCTACCTGATTGGTCGCTTGGTCATCTTCAACGACCCGACAGCCGCCGTGATGAAACCGGAGATGGCGGTGTGGGACTCGGCGACGAACGCCCCGTTCGAATCGCGAGGCCAGTATTTCCTCGATCCCACCGATCCCGACGCCAGGGCGTACGCCCTCGCCCTGGCCGAGGAGGCGTGCGGCATGGGAGTCGATGAGATCCAGTTCGACTACGTCCGATTCCCCGACGCCCGCACCGACTCATCGGTCTTCGACGGGGGGATCACCGAGGAGGTCCGGATCGAGGCGATCAATTCCTTCCTGACCGAGGCTGTGAACACTCTGCACCCGATGGGATGCGCGGTAGGCGCCGATATCTTCGGGTTCATCACCAAGGCTGAGGACGACGGTGGGATCGGTCAGCGCTGGCCCGATGTGACCGGAATCGTCGACGTGGTCTCGCCGATGGTCTACCCATCACACTACGGCACCGGCTGGTACGGGTTCGACAATCCCAACGATCACCCCGGCCCGATGGTCGCCAATGCCCTCGAAGACGGCCTGGCCCGGCTCTCTCGAAACGTGGTGGTGCGGCCCTGGCTCCAGGACTTCAGCTACACCGCAGATCAGGTGCGGGCGCAGATCGATTCGGCCGAGCAGTACGGCCTGGGGTGGATGCTGTGGCATGCTTCGTCCGACGTCACCACGGAGGCGCTGGGCCCCGCTGAGTGATTGGCACTATCGCCATAGGTGAAATACGATCGGCTGGGCTTCCACCCGGAGACTCTTTGCCCTCGTTCGACTCCGAAACCCTCACCAGGCTGACTGCTGCCGCCCCAAATTGGAGGCGGCAGGAGATGGCCGCCGCCCATGAGGTCTTCGAATCCCTGGAGGAGCCGACCGGCGCGGAGGAGGACTGGCGCTACGTCGAGTTCGACACGCCGTTCTCCTCGCTTCAGCCTGTCTTTGAGGCCGGTCCGGCGCTGACACCGAGCCCATTCCTTGCTTCGGTGGCCGAGATCTTCGGGCCGGGTGCTGCTGGTGGACGGTGCGGTTGTCGAAGCCTCATCCGATGCGGCGGTTGTGAGCCGGTTCGCCGACCTGGAGCACGATCCCGGCCTGGAGAGGATGGTCGCGGTCGACCACAACAAGCTGACGGCGGCCCATGCCGCCTTTTCTACCGATGGGGTGCTCATCGACTTCCCGCGTCGATATGCCGAATGGCGCCTCTGGTGGTCGAGATCCAGGGAGTCACCCCGGGCACAGCTTCGTTCCCCCATGTCGTGGTCCGGGTCGGCGAGGACGCCGAAGCCAGCGTCCTTGTGCGTCTACCGATCGGCTCCCGATGTCGCCTTGCTGATGGTCCCTCAGATCGACCTGGTCGTCGGTCCCGGTGGCCGCCTCAGATACCTGGCCGTTCAGGACGTCGACCAGGCGGCCACCTTGGTCGTGCACCAGCGGGTCTCTTGGACCGTGATGCCACTGCGCGGCTCGGTGAGGTGGGCCTCGGCGCCAAGCTGGGCCGACTCGACCTCGGCGTGAGGCTGGCCGGCGACGGGTCGTCGTCGGAGGTGGTCGGGCTCTACTTCGGCGAGGGCGAGCAGACGCTCGACTACCGGATGCTGATCACCCATGAGGGTCGCCGGACTTCTTCGGACGTGTTCCTGAAGGGGGCCGTCGAAGACTCGGCCCAAAGTGTCTTCACCGGCCTGCTCCGCATCGAGAAGGATGCCAGGGGGACCACGACGTTCGAGACCAACCGCAACCTGGTGCTCACCGAGAACGCCAAGGCCCACTCGGTCCCCAACCTGGAGATCCTCTGTGACGACGTGGTCTGTGGCCACGGCTCTTCGGTGGGCCCGCTCGAAACGGAGCACCTGTACTACCTGCAGAGCCGGGGCCTCGGCAGGGAGCGAGCCGAGCGCCTGCTGATCAGGGGCTTTTTCCAGGAGGTGATCGATCGCCTCCCGATCGCGGCGGTAGGCGAGCCGGTGTCTGATGAGGTGTTCCGCCGCTTTGTTGCCGCACAGGCCGAGGGTCGGGTGGCATGAAGGTCGTGATCGGGCAGTTGGACACATTGCCGAGAGAGCGGGGGATCAGGGTCACTGTCGGCGACACCGTCGTCGCCATGTTCCGGATCGGGAATGAGGTCTACGCCATCGGAGACCGGTGCTCGCACGCCGAGGCATCCTTGGCCGAGGGCGAGGTATACGACACCACCGTCGAGTGCCCCCGGCACGGCTCAGAGTTCGATCTGGCCACTGGCGAGCCGTTGTCGCTTCCTGCTACCCAGCCGGTGCCCCACTATCAGGTCAGTGTCGAAGAAGGCACCGTCTACCTCGAGTTGGAGGACCAGTGACCACCGCCCTGCTCGTCGAGGACCTGTCCGCCGCGGTGGTCGGGAAGCAGATCCTGAAGGACCTCGACCTCGAGGTCCCCTTCGGGGAGGTCCACGCGATCATGGGCCCCAACGGCTCGGGGAAGTCGACCCTGTGCCATGTTCTCACCGGAAAGGCCGGATACGAGGTCTCCGGGACCGCCACACTCGCCGGAAGTGATTTGTTTGCGATGAGCGTCGACGAGCGCGCCCGCCATGGCTTGCTCCAGAGCTTCCAGTACCCGACCGAGGTGCCCGGGGTGCGCCTCGAGGAGTTCCTCATCGAGGCTCTCGAAGAGCGCGGTGTGCGCGAGGAGGAGGCCGCCGAACGCATCAGCGGCCGAGGCCCGCAGGTTCGACACCACGAAATTCCTCGACCGCTCGCTGAACAACGACCTCTCCGGCGGGGAGAAGAAGCGCTCGGAGATCTTTCAGATGGCGGTCCTGCGGCCGAAGGTGGCGATGCTCGACGAGATCGACTCCGGTCTCGACATCGACGCGGTTCGCCAGGTGGCCGGCGCCGTCGAGGAAATGCGGTCTCCCGATCTCGGTGTGGTGATGATCACCCACTACAGCCGGATCCTTCGTTACCTGATGCCTGACCGGATCCACGTGATGATCGACGGCCGGATCGTCGATTCCGGGGGAGGAGAGCTGGCCGAGGAGTTGGAGCAGGGCGGCTACGAAGCGGTGCGTCAGCGGCTGGGGATCGAGAAGGTCGCGGCAGGAACCTGTGCAGAAGGTGTCCGACCTGTTCACCGACACCCCTTTCGACGCCTGAGCCATGGCGTCGAGGGCCACGGTCGAGGGCTGGCTCTCGGCGAACTGACCAACCTCCCAACGGCTTCGGGGAGGGAGGAAGCGGTGATCGCATGGGCAAAGGCATGGGCGGCGCGGCGGCCCGACCTGCGACTGAGCGCGGACAGCGGAGGCAATCTCCTGATCACACAACGGGGTCGATCCCGTCGGGCACCCGTCCTCGCAGTGGCGCACATGGATCATCCCGCCTTCGTCATCGAGTCCGTGTTTGGGAACGAGGCCCGGTACCAGTTTCGAGGCGGTGTGCGCCCCGAGTACTTCCCCGACGCCAGGGTTGTCTTCGTCACCGGAGAGGCGGTGACGAGGACGGGTCACGAGTCATGATCCCGACACCGGGACCGGCTCGATCCGGTCGAGGGTCGATCACGGCCGGTACCCGGCGATGTGGCCCGCTGGCTCCTGCGGCTCGGGCAAGGCGGGCGCCGGCATGTTCGAGGCGCCGGCCTGTGACGACCTCGCCGGATGCGCAGCTGCGCTGGGCTGGTTGGACAGGGCTCGGACCGATCCCGGTCGTCGCCATTTCGGAGTCCTGTTCACCAGGGCGGAGGAGGTCGGGTTCATCGGGGCGATCCACGCCTCGAAGTCGGGCTCGATCCCGAGGGAGGCGCGGTTGCTCTCGATCGAGGCCTCGCGGGCGTCGGCGGAAGCCCCGATCGGCGGTGGCCCGGTGGTCAGGGTCGGGGATGCCTCCACCGTGTTCGACCGTGAGATTGACCAATCTGATCAGCCGGGCCGCGGCGGCGAGCCGGCCTCGACCACCAGCGCAAGTTGATGGCCGGCGGATCGTGCGAGGCGACGGCGTTCGGCGGCTACGGATACCGGGCGGCGGGACTCTGCCTGCCTCTGGGGAACTACCACAACATGGGAACCTCGATGAGGTGGAGCATGGCGTCGCGAGAGGCGACCCCGCGGATGGAGGTGATCTCGCTCGCCGACTTCCACGCCCTGGTCGACCTTCTCCTCGTGGCCGGCAGGGCAGTCGATGATGAAGACCCCCTTCCCGAGCGCCTCGATCGCCTCTATGAGGAGTCGCGTCACCTACTCCGTGACGTAGGCCGTTACCGTTCTGATCGACATCCGGGCCAGAAGCGAGGACCAGGTGCAGTTCAGGACCGAACGTGACTCGATGGGCGAGGTCGAGGTGCCCGCTGGAGGCCTACTACGGGGCTTCGACACAGCGCGCCGTGGACAACTTTCCCATTTCCGGTCAGCGCTTCAGCCGTAGTTTCATCCGCGCCCTCGGCCTGCTCAAAGGGTCCGCGGCATCGGTGTCCTCCGAGCTCGGCTTCATCGATTCGGAGATCTCGGCCGCGATCCGCCAGGCCGGCGACGAGGTGATGGAAGGCGACCTCGATGAGCATTTCGTGCTCGACATCTTTCAGACGGGCTCGGGCACGTCGACGAACACCAATGCCAACGAGGTGATCGCAGCCCGTGCCTGCGAGTTGCTCGGGGACCGGGCCGGCGGGAAGGTCCATCCCAACGACCACGTCAACTTCGGCCAGTCGTCGAATGACGTGATCCCCGCCGCGATCCACATCGCTGCCGTCGACGGGATCAGCGGCCGCCTGATCCCGTCGTTGCAGGCGCTGGCGGAGGCACTCGGGGCGAAGGCGTCCGAGTTCGCCGACATCGTCAAGTCCGGACGAACCCATCTCATGGACGCGACACCGGTGACTCTCGGCCAGGAATTCGGCGGGTGGTCGGCCCAGGTCGGGAAAGGGGCCGAGCGGCTTGTCGACCGTGCTCCCCGAGCTCGAAGAGCTCGCCCTGGGAGGCACCGCGGTCGGCACCGGGATCAACGCCCCGGAGGGATTTGCCCCCGCCGTGATCGCGCTGATGTCGGAACGCACCGGTCATCCGTTCCGCGAGGCCGACCAACCACTTCGAGGCGCAAGGAGCCAAAGACGCCGCGGTAATGGCCTCAGGGGCACTGAGAACAGTGGCCGTATCGTTGTTCAAGATCGCCAACGACATCCGGTTCCTCGGCTCGGGGCCGACCTCCGGGATTGGTGAGATCCGGATCCCCGATCTCCAACCGGGATCATCGATCATGCCGGGCAAGGTGAACCCGGTCATGTCAGAGATGATGATGATGGTCGCAGCCAGGGTCATCGGAAACGACGTGACCGTGACCTGGGCCGGGGCCAACGGCAACTTCGAGTTGAACGTGATGATGCCGGTGCTGGCTCACGATCTCCTGAGCTCGATCGAGTTGCTCGCCAACGCAGCCGACGCCTTCCGTGAGAAGTGTGTCGACGGGATCGAGGCCAACGAGGCGAGGGCGCGGGAGCTGCTGGAGCGCAACGCGGTAGTTGTCACCGCCCTCAACCCCCACATCGGCTACGACAATGGGGCCAAGATCGCAAAGGAGTCGCTCGCCACCGGTCGTTCGATCCGCGACCTGGTCCTGGAGGCCGGGCTGATGACGGCCGAAGAGCTCGATGCTGCGCTCGATCTGAAGAGGCTGACGGAGGGCGGGATCGCGTAGTGCGTATTACGTACTTCAGCGCGTCCGCCAGCACGTTCCAGGCCAGGCTGGCGCACTTGATCCGCACCGGGTACTGACGGACGCCCTGCAAGGCCTCGATGTCACCCAGCGCCGAGCCAGGGCGCTCGGGGTCGATGCCGGGGTCCTCCCCGTCTTCGAGCGACATCAGGCCCCTGAACTTCGCGGTCAGCTGCTCGATCTCGGCTCGCGACTTGCCCTTGATCGCCTCGCTCATCATCGAGGCCGACGATTGGCTGATCGAGCATCCCTGGCCCGCAATGGCCACCGAGGCCACCTGGTCGCCCTCGAAGGCGAGTTCGATGGTGATCTCGTCGCCACACAGAGGGTTGACCCCCTGGGCTTTGGCATCGGGACGTCGAGATGCCCCTGGTTTCGGGGGTTTCGGTAATGGTCGAGGATGACCTCCCGGTAGAGGTCCTCGAGGCTCAAAAGCCGACTCCGAACAACTCGCCGGCCTTCCGGAGCCCACCGACCAGGGCGTCGATGTCCTCCTCGGTGTTGTAGACGTAGAAGCTGGCGCGGGCGGTGGCAGCGCACGCCGAGGTGCTTCATCAGGGGCCGTGCGCAGTGGTGACCGGCGCGGACCGAGACCCCGCCCTCGTCCAGGATGGTCGCCAGGTCGTGGGCGTGAATCGCCTCCATCGACATCGAGATCACTCCACCCCTGTCTTCGGTGTCCGGCGGCCCTTGGATCGCCAGGCCGGGCACGTCGCCGAGCCGGCTGAGGGCGATCTCGGTGAGCTCGAGGTCGTGCTGGAAGATCTTGTCCATCCCGATCGAGTCGAGATAGTCGATGGCGGCATGGAGGCCGACGGCCTCGATGATCGGAGGAGTGCCCGCTTCGAAGCGATGCGGGATCTCTGCCCAGGTCGCGTCGAACAGAGTGACATCGGAGATCATCTCCCCGCCTCCCTCGAAGGGCTCAGCCTCCTCCAAGGCATCCATCCGGCCCCAGAGGATCCCGATCCCGGTCGGGCCCAACATCTTGTGGGCGGAGAAGGCGACGAAGTCGGCGCCCATCTCCTTGACGTCGATCGGGGAGTGGGGCACCAACTGGGCGGCATCGACGACCACTCGTGCCCCGTGAGCATGGGCGATGTCTGCGATCTTGCGGACCGGTGGCATCGTTCCCAGGACGTTTGACATGCCGGTGACTGCTACCACCTTGACGTCGGGCCCCATCTTCTCCTCGAAGGCCTCGATGTCGAGGCGGTAGTCGTCGGTGACCGGAATGTGGTCGAGGGTGGCGCCGGTGCGCTTGGCCACCATCTGCCATGGGACCAGGTTGGCGTGGTGCTCCATCACGGTGCTCATGATCCGATCCTCCGGGCCGAGGTTCTCCAAGCCCCAGCCGAAAGCGACGGTGTTCAAAGAGGTAGTGGTGCCGCGGGTGAAGATGACCTCCCGGGGATCGGGCGCGCCGATGAACTCGGCGACCCGCTGCCGGGCTGCCTCGTATGCGTCGGTCGAGGCCACGGAGAGGCGGTAGGCGCCACGGTGCACGTTCGCATACGAGGTCCGGGCGAAGCGGTCCATGGCCTCGAGGACCGGGATCGGCTTCTGCGACGAGGCCCCGGAGTCGAGGAAATGGACCCCGTCACCGAGGATCGGGAAGTCGGATTTGAGATGGGATAGGTCGGTCACGCTCAGGTCAACACCGTGCGGAACGAATCGTATCCCTCCGCTTCGAGCCGGGCCGCAAGCCCGGCGTCGCCGCTCTCCAGGATCCGACCGTCCATGAAGATGTGGACCCGATCCGGGTGTGACGTAGTCGAGGAGGCGCTGATAGTGGGTGATGATGAGAAACCCGCGCTCGGGCCCGGTCAGCTTGTTGACCCCGTCGGCGACGGTGCGCAGGGCGTCGATGTCCAGCCCGGAGTCCGTTTCGTCCATGATCGCCAACTCCGGCTGGAGCACCGCCATCTGAAGCACTTCGTTCCGTTTCCGCTCGCCCGCCGGAGAATCCCTCGTTGAGGTATCGGTCGGCGAAGGAGGACTCCATGCCCAGCTCCTTCATCGCGTCCATGACCTTGAGTCTCAGCTCCAGCACGGTCAGGTCGACACCGGTCCGGTTGGAGAGGGCCTGGCGGAGGAACTGGATCACCGAGACCCCGGGAATCGCCTCCGGGTGCTGGAAGGCGAGGAACATCCCTTTGGTGCCTCGCTGGTAGGCAGGCATGGCCGTGATGTCCTCGCCCTTGTAGAGGACCCTGCCCTTGGTCACCCGATAGCCGGGATGGCCCATCAGCACGGAGGCAAGGGTCGACTTGCCGGAGCCGTTGGGGCCCATGAGAGCGTGGATCTCGCCGGGTCCGACAGTGAGATCGACACCGTGGAGGATCTCCACTGCGCCGGCCGAGGCGTGAAGGTCTTCGATCTGGAGGAGGGGCGCGGGGTTGCTCACTGTGTAGATGGTATTTACACCATCGCCGTAGGGGAAAAGGGGTGCGTGCCCCTCATCAGGTGATCACGGCCCAGACCGGTTCGGCGAACCGGTCCAGCTCGTCGATCGAGATCGGGAAAACGGTCGTCGGTGTGCCACCGGCTGCCCAAACCGGGTCGTTTCGCTTCATTGCCGGGTCGGCAAACACTCTGACCGGGGAGTCGTGGCCAAACGGGGGCGTGCCCGCCGGCGGCGTACCCGGTCGCCTCCCGCACTTCTTCAAGAGTCGCTCTTCGGGTGCCAGCGCCGCCGGCCACGCTGGCGAGCGCATCCGTGTCGAGGCGCAGGTCGCCCGGAACAAGGGCGAGCACCGGCTCGTCGCCATCGTCGGACGTGAGGATGAAGACCAGGGACTTCACGATTGCCGACACCGGGCAACCGATCGCCACAGCGGCGTCCTCTGCAGTCTTCGTGCCCTGAGGGAACTCCTCGACCCGGAAGTCGAACCCGGGAACCCGGGACACCAGCCGACGGGTCGCCTCGGGGAGCTCGCTCACGTGAGCACGACGTCGAGCATGGCCTCGATGCCCTCGGTGTCGGCGAGATCGAGCCACTGGAGATAGATCCTCTCCACTCCGGCCGCCTCCAGCCCGGCGACGGTCTCCGCGACCTGTGATGGCGTGCCCAGGATCATCCCCAGGTCCCGGTAGCGGGATTCCACCTCCTCGGGGGATCGGCCGTTCCCGAACTTGGAGGCGAAGCGGGAGAGTCGAAACTTGTAGTCGTGCTCGTCCTTGCCGACGATCGCCGGGCCCATGACGGTGGCCTCGACACTCCGGACCCCCGCAGCCTCTCGCATGGTGGCGATCCGTGTCCGCCGCCTCGTCGGCGGGACAGAGGAAGAAGTTGTACTCGTCGGCGCGGGTGCCGGCCAGGGACGGGGTTCGCTTGGCTCCGCTTCCTCCGATGACGATCCGAAGGCCCGTCGGCTTGGGCTCCACATTGGCGTCGAGTCGATAGTGCCTGCCTTCGAAGCTGGAGTGACCGGGACCGAACGCCGCCTCGAGATAGCCGAGCGCCTCTTCGAATCGCTCCCAGCGCTCGGGCCAATCCGGGAAGTCGATCCCCAGCGATCGATGCTCGAAGTCCATCCACCCGGTGCCCACCCCGAGGTCGAACCGGCCCCCCGACATCTGATCGAGGCTGGATGCGCTCTTGGCTATCACTGCGGGATGCCGAAAGGTGATCGGCGTGACCAGAGACGCAGAGCCGAATGGTCGACGTGTCCCTGGCCAGCCCGGCCAGGGTCACGAAGGCATCGGAGGCTTCTGGTGTCGGATCACGATCGCTGAGGAAGTGGTCGCATCGGGCGAAGGAGACCAGGCCCCGTGCTTCGGCAAGGCGCGCCGCGGACAACATCTGCTCGTAGGTGCCGCCGAGGTGGGGCTCGGTCATCAGTGAGTAGCGCACCGGATCTCCGGGTCGCGGGCCCCTATTCGACATCGAATCCCTCGCCTTTGAGGGCGGCTCGCAGCGTCTCCACTTCCCCGGGCCGCACCGAGATGGTGAGGATGCCACCGCCTCCGTGCACCGCATGGCGGAGCTGGAGGTCGCGCACGTCGACGCGGCTGGTCTGCAGGGCGTGGCCGACCCTGGCGATCTCCCCGGGGCGGTCGGTGAGGATCACCTCGACGCCGGCTACCGGAGACGCCATGGCGGCGCGCAGCCGGCGGGCCGCTTCCAGGTCCTCGCCAAGGGAGGCAAGGTCACCGGCGGCGATCTCGGTTCTCAGCGATTCGAGGCGGTCGATCATCTCGTCGAGGGCCAGGCTCACCGATTCGGAGTTGGCGGTGAGCACTTCCGGCCACCAGTCCGACTCGGTGAGGGCGACCCTGGTCAGGTCGCGGAAGCTCCCCGAGACCAGGTCCGCCGTGTCAGGGTTGTGGGACACCAGATCGACCAGCGCCACCGCGAGCAGTTGGGGGAGATGCGAGATCGCGGCCACCACCCGATCGTGATGTTCGGCGGGCATGACCACAGGGTTGGCGCCGATCGAGGCGACCACTCCACTTCACGAACTCGAGATCCTCAGGTGCGGCCCCGTCGTCGCACAGGATCCAGGCAGCCCCCCGGAACAGGGCGCCACTTGCGGCCGCGGGGCCGGCGTGCTCCCGCCCCGCCATCGGATGCCCGCCGACGAACCGGACACCTGAGGGGACCGCCGGAAGCAACGGCTGTTTGACCCCGGTTACGTCGGTGACCAGCGTGGTTGGTGGCCAGGCGGCGAGGGTGGCTCAGGTTGGCCGACAGCGGCCCGGCGAGGAACACCAGATCGGCCCCGGCCACGGCATCCTGTTGGCGAGCTTGCCGCCTGGCACCGCCCCCCGCTCCGCGGCGAGTCCCAGCGCCTCTGGCGTCGGGTCCCAGCCGCTCCTCTCCCACCCCTGGTCGCGCAAGCGCCATGCCGATCGAAGCTCCGATCAGCCCGGTGCCGATGATCGCGGCCGTTCATCTCCGACTCACCCCGGTACGCCTCGAGCACGGTGTCGAGGATCGATGAGATCGCGGACGAACATCTGCATGTAGAACCGCTGGCAGCCGGCTTCGCCGAGGGCAGCGAGCATCTCAGAGGCCTTGGATCCTGAGCCATGGGGATAGCCCCGCTTCGAATAGACCTCTTCGATGTGCTCCGGCGTCGACTTGGTCTTGGCTGCATGGAGTTCGAGGATCCGCCGATAGTCGGTCTCCTTCAGGGCGGCGATCGCGGGGCTGGCCGAGCTGAGGAACATCGCCGACAGGGTCCCGTCCCGCTTTCTCCGCCCATTCACGAGCGCTGGTGGCCCTGGTCACGAAGTAGTCGGGATGACCGGCGTAGATGTTGAACTCGTCCGCATAGAGGCCGGCGAGCCGTGGCGTCTTGATCGGGGCCGCCCCCACCCACCAGGAGCCGGAGGTTGGTGGGATGGGGATGGGGGTCGAAGTCGCCGAGCTGGTAGTGCTTGCCTTCGAACGAGCCCTCGGTCGGGTCGAGAGCTGCCCGGATGTAGGCGAAGCACTCGTCGAGCATCTCGTAGCGGGTGCTGCGATCGGGATAGTCGATCCCGAACAGCGTGAATTCCTCGGTCATCCAGCCGACACCGATTCCCAGGGTGAACCGACCACCGGAGATCTCGTCGAGGGTCACCGCCATCTTGTAGAAGACCGCCGGATGACGAAAGGTCACCGGGGACACCAGCGAGACCAGTTCGATGCCGCTCGGTCTCACGGGCCAGGGCGGCGAGATGGACGTAGTGGTCGAAGGCGGGGGTGGAGAGCTCGTCGCCACGCTCCAGATAGTGATCGGGGAGGGCGATGGCTGCCAGACCCCTCTCTTCCGCCCACCGGGCGGTGGCCGAGATCAGGTCCCAGGTGCCCTCGGGTCTGAACCGCCAATTCCATCGAGCGAGGTTAGGAGTGCGGGCCGGGCCCTCAGCCGACGGCTGCGGCGTCCAACAGGAGGGCGCGGGCGTGCGCCGCGACGTCGAAGGAAGGGTCGAGGACACGGTGCAGTGCTATTCCGTTCAAGGCGAGCACCAGGGTCTCGGCGCGGCGCAGCGCATGCTCGTCGCCGACCTCCGGGGCCTGGCGTTGCAGTGCCGATGCGAAGCGGCGCACCCTTCCCTCGTGGTGGCGGAGCAGTCGGGCCTTCAACTCGGGGTTGGACGCGGCGCCGGAGACTGCGATCCGGATGTAGACCGCGGATAGCGCCGGCTGCTCCTCGAGGAATCGCTCATAGGCATGCACCAGCTCGTCGAGGGTGTCGGTCCCTTGGTGCTCGGGATCGGGGTCGACCGCATCGATCGCCTCCCTGACCACGGTGAGCACAGCCTGTTCCTTGGAGTCGAAGAGGTTGTAGAAGCTGCCGGGGAGCACTCCCGCCGAGGTCGCAGATCCCCTTGATGGTGGTCCCCTCCAGGCCCTGGTCGGCGATTAGGGACCGGGTTGCCCCGAGTATCCGGTCCCTGGTCTCCAGCCCTGCCTTGTAGCGCATGGGCTAAACGGTAGTTCTCCGGGTTACATTGAGCGTTCGCACAAATTAGAATCATCACTCAAATACTGGGAGCAGGTGGTCGGTGAGTCACTACAGGTCCAACCTCCGGGACATCGAGTTCAACCTCTTCGAGGTGCACCGCATCCAGGACCATCTCGGAGCAGGTCCCTGGCCCGACCTGGACGTCGACATGGTGCGCGACGTCCTCCGTGAGATCGAGCGGCTGGCCCGTGAGGAGTTCGCCGCCGCTTATGTCGATCAGGACCGGATCCCCCTCGAGCTCGAGGATGGCTCGGTCACCCTCCCCGACTCGGTGAAGGCTGCGGTCAGGGCCTACCGGGAGGGCGGCTGGGACAAGTTCGGGGTTCCCTCCGAGCTCGGGGGGACACCGGTGCCCCCAAGCGTGATGTGGGCCACTCAGGAGATGCTGCTTGCGTCCAACACCACGGTGAGCTGGTACTCGGGAGGTGGGCTCTTCGCTCGGGTCCTCTTCGAGGAGGGCACCGACGAGCAGAAGTACCTGGCCCGGCTCTGGATGGACGAGCAGTGGTCGGGGAGCATGATCCTCACCGAGCCCGACGCCGGCTCGGATGTCGGGGCGGGAACCACAAAGGCGATCGACATGGGTGACGGCACGTGGCACATCGAGGGGGTGAAGAGGTTCATCACCGGCGGCGAGCACGACGCCAGCGAGAACATCATCCACCTGGTTTTGGCCCGCCCCGAGGGAGCGATTGCCGGAACCAAGGGGCTCTCACTCTTCGTCGTGCCCAAGTACCTGGTCAACGAGGACGGGACCCTCGGCGAGCGCAACGGCGTGGTGGCGACCAACCTCGAGAAAAAGATGGGGCTGAAGGGCTCCACCACCTGTGAGATGACTTTCGGAGCCGACCGCCCTGCCATCGGCTACCTGGTGGGTGATCGTCACGAGGGGATCCGGCAGATGTTCCGGGTCATCGAGGGAGCCCGGATGATGATCGGCACCAAGTCGATGGGCACGCTGAGCACCGGCTATCTCAACGCCCTGGAGTACGCGAAGGACCGTCACCAGGGCGCCGACCTGACCAAGGCCGCCGACAAGTCGGCACCGCGGGTCCCGATCATCGATCACCCGGACGTGCGCCGGATGCTGATGACCCTCAAGTCCTATGCCGAGGGCTTCCGCGCCCTAATCACCTACACCGCCTGGGTCCAGGACCAGGCCGAGGTCCATCCCGACGACGATCGTTGGGAGCGACGGTCGGACCTGCTCCTTCCGATGGTCAAGGGCTACGCGTCGGAGACCGCATACGAGCAGCTCGCCGATGCGCTCCAGGTGTTCGGCGGCTCAGGGTTCACCCAGGACTACCCGCTCGAGCAGTACATCCGGGATACCAAGATCGACACCATCTATGAGGGGACGACCGGGATCCAGGCACTGGACCTGTTCTTCCGGAAGATCGCTCGCGATCAGGGGAACACTCTCGCCGCCCTGGCATCGGAGATCACCGAGTTCGTCAAGGGCGGGCCCGACGGCGATCCCCTTGCCGTCTGAGCGCGAGCAGTTGGGCCGGATGCTCGACGACGCTCAGGGCCAGTTGGGGAGCATGGTCGAAGACCTCATGGCCTCCTTCTCCGGGGACTCCACCGAGATCTACAAGGTTGGCCTGCACACCACCTCGCTCCTCGATTCGTTCGCCGAGGTGGTGATCGCCTGGCAGATGCTGCGCCACGCCGAGATCGCGATCCCCGCCGCCGACGCCGACCCCTTCCTCCGGGGCAAGGTGGAGTCGGCACGCTGGTTCATCGATGGCGCCGGGCCCCGGATCGCGACCCGACGGCATGCAGCCGAGGCGGAGGACGGGTCATTGATGGCCGTGCCGGTGGAGGCGTTCTAGAACCGCCGTAGATCGCCAATCGCATAACGTTTGGTCATGTCAGGATCTGTCCTTGCTCTGGTCATCGTGCTGGTCGGCGTGTTCCTCGTCATCGCTGCGCTGGTCGTTTGGCAGGAAGCACGGCGACGCACTTCATACGAGCCTCTGACCTACGTCATCGAGGACGCGGTGCGACACGTGGAGACCGGGCTGGCTTTCGAGGGCGATGAAGCACTGCCCAGGGCCGACATCAGGCGGATCCTCGAATGGGAGGTCTTCTACTTGCAGGGGTTGGCGCAAGAGGACCGCTCCAACCCGGTCGAGACAGTGGCCGGTGGTCACGAGGCCTCCGTGGACTTCATAATCGATCAGGTCGCCACAAAACACGGCGTGACCTACGCTCGCCGCGACGTGGAAAATGTGCTTCGCCTGGAGGCCGACTACCTGTATCGAATCGGTGCGGTCGGAGACCCGGTCGAAGGTGAGGGAGGTGAAGTTCGATGATCGTTCGATGCGGGGCATGCCGCACCCAATTCGAGGTGGCAGGGGCCGGCCGGTTCGCCTGCCCGGCCTGCGGATCGGTCAACATGGTCCGCAATCAGACTGGCGCAGACCCGTCCACCGTCGGCGGTTACCCGGCCGCTCCCGGGGCTGCCGGCCCCGCCGCCGCTCCTCCTCCTCCACCACCGCCTTCTCCCGATGTTCCCTCGCCGCGGATCACCTGCCCGGAGTGCGCTTTTACCTTCATCGTCGGTGAGATCGCCCTCGCTACCTGTCCCAACTGCGGCAACGATGTGCACACGGGCCGGGGCGAGGCCGCTGCACCAGTCCCCGGGGCGATCTCCGAGGAAGAATGAGTCGTCTCGCCCGGTTCGAGCACTTCAGGTTCGTTGGTGCCCGGGACACCATGCTGGTCTACGACTGCGATGAGGATCAGCAATTCGAGATCCTCCAGGGTCGGGTCGAGGCCGAAGACCTGGTGGGGCGGAACCTGCTGCAGTCGTTTGCTCCGGACACCGAGTTGGAGGCGCGCAACCGTGGGTTCAGGCCTGTCGGCCAGCCGAGCGCCTAGGGGCGGGGACTGAGCCCCTCGGCGACCAGGTCCCCGATCCGGCTTCCCCGGCCATGGAAGAAATGATCTCCCGGGGTGAGGACGCACTCGATGGAGTGGTCCCGGCAGTATGCAATCAGAGCCTCGGCGTCGATCACCTGCTCCCGATGGCCGAGGATGATCCGCTTGGGCCCGGTCGGCAGGTCGGCGGGCAGACCCTCCGGGGTGGGGGCGATCCCCGCATACGCCATGGTCTCCCCGTTGTCCGCCAGCCAGTTGAGTGCGACGCCGCCACCGAACGACCAGCCGGCGAGGCTCACCGGCCTGCCCCTTGCCCGGGCCGCGGCAACGGCTGCAGCGACGTCGTGTCGTTCGGCGTTTCCGTAGTCATGCGCTCCTGTGCTCTCACCGGTTCCTCGAAAGTTGAACCGGAGGACTGAGAAGCCGCGCTCGACTAGGCGGAGCGTCACAGCGATCATCAGAGGAGCATTCATGGTGCCCCGGTCGAGGGGATGGGGATGGCAGAAGACGACGGTCCCGTGAGAGCTCTCGGCGTTGTCCCACCGTGCCTCGAGGGTCTCGCCGTCGTCGGTGGCCAGGAACGTGCGCTCGCTCATGTGAGAGCCACGAAGAACCAGATTGCCGCCGCACCGACCACCACGAAGGCGAGGACGGCGGTGGCGATCAAGAGCCATCGGGTGGGCATGAGGTGTGAGGGAGGCTAACCCCGGGCACAACTAGTCTCGATGCCGCAGGCCCACCGAAAGGCAAGTGTTGTACGACATCGTCATCGTTGGTGGAGGCCCCGGTGGTTACGCCTCCGCCCTCTACGCCCACAACTTCGGGCTGTCGGTTGCGATGGTGGAACGGGAGCGTCCCGGGGGCACCTGTTTGATCCGGGGCTGCATCCCTGCGAAGCACTGGCTTCACGTGGCAGACGTGTTCACCACGGTCGCCCACTCGGCCGAGTTCGGTGTCCTCACCGAACAGCCGGCCATGGACTGGAAGGCGGCCCTGGCGCGCAAGAACCAGGTCGTCGAGGGTGTGGTCCGCGGCCTTGTGGGGTTGCTCAAGCAAAAAGGCGTCGAGGTGATCACCGGGGTGGGCAAGGTGGCCGGCCCGGGAAAGGTAGAAGTCGCCACCGAATCCGGTGTCAGAGCCCTCGAATCCCGCGCCGTGATCCTGGCCACCGGCTCGTACGCCAGGACCATTCCCGGTTATGAGATCGATGGGACCCGAATCGTTACCTCCGATCACGCCCTCGACTGGGCCGAGCGCCCCGATCGGGTAGCCATCATCGGGGGAGGCGTCATCGGGTGCGAGTTCGCATCGTTCCTCGTCGACCTGGGAGCCGAAGTTCACGTGTTCGAGGTCATGGACCAGATCCTCCCCGGCTCGGATCCCGAGGCGGCAAGGCATCTGCAGCGCCAACTCCAGAAGCGGGGAGTGAAGTTTCACATCGGGGTCGCCGTCAAGGAGCCCTCCCTGGGCCAGTCGATCATGGTCCCTTTCGGAGATGAAACCGTCGAGGTCGATGTCGTGCTGGTCTCCGTCGGACGCGGGCCAAATACCGAGGGCGTCGGCTTGGAGACGACCGCGGCCACTCTCGATCGGGGGTTCGTGGAGGTCGATCCGGCGACGATGCTCACCAAGCAGGAAGGCCTCTATGCGGTCGGCGACATCGTGGCAGGCACGCCCGCAACTAGCTCACGTCGGGTTTGCTGAGGGCATTGCGGCCGTGACTCACATCGCGACGGGCCGGGCCCAGCCGGTGAACTACCAGGCGATCCCCAGGGTCACCTATACGCATCCGGAGGTGGCTGAGGTAGGGATCAACGAGGAGCAGGGAGCCGAGCAGGGCCTCGATGTGGTGTCGGCCAAGCATGCCTTCAATGGCGTCGGGCGGGCAGTCATCATCGGGCAAAACCAGGGTTTCGCCAAGGTGGTATCGATCAAGGGCGGCCCCATCGTCGGGGCTACGGTGATCGGGCCCCAGGCCGGGGAGTTGATCCACGAGTTGATGTTCGCCGTCGGGTGGGAGGCGCTTCCGGAAGAAGCAGCGGCTTTCATCCATTCCCACCCCACCCTGTCCGAAACGGTTGGCGAGGCCCTGATGGCCGCCGCCGGCCGCAGCTTGCATTGAGAGGAGCCTGACTTGCCGACAACAGTGACGATGCCCCAACTCGGGGAGACCGTTACCGAGGGCACGATCCTGCACTGGGCGAAGCAGGTGGGTGACACCATCGCCGAGGACGAGGTTCTGGTCGAGATCTCGACCGACAAGGTGGACACCGAAGTGCCCTCTCCGGCAGCCGGGACCATCCTCGAGATTCTCGTCGCCGAAGGGGACACGGTGGGAGTGGGGACCGCCCTCGCGGTCATAGGCGAGGCCGGCGAGCAGCCGGCGAGCACCGCGACTACGCCCCCGGCCGAGGCGCCGGTTTCCGAAGCGACGCCTGAGGCGCCCGAGACGCCCGCCCCAGCCGAGCCTCCTGTCCAACCTGAGGCCGAGAAGCCGGTCGCGGCCCGCGCCCGCCGCAGAGACACCCGCCGTCGACGGAGGCGGGGAGAAGGAGCCGACTGCCGAAGAGGTGGACGCCTTCTTCACCGAGCCCGACGAGACGGAAACCCAGCCCAACCTCCTCTCGCCTGTGGTCCGCAAGCTGATCAGGGAGAACGAGATCGATGTCGCCAGGCTGAGCGGCACCGGCCAGGGAGGGCGGATCACGAGGAGAGACGTCGAGGCCTATCTGGCGAGCGGCCCTGCCCCGACTGCGGCGTCAGCGCCCGCCGAGCCTGCGCGCCCCGGCTGCGGGAACGCCCGTTCCGGCTCAGCCCGCCGATGATGAACCGGCCGTGGAAGCCGAGCCCGTGCCGGCCACCGAAGGAGAGGGAGCCGACGAGGTCGACCTGGACCGGATCCGGGTCCGGATCGCAGAGAACATGATCCGGTCGAAGCAGACCGCCGCTCACGTGTGGACCTCGGTGGAGGTCGACTACGAGCGAGTGGAGCGAGTCCGGCAGGCGAACCGGGATCGGTTCAAGAAGGACGAGGGATTCTCCCTGACCTATCTCCCATTCATCTCGAGGGCGACCATCGATGCCCTCAAGGCGTTCCCGGTGGTCAACAGCTCTTTCGACTTGGAGGCGAAAAAGGCCTCGTTCCACAAGAAGGTGGACCTCGGGATCGCCATCGACCTGGACCAGGGAGGCCTTGTCGTGGCGCGGGTGCGCAACGCAGACGGGCTGAGGCTGGTAGGCCTGGCCCGGGAGATCAGGGACCTGGCGGATCGGGGCCGGACCGGCAAACTGGGCCTGGATGATCTGACGGGGTCGACATTCACCATCACCAACCCGGGACCATTCGGTTCCTTCATGTCGGCGCCGATCATCAACGTGCCCAACGTCGCCATCCTCTCCACCGACACTGTCACCAAGCGGCCGACGGTGATCACCACGCCCGATGGCCAGGACATGATCGCCATCCGCCACATCGGCTACCTCGGCCTGTCCTGGGACCACCGCGCCTTCGACGGCTCGACCGCTGTGCTCTTCCTGCAGCGGATCAAGCAAAATCTGGAGAGCTGGGACTGGGAACAGGAACTGGCTTGAACGTCCTCCGGACCCGCTGGCTGGGGCGGCTCCCGTATACCGAGGCCTGGGACCTGCAGCGCGCCTTCCATGAGGGAAAGGCTGTCGGCAGGACCGTCGACGACTACCTGCTCTTGATGGAGCATCCGCCGGTGTTCACCATCGGTCGCAACGGTTCGGTCACCAATCTCCTTGCCACCCACGACACGGTGCGGGAGGCCGGAGCCGAGGTTCACCATGTGGACCGGGGGGGAGACATCACCTTCCACGGCCCTGGCCAACTCGTTGGCTATCCGATCCTGTCGTTGGCCGATCCGAAGCAGGTCGTTCCCTATGTGCGTCGCCTGGAGGAGGCACTGATTCGCACGGTGGCCGAATTCGGGGTGGAGGCGTGGACAGAGCAGGGGTTGACCGGGGTCTGGACCAGCCAGGGCAAGGTGGCGGCGATCGGGGTCAAGGTCTCGAGGAGGGTCACCATGCATGGCTTCGCCCTCAACCTCCACCCCGACATGTCGTTCTTCGGGATGATGAACCCATGTGGTATCACCGACCGCGCGGTGACCGATCTCTCAGCCCTGACCGGTCGCAGGATCACCCTCGAGGATGCCGTCGAAGCGTTGCTGCCCAACTTCGAGGAGGTGTTTGGCTACGTCGACACCGAGCGACAATTCGCAGCGTATGTGAGGGGCCAGGGGAGAGCAGAGGAGTTCGAGGTCGACCGCCTCCTGGCTTCAGGCACGTTCTCGGTCGAGCGCCGCTCTCAAGACCCGGTCACGGTCAAGGGGCGACTTCCCGGCGAACCTCCCCGGCCGGAGTGGATGAAGGTGACCGCGCGTCTCGATGGTGACTATCTCGAGCTGAAGAAGTTGATGCGCGGCCTCGAGCTCAACACGGTCTGCGAGGAGGCGAACTGTCCCAACATCTACGAGTGCTGGGGAATGGGCACGGCGACTCTGATGATCTTGGGCGACAAGTGCACCCGGGCCTGCTCCTTCTGCAATGTCACCACCGGCAAGCCGACCGAGCTCGATGTCTTCGAGCCGTTTCGCGCCGCCGAGGCGATCTCCAAGATGGGCCTGAAGCACGCCGTGATCACCTCTGTGAACCGGGACGATCTGGACGACGGGGGCTCAGGGATTTTCGCCCACACGATCACCGAGACCCGGCGCCGGTCGCCGGCGACCGAGATCGAGGTTCTGATCCCCGACTTCAAGGGAGACCGGGAGTCGTTGCAGACGGTCATGGATGCCCAGCCCGAAGTCTTGAACCACAACACGGAGACGGTCCTCCGCCTGCAACGGGATATCAGGACTTCCGCCAACTACGGGCGGTCACTGGCCCTCTTGTGGCGGGCAAGGCAGATGAGCCGTGACGGCTTGACCAAGTCGGGCCTGATCGTCGGGATGGGAGAGACCCGGGAAGAGGTGCTCGGAGCGTTGGCCGACATGAGGGCGGTCGGGATCGACATCATCACCATCGGGCAGTACCTGCGACCGACTCCGCGACATCGTCCGATCCATCGCTATGTCCATCCGGGCGAGTTCGCCGAGTACAAGTCGTTTGGGGAGGGCCTGGGGATCCCCCATGTCGAGTCCGGCCCCTTGGTCCGGTCCAGCTATCACGCCAAAGAGAGTCGGGCCGCAGTCCCGGTGACGATCGGGACCAGCGCCCGATCCTGATGACAGGGCCGAACCGAAGGGCAGGCTCCTCGATGTCTTTCGAATCGCCTTCATCGGAACGGTTGAGCCCGGGAAGTAGGGCTGGTTAGCGTGCCTGCGATCTCATGAGCACGATGCCTTTGGACCCGGTCAGGTTTTTCGCCGAGGAACGTTGGACCGCAGGCGTGATCGGGTTGGGTTATGTCGGTCTACCCCTCTTGGTGACCGCATCCAGGGCGAATCTGGGTGGAATCGGATTCGACACTGCTGAGGAAAAGGTCGAGTCCCTTGCGGCGGGGCGCTCGCATGTCGACGACGTATCCGACGAGGACGTCGCGAAAGCAATCGCCGATGGGGTAGTGATCACCGACCACCTCGCCGATCTTCGTGACGCGGACGCGTTGTTCATATGCGTGCCCAGCCCGCTGGGCCGCAATCGAGAGCCCGACCTCTCATTCGTCGAAGCATCGGCGGCGACAGTGGAACAGGTTGCCAGGCCAGGACAGCTGATCAGCCTCGAATCGACGAGCTATCCCGGGACAACCGAGGACTACATCCTCCCTGCGCTCGAGCGGGCGGGCCTCGAGGTCGATCGCGACGTGTACGTGGCGTTCTCGCCGGAGCGTGTCTCGCCGGGCGACATCCTGAGGACCAGCGATATCGCCAAAGTGGTTGGCGGTGTGACCGCACTATCGGGCGCGGTCGCCGAGGCCGCGTATCGCCGCCTCGTCCCCACAGTCCACCTCGTCTCCTCCGCCCGGGTCGCAGAGATGGCAAAGCTTCTCGAGAACACCTATCGCGCGGTCAACATCGGCCTCGTCAACGAGATGGCGCAACTCGCCCACGAGTTGGGCATCAACATCTGGGAAGTGATCGAAGCCGCTGCTACCAAGCCGTTCGGGTTCCAACCCTTCTACCCCGGCCCTGGCGTAGGCGGTCACTGCATCCCCCTCGACCCGCAATACCTCTCCTGGCGGGCCCGAGAGGCAAATTTTGCAACGCGCTTCATTGATGTGGCGGAGCAAGTGAACAACCAGATGCCCGCCTACACGGTTTCGAGGATCGCAGAGCTCCTCAACGAGGCAGGGCTTCCGATCAACGGGGCCAAGGTGCTCGGCATCGGCATCTCCTACAAGCCGAACATCGCAGACGACAGGGAATCGGCTGCCCTCGAGGTGCTCAGCGACCTGGTGGAGCGCGGTGCCCTGGTGACGGTCATGGAACCGGTGGTCAGTGCTGAGCAGGTGAGACTCCATGGTTACGACGTTTTCGAACCGGGTAGCGACTTGAGCCATTTCGACATCGCTGTCGTGCTCACCGACCACGACGAGATCGACTACGCCGGCATCGCCGCCGGGGTCCCACGCGTGTTCGACACCCGAGGCGTGTATCGGCGGCTCGGAATCGATGCCGACAACGTGACCCCGCTCTGATCGGCGAGGATCGTGCTCTCCTCGGCCTTGCCTGATTAACGTTTTCTGGCTTTGCTGGAAACCCAAGTGCCGTCACGCCCCAGCCGTCGCTTCGATCATGCGGGGCGAATCGGGCGGTTGCGCCAACTGATGTCGGAGGCGTCCACCGACGCTGTCCTGTTGTCAGTCGGATCTGATCTTCCCTACTTCACCGGTTACGAGGCGATGGCGTCGGAGCGGCTGACGGTCCTGGTCGTGAGACAGAGCGGCGAGCCACTTCTCCTGGTGCCTCAACTGGAGGCTCCGAGGGTCGGTCCCGGCCCGTTCGAGATGGTCGCCTGGTCGGACACCGAAGACGCGATAGGCATCGCCTCTCGGGCGATGAGCCGCGCCGGGCGGATCGCGGTGGGCGACCAGATGTGGTCGACTTTTCTCCTCGGGCTGCAGAAGGAGCTCCCCGGATCGCAGTGGCAGCTCGCGTCCGACCTGACCAAGCAGCTACGGGTGCGAAAAGACCCCGAAGAGGTCGCAACCTTGCGCGTGGCCGCCGAGTCGGTCGACAGGGTCCTTGCTCGGGCGAGTGCAGAGATTCGCTTCGAGGGGAGATCCGAACGGCAAGTAGCCCGTGACTTTGCCCTGCTCACGGTGGAGGAGGGCCACGACGTCGCATCCTTCACCATTATCGGGTCGGGGCCGAACAGTGCGTCCCCCCATCACGAACCGGGACTACGGGTGATCAAAGAGGGCGATCTGGTTGTGTGCGACTTCGGCGGTCGGGTTGGGGGGTACTACTCGGACGTGACGCGGACCTTCGCGGTGGGTGAGCCGGCGAGCGAGGCCAAAGAGGTCCACGCTCTGGTGGAAGAGGCCAACCGCGTTGGCCGCTCCGTCGTGGGAGCAGGAGTTCCCTGCCAGGAGATCGACCGCTGGGCTCGTTCGGTGATCGCAGCAGCCGGCTACGGCAGATATTTCATGCATCGCACCGGCCACGGGATCGGCCTCGAGGTCCACGAGCACCCCTACATGGTCGAAGGCAACGATCAGGTCCTCGAGGTGGGGATGGCGTTCTCGGTGGAGCCCGGCATCTACCTGCCAGGGCGATTCGGGGTGCGGATCGAAGACATCGTGGTGTGCACCGAAACCGGAGCGGACGTCCTCAACCGCGCCGACCGCGGGCTGTTGGTGGTGAGTTAGCCGGTCGGGATCTCGAACTCGTCGATCACGGAGCCGTTGACGTCGATCACCTCCGCGGTGACGGCCCCCTCTGTCTGTCTCAGCTCGACGAAATGATGCAGGGCCTCCCCGGCCACCGGTGACGGCACTCCGCTCGGGCAGGCTTCGATGGGGTAGGTCTCCGCCCCCCCGCCTCCGGTCACCACGTACGTGATGCCGTCGGACTCGAAGCGCTGATAATTGTGGTCGTGACCGCTCATCACGAGGACGACATCGTCGTCGAAATGCGGCGACCAGGCGCCAATGTCCGTTCCAGGCCGGTATTTGCCGCAGGTGAGCGGAGGATGGTGAAACACGACGACCGTTGGCCTGTCGCTGGAGCCCAGGGCATCGACCAAAAAGTCGACCTGCTCTCCCGACTCGAGTTGATTGGAGTCGAGGATGACGATGTGGATGTCGCCCCATTCGTGAGCACCCCATCTCGGAGGCGAGTCGAAGGTGACGTTGACTGCCTCGATCCGGCCTGGGCTCTGAACGTCATGGTTGCCCCAGGTGATCCAGAACTCGATGCCGGCATCCACGGCCCATTGATACGGGTCCATGATGAAGTCGGCGTCGTTGGAGTAGAAGTTGTCGCCAGTGGTGAGGATCGCTTCCGGGGCTTCCTGCTCTGCCGCGGTGGCCATCGCGCCGGCCACGGCGCCCTCGGGCATGGTCCCCGTCCCCCAGTCACCTAGTACGAAAAGAGGAGGTGGCGGGTCGTAGACGGTCGAGGGAGTGGTCGGTACGACCGTACTCGTCGTTTCCGTCGTGGATGTTTCGAGAGAGGGGCCGGTCGTCGCCGTCACCGAAGACGAAGTCGATTCGGTCGCGGGCTCGGCGGCACAGGAGGCGAGCACGATCAGAACGAGGGCGGCGGGACCAATTCTCCCGAGACGTCTGCGCACCATCAGGAGACTGTCGCGACCGACATCCTGTCGATGATCTCGTTGGCCTTGGCGCTCAACTCGATGCGTCTCGCGTATGAGCCGATCACAACGTATTGGCAGAACGCCCTGCCTTCGAGAGTGAAGAAGATCTGAACCCCAGCCTGGCCCGGGATTCGTCGTTGCAATTGGAAGGGGTGGAACATCGAAGGGGTGACCCGGGGCAGCCTGGTCACCGCTTCGTAGAGACTCGCCCCGACCGCTTCCTCTCCGAACTCGACAAGCGAGACGAACACATCAGAAGTGCCCAAGGCCTCGACGACTCCGCCTCCGTAGTCGGCGCGGTTCGACACCAGGGGCACGGTGGCCGCGTGCATGACGGGAAGTCTCTGGGCACCGTCGTCCTGCGGGGACGCCTGTTGGATTCTCGCTTCCCAGCCGGCAGGCACGTCGACGCTCAGGCCTTGCATCGACAGCGAATAGGGGATCGGGTCCTTGGGGTTTTGAGGATCAAACGTCATTGCGCTCAACTGTCGCTTTCGAGATCGCCGCGCTCGGGATAGAGGCTCTTGTCGCCTGGCTCGATGCCGGCTCTTCGCAGTTCCTCGTCCACCCGGCTCTCGCTCTCTGTGAATCCTTCGTTCCTCGGTCCCCGCGTGCGGTCCCAGCGTCGGTCGTTGGTGGAGTCGACCAGAAACTGCTGGAGGGCGTCGAAAGTCGATGCCGAGCCCTGTCCCACGATCCCTTGCTCAGGGTCGACGACTACGAAATACGGCGCACCGGGAACGTCGTAGTCGGCCCAGGCCTGAGACGACATCACGACGTCGGCGTCTCCGCGGGTCAGCGACTGGGCGCGTGTCGGGCTCTCCTCGCTCTCGCCGAGGGTCGTTATGAGTACTCGATGGCGCCGGTCACCGAAGGTCCGTGTCGGCTGATCGAGGTTCTCCCAGAAGAGAGTGCACGACGAGCAGGTTGTGCTGAGGAAGGCGATGAGCAGCGGGTCCGATCCAAGACTCGACGAGATCACCACGGGCTCGCCGTTGGGATTCACTCCGGCGATGTCGGGAGCCAGACTCGCAGCCGTCCGTGTCGGGCTGAGCGTCAGCTGATGGCCGGTTCGATAGGCCTCGTCGCCGGGGTCGACCCCGGCGCCCAACGAGTCGAGCTTTCGAAGGATCTCGGCGTGGCTCCTCAACAACCCGGCGACCAGCAGGCCGAGAAGGAACACGATCAGGCCGAGGGTGGCGATCAGGGCGGCGGTCATGAGCTGAGCTCCAGGCAGGGGGCAGTCTGGTTGGCGGTCGAGTGGTCGTTCAACAAGGTCGATCCGCAGCTCTCGGTGAGCAGATATGGGGCAACGCAGGTCACGACGCGGCAGGTGACCGGCCCGAGGCACGAAATGTCGGTGTTGCACTGCCCGTAGCGGAAGCGGGCACAGCACACGTGCCGCTGGTCGCAGGTACCGGTGTCGGGGCAATGGCAGTTGCATGGCCAGCAGCTGGAACTGCAGAAGTTGCCACATCCAGTCGTGCATGAGCAGCGGGGATGACAGTCGAGGTAGTAGCGGCTCGCAGGCTGGCCGTCCACCAGGCAGTAGCTCGATCCTGCAGCCCGCCACCAGCCGCCGACGACATGACCTGGCGGGCAATTGTTGATGCCTCGGTGGATGGAGCAGCAAAAGGCCGTGTATCCGTCGTTGCAGCCCGTCGCCGGCCCACACACGGCCGCATATGCGCTGATCGGCCTGGTCACGTACTCGACCGGAGCGAAGACGAGAGCAGTGGCCGCCATCGTCACCTTGGAGAGAAAGTCGCGCCGGCCGGGATCATGATCGCTCCCGGTCCTCGCGATGACCCGGTCGATGAGGCCGGTCATGCGGAGTACGTCTCCCGGACCCTTGCCCCCTGGCCAATGATCTGCCAGGCGAGGTAGGCGCCCACCCCCACCAGGATGACAACCGCGATGATTTCGGCGCCCGTCCCCTGCAGCAGCGATTCGCTGACTGTCAAGGCAGCGCCGAGAGAGAAGAGGGCTGCGGTCACATCGAGGACCAGGTGGCCCCAGTAGGGAGGTGTGTCCGGAGTGCCCAGGCACCCGCAGCTCGCAATCGGAAGGTCACGGGCCAGGGCCACGGCGATCCACGTCGCGAAAGCTGCGTATAGGGCCGCCTGAGCCATCAACGCCATGCTGTTGCCGGTGATCAATGCCACGCCCCCTACCCCGATCTCCACCAGCCCAATCATCAGGCCCACGAGGCGGTTGTTGGGAAAACCGAGGGCGGCTAGTGCGCGTGACGTGTCGGCGGGCCGTCGAGATTTGGCTAGACCCGTCAGGACGAGGAGGAGCGAGAAGACGGCTGCGCCGGGTCCGAGCACCCGTGGCAGAGTAGCGGTGCACTGGTTGTTGTAAGGAACCTCGATTTAGGGCTGTTCCGACCACACGCTGTTGCTGAATCCCGTTCCTGTCGACCTCGAGACCACCCAGTTTCCATTCGAGGGGTGGTAATTGGCAACGTCGTCGCGGCCATCGGCGTTGAAATCACCGATGAAGTGTGAGGTCCATCCGGCCTTTGTGGAGAATGTTGACCAGATGCTGTTTGAGAAGCCGGAGCCGGTGGAGCGGGAGACGACCCAGTTCCCGGTGCCGGGGTGGTAGTTGGCGATGTCATCTCGTCCGTCTCCGTTGAAGTCTCCGACGAGTTGGCGGCTCCATCCGGTCTTGGTGGAGAATGTTGACCAGACGCTGTTCGAGAAGCCGGAGCCGGTGGAGCGGGAGACGACCCAGTTGCCGGTGCCGGCGTGGTAGTTGGCGATGTCGTCCCGCCCGTCGTTGTTGAAGTCGCCAACCCTCTGCGGGCTCCATCCGGTCTTGGTGGAGAAGGTGGACCAGACGCTGTTCGAGAAGCCGGAGCCGGTGGAGCGGGAGACGACCCAGTTCCCGGTGCCGGGGTGGTAGTTGGCGATGTCATCCCGTCCGTCTCCAGTGAAGTCTCCGACGAGTTGGCGGCTCCATCCGGTCTTGGTGGAGAAGGTGGACCAAACGCTGTTCGAGAAGCCGGAGCCGGTGGAGCGGGAGACGACCCAGTTCCCGGTGCCGGGGTGGTAGTTGGCGATGTCGTCTCGGTTGTCTCCGTTGAAGTCTCCGACGAGTTGGCGGCTCCATCCGGTCTTGGTGGAGAAGGTGGACCAAACGCTGTTCGAGAAGCCGGAGCCGGTGGAGCGGGAGACGACCCAGTTCCCGGTGCCGGGGTGATAGTTGGCGATGTCATCCCGACCATCGTTGTTGAAATCGCCGGTCGCTCGAGTGGTCCAACCGGAAGCAGTCGACAGCGACGTCCAAACCTGAAACGCCGTGGCGCCGTTGCTCGACGAGGCGGCGGCGAGCAGGTGTCGGCCCCGCCTCATCAGCAGGTCGGACCGACCTTCTCCCGTGAAGTCACCGACCAGTCGCTCACTCGATCGCCCCTCGATGCGCCAGACAGATCCTCCCAGAGAGACCACATAGAGCTCGCCTTGGCCGTCGGTGCCAAAAGAGGAGACCAAAGAGGTAGCGAGGACGTTGCTCCACGAATAGTGATCGCGCACTTGACCGTCGAATCGGAAGGAGCGGACCCATCCGCTGGCGAAGTCCGCGTAGAAGTAGGTCCCAACCAACTCAGGCATCCCGGATCCCCGGTAGACGATCCCACCTGTGATCGACCTTCCCACTGCATGGGTGTATTCGACCTGGGGGAGCACCGTCCCCGCCGTGGAGCAGGATCCCCCGGACGGGTAGCAACGGGTTCCCTCGAGGCGGTTCCAACCGAGGTTGGCACCTCCGCCGCCTGAGGCGAGCACCGTTACCTCCTCACGCTCACCCTGGCCGACGTCGGCTACGTAGAACCGATCGGTCGGGCCGTCGATCCAGAATCGCCACGGGTTCCTGACGCCGTAGATCCAGACTTCATCGGCTCCGGACGCGCCCACGAAAGGGTTGTCTGGCGGGATCGTGTAATTCCGGGTCGAGTCGCCCGGGAAGTCATCTCCGTCGACATCGATCCGAAGGATCTTTCCGAGCAAGCTGTTCCGGTTCTGGCCGTTTCCATTTGGGTCTCCGCCCCCACCTCCATCGCCGCTCCCGATGTACAGATAACCGTCGGGCCCGAAGATGATCATTCCACCGTTGTGGTTGCTGAACGGGTGGTCGATGGTCATCAGTCGCTTGACTACGGCTGAATCGGCAACGTCGGACGAGGGTGTGGCGTGGTACTCGGCAACGACGACGTCACCCCCCGAGTTGGTATAGGCGATGAAGAATCGGCCGTTGGAGGGGTAGTTCGGATGGAACGCCATGCCGAGCAGCCCTTGCTCACCGCCACGCGGTGAGGTGATCAGAGAGCTGACGTTGAGGAACGGCGTTGAACGCACGGCACCGTTTTCGATGACCCGAATCCTGCCTCCTTGTTCAACGACGAAGAGGCGCGCATCCCCGTGCGGGGCGGTCACATAGAGCGGGGAGGACAAGCCCGAGGCGACCGGAACCAGCTCGTAGTCGTCAGCCTCGAGTGGTGAGGTGGGGGCCACCGCGAGGAAGATCGCCAGGGCTGACAGGGCGAGGCTCAAGGTGCCGCGGTCTCCTCGCCCCTGTACACCGTGTCGAGCATCAGTCCACCGACGTCCATACCGAATTGGAGAATCCGCTGCCGGTGGAGCGGGAGACGACCCAGTTCCCGGTGCTGGGGTGGTAGTTGGCGATGTCGTCCCGGCCGTCGTCGTCGAAGTCACCCACCAGCTGCGAGGTCCATCCGCTCTTGGTGGAGAAGGTGGTCCACACCGTGCTCGAGAATCCGCTGCCGGTGGAGCGGGAGACGACCCAGTTCCCGGTGCTGGGGTGGTAGTTGGCGATGTCGTCCCGGTTGTCCCCGTTGAAGTCACCGACCAATTGGCGGGTCCATCCGCTCTTTGTGGAGAAGGTGGTCCACACCTTGTTTGAGAATCCGCTGCCGGTGGAGCGGGAGACGACCCAGTTCCCGGTGCTGGGGTGGTAGTTGGCGATGTCGTCCCGGTTGTCCCCGTTGAAGTCACCGACCAATTGGCGAGGTCCATCCGCTCTTGGTGGAGAAGGTGGTCCACACGTCGTTGGTGAACGACGAGCCGGTGGAGCGGGATACGACCCATTTCCCGGTGCTGGGGTGGTAGTTGGCGATGTCGTCGCCTCCGGAGTTGTTGAAGTCACCCACCAGCTGCGAGGTCCATCCGCTCTTGGTGGAGAAGGTGGTCCACACGTCGTTGGTGAACGACGAGCCGGTGGAGCGGGATACGACCCATTTCCCGGTGCTGGGGTGGTAGTTGGCGATGTCGTCGCCTCCGGAGTTGTTGAAGTCGCCCACGACCTGCGAGGTCCATCCGCTCTTGGTGGAGAAGGTGGTCCACACCGTGCTGGAGAATCCGCCGCCTGTGGAACGGGAGACGGCCCAGTTTCCCGAAGCCGGTCGGTAGTTGCCGATGTCATCCCGGCCGTCATTGTTGAAGTCGCCGACAAGGTGGTCGCTCCAACCGGTCGCGGGGGAGAGGGTGCCCCACACGTTGTTGGAAAATCCCGACCCGGTGGAGCGCGACACCAGCCAGTCGCCGCTGGCAGGGTCGTAGTTGGCGAGGTCGAACTGGTCATCGTTGGTGAAACGGCCGGCGACACGGGCCGCAGTGAGCTTTCGAATCGAGAGCTCCGCAACCTGCTGGCCGAAGTTCCGCTCGACCACGAGACCGCCGCCACTGGAGCTGATACTGCGGTGGCTGACGCTCAGCCGGCCGTCGTACCCGGCGCCGGCGTGCTCGACGAAGTAGATGCGGTCACCTATCCACGCGGGTGACTCGAGGGCCCGGGTTGTCGAGTACAGGGTGGTGGCCGAGCCGCCACTGGCACTCACCGACCGGATGGTGTTGCCGGCCAGGTAAACGATCCGCTGCCCATCGGGCGAGAAGGCCGCATCCCGTCCGCCACTCGCCCTCAACGTCGGTGTTCCGCCCGAAGCGGGCATGGTGAACACCCCGGTGGGAGTGTCGAATACGAGCAGGCTGCCGCTCGGTGAGTAGTCGGGGCGAACTGCTCCGATCGCAGAGGTCACGAACGCGACATTTCCGCTGGAGATATTCACGATGCCCAGTCGGCAGCAGGAGGTCTTGCTCAGCGACCCCGTGGTGTTGGCGCTGAAAGCGATATGCACACCGTCCGGTGACCAGGCCGGATCAAATTCGCCGTAGTCGGCGTCGGTGACTCGAGTCAGTCCCGAGCCGGACACGTTGACGAGGTAGATCGCGTACAGGCCCTCATAGTTCCCCCCACCGTCCCTGAGAATGCCACCCGGTTGCCGTCCGGGGAAAGGGCAGGAGCGGTGATGGTGTTCAACGACGACAGCGTCGTGGTCCCGGCGGGTGTCCTGTAGACCGGGAGGAAGCGGCCGTCGTCGTCCCGTTGCAGATAGACGTGCGGTCCCTCCACCTCTGCCTGGGCCAGCGGCGACATTGTGACGACGAGGCTCACCGCCGTGCCAATGAGGATTAGGAGGCGCAGGATTTGGGGACGACCCGAGAACACTGATCGGGAGGGTAAACCTGGTTCAGACCTTGACGGCAACACCGGCATCGGCGTGACGTTCCCCCAGGTCAGTCGTGCCATACCCGGTTGGTGAACCCAGCCCCGGTCGATCGGGAGACCACCCAGCTTCCGTTTGCTGCGTGGTAGTTGGCGACATCGGCGCGATCATCGGCGTTGAAGTCGCCGACCAGCTGGGCGCTCCACCCGGTTTTGGTCGAGAACGTGGACCACACCGAATTGGTGAATCCACCTCCAGTGGAGCGTGAGATCACCCAATTCCCGGAGCCGGGGTGGTAGTTGGCGATGTCATCCCGGCCGTCCCCGTTGAAGTCGCCCGCGGCTTGCGTGTTCCAGCCGGTCTTGGTCGAGAACGTCGACCACACCGAGTTGGAGAAGTCGCTCCCCGTCGAGCGTGACAACACCCAGTTCCCGGAGCCGGGGTGGTAGTTGGCGATGTCGTCGCGGTCGTCCCCGTTGAAGTCGCCGACGAGTTGTCGGGACCAGCCGCTCTTGGTCGAGAAGTTCGACCAGGTCCGACTGGAGAACCCGTTGCCGGTCGATCGCGAGACGACCCAATTCCCGGAGCCGGGGTGGTAGTTGGCGATGTCGTCGCGGTCGTCCCCGTTGAAGTCGCCGACCAGTTGTCGGGCCCACCCTGTCTTGGTGGAGAAAGTGGACCACACCGAGTTTGAGAAGTCGCTCCCGGTGGACCGGGAGACGACCCAGTTTCCGTTCGAGGGGTGGTAGTTGGCGATGTCATCCCGCCCGTCGTTGTTGAAGTCCCCGACGACATGCCGGGCCCACCCTGTCTTGGTGGAGAAAGTGGACCAGACGCTGTTGGTGAATCCAGAGCCGGTGGAGCGGGAGACGACCCAATTCCCGGTGCCGGGGTGATAGCTGGCGAGGTCATCACGCCCGTCGCCGTTGAAGTCTCCGACCAGCCGGGACGACCAGCCGGTCACGGTCGAGAGTCGGGTCCACTCGTCGGGAACGAACTCCAGGCCGTCGGCGACCAGCGCCCACCAGCGCCCGAAGCGCTTGTCGTAGGTCAGAGCATCGCTGCGACCTTCGCCTGTGAAGTCGCCGACCACCTGGCTTCCGGCGTCGGCGATGGGCGGTGTGATTCCCGCTCCTCCCCAGGCGAGAGCCTCACGGATCCTCAAATCGCCGTGACCCGTCGCCGTGTCGTACCCGGATGAGGAGATGTCGTCGGCGGACTGGAGAAGGGCCGTCCAAGCCTGGGCAACCGACGAGAAGCCGGCCGAGCGGAGAATGGCCAACGCCCCGGCAACCTGGGGCGCCGAGAACGAAGTCCCCTGCGCGAGTCGATCTCCGGAGACCCCTTGGTGGATCACGCCGCGACGATTGGTCGGGTCGCCGGAGTCGCCAGTTGGGGCGACCAGATCGAGGCCGCTTCCGAAACTCGAGTAGTCGGCCCTTTGGGCGTCGTAGGACGATGCACCCACAGCGACCACAGACGGGTGGTTGGCCGGGTAGGCGAGGTGCCCGGAGCCGTCGTTCCCGGCTGCCGCCACGATCACAACTCCTGCGTCCACGAGGTCGGAGATCGCGCTGTTGAGTGCGGGGTCGCTGCAGGCGGGGTAGCTGTCGGTGCAGGAGAGGCCAAGCGAGAGATTGACGATGTCAGCGCCGTGATCGAGAGCCCAATACAGGGCCTGATAGATCGAGAAGGTGTCGGTCAGCCCTGAGGAGTCGAGCACTCCAATTGGCATCACAGTCACCCCGGGAGCCGTCCCCGCCCCAGACAGGGCATTGTCGGTGCACTCGGCGAGCACCGCGGTGACGAATGTGCCATGGCCGTTGGAGTCGCTCGGAAGGAAAGGCCCACCTCCCGGTCGGAAGTCGAAGGGTGCGACGTAGCTGTGGCAGGCGAGGTCGCTCGTTGGAGCGACGCCCGAGTCGATGACTGCGACTGTCACTCCAGAGCCGTCGCCATGTCGCCAACTTCGCGGTGCCTGGTTCCTGGTCAAGTGCCACTGGCTTGGATAAGTCGGATCCGAAGGGGGTACGGACGCCCCCAGCTGGGAATAGACGCGCATCGGTCGTATGTCGAGGATGTCGCTACTTTGGGTCAGGGCCAAGAGCTCTGATGGAGGTCCGGGGTGCACAGTTCGTGCCTCCCACGACCCGTCGTCGAGTTGGACCATGACCCTCAGGGGCTCTACGGCCGGGCCGGCTTCGGCCGCGGCCCCGGGCAATGGAGCGCCGATAAGACCGAGGAGGAGTGCGGCCGGCAGCCCGATTCGTAACAACGACAAAAGCTCTATCCCCATCCGGGGTTGGTGTCACCTCAGGATCGGCATCCTTTTGGCGATACCTAAAGGGCCGAATCTGAGTGCCGATCTAACCATGGACGGTCCGCAACGCCGATGAAACCCGCTCTAACCCTCTCTGTAGCCCTGTTCCTGGCTTTTCTGGGCGCACTTCCTGCCCTCGCGGCAGAGGTGGTCACTGTTGATGGCGGAGGTTGGGGCCACGGGATCGGTATGTCGCAATACGGCGCCCAGGCGATGGCCGATAACGGCGCCAGCGCTGAAGAGATCGTCCAACACTTCTACAGCGGGACGAGCATCGGCATCGCCGGTCAAGGTGCCGTCACCGGCCACCCCAACCCGCTTCGAATCGGGATCGCCCAGAGTCAGACCCGTCTCGACTTCGTTCCCGTCGGTGGGGAGGTTCAACTGTGCCTCGGCACCGGCACTTGTGTCTCCCAGGGCAGCGCCGGTCCTGCTGAGAACTGGTCGTTACGGGTTACGGCACCAGGCGTCTGCCGGTTCTTCGAGGGATCCACCGCTGTGGGCACTACCGGGCCATGCCAGGGTCAGATCACATGGGCCAACCAGCCGGCCACCAAGGTCTCGGTCCCCGCACTCAACCGCCTCTACGCCCGGGGCAAGATCGTTTTTCTCCAGGTCCCCAACAACAGCAGTCGGATCCACGTCACGGTCGACGTCGGCTTGGAGCAATACCTGTACGGACTGGGAGAGATGCCTTCGTCATGGCAGAACGAGGCCCTACGAGCCCAGGCAATCGCGGGTCGCACTTACGCAGTCCAGGCGGGTCGGGCCCGCAACCCGATCTCGAGCCAGCGAATGATCGCCTGTGGCTGCCATCTCTACGCGAGCACCCTCGACCAGGCATACGTCGGATGGTCCAAGGAAGGCGAAGGCAACGGCTGGGGCGCGAAATGGAAGGCTGCGGTCGACAGCACCGCGGGAATGGTCATCATCCATCCTTCTACTGGTGACCGCGCAATCGAGGCCTACTACTTCTCGGCATCGGGAGGGCGTACCGAGAACAACGAGGACATGTGGGGCGGGACGCCGCGCAGCTACCTGAGGTCGACCTCCGACCCGGGCGCCAGACCATGGTCGGCGTGGGGGGATCCCCCGAAGACCTTCACCAAGAGTGTCTTCGCACAGGAGCTCGGGTTCGATTCGGTGCTGTCGTTCGGCTTCGGACCGAAATTCGCTTCCGGGAGCCCGGCCTCGATCGTGTTCACCGGCCTCAAAGGCGGCGTCACCACGAGTCAGGCGTTCAGCGGCAATCAATTGCGGACCGCACTCGGGCTGAGGTCCCACTACGTGACGAACATCTCGGGCCTCTTCCCATCATCCTTCTCCCGACTGGTCGAAGGGAACTTCGACGCGGACTCCGGTGAAGAAGTCGCCGCCTATTCCAGCGTCGACGGCTCGTGGTGGGTCCTCGGGTACTCGTCAGGAACCTTGCTCGGCTCCGAGTGGACCAGGTTCTCTACGAAGAGCGGCTGGAGCTCGCAACTGGTGGGGGACTTCAACGAGGACGGTCGCGACGACATCGCCAACTTTCACCCCGGGACCGGAAAGTGGGTGGTGTCGCGCTCCACAGGGACGAGCTTCTCCAACAGCGTTTGGTCGACCTTCTCGACCAAGAGCGGCTGGGGCTCTCAGTTGGTGGGGGATTTCAACGGTGACGGCCGGGATGACATTGCCAACTACCACCCCTCGAACGGAAACTGGGTGGTATCGCGGTCGACCGGCTCCGGCTTCAGCAACTCGGTGTGGTCGACGTTCTCCACCAAGTCGGGCTGGACAATGCAGCGGGTCGGCGATTTCAACGGTGATGGCCTCGACGACATCGCCAACTATCACTCCGGTACCGGCAACTGGGTCGTCTCCCGCTCCACCGGCACCGGGTTCAAGAACTCGGTGTGGTCGACGTTCTCCACCAAGTCGGGTTGGTTCACCCAGCGGGCTGGCGATTTCAACGGTGATGGCCTCGATGACATCGCCAACTATCACCCGGGCACAGGGAACTGGGTGGTGTCGCGCTCCACAGGGACGGGCTTCTCCAACAGCGTTTGGTCGACGTTCTCCACCAAGTCGGGCTGGTCCGCGCAGCGGGTCGGCGACTTCAACGAAGACGGTCGGGACGACATAGCCAACTATCACCCGGGATCAGGCAACTGGGTGGTGTCGCGCTCCACGGGGACCGGCTTCAGCAATGCCGTTTGGACCACCTTCTCCCCGAGCGGTGGATGGACCACGCACCTCGTAGGTGACCTCAATGGTGATGGGCGAGATGACGTGACGTCGGCACGGGCGCAGCCAGGGATCTGGGGTCTGGGGATCGCGACCGGGTCGGCCTTCTCCCAGCCCAGCTGACAGCACGGGCACAACGGCTCACGCGGGGCGTTCCGTTAGGATTCTCCGTTACCGCCGGGTTCTCACCGAGATTCGACGCGTTGCACCACATGAGTCAACCCACCCCCCCGACAGCCGAACTGATGCGCCTGGGTGGCGCTCCCGGGCTCCTTGCCTACCTGCGGGACCTGTGGGCTCGGCGGGAGTACGCGATCGCGGTGCCGGTGGCCGACTTGAAGGCCACCCACATGGACACGCTCCTCGGGAACCTGTGGCACATCCTCAACCCCCTGATGATGATCGGGGTCTACTACCTGATTTTCGGGGTGCTGCTGAACACAGACCGTGGGGTGGACAATTTCATCGCCTTCCTGTCCATTGGCATCTTTGGATTCAGATTCACCCAGAGCTCGATCCAGCAAGGATCGGGCTCGATCACGGGCAACAGTGGCCTGATCCGCTCCATCTACTTCCCACGGGCCATCCTCCCCATCTCCGAGGTGGTGGAGCAGATCCTCCTCTTGATCCCGTCGATAGCGGTGATGCTGATCATCGCCATGCTGAGCGGTCAGCCGCCCCTCCTCACCTGGCTCCTGCTCCCGGTCATCTACGCGGTGCAGGCGCTGTTCAACCTGGGTGGTGCCTTTGCAGCCGCCCGCATCAGCGACATGTTCCACGACTTCCAGAACGTGCTCCCGTATCTGTTCCGCATCCTGTTCTACGGATCGGGAGTTCTGTTCTCGGTTCAGGATGTGGTCAGCAACCCTCGATTCCTGGCACTGTTCTACGCCAATCCGATCTACGCCTTCCTCACCCTGGCCAGATACGCGGTCTTGGCCGAGCCGCTTCCCCAGGCGGTGATCATCTCAGCAATCGCCTGGAGCGTGGCCCTTCTCGTGGTGGGATTCCTTTTCTTCCGGGCCGGTGAGCCGAGGTACGGCCGTGGTTGACCAGGTCGCCGAGCCAACCACTGTGCCCACTCCTGCCAGGGTGCCCCTGGCACTGTTGGTCGACGACATATGCGTCACCTACCGGGTGTACGAGCAGAGAAGGACGGGGTTGCGGGACGTATTCACCAGTGGGTTCAAGCCACGAGCCTTTCGGGCAATCGAGGCGGTCCGCGGAGTTTCGTTCGAGGTCGGTTTGAGCCAGGTCGTCGGAGTCATCGGATCCAACGGGTCCGGGAAGAGCACCCTGTTGCGAGCGGTCGCCGGGATGCTCCCGCCGACCTCTGGGGCGGTCTTTGCCAAGAGCCGTCCCATGCTGCTCGGGGTCGGGGCAGCGCTCAGGCCGAAGGTTTCGGGTCGGCGCAACATCATGATCGGTGGCCTGGCCTTGGGGATGTCGGGGGACGAGGTCGTAGCCCACGAACAGTCGATCATCGAGTTCGCCGGCCTCGAGGACTTCATCGACCTCCCGATGGAGACTTATTCGTCGGGGATGAAGGCACGACTCGGATTCGCCATCGCCACCGCGGTCGATCCCGAGATCCTGCTCATCGACGAGGCATTGGCAGTCGGCGACAAGGATTTCAAGAGGCGCAGTGCAGCGCGGATCAAGGAGATTCGTGAGCATGCCGGGACCGTCCTCTTGGTCAGCCACAACCTGAATGAGATCCGGGACTCATGCAGTCGCGTGATCTGGATGGAACACGGGTCGATTGTGGCGGACGGCCCGGCGGACGAAGTCGTTGCCGCCTACACCGCCGACGACCCCACCGACTGACCGATCGACATGCGGGTGCTCGCGGTCACTGTTGTCCATAGGCCCGACGACGCCCGGATCTTCCACCGCGAGGTAGCGGCCCTGCTGAGAGCGGGCCATTCAGTCACCCTGGCCGCTCCGTGGGAGGCGACCGGCGTGTCACCCCCAGACTCGATTCGCGCCATCGATCTCCCCCGGGCTCATGATCGGAGCCGGCTAGCGGCTCTGGCCGCAGCGCGGCGGGTGATTCGGGAGGAGGTTGCCAACCACGACCTGGTCATGGTCCATGATCCGGAACTTCTCGTCGCTCTCGGCGGCGCCGGAATCCCGAGAGTCTGGGATGTGGAGGAAGACCCGGCTGCTGCGCTCCCGGACAAGGCGTGGCTTCCATCATTCCTGCGGGCCCCGGTTCGGGCTCTGATCCACGCCACCGAGTCGATCGCAGCGAAACGGGTTCACCTGCTCCTGGCCGACGAGGCATACTCCGGCCGGTTTTCCGGACACCACTTCGTCGTTCCCAACGAGCCCTGGGTGCCCAAGACGGTCAGGGCACCCGGTGCAGATCGGGTGGTTCACTTGGGCCGACACTCTGTGGGCCGGGGGAGCGGAGAACTGGTGGCGCTCGGGCCGAAGTTGCCGCCGGGAGTCGCCCTGCACCTCTACGGGGACGCCGACTCGGACGTGGTGAGCGACCTCGAGGCAGCGGAGAGGGCTCACCTGGTGACATGGCACGGACGGATGGCCAACGACCACGCACTGGACGAGATCGAAGGTGCCCTTGCCGGCCTTTCGCTGCTCCATGACCTGCCCAACTATCGGCAGTCGAGACCGACCAAGGTGGTGGAGTACATGGCGAGGGGGGTTCCTGTCATCACGACTCCGCTTCCTGTTGCCGTGGAGATCGTCGAACGGCACGACTGCGGGTTCGTGGTGCCATTTGGAGACCCGCAGGCGGTGGCCGACGTCGTATCCACCCTCGTTGCGGACCCGGACCGTCGGGAGGAGCTCGGCGCCAACGGGCACCGCGCCGCGGAGGAGCATTACAACTGGGAGCTGAGCGGACGGCGGTTCGTGGCGATCCTCGAGGGATGGGCTGGTCAGCCCGCGCGTTCGTAAGCAGAAGGGCGGGGGAGTTGCCCTTCCAGGAATCGAACCAGGCCCGCTACGTCGTCGGATGTGGGGCTCGTGTTGTCACCAGGCTCGTTGATGCACACGACTTCGGTCGGCTCCGAGCCGGGGTATTCCCGCATTTGCGCTCTTCCGGTCTTGGACCCGAGGGCGAAGTAGCTGTAAGAGATCTGGGCCGGCATCGCGAGCCGGCGGTGGTAAGCCACGTAATGGTGGAGGTACGACGGGACGATGTCGGTTGGGGACCGGAACGGGTTGTGAATCGTGGCCTTCCACTCGGCGGCGAGCTCCTGTTCCAGATCGGCGAGCAATTCCCTGTTGAAGGCGTGAGGGGTGTGCCGGAACACATTGGTGGGGCGACTTCCTGTCATCCCCTCGATGAGGTCGCAGGTGAACACGCGAGCCTTCTCGTGGGCGAGGACCGGCTTGTCGGAGATGACCGACTTGGAGAGGAAGAACCGCCCGATCCCATTGCCATTGAAGAAGCGCTCGGAACGCGTCGGTCGCCCAAACATGATGTCGTCGTTCACCACGAGGAAGTGCTCGGAGAGCCCGGGGATGTGATGCAACGCCGCCGTGATCGCATGCGAGTTGAAGGTGGGTAATGCCGACTCGGGAAGGATCTCCGTGTGGTCCACGACGCGGAGATTGGTCTCTGTCTCGTCCAGCCATGCCGGGCGCTGACGGTCGGTAACCAGATACACCGTCCGCACCCAGGGGGCATATCGTTCCAGGGCGCGAAGGGAGTACCGAAGCTCGTCGAACTGGCGGTACAGGCCCGCCGCTTCGGCCTGCCGTCGGTCGATGGGGGGTGCCGATCCGAGGCGTTCGGCCTTCCTTTTCTGCCACTCGGGGTCGGATCCATCGACCCACATGTAGACCGCATCGATCGGGAAGTCGACGGAGAACATGGTCACCTGGTCGAGCGGGGCGAACGTTGATGCCTGCAACCCATGAGCAACAATCGGTCGCGGCTCCCGTCTCGAATCGGGAGTGATCACTGCGGACTGCGTGGCGCCGGCGCGGCTCAGCGAACCGCTCGACTCAGACCACACTTCGACGACGGTGCCGTAGCGGTCATCGAACAGGCGCCCCGAGTCTGAGTTCCGAAGCAGACAAAAAACACCGATACGCCCATCGGGATCGGTGAGGGCCTCGATCTGCTGAGGCGAGATCGATGTTGCCAGCGTGGTCCCCCTGCCAGGCCCGGAGACGTAGATCGGGACCTCCTTCGCCTTCTCAGCGATCGCCGCCAGGAGCGCCGTGGCGGATGTCCGTGGCATCCCGACCACCGGCTTGCTCATCCCCTCTGGGGCCGATACCAGGAAGTTCTCGAGTTCCCTGGCTTCGAGCAACTCCAGGATCAGCGCAAGGTTGTGCTGGTAGGCGTCGAGATCGTCGATCTGCGGCCGATCGATGACGTATCGAAAGGGACCGCCGACGGATCGGAGGAAGACATCAGGGCCGTACCGGCGCTGGCTGAGCCCCTTTTCACGGACCGAGCGGGGGACGAGTCGCCGCGAGACGCGGGCCAATTTGTCTCTCATCTTGAAACGGAGCTTCGTCGAGGGGAGCCGACGTTAGCGGGGGTCGGTTTCGGCGCCCGTTCATCCGCGAGCCAAAGGGAGGCGAGCCGGTGCCGGTTGGTATCGTGCCGATAGATATGAGCCGACTCGTTCGCTCCTTTCTCGCCAGCAAGTATGCGGTCCCAGCGACGGGCGCGGTGCTCGCTATCGCCGCAGCGGTCGCTGCCCTGACTTCTCGATGGGCTCTCGCCGTCATCGCCGGAGTGGCGATCCTCGTCTTGGTCCTGCTGGTCGTCGTCACGAGTCATCGGGAACTGACCGCTGCCAGCAGAGCCCAGGTGGCATCAATCGACCGTATGACTGTCCGACTCGCCGACCTCATGTCCGAGGTGTCCTCGACGCGGCTCAGCCTTGCCGAGCTGGAACAGGCTCGGGTCGCCGATGCTGCGGATATCAAGTTGACGAAGGATCAGTTCCTGACTCATCTCGATGCGGTCTATGCGGAGATGAGCGAGACCTTGCGCGCATTCGCCACCGAACAAGGCGCTTTCAGCGACGTCCCGGCGAGAGGCGGGCTCAAGGCCGTGGACGCCGGTGGTGACGTTCTTCCGTGAGCCGGGTGTAGCTCATCCGCCGCCCCGTTCTGGATTACTACGCGAGCATTGCGACAAGCCGTCACCTGGCGCTGCCCGCCACGGTGTTGCGCACCCGCTCGCTGGCGGGACGTGAGATCCTTGCTCATCTGGCCTCAGGTGGGACGCTAGATCTCGACCAACTGGTCGAGCTCTCGACGGACGACCCCTTGCCCGGCTCGGGCGTCCGTAGTGCCGGCACCGTCGATTCGATCGACCCGCACTGGGTGAGCCAACTGGCCCGGGTCCTGGCTCTACAGGCGATCGAAGAAGATGATCTCACCAACGCTGTTTCTCTCTTCAAATGGTTGGAGGACCGCGACGGGGTGGCGTCGTTCGACTCGACGATGGCGAAGATCTACGCCGAGTCCCTGCTCGAGTCTGGGGACCGCCTCGGGCTCAGCCGACGCCTGAGGGCCCTCGAATTGAGCGACACGGACCGTCTCATGTTGGTCACCGACCTGCTCAACCCATTCATGGCCAACGGGGTAGGCGAAGCCAAGGATCGCTGGCTCAACTCGTTTGCCCGATGCATGGGATTCGAGGACGCCGCTGCAGGGGGCATTGCTCTCCTCGACACCCCAGACCTGTCCCCATTTGATCGACTCAATGGGCTCCCGCTCTCGCGGGATCGAGGATGGCCCGACGGTGACGGTGATCGTCACCGCCTTCTGTCCTGACGACGGGCTGCGGACTGCAGTTCGATCCTTGATCGGGCAGACCTGGACCCAGCTGGAGCTCCTGGTGATCGATGACGGGTCACCGTCCGAGTATCGGAGTTTGCTGGAGGACGTAGCTGGTCTCGACCCAAGGATCCGCTTGCTCCACCTGGAAGAGAACCAGGGCACGTACCACGCGCGCAATGTCGGCCTCGATCAGGCCCAGGGCGATTTCGTCACTTTTCAAGACTCCGATGACTGGTCCCACCCCAGGCGGATCGAGCTCCAGGTGCAACCGCTGCTGGATGACGATTCGCTCATGGTCACAACCAGCGAGTGCGTTCGAGGCAACTCGAACCTGATGCTCACCAGAGTTGGCCATCCTCTACAGCGGATCAACGTTTCCTCGATGCTGTTCCGCGCTCCATCGGTCGTCTCGCGGATCGGTTTCATCGACGAAGTGCGCCGGGGCGCGGACGACGAGTATCTGAAGAGGATCTCCCTCGTCTTCGGTGACGTCTACCTACCTATGAGTGGGCTCGGCCTCGCGGTAGTTAGGACGGGCAACGAGTCACTCTCCGGTGGCGGATGCGAGGCCCGGATGGCACCATCAGTCCCGCTTCGCGTATCGGGCGGCCTTCGAGCATTGGCATCGACGAATAGCCGAAGGCGAAGTCTCGTACCTGCCGCTACACGAGACCAGGCGGCGATTTCCCAGCCCCAAGAGGCTGCAGTTTCACTCCCCGCCGAACAGCGCGTACGACCTGGTGTTCGTGGGTGACTGGCGCGCTCTCGCCGCCCAGCAGCGCTCCATGCTTGCCGAGATCGGTGCCGTTTCGGGGCAGGGACTGCGACTGGGGATCGCCCACGTCGAGTCGCTCCGGTTCATGATGGAGAGGCGCCGGCCACCTCTGTGCGACCCGGTCCGCGAGCTGATCCACGATGGCGTCGTCGACTTCGTACATCTCGATGACGACGTGACCGCCGATCTGGTGATCGTCAGGGATCCGACCATCCTTCAGTTCCCGCCCGCCGGCCATTCCAACTGGGACGCCTCGATGATGTGGATCGTCGCCAACCAGGCACCTGCCGATCGTGACGGAGCGAGGCGGCGTTATCTCGTGGAGGACTGCACCGAGAACGCCCGTGCGTTGTTCGGGTGTGATCCGATATGGGTCCCCCAGAGCCCGGTGATCCGATCGATGCTGGAATCCGTAGTTCCAGCCGTTTGGTTGGCGGACTTCGACGACCCCGCGATCATCGATGTACGGGACTGGGCGGTGGAACGCCCAGCGGTCACGGAGGGCCCGGTGCCCATCGGGCGGTGGTCTGCCGACGAGGCGATGAAGTTCCCCGAGAGCGGCGAGGATCTGCTGGCGGTCTACCCCGAGAGCGATGACATCGAGGTGAGGATGATGGGCGGCTTTCGAGTCATCCCTTCGCTTCTTGGTGAGCAAGCGAAGCCCGCCAATTGGACGGTGTTGAGGCGGGGCGCCGTCTCTCTCCACGAGTTCCTCGCCGGGATCGCCTATTACGTGTACTTCGACAATCCAAACGGGGTGGAGGCTTTTGGTCGCTCCATCCTGGAGGCGATCGCCAGTGGCGCCGTGGCCATTCTTCCCGACCGTTATGAGAAAACGTTCGGGGAGGCGGCACTGTATGCCGAACCTGATCGAGCAACTGGCCTGGTGCGTGAGCTTCACCGCGATCCTCGCCGACACGCCGATCAAGTGGCGAGGTCACACGCTGTGGTCGAGGATTCCTTCAGCCCTAGGCGCTTTGTGGAGCGGGTAGCGCCATTCCTGCGGCGAGTCTCAGCATGAAACCCCTTTGTCACACATGCGGAGTTTCCTGAAGACGGGCAACCAGGTCCGGAAGTGAGCTCCTCCATCCAGGAAGCGGACTCACCGCGAGATGCTCCAGTCGTTCTGATTCGAGCACCGAGTATGCAGGTCGTTTGGCCCGGGTTGGAAAGTCTGCGGTCGAGCACGGCAGGACCAGGCCCGGGTCGAGACCGGCCGAGCCGACGGCCTCGACTGCTAGTTCGAACCAGGTGGCAGGCCCTTGATTGGTCAGATGAAGGAGCCCTGTGATCGACTCGCTCAGCGCGCTGATGGTCGCTGCAGCGAGGTCGTCGGCGATGGTTGGACATCCGTGTTGGTCGGACACGACCTGGAATGGCTCACCGCTTTTGGCTAGGCGGAGCATGGTCGCCACGAAGTTGGGATGGGTATCTGAGACGACCCACGAGGTTCGGATCACGAGTGAGAGCGGATTGGCTTCGATGGAGGATCGTTCCCCGGCGAGTTTCGACGCTCCGTAGGTATTGACCGGATCTGGGGTCGACGACTCGAGGTAAGGCTCACTCGATCGACCGTTGAACACGTAGTCGGTGGAGAAGGTGACCAACGGCACCGACTCGATGGCCGTGGCTTCGGCAAGCAGGCGGACCGCTTCCCCGTTGATACGCAGGGCAATGTCTGGCTCGTCTTCGGCACGATCCACGGCGGTGTATCCGGCGCAGTTGATGACCACGTCGGCATCAGTGACACGGATAAGTCGTCGCACATCGTCGGCGGTGACAGCGGCGAGGTCGAAACTCTTCCTGGCGGGCGCGGTGACCTTCTCCAAACGCTTGGACAACGCCGTGCCCACCTGGCCCGAGCCGCCGAGAAGCAAGACGTGCGGGCTCAAGACTCTTCGAGGACCCGCTCCAGATATTGCCGGTAGCTGGAGTTGGGCAGGCCCCGGACGATCTCACCGAAGGTGCCGCGATCGAGGAACCCGGCTTTGAGGGCGACTTCTTCCAAGCAGGCGATCTTGATCGACTGCCGGTGTTCGACTGTCGCCACGAAGTTTGCGGCGTCGAGGAGGCTGTCGTGCGTCCCGCTGTCCAACCAGGCGACACCACGGTCGAGGATCGAAACCTGGAGCTCGCCCCGTTCCAGGTAGACCCGGTTCACATCGGTGATCTCCCTCTCGCCCCGCGCCGAGGGTGCAAGCCGACTCGCGATTTCCACCACCCCACCGTCGTACAGGTAGAGCCCAGGGATCGCGAACTTCGAACGGGGTTGAGCAGGCTTCTCCTCGAGACTGAGCACCCGTCCGGCGTCGTCGAACTCCACGACGCCATATCGCTCGGGATCTCGCACCGGATATCCGAAGATCACCGCACCCGGTCCGAGATGGGCGATCCTCTGATCGAGGCCAAGAGCGCCATAGAAGATGTTGTCGCCGAGGATCAGGACGACCGGGTCACCGGAGATGAAGTCGGCGCCGATGATGAATGCCTCGGCGATGCCCCGAGGCTCCGGCTGGGGAGCGTATTCCAACCTGATCCCGAACCGCTCGCCGGATCCAAGCAACTCCTCGAACCTCGGGAGGTCATGTGGGGTGGTGATGAGCAAGATCTCCCGAACCCCGGCTTCCATCAGCGTGGCCAGCGGGTAATAGATCATTGGCTTGTCGTATACGGGCTGGAGCTGTTTGGAGGCCACCCGTGTGATCGGGTCGAGCCGGCTGCCCGTCCCACCTGCGAGCACGATTCCCTTCACGATCGGGCCTTCAAGGGCCGCCACCAATCCTCGCGGTCCTGGTACCAGCGGATGGTGTCGTCAAGTCTCTCTGCGAAAGAATGCGCCGGCTCCCATCCGAGGGCCCGGAGCTTCGATGAGTCGACCGCGTACCGGAGATCGTGACCGGGGCGATCCGCAACTGGCTCGATCCACGACTCATCACGGTCCAGGCCGGCGAGGATTCTCTTTGTCAACTCGATGTTCGGCAGCTGCTCGTTGGCGCCGATGTTGTAGATCTCACCTGGCGAACCGTGCTCGACCAAGAGGTGGAGGGCGGAGCAGTGATCCTCGACATACAGCCAGTCCCGCTCGTTGCGGCCGTCTCCGTACAGGGGGACCCGCTTGTCGTCCAAGAGGTTGGTGACAAAAAGGGGGATCACCTTCTCCGGAAACTGGTACGGCCCATAGTTGTTTGTGCATCGGGTCACGATCACCGGATAGCTGAATGTGACTTCATAGGAGCGGGCTACCAGATCGGATGCCGCCTTCGAGGCGGAATACGGCGATGACGGGGCGAGGGGTGCATCTTCCGATGCGAAGCCGTCGTGTATCGACCCGTATACCTCATCGGTGGACACGTGGATGAACCTTGCGACTTTGTGCCTGCTGGCCGCGTCCACGAGGACGCCGGTCCCCACAACGTTGGTCTCGAGAAAGACAGCCGGGCCTTCGATCGACCGGTCTACATGGCTCTCTGCCGCGAAGTGAACCACCACGTCATGGTCGGGCATCAAGCCGGTCGAGCAGATCAGCGTCTCGGACGTCCCCGTGGACGAGGGTGTGATTGCCAAGGCCGTCGAGCTCCTTGGCGGTGGCTTCGACCCCTGCATAGGTGAGGGCATCCAGGTTGGTGACAAATGATCCCGGCTCGTTCGCCAGGACGTAGCGAATGAAATTCGAGCCGATGAACCCGGCACCCCCGGTCACCAGATAGCGACGTCCCAACCTCGACCTCCATTCGGGCGCCCGGCCTAAGAGAACACCTCGGCGTGCCTCAGGAGGGGGGCAGCTGCGTCCTTTTCGGACAGGATAGGGGCACCGTCGATGGGCCATTCGATTCCGATGTCGGGGTCATCCCAGCGCACCGTTCGGTCGAACTCCGGTGCGTAGTAGTCGGTGGTCTTGTAGAGGACCTCGGCCCAATCTGAGAGCGTGAGAAAGCCGTGTGCAAAGCCAGGAGGCAGCCAGAGTTGCTTGCGGTTCGATGCCGTCAGTTCGATTCCGAACCACAGCCCGTGCGTCTCCGAAGAGCGACGGATGTCAACGGCCACATCGAATACGGCACCCGCGATTACGCGCACCAACTTTCCTTGGGCCCGTGGAGGCAGCTGGAAGTGGAGGCCGCGGAGGACTCCTCGCTTGGAGCCAGAATGGTTGTCTTGGACGAAAGGCCCGGTCACGCTCTCGAGCTCGGCTTGGTTCCAGCTCTCGTAGAAGAAGCCGCGATGGTCCTCGAAGTAGTCCGGCTCCAGCACGAAAACGTCGGGCAAAGGCGTCGCGCTGCGTCCGAGCATCGCCGGGACGGTAACCCGAGCGCGGGTGGTTGTGACGGGACACCACAACCCGAGCTTCCAAGGCTTGCCCGCCATTGCCGGGTGGGCCAGGGGACCGAGGCCTCGCCGATACACTCCCGCCCAGCCCACTTCATCGGGGCTCTGTCGAGAAAAGGAACCGACCGATCGCTTCTCTAGCCGACTTCATCACCTCCTCGACCACATGGCCCCCGAGGCTTGTGAGCTCACAGTCGGCTTGGAACGAGCACATTCCATTCGCCGGATGGCTGATCGAGGCGACGAGGCCGCGGGTCCTGGTCGAGCTCGGCACCCATTCGGGCGTCTCCTACTTCGCTTTTTGCGAAGCGGTTCGACGACTCGGGCTGTCAACGGAGTGTTTTGCAGTCGATCATTGGCTCGGCGACAAGCATTCCGGTGCTTATGGGGAGGACATTTTTCGATCAGTCACAGAGCTGAACACCGAGTTCTACGACTCGTTCTCAAAGCTCTTACGCCGGTCCTTCGACGAGGCACTGCCAGAGTTCGCCGACGGGTCAGTCGATCTGCTGCACATCGATGGGCTTCACACCTACGAGGCCGTGCGGGGCGACTTCGAAGCCTGGCTGCCCAAGATGTCGGAGCGTGGGGTGGTCGTGCTCCACGACACCAACGAGCGCAAGGCGGATTTCGGGGTTCACCAGTTCCTCGCCGAGGTCCAGGAGCGGTATCCGAGCTTCGAGTTCACCCACGAGCACGGGTTGGGGGTCGTTGCGGTGGGGCCAGAGATCCCGGACCGGTTGCGCCGACTGGTCGAGATCGCGGATCCGGCTCTCGTTTCCCTGGTACGAGAGACGTATGCATCGATAGGTGCTCGGTACAGCATGACCGTCGAGCGGGACAAGATCGCACTCGCGAAGAACGATCTCGAAGGCGATCGGGATCAACTGCGCAAGGAGCGTGATGGGCTGAAGAACGCCTTGGCGGACTCAGAGGCCGGATTGACCCGGGCGCGAACCGACCTCGAGCGGCTATCGGGCACCACCGAGACCAAGCGACTCGGCGATGCCCTTCGGAAATCCAATTCAGATCTCAAGTTGGCGCGCGGGCGACTCGCGGAGACCAGGAAGCAACTCGCGTCGTCTCGGCGCCTGTATAAGAGGCTGCGGTCGAGGAAGTCGGTGCGCGTTGCCCTACGCATCGCAGAGTTGGCTCGGCCGGTCGTGCAGCCGTTCTCCGGGGCGAAGCGACGGTCGCCGGCGGAACCCCCAACCGGACGGATGTGGAAGTCGCGTCAGGTCCTCGAAGGCGAAATCGTCGAGCAGCGAGGGGGATCGCAGCGTTCGAGCGGGCCCCTGGTGTCGATCATGGTGCTGACTCGCAATGGGGCTTCACACATGGAACGGCTGCTTGCGAAGCTCGACGGAGGGACCACCTATCGATCGTTCGAGGTGATCGTGGTCGACAACGGGTCCACGGATGCCACCGGTGAGGTCCTCGGGGTCGACCGCGGGTTCCCATTGAAGGTGGTCACGAACGATCACAACGTCTCGTTCTCCGCTGGGAACAACCAGGCCGCGGCCGTTGCGAGCGGGGAGCTTCTCCTGATGCTGAACAACGACACCGAGCCGATCAACCCGGGGTGGTTGGGAGCCATGGTGGATGCGGTCGAGGTCGATGGGACCGTGGCTTGCGGCGCGGAGCTCGTCTATCCCGACCGCGGAATCCCCGAGTCCGACCTCACTGTTCAGCATTTTGGGATCAATTTCGAGTTCCGGGATCAGGCCGTTCGCGTGGTCAATATCGCGTCGCTCGATCCTCTCGACGCCGGGCTGGCGGGCGTTGTCGAGGTTCCGGCAGCAACGGCCGCTGCACTCATGGTGAAGGCGGAAGATTTCCATTCGGTTGGGGGATTCGACGAGGGCTACGTCTACGGGACCGAAGACGTGGACCTCTGTCTCAAGTTGCGCGATCTCGGGAAGATCGTCGTCACCGGGCAAGCCGTCCTGTTCCACAACGAGTCTGCAACTCAAAACGAAGTGGCGGCCGAACTGACGCGGGTGAACAGAATCGGCAATCGGTTGAGGTTTGCCGAACGATGGGAATCGCGCCTGTCGCGGTCTCTGCTGAGGGACCGTTTCGCCGGCGGCGTCTACTGGTCTCCGAAGCGATCCAAGAGAGTCGTGATCACCCTGACCGACAACGACCCGACCAAGGGATGGGGCGACTACTACACAGCGCACGAGCTCGGAGATGCGTTCACCGCCATCGGGTGGAGCGTGATCTACGCAGAGCGGGTACGGGGCGGGTGGTACGAGATCGATCAGCAGGTCGATCTCGTCATCTCACTCTTAGATTCCTATGACGTCAGGCTTGCCCCGGAGGGCGCCTTCACCATCGGGTGGGTGCGCAATTGGGTGGACCGATGGATGGAGCAGCCGTGGATCGACAAATACGACCTGCTCGTCGCCTCGAGCCACAAGGGCGCCGAGGACATCCGACAGCGTTCGAGGTTCGATCCGCCGGTGATCCCGATGGCGACAAATGTCGAGCGTTTCTCGCCCGGTCCGGTGACCCCGAGTTTTGAAGCCGATTACACCTTCACGGGTAACAACTGGGGGCACGGTCGAGGCGTTCTGCAGATGCTCGAGGTTCTCCCGGGCGAGCAATTTCAGCTTTTCGGCACGGGCTGGGAGAAAGACCCACGGTCGGCCCGCTATTGGCGGGGACACCTCGATTACGAGCTGCTCCCTGAGGTTTATAGATCGACCAAAGTCGTTCTCGACGACACGGCGAGCCACACCTACCCGCACGCTTTCCTCAACGCTCGGGTATTCGACGCACTTGCCTCCGGAACCTTGGTGCTCACCAACAATGTCGAGGGATCCGATGAGATGTTTGGCGGGTTCCTCCCCACCTACACCGACAGGAAGAGCTTGCGGGACCAACTCGATCACTTTCTGGCTAACGACACCGAGCGCGCCGATCTGGCACATCGACTTCGGCAGACCGTTTTGGCCAACCATTCCTACGCGAGAAGGCCCGACGAGTTCGTTCGCGTGGCTGCTGAGAGCATCGAGCGACCCAAAGCGGCGATCAAGATCGCGGTGCCGAAGGAAGAGGTCAAAGGCAGCTGGGGAGACACTCATTTCGCAGGCGCGCTGGCGGCCGCTCTCACCCGGCTTGGAATCACGACCGAGGTTCACATCCTTCCCGAATGGGATCTACCGGCGAGCCAGGACGTAGACATAGTGATTCACCTCAGGGGCTTGTCGAGGTATGTGCCCAGGGCAGCCCACATCAATGTTCTCTGGATAATCAGCCACCCCGATGACGTGACTGAGCGCGAGTGCGAGGAGTACGACCTGGTCCTCGTAGCGTCTCACCTCCACGCCGACTGGCTCGGTCGGCGCCTCAGCACGCCGGTCGTCTACCTGCCGCAGGCAACGGACCATCGCCGGTTTCACCCGGTCGACACCCAAGAGGATCTCGAGACAGAGGTCCTCTTCGTGGGAAATAGCCGGGGCCAGCGAAGGCCGGCAGTGGATTGGGCCATCGATCGGGGTATGCCGCTCACGGTCTACGGAGGGGGTTGGACCAATCGGATCCCACCGCGATTCGTGCGAGAGAGCCATTTTCCAAACGAGCAGTTGGCAGGCCTCTATGCCTCTGCCGGGGTGGTGCTGAACGACCATTGGCCCGACATGCGAGAACGCGGATTCATATCGAATCGGATCTTCGACGTCCTGGCTTCAGGCTCGGTGGTCGTCTCCGACGAAGTCGAAGGCTTGAAGGAGGTCTTCGGCGACCTGGTGCCCACGTTCTCGGGACCATCGGAGCTGGAGTCGGTCGTCCGCGAGATCCTCGGAGATCGCGAGCGCAGGGCGGCCATCATCGAGGCGGGCACTGCCCTGGTTGCCCAGGAGCACACTTTTGAACGTCGAGCAGATCAGATCATGGAGCTTTTGCGCCCGGCGCTTCAAACGCGCCAGGGGGACCTGGACGGCAGACCTCTCGTGACTCCGTCGAGTGATGTGGAGGGCGCTTCGGTCGGAGCGCATTGAGCCCAGACCAGTCAGTCGGAGGCGTAGTCAGGCCTCCTACGGGCCGACCGAGGAGAGGGTGAAGTTGGGAGCGCTGCCCTCTACCTCGAGCACCATGATCTCGTTTGACCCTTCCTGGAGGCTCTCGGGCGGCAGCAGGGCGTAGTAGTCCAGATGCCCCGTCTTGTCGAGGAACGACTCGGTGACGGCTGAGATCTCCCCGTTGATCGAGATGGCCAGGATCTTGCCCTCCGAATTCGCTCCACTGGTAGTCACAGCCCCCGAAACGATCAAGGGAAGACGCTCGGCGGATGTGTCGACATTCGCAAGCAAAGCGACATCGTCGACGGTCACCGTGGTGTCCGTCGATGGCACGACGTCATAGTCCTCTATTCGAGCACCGAGCAAGTCCCGCATGCCGGGCGGTGTCAGCCCAAAGGGCCCGTTGACGCCAAATGCCTCGATCTTGCGTTCAGCGATCTGCAGCTTCTCTTTCCCGTCGACGCCGAACGTGACCGTGCCTCCGCCGGTGATAGTGGTGCTTCCTCGCTCAGGGCGCTGATCGAGCAAGGACACACCGTCCGCCTCCCAGGGCAGGACAATGCCTAGGGCATCGGCGATGGTGGGAAGGATGTCGACGGTCTCGACGCGGTAGTCGTCGATTGCGCCGGCCTCCAGGCCTGGCGCCTTGATGAAAAGCGGAATTGCCGCGACATCACCAACGGTCTCCGGAGTTGCGGCGCGCCGATTCTCCACTCCAGGACGGAACGAAATGCCATGGTCCGCAGCCACCACGATCAATGCCTCCTGGTACAGCCCGACCTCCTTCAGTCGATCGGTGAGCAGCGACACGAGATGGTCGGCGTACATGGTCTGCACGAGGTGGAGTTGATAGCCCTGATTGACCAACCACTCATTGTTGGTCCAGGTTGTCCCGGTTGTCCCCGGCACAGGCGCCGGAGCGGCGAATCGTTGTCCGTTGGGCAGGTAGTCCCACGGGGCGTGAGGGAGCAGGACGTGGACGAAGTAGAGGGGTGGTGAATCCGTTTGAGGCGAGATGCCGGCGATGAACCGCTCGACTTCCTCACCCCGACCGGCAGCCACCTCTGCTCTGAATGTGCTCCGAAATCCTTCGACGCTCCCTAACTGCTCCTCCAACTCGCTGTCTGTGGCAGTCGTGAAATTTGCCCAGTTCTCGTCGATCGGTGGGAGGCCTTCGCTGAGCTGAGAAGGAAGCAGGACGTGGCCGGCAACAATCGACAGGTCTTTTGCCGTCGCTTTCCATCGTTGCAGGGCAGATGGGCGTGGTACGCCTTGGTTCTCTTCCGTGCATGCAGGAGGTGGGCACAACGCAGTGAGTGACTCCAGTGACTCGACCTCATACGTGCCACCGAGGAGAGTGAAAAGGCTGTTCGGATAGTCGGTAGCGGTGGGGATGTAGTCCTGCTCGGGGTTGATGCCGCTCAAAATCGCGGGCACGGAGAACTGAGTGAGCCTTTGGACGGTCATGGCGTTCCGAAACCAGGTTGCATCCTTCGCCAACTCACCAAGACCTGGATATACGTCCGACTGGAGTTCGCCATTGGCATCGATCAGAGAGGCGACAGGGAACTCGTCGAACACCATCACGACCACGGGTATCGGATTGTCGATCGCGACGTCAGAAAACCCGACCGCTGAAGCAGGGCTCGACACCAATCGGGCGGTCGGCGTGAAGAAAAGGAAGAGGATCGGTGCCGCGATGACCGCCAGAGCCGCAATGCGAATCATCGTTCCGAGAGCGGAGAATCTCTGGACGCCAAACGCCAGAAGCCCCCCCACGGAAACCGCAAGAGCGAATTGGAGCCACGGCGACGAGGTTGCGACGGGGGTCCGATAGATCACTTGCAGGCTGAGAACGGCGCCGAGAAGCGCCACAACGATGAAGTAGACGATGCGTCCCAGCTTCGGGTACGAGCGTGCCACGACGGCGACAAGCGCCCCTAGCCCCAAAGGGATCAGCACTCCCAAAATGAGAGCAATGCCGACGATGTCGGAACGGGGCGAATCCCGGGCGAGAAAGAACTCGGGGCTTCCGCCGAGCAGGTCGAGGAGTGGCTGCGCTATCGCGAGGACAAAGAGTGCTGCGCACGGCGCCGCGATCTCAAAGAACCCCGGCTTCGAGTCTGACCCAGTGGTGGTTTCAGCGACAGACACGCAGGCTTGAGCTCGAAGCGTCGGGTTCCGTGCCGTTTGGAATTGCCCCTAACTCCCCGATTCCGCAGAGTTGCTCGAGCCGATCCATAGGTCGATATTAAGTCGATTCGCCCTTCTGTCTTCTCGCTCGATCGGTGGGTGGATTCACTGACCGGCGATCGCGAGCCCACTGGGTGAGGGCAGCACATACACTCGACCCGGTGGAGACCCGAAGCCTCCCCTCGCTTCCTCCATCCGAGCTGAGATTCATGGGTGAGGACGATGAGATCTTTCTAGCGGTCGGCGTCCACTCCGCCCGGTTGCTCGCTGATCATGGGCTTCATGAAGGTGACGCTCTTCTCGACGTCGGCAGCGGATACGGACGACTCGCCTTTGGCCTGATCAGTCAGCTTGGTTTCAATGGGCGGTACGAAGGTCTCGATCTGCTGCCGCGTCAGGTGACCTGGTGTCAGGATGCGTTCGCTCGGTACCCCAGTTTCAAATTCACACATGCGGATGTCCTCAGTCATCGGTACAACCCACAGGGGACCATCGATCCGACCGAATTCCGGTTTCCCTACGACGACGCATCCTTCGACTTCTGCGCGCTTTTCAGTGTCTTCACTCACATGTACGCCGAGGACATCGAGAGCTACATGAAGGAGATCGGACGGGTCCTCAAGACCGGCGGCGTGTGTCTCGCAACGTTCTTCCTCTACAACGACGAGAGGCTTTCAAAGATCGTCTCGGACGAATGCGCGTTGCCGATGCGATTCGAACTGAACGAGGTCAGTCGGTATTTCAACGAGGACGACGTCTTGCACGCCATTTCTTTCGAGAGGTCCTATATCCGCGATATGTGGGCACGGCGCCGGGTTCTCGTCGCCGGAGGTCAAATGGGGCAGTTGGGCCACCGACAACAGTCAAAGCCGCTTCCGTGGCACCGGAACCGACCAATTCCAGGACGTGATGATCGTCCACGTCTGATTTCCTAATCGGCACGGCCTGAGCAGCGGACAACAGGATCAGGGGTAGCCTTGGATCGAGTGGACCGCCTCGAGATCTTCGGGTCACTTCTGTCGTCGTTTCCACCCGGTCGACTGCTGGATTTGGCCACCGGCCATGGAAAGTTCGCCCTCCTGGCTCAAGAACTGGGCTGGCAAGTGACCGCCGTCGACGCCAGACCGGACCGGATGCCGATGAGCGATGGGATCAAATGGGAGGTGTCTGATGTCCGTGAATACCCGGTCCACGGCTACGAGTGCGTGACCATCCTCGGCTTGCTCTACCACCTCGAACTGGAGGACCAGCTCGATCTACTGGCAAGAGCGGCTACCGCGCCACTTGTGATCGTCGACACCCACTACTCCGTGAATCCGAAGGCGACCGTCGGAGCCTATGAGGGCCAATGGTTCGAAGAAGTGGTGTCGGAGCCAACCGCATCGTGGGGCAACGAGCGTTCCTTTTGGCCAACGAAGGAGGGTCTCATCGACATGTTCTATCGCTCCGGCTACACCCACGTCTGGGAGTTGGCGCCTCCCTATCACCCCAACCGCAACTTCTTTATGGCACGAGGCGGCGGATCAACGGGTCTGTAACTCAGCCAGCTGCCTGCTCGTAGCGCGACCGGTGCGGGAATTCGGTCTCCAGGAACCTCAGCAGGGTGGCGTGGTTCTGGTCGTGGCTCTCCTCAGGACCGCCAAGGTCGTTGACGCAGAGGACCTCGCTCGGCTTTGAGTGCTGGTAAGTCCCGAGGGCTTCCATCCCCACGGGAGTGCCGAATCCGAAGTACCGGTAGTCGATGCTCGAGGGGGTTGTGAGCCGGCGGGCGTATCCAAGGTAATGATGGATGTACTCGGGAACGATGTCGTCGGCAGACCGAAACGGGTTGTGGACGGTCGCCTTCCATTCCTTGGCCAGCTCCTCTTCGGCTTCAGCCAACAACTCACGATTGAAGGCATGTGGCGCATGCCTGAGCACGTGGGTCGGCCGTGCTCCGGTCTTGGCCACGATCAGGTCACAGCTGTGCAGGCGTGCCTGCTCGTGCGCCGACCTCGGGTTGCTGTTGATCAGGCTTCGTGACATGTAGAACCTGGTCACTCCGTTGCTCTGGAAGAAGCGGTTCGGAGTGACGGGGCGGCCGAGGAAGATGTCGTCGTTGAAGACGAGGAACTGCTCGGACAGGTTGGGGATCTTGTGCAGGCTCGCGGTCAATGCGTGTGAGTTGAAGGTGGGCAAGGCCGATTCCGGGAGGATCTCGGAGTGGTCGATGACACGGAGGTTGGTCCCGGCATCGGACAGCCACACCGGCCGCTGCCTGTCGGTGACCAGGTAGACGTTGCGAACCCAGGGAGCGAAGCGCTCCAGCGAGCGCAGCGAATAGCGAAGCTCGTCGAACTGACGGTATCGGTAATCGAGCACCGGTTCGTGGCTCGCGGTGTCGGGCGCCTCGGCCAGTCGGCTCGCCCTTCGCTCCTGCCACGCCAGGTCCGATCCGTCGACCCATAGGCAGACGACGTCTACCGGGAAGTCGACCTCGAAGATTTCTGGCTCGTCGAAGCCTCGATGGGAATTGACCTCGACTCCATAGGTGTCGACCCGCACCAGGTCACGCCGGCGCTGGGAGGGGAGATAGGTCGTGCCCCCGGGCCGGGGCGCAGTGTTCCGGAGTGCACCATCGCGGTCCTCTTGCCAGACATGAACCAGGCAGGCGTATTCCGCACCGAATTTCCTGTCGGTGGAGGAGTTGCGCAGGTAGTAGAAGACGCGGAACGCATCGCCTACTGCAGCAGAAACCTCTGACGGCGGGATAGACCGCGCCAGCCGGGTGTCGAACGCACCACCGACGAGGGCTCCCACGTACACAGGGGAGCGGTGCCCTTCATTCACCAGGGCTGCCATCAGGGCCTCTGCGGCTCCCCGGGTCATGCCTACGATCGGGGTCTTCCCCCAGGAGCCGGATTCCACGAAGTACTCAATCCCCTTGGCTTCGAGGAGGCCGATTACCTGCGCCAGGTTGTGCCGGTACACGTCGACGACGTCGAGGACTGGTCGTTCCAGCACGTAATGGACGGCGCCCTCCGCCGTCCGACGGGAGACACCCGGCAGTCGGTAGCGGAGATGGGGAAACGCGATGTGGGTGACGGCCGACTTGACCTTGCGAAGCAGTCTTCTCATTTGCAAGCCCAAACGGTACCGAGGCGAGGGTTCAATTCCTGGCAGGTCAGAACGGGTCAGCTAGCGGGTGTCAGACCTCGACCGCGTCGAGATTCCGGCCCGTGCCCTGGTCGAAGGCGTCCGCCAGGTAGTCGTCGATGGACAACGCCCAGGTATTGGCTTGGCCGCGGAATTGGAGGTAGTTGAACCGATCGGCGGCGAAAACGCGGTACCCCGCCCTCTGGCACCCTCGCAGAAAAGCAGTGTCTTCGCCTACCGACTGGTCGGGGAAGCGAACGTGACCCACACGGTCGGTGTCGATGACGAGGGTGCCGCCCGCGACGTAGGAGGTGTAGAAGAACTCGCGGCGGGGGAACCGGACCACAGTCCTGTCCAACTCCTCCACGTAGGCCAGGTAGGAGTGCTTGCCGACGACCCCGGCATCGGCGTAATGGTGGGCGATCATCATGTCCCCCAGGTATTCGGCGCCGTAGTGGTCGTCATCGTCGAACTTGGCCAGGTACCGAGTCGTGCATCGGTCCAGCGCCATGTTCAGGCATTGTCCGAGGCTGACTTCCTCAGGGACGTCGAGCCACGTGCTGTCGGGGATTTGTTCGAGCATCTCCTTCACCGGCACGTTGGCGAACCCGGCGGAGTTGGTGACGAGCAGGAGCCGGCGACGGGCATGTGTCTGCCGGAGGAAGTTTCCCAGAACCTGGCCGAGGTTATGAGGTCGATTGGTGACACACACCACTGTCACCTCGTCATCGGTCGGGACCATAGGAATGCCGGCCAGGTCGAAGATTTCGCCCAGGACATCCCGCACCGTCCGACGATGGGCACGTCTGTAAGGCTCCTGGGCATCGGCTGTCAAGGCCAGCCACTCTCCGACCAGGCTCGACGAAGCGCCTTTTCGGAGTGGGGGGGCGCCGGCGGGCCGGGTGGCACTCGATGCCAGCGCCTCGAAATCATCCGGGAGCGCGAGCTGTGTTGGGACTCGAAGCGGGTTGGCCAGAGCGGGCTGGAGGAAGGGCTTGGGGTCGATTGCCGGCTCGACGTGGTTGCGGTACCCGACGGTGGCGGCATCGCCCCAGGGCAAGCCTGCCCCGATCGCCGACACACGCAGTGCACCTTCTTCGGTCGCCACGAGCACCAGCTGCGGCGGGTCGTCTGAGGTCGCGCGCTCGGGCGTGAGCACAAATGCATCGGGACTCAGCCACTCTTCGAGCCACCGAGGCCCGATGAGCCCAATCGAAGGCCGGGACTGCCCCTTCGATCCCGGTGATGCCATGCGCAGGCGGAGCCGCATTCGTAGGAGGCGATTCCGGGCCCCATCGACCACCTTGCTCAAGTCTCGGGCCCGCTCTCCCATGGCGATGGGATGGGCAGATAAGACTCGAGGAAACCGGCGAGCCGTGCCTCGTTGGCCCCTCGGTCGGCGTGCTCCTCCTCGGTCTCGTTGATGCAGAAGACGTCGAAGTCGCGGCCCAAACCCAGGCGTCGCAAGGTGACATCGAGCCTCCCGCTCTCGAGGTTCTGATAGAGGACCCGCATGTCTCCAGGTAGTGCGCGCCCGGTGCAGAACCCGAAGTGCTGGGTCAGTCCCGAAGCGACGCTGAGATCGGCAGTGTCTCTGAAGCGATGGTGGATCGTCGCCGTGACCTGTTCCTCGAAAGCCTCCTCCACCTCGGCCATCAAGCTGCGTCGGAGCGAGTGAGGAGCGTGGTCGAGCTTGCGCTCGATGGCCGAGCCGAACCTCTCGGCAATCAGGTCCCTTGCGTTTCGGGCCGCTGAATCCACCGCGAGGTCGGTGGGCAAGGCAGGACCGGGGCTCACCCGCGCCTCACTCTCGACGTATCTCATTAGCCCGTTGGCAGTGAAAAAGGTCGTCGGGCGCAGGGGCCGCCCGAGAAAGAGATCGTCGTTCAGGTAGACGAAATGCTCGGCGAGACCGTCGATGCGGTGAAGGCTCGCCTCTATCGCATGTGAATTGAAGGTGGGGAGGGCGTCGGACGGCAGGATGTCCTTGTGGGAGACCACGGTGAGTCGGTCATCAGTCCTCAGCCAACTTGGGACCTGATCCGCGGTAACAACGTAAATCCGGCGTATCCAGCCGGCGTTGAGCCAAAGGGATCGAAGGGAATAGCGGAGCTCGTCGTGGGAGCGGTAACGCCCGGGGTGCAAGGAGACCTCCGTCGCCTCGGCTCGCCCCTCTCTCGCTGCCCACAGCTCGAAAGCGGCACGCCAGGTTGGGTCGTCGCCGTCGACCCAGGTGTAGACCGCGTCGATCGGTTCCTTGAACCTGTGCAAAGCGGCTCCCACCGGAAAGCTCGAACGGCCCGGGTACTCGCGGCCTTCCACCACCTCGACGGTGTCCGCGGCGTCGACCGAAAAGCGATGGAGCCCGCGAAACCCGATCCGTTCCAAGCGTTGTTGTGCCCCTAGGGCCCAGAAGCTGATCTGGGCTGCTTCGAGGAAGCCGATCACGGCATCGTCAGCGACCGCGTGCAGCCGGAAGACCCGCCACGACTCTGCCTCGAGAAGGGAGCGCGGGGCTCGACCTCGAGAAAGCAGCATGCGCCGGACACGATTTCCGCGCCGCCACTCCAGATAACACGCCGGATCCTTCATCAGGCGAGCCAGCGAGGAGAAGGCGGTCTCCCGATCGGCGGCGTCGAGACCGAAATGGAGGCTGGTCTCGTCGTAGTCGACGAGGAATGGGCGCACACCCCCGGACTCGAGTGCCGATATGGTTTCGCCGGCGATGTCGTGGGCGACGTCATGAGCCGATCGGTCGGCCAGGCCGGCAACGACCCACCTGCGCACACCCAACCCGCTCACGAGCATGGTGCGCCGCCTGGACCACGGCCATCGCCTGCCGACCGGGGGGAGAAGGGGAGACATGAGGGCTGCGAAAAGAGCTCGCGTCGAAAAGGCGACGTACTCGGACGCGAGCCGGCCCACGTTCTGGGGCAGCCTGCCATCGGTCCGAATCCAGCTCAGGGCACGTCGAACACTGCCGAGAAGCGAAGAGGTGCTGCTCATTTGGGAAGGCGCTTCGTCACGGGGCTCCAGGTCTGCAGGGCTCGGGTCCGCGCTCATGGTAAATATCGGACGCCGGTCCGCCCTGACTAGCTCGATGTCGAGGACAGGTACCGTGCTCGGGTCCACATTCGTTACCGGACACCTGACGCCCTCGACGTGACATGAGCTACCTGATCGAAATCCCCAAGTCCCGACGGAGATTCTCCTCACCCGGCGTATTGGACATGGTCAACGGGATGGACTCCGTCGACCAACGGGCCGTCCGACGTGTCGGCTTGCGGGGATTCCAGCCCGGGACCACAGCCTCTCTGCTCGCGATCTGGGAGATGCGCCGGCGAAATCTGGTTTTCTACGACATCGGGGCCAATGGCGGCCTCTACACGTGGCTATGCCAGGCAACTCATCCTGATTCTCATGTCTACGCCTTCGAGCCAATGCCCGACGTAGCCCGTGTCGTCGACGAGGTTTGTGCGAGGAACGGGCTCAAGGCTCAGACCGAAGCCATCGCCCTGAGTGATCAAGAGGGAGAGGCAACGCTCTTCCTTTCCGCCAAATCGGACGCGTCGAACTCGTTGACACCGGGCTTCAAGAGGTCGAAAGGCGAGATCGTGGTCCCGAGGACGACTTTGGATCAGTACGTGGCCGGCGGGGGTCGCCCACCGAACGTGCTCAAGATCGACGTCGAGCAGCACGAGGAAGAGGTCCTGCGCGGCGGCCTCGAGGTCATCGAGTCGCAACACCCCGACCTGGTTGTGGAGTTGCTGCCCCGAGACCCGGTGGTGACGCAGAGAGTTCGCGACTTGCTCGAAGGTCTCGGGTATGTGGGGCATCAGATCGACCCCGGGAACGTCGTCGCCCGACAGGAGGGCGACGCATTACAGGACTGGGTGTTCTTCCACGGCCAGGAGCCGAAGGGCTATCGGAAGCGGTTCAACGGCTGGCTCAAGGCCGTTGCCCAATGCCGGCCCGGAGCCGCCGGCAAGAGATAGGCCCGGCTCAGGGCCGCGGCGCTTGTGCGGCGATAGTTGCCGAAGCCGACCCGGCTTGCAGGCCGGTGATCCGAACCCACTGGAACTCCTGGCCGAAGAAGACCCAGCTCGAACCGCCGGCAACCTGACGCGGGCGCTGTGCCCCGAGAGTCGTGCGCCAGGGGGTGTCGACGAGAGTCGTGACTCCGAACGCTGAACCGTTGGACAGGTGGCGCTTGATGAACCCGTTGTATGCGTCGAAGGCGACGAGATCGGTGCGCCCGTCCGAGTTCACGTCCTGGGCCCAGATATGGCTGAGATGGTCCAAGGTGGTCACGGTTGCCCACCTCTCCACGGTGAAGGCGCCGCCGGTGGAACGACCGACCATCCACTTCCCCGAACCACCGTGGTGATTTGCGATGTCATCGCGGCCATCCCCGTTGAAGTCGCCTACGACCGATGTCCACCCGGTCTTGGTGGCGAATGTCGCCCATCGTGATGTGTGAAAGCTGCTGCCGTCCGATCGGGAAACCATCCAGTTCCCCGACGATCGGTGGAAGCTGGCGATGTCGTCTCGGTCGTCGCCGTTGAAATCGCCGACCCGGAACGTCCACCCGGTCTTCGTGGCAAAAGTCGCCCATTTCTTCAACGTGAAGGCACGCCCAGTCGAGCGGGCCACCATCCATTTGCCGGTCGCTGCGTTGTAGCTGGCGATGTCGTCTCGGTCGTCGCCGTTGAAATCGCCGACCCGGAAGCTCCACCCGGTCTTGGTGGCGAATGTCGCCCATTTGGTTGTCGAGAACCCGCTGCCGCTGGACCGGGAGACCATCCACTTTCCGGTCCCGGAGTGGTAGTTGGCGATGTCGTCACGGCCGTCGCCGTTGAAATCGCCGATCAGTGAGGTCCAGCCCGACCTGGTGGAGAACGTGGCCCAGTTCGATGTCGACCCGTTGGTCTCGGTGACTCGCCAAGTGCCGCTAGCGACCCTGAACACCGCTGCCTCGGCCGCCCCGTCGCCGTCGAAGTCGCCGACCAAGGGATTGCGATAGGAGCTCAGTGGGAGCTGGTCCCATCGGGCATCGAGCCGGGTGCGAAGGGTGGGAAGCCTCCGGTAACAGGCTTCACCGGGGCAAGAGGTCGTCTGGCCATCGCGGTGCCCGGATACGGGTTTCAGCGCGACCGGGGTCCCCACCGGCCACTTCTCCGATCCTTTGGAAACGAGAGTCGTTACCTTCGTCGGGTCGATGTTGTGAACTCCGAACTTCCAGGCAAGGAGGTCGACGAGGGCTGCTTCGGCCGCCGCGGTGGGCCCGGACCCTCCATGGTCCCCGATGAATGCCACACCTATCGAATAGGTGTTGAAGCCGGCGGTGTGCGCGCCCTGGACGCCCTTGCTGATACCCCCGGCTCTGCCCTCCCAGATCACGCCGTAGCGGTCGATGAGGAAGTTGTAGGCGATGTCGTTCCACCCCCGGCTGTTGATATGGAACGAGCAGATGCTCAGGATCCGGCTCGGGACATCGGCCGCCGTGTAGGAGTTGGTACCGGTCGTGTGGTGTACGAAGGCATGAGTCATCTGACCGATGTCATCGGGCCCGACCGGAGAGAGCGGGGTGCATGCTCCTGACGGGTCCCATGCCGACCGAGGCCGGATGACAGGCTGCCCGGGCGCCGCCGTCGCCGCCTCCGCAGCCTGAGTTGCAAGCGGGACTTCGAACTGCTCGGTAATCGGACGTGTGCGATCGGTGGTGTCGATCAGGGAAGCTTTGGTGCTCGCGTCGTCGCCCTCGATCCGGAACTGGACGGCATCGACTGGTCCGACCCACACCAGGTCGGTGCCGGGCACAGCGTGCTCGGCCTCGGTGGTCCCCGGATCTGGGCCATGGTCCTCGTCGATCGGCAATTGGGCCCAGCCGCTCCACGTTCCATCGATTCGAATCCGGAACCAGGCTGCGTCCGGCCCCTCACCCTCCCAGGTCAGTCCAAGGCTGGTCGCAGGAGCTTCGATCTCATCGCTGATCAGCGCATCGTCCAATGCCTGCCACGCGATTTCGAATTGAGTGAGCTTGGCCCAGGCGACGTCACGGGGAGCGGCGACGGGCACAGCCATCACGACCAGGGTCAGGGCGAGGATGAGGATGAAGTGTCTCTTCATGGAGGGGGGCACACGTCCCGTGCCCGACACCAGCCTGGTCTATACCTGCGGCTAAGCGGGGTCAGCGACCGATGAGGAAGCCGGATCCCCATGACATGTGCATGACTGCCCAGCATGGGGGCAGGCCGGCCGCTGCGATCCCGATGCGCGGAAAATGGAGCAAGGCGCCGACGATGAGGAGCGCGGCGTATGCGGCCGGGCCGATCAACAGTGCCGGCGCCCAAAGCGATCCGATGAGGCAGACCACGAGCGATCCGACCAGCAAAGGCGGGGCGAGTTGCCTCAAGCGAAGGGCACCGGGATGGCGCCGGCTGAACAGCCGCTTCGCTCGGCCGTAGTCGAAATATTGTCGGGCCAGCTTGGCCAGCGATCCCCGGGGGCGATAGGCGACCCGAAGCTCGGGGTCGAACCAGACGACCCCGCCCGACTCCCGAATCCGGTGGTTGAGCTCGTAGTCCTGGTTGCGAACGAATTCCTCGTCGAATCCGCCCAGACTGTCCAGGACCGAGTGCCGGAACACCCCCAGGTACACGGTCTCGGCCGGGCCCTCGGAACCTCCGATTCGATAGCGGGCGTCGCCGGACCCGAGTGGGGAGGAGAGGGCCCCGGCGATTGCTTGTTCCCAGAAAGTGTTGCCAAACGGGACCTGCATCCCGCCGACGCTGGCCGCCCCGGTGCGTAGCAGGGTGTCCACAGCTCGGGTCAGGTATCCGGGTGGGATGATCGAGTGGGCGTCGACCCTGGCCACGATCTCGCTGTCAGTCGCCGCCAAGGCCAGGTTGAGGCCGACAGGGGTGAGCCCGCTCGGGTTGTCGACGACGTCCGCTCCCAGCGATCGGGCCACCTCCGCTGTGGGCCCATCGTGGGCGGCGACAACGATCGTTCCCAGCTGCGGGTAGTCCTGGGACTTCACCGCCTCGATGGCCTCAGCGAGCGTGGCAGTGGCGTGAGCGGCGGGGATTATCACTGCGAGCGAAGGGCGATCGGTCACGGGGCCATGTTCCCAGGACATCCCACTATGGCTCCGGATCTCGACGCTTAACTGCGGAAATGGCCGTCCTACGCGCAGTCGTCCGCGGGTGCACGCTCGGGGTGGTGTTCGGGCTCTTCTTGTTCGGGTTGCTCATCGCCACTGGCGTGACCGTTGTCGGGCCGGACGCCCGCTACCTCTTCGTCGCCGGGGCGGGTTTCGGGTTCATCCTCGGCGTCATTCCCGTTTCCACACCCCGGATCGAAGCACTGGGCGCCGCCGGGCTCGCCCTCGTGGCCCTGGGGATCGGGATCGTCGACGGGTTCGGCGTGGTCATCTGGCCGATCGTCGCCGGCTCGTTGCTCGCCGGGGGCTACCTGCTGCTGGGCGAGCCCCGCTACGACGGATGGTGGAAGCTGTTCCGCTGGGGTGGTCTGGTCGTCGTCTTCCTGGTGTTGGCCCTGCTGCCTCTGATCCTCGATGGCGGGATGCTGGGACATGATGAGTCCGCGTACGCGCTGAAGGCCCGGCATTGGCTCGAGGGGACACCGGACACCGGATGGCAGCTACATAGGGGACCCGCCCTGTCGGTGTACGCCTATCCGATCCTCGCCATGGGAGGCGCCGAGCCGGCGCTGCGCGTGATCGGCCTCGTCGGAGCGGCCGGCCTGGTGATGGCGGTCTGGCTCCTTGCCGAGAGGCTGGCCAATGGAAAGGCCGCTGCCCTCGCCGCCATCGGGATCGTGGCAGGCCCGGCCATGCTGCGGCGCAGCACCGAGTTCCTGACGGACGTGCCTGCTGCCGCGCTCCTGGTCCTATGCATGCTCGTGGTATGGCGGGATCTCGGTGAACGAGAGTCCGCCAGCTACCGGCTGATGTGGGTGCTCCCGCCGGCTTGGGTGGCGTTCTACTTGCGCTACCAATCGGCCCTCAGCCTTGTCCTGATAGCGGTGACAGTCCTCGTGCTCTGGTGGCCCAAGGTGCGCCGCCGGCCAGCCCCGCTCATCGCAACTCTGCTGGTCGGGCTGGTGGGGCTTGTCCCGCACGCTGTACAGGCGATGCAACTCACGGGGTCGCCCTGGGGCCTGGTCACCCACACCGGGGGAGTTGCCATCCGGGCATACGTAGGCGAGGGCTTCCTCGATTACCTGGTTCAAACGAGGTGGGCGTTGGGTGCCTTCGTGGCCCCGATCGCGATCATCGCCACCCTGGTCGGCCTGATCGCCGGCTGGCGAGCGCGGGCCGTGCGAACCAAATACCTGTTCCTGGTCATACCCTCGGCGCTCCAGGTGATCGGCCTCGCCATCATCTCCCATGGCGAGCCTCGGTTCATTTTCTTCCCATTCGCCCTCATGGTTGTTGGTGGGGCCATGACCATCGAACATTGGGTCGTGACCGGCGGGTCTCGAGTCGCGTCGGCGACCGCATGGGGCCTGGTCGTCCTCCTCGTTGGATCTCTGGCCTTTTCGGTGGCGCAGGCCCGAAGCGAGGTCGCCCTTCGCTCGGCGATATTCGAGCCGATCGAGGCTGCGGCCCGGTTCATCGAAGGCGAGGCGGACGGTAAAACGTGCTCTGTGCTCACCACGTATCACCCGCAGATGACCTTCTACTCGGGATGCAGCACCGAACTGTTCGACCCAGGCCAGGATCCGGCTGCGATGGTCGATCGCCTTTCGGGCACTGAGCGGTTCATGATCCTGGTCGAGCCCGGCAAGCGCCAGATCGACGGGGAGGCGCGATCAGCGCTCATTGCCCTGGCCGATGGGCCTCCCACCGAATTCGCCGGTGAGCGGAACACAGTGTCCGTCTACGAGTTCGCTCGGTGATCCCAGGCCCATAGGATCCGCCTCTCGTGCCCCAGGACCTCACTGCCCTCGCCGAGCCGCAGTTCGTCCTGATCTCATGGGGGGCAGGTCTGGCGGCCGCCTCCGGCCTGGTTGCCATGGCGCGCATCGTTGGGCCGGGTTTCACCTGGCTCGCCGGGTCGGTGGCCGCCCTTCTCGGACTTGCCGGCGCATTTGGCGAAAGCCCATGGTGGGGCCGACTCGGATTGTTGTTGCTCGTGCTGGGCCTGGTCTGGGCCCGAAAGGCCCGAGTGGCAGGCGTGCTCCAACTCGGGGCCGGCGTCGCTCTCATCATCCAGGCGGCGATTTTGGGCGCGTTCCTCCCTGCCGTCTCGGCTGCGTTTGCCCTGGGTGGTGTCACGGGCGAGATGCTGCTCGGCCACTGGTACCTGATCGATCCCAGCCTGCCCCGCTGGTCGCTTCGCGCTCTGGCCATCGCTGGAATCGGGGGTATCACCTTCGATGCGATGCTCCTCGCGGTAGCCGGATTGCCTCCCGGCGGGGCCACCATCGCCTATTGGGTGCTCACAGTCACATCGGTCGTCCTCATGTCCGCGGTCCTCGCGTCCCTGCGCTACCCGGCATACTCCGGCGTCATGTCGGCTACGGGACTGTCATACCTGGCAGTCCTGACCACCGCCGGAAGCGTGTTCTTGGGCCGTGTCCTGATCGCAGGGCTCGGCTTCTTCACCGGCTAGAAGGAGTGAAATTGGAGATCAGAGTCGCGACTGAGGGGACCGATGCGAGCGAGGCGACATTCATCGCGGCAATGCTGAGTGATCGCTCTTTGGTGCCGGTCCCGAGCGGGGATTCGCCAGCCATCGACGCCGAGTTGTTGGACGTTGTGCGCTTCGAGGGCAAGGTCGGCCAGGTGGTGACGCTGCCTCACCCCGAGGCCGCGGCGCTGGTAATCGTCGGCCTTGGCGACGAGGCGACCTTCGATTCGCTGAGGGCGGGGGTGGGAAACGCGGTCCGCGTCGTGAAGACCGAACGCGCCGTCACCAACCTGGGCCAGGTCTCGATCGACGGTGCCACGAGAGCGGTCGTCGAGGGAGCAGTGCTCGGGGGCTACGAGTTCCGGGAGTACAAGACCAACGGCGAGGGCCTTTCGATCAGATCGCTGGAAATCGTCGGCGGCGAGGAAGGCGAGGTGGCCCCAGCTCTGGTCGGCGCCGAAGCCACCAACCTGGCCAGGAGCTGGGTGAATACTCCCGCACTCGACCTGGCTCCCACCGATCTGGCGGCGCGAATCACCGAGGCGGCGACGGAAGCCGGCGTCGCCACCGAGGTCTGGGATATCGATCGCATCACGAGTGAAGGTCTTGGAGCGCTCCTGGGGGTAGCCGCCGGATCCGATCGGGACCCGGGCCTGGTGATCCTCCGCTACCAACCTGAGTCGCCGAACGCTCATCTCGGCCTCGTCGGCAAGGGCATCACATTCGACAGCGGTGGCCTCTCGATCAAACAGGCCAATTTCATGGAAGAAATGAAAGACGACATGTCGGGGGCGGCTGCAGTGGCGGCCGCGACCATCGGGATCGCCAAGCTCGGGCTTCCGGTGGAAGTCACCACGGTGATTCCCATGACCGACAACGCGATTGGCGGTAAGGCGACCCGTCCCGGAGACGTTCTCCGCCCGGTCCAGGGCCCAACGATAGAAGTCCTCAACACCGACGCCGAGGGTCGCCTGATCCTCGCCGATGGCTTGGGAGTGATCTCCCGTTACGAGCCCGACCTGACCATCGACGTCGCCACTTTGACCGGCGCCGCCAGGGTCGCGTTGGGCGACCGAATCGGAGCGGTCTTCGCATCCGATCCCGACGTCGCGGCCCGGGTACTGGTCGCGGCGTCGCGTGCGGGAGAGCCGTTCTGGGAGTTGCCGCTGTTCAAGGAATACCGAAAGTCGATCGATTCGGATATCGCCGACCTGAAGAACATCTCCGGCAGTCGGTACGGAGGGGCAATAGTGGCTGCGCTGTTTCTCGCCGAGTACGCCGGCGATGGGGCGTGGGCCCATCTCGACATCGCCGGGCCCGCCCGAGCCCGGGAGACGGTGGGGGAGCAGGTCAAGGGAGCTTCCGGAGTCTCAGTTCGCACCCTCATCGAAGTTGCTCGGGCGATGGCTGAGCCCACTTAGCGGCCCGACCGCTACCTAGCATCACGGGCATGCGAAGCCGGTTTCTGATCTCGTCCAGCCTGACGGATCTGGCGGCTTATGCAATCGCCGCCGGCATCGCTTCCTACATCGTCTACGACGTCTGGCTGCCGTGGAATTCCTTGCTCGGCACGCAGGTGATTCCGATGATCGCCGTTCAGGTTGTGGCCATAACCATCATGTCGATCGCCACTGCACGGATGTCGGGCTACGGCGTGCCTCGGCCCACCTATGGGCGCATGTTCGCCATCTTCTTTGGGTCCAGCGCCCTCACCGCCTTGTACCTGGTCCTGTTTCGCGAGACCTACTTCTCGCGAGCGTTTCTGATCCTGACTTCGGTCGGATGGCTGGCGTTCGCCACCGCCCACCGCATGGTTCGCCGTCGGCGTCCCTGGACCGAGCGGATCGGGATCATCACCGGCGAGAAGCAGCTGGCCGAGGACCTTGTCTCCTCACCTCACGCCGACGTGGTCTGGGTGCTCGACCCTGCATTCGACGGCACTATCGAGATGCCCGGGCGCGATATCACGATCGCCGTCGACCTCAGGGCGACGCTCTCGGAGAAGGTCGCCCAACACGTTTCCTCATGCGACATCGCCGGCTACACGATCCGGCCGCTGAGCTCCATCTACGAGGAGCACACCGGCCGAGTGCCCTTGGTCCACCTCGCCGAAGGCTGGGAGATCTCGGCTCCCCTCCTCGCGGTCGCTCCCTGGTTGCCCGGGAAGAGGGTGTTCGACGTGGTGTCCACCGCGTTCACTGCCCCCTTGTGGTTGCTCATAGCCGGGCTCACCTGGATCTACCTCCGTTTGTCCTCGTCCGGCCCGGCGATCTTCCGCCAGCAGCGAGTCGGCCAGGGTGGAGGCCCATTCACGATGTACAAGTTCCGGACGATGACTCTCGACGCCGAGAAGGACGGGCCCCAGTTCGCTACCGAATACGACGAGCGGCTGATTCGCGGGGGTCGGTTCTTGCGGAAGTCCCGCCTCGACGAGGTGCCGCAGCTTTGGAACGTCCTCAAGGGTGAGATGAGCCTGGTTGGGCCTCGCGCCGAGCAGGTCCCGTTCGCCGAGCAGTTTCGCCGGGAGATCCCTTTCTACGGGCACCGCCATCTGGTGAAGCCCGGGATCACAGGCTGGGCTCAGGTGCATTATCGATATGCCGATGATCAAGCGGACACCATCGAGAAGCTGACCTATGACCTCTATTACATCAAGCACATGTCACCGGTGATGGACATCAGCGTGCTCTGGAGGAGTGTCTGGACTGTCCTCACCGGGGCTGGTGCCAGGTGAGTGGGACGGTGATCGAGGAAGAGCGCAGGGGATTCAAGGCACCGGGCACCACATTCATGCTTGCCGGCGCCCTGATCGGCGCCGTCGGCGCATATGTGTTCCAGGTCTACGGGGGCCGCCAACTCGGCACCCATGCTTTCGCACCCATCGCCCAGCTATGGACGCTCTTCTTCATCCTGGCCACGGTGCTCCTCGTGCCGGTCGAGCAATACGTGACCCGGGAGGTCGCTTCGGGTCGCAAGGCGATACCTCACGATCTGGTCCCGGCGTGGTGTCGTTGCTGGTATCGGGGCCGTCATCGGTGGCGGGTTCGTCATCGTGACCCTGGACCGGTTGTTCGATGGCAGCTGGCAGTACGTCGCCCAGATCGTCTTGCTCATGGTCGGTTACGGGCTGCTCTTCGTCGGGAAGGGTGTCCTCGCGGGACGGAGGCGCTTTGCCGACGTGGGGTGGGTGCTGGTCCTCGAGACCGTGGTCCGGCTCGCGGCCGGGATCGTCGCCATCCAGCTGGTTGCCACCGCCGAGTCATTGGGCTGGGCCATGGTCCTCGGCGGGTTTGCCGTTCTCGGGATGGGATGGTGGCGACATGACAAGGGCGACTCCAGGTCACCGGCCGCTCCGGCGCCGCGGTTCCTCGGCGGGTACGTGGCCGGCAACCGCCTCGTCCCAGGTGCTGCTCGGAGCCGCTCCGATTGCGGTCGCTCTCCTCGGGGGTAGCGAGGCGATCCAGTCTGTGGTGTTCGCCACGTTCACCCTGTATCGCGCCCCACTGACTCTGATCTTCGCGGTGCAGGGACGGATCCTTCCCTTCCTCGTCGGCCTTGCCGGAGCGAATGACACACAGAAACTGGGCCGCATCGCAAGGAACGTCGTGGTGGTCGGTGTCGGCCTCGCCGTCTTGGGTGGGCTGGTCGGGTGGCTGGTCGGCCCCCAGGTGGTCAGCTTCCTGTTCGAGCCCGACTTTGCGCCGTCCCAGACCGTGGCGATGCTCGCCGCGGCCGGTGTGATGGCGGCCGCAGCCGCTCAGATAGCCGGTCAGGTCCTCGTAGCCGAAGCCCGAACCGCACGGCTGGCCCTGGCCTGGTTTGGTGGCCTGCTGGTCGGGATCATCGCCTTACTGGTGCTCGGTGGTGATCCCGACACCAGGGTTGCCCTCGCCTTCGCCATCGGAGAGGTTGTCGCTCTCGTCCTGATGGGGGTGCTCGCCGCCAGGCGCTAGGCCCAACCAACGGTTGTGGTCGGCAGCGAGAGTCGGTGGGAATCGCCAACGCAGGGTCTTGGGGACCGGGGGGACATGGTCCACCACGATGAGCCAACCCTCCTCCACCCGGACCAACCCGGCGCGCATCAGGCTCGGAAGGTATCTGGGTAGCCGCACTCCCTCCCCCTTCTCGGCGGCGCGCACCAGGCGGAGCAGCTCGGCAACGGCCGCGGATCCAATGGCGGCTACCCAGAACCTGCGCACATAGGCGTCCGTGGGCCGGTAGGTGTCGGCAGAAGGCTGAAGGCGGACCGGGACCACAGGGCGGACCCGGACGGTGGGACGGACCGAAGCACCCGGAAAAGTATCGATCGTTCGATGCGGAGGACGAGCACCCCGACCTTTCCCGGGCACTTCGGCTGTCATATGTCGAGTTCTACAGAGCATCGTTAAAAACGTCAAGAGACGTGGAGGGAGAGCGCGAAAGAAAGCGAAGCAGGCGTGAATCGCAAATCGTCAATCGCAAATCGCATGACGCAAGAAGATCGGAGATCGGGGATCGCGAGAGTCTCCAATCGCAGGGTCGCAAGTCGCCAACTATCGGGAGTTCGAGGGTGACCTGGAGGACTCGACGCTCATCATGAACCTGATGAGTGATCTCTTTAGCTTGTCGCATTTGTCGATGGCGGGATGAGCGTGGGCGACCAAGCCGAGACGTTGAGAAAGGTCGAGCTGCGCTTCCATCTCGAACACGGACCCCGAGCGCGATTTCCAGGAATCTCATGAGGTCCTTCCGACTGGAGCGGGAGCATCCCTCGGCGATGTTTGAGCAGACCGATACCGACGAACGTCGTAGCTGAGAAACCAGCCCGAATCGTTCCTCTGCGGGAAACGTCGAGGACATCTCGTAGATCACGAGGGTGAGGTCTCGACCCTCCCGCCAGACTCGGAGCGAGCGGTAGTCCTGCACAACCGCGTTGATACAGGGGAGGAGCTGGATTCGGAACCGGGCTGATCCGACCTTCCTGTCGAACGGTGGGCCGGCGTGCCTCGGCGATTTGCGTTGAGCGTTATACGATTTGCGGTGCCGGGCTTCAGCCCAGCTCGCCCACGAATACCGTCAGCTGCGCCGTTCCTTGGACCGATGCACCTGGCGGCGGGTCGGTGGTGACGATCCGTCCCACCAATGACGCATCCGTCACCACGGTCGGCTGTTGCACCAGGCTCAGCTTCACGCCGGTCTCTTCTTCGAAGTCCCTGATGGCGTCCAGTGCCTCTTCGACGGTGAGCCCGATGAGAGCCGGCATCTGGCCTACCGGGATCTCCCCGCTGGAAACGGAGATCGTGATGGTGCTGCCCTGTCGCACGGTTGCCCCGGGCTCAACGCTCTGGGCGACGACCATTCCCTCCGGCTCGAGCGACGGGACCTCGACCACGCTCGCGTTGAGCTTGGCCTCCCGGAGCCTCGCCTCCGCCTCGTCGCTGGTCAGGCCGACGACCGACGGGACGGTGGTTGGCGGCGGGATGAGATACTTGTCGATGTTGGCGGGCTCTGCCGGGAAGTCGGTGACCGGGAGGTCCGCTGTGACGTAGCTCATGAACTCGGCCCATATCGGTGCCGGGACCGACCCGCCGAACACCCGCCGGTAGCTCTGCCCGTTGATCACGACATCGGTCAAAGGGACCTGCTGCGCCTCATATCCGATCCACACGGCGGTGCTGAACTCCGGGGTGTAGCCGACGTACCAGGCGTCCAGGTAACTCTGGTGGGTGCCGGTCTTCCCGCCCTGGGGGCGGCCGATGTTGGCGTGACGGGGCCGTGCCCGAGCTGGTGGGGACCTTGGACAGGGCGCGGCGGGCGGCGGCGAAGATGGCCGGATCGGAGACCTGTGTCTGCTCCAGCTCGTGCTCGTAGATCACTTGGCCCGAGCTGTCCACGATCCGGGAGACGATGTAGTCGTTGGCATGCAGGCCATTGGTCGCGAAGTTGGAGTAGGCATTCGCCATTTCCAGAGTGCTCACTGCCGAGCTTCCGAGGACGATCGATAGCACCGGGTCGAGAGATGACTCATCGATCCCCATGCGCCGTGCGACGTCGACCACGTTCTCCGGGCCCACCTCGAGGGAGAGCTGGGCGTACACCGCGTTGACCGAGTTGTAAGTCGCCTGCTCGAGTGTGATCACGCCGTAGGAGTTGCCGGCGTTGTGGACCGTCCAGATGTTGGAGCCGTTGGGGGCACAGGGGAAGGGGCATTCGATCTCGATCGGGCTCTTGCCACTCCAGGTGTGGCCCATGGTGTATCCCTGCTCGAGGGCGGCCACCAGGCCGAAAGGCTTGAACGAAGACCCGGGGTTCCTCCGACCCTGCACCGCCAGGTCGAACTGGGAGAACTCGAAGGGAAGGCCCGATGCCATGACCTTCACCGCACCGGTGTGGTTGTCGACCATGGTCATGGCCCCGGTCGGGACACAGGAGTGGGTTTCGGCGTAGCTGGCGAGGAACTCGTCGGTCTCGTTGGGGAGGATCTCCCGGCACTTGGCGAGGTTCTCCTCGTACGGCGGAAGCGGCATCCACGACGCCAGGATCTCGTTCGCCTTCTTTTGGAGCCCGAGGTCGATGGTGGTGAAGACCTGGAGCCCGCCGCCTCCCTCACAGGCCACGTCGTCGGCGGGACAGCCGAAGATCGACTTTCTTCCTTTCCTCCGGAGTGTCTCCGAGGAAGGCGAACTTGGGATCGTTGAGCAGCTGACGCTTGACTTCCGCCACGACGTGATCGGCCTCGCCGCGCCGCAGCGGGGCCTCTATCACCCCGAGGGGCTGGGCGATGGCAGTGTCGGCTTGCCCGGTCGTGATCCAACCCTCCTCCGCCATCTCCCGGATCACGTCGTCCCTTCTCTCGAGGGTGATCTCGGGGCGGGTCCGCGGGTTGTAGAGCGAGGGGTTCCGAACCAGGACAGCGAGGGCGGCGGCTTCGTGGATCTCGAGCTGGTCGAGGTTCTTGCCAAAGAACTCATCGGCCGCGGTCTTCACCCCGTAGGCGCCGGCCCCGAAATAGACCGAGTTCATGTAGAACTCCAGGATGCGCTCCTTGGGGAACCGGCGCTCCACTTCGGCGGAGACGAATGCCTCGTTGATCTTGCGCCGGATGCTGACCTCGGTTCCCACGAACGCGTTCTTGACCACCTGCTGGGTGATCGTGGAGCCGCCTCGAGTGGTGTCGTAGATCAGGTTGTCGATCGCGGCGGAGACGATGGCGGAGAAGTCGACACCGGAATGCTCGAAGAATTCGGAATCCTCTGCGGCGAGGATGGCGTGAACCAGGTCGGGGGGCACCGACTCATAGGGCACCGGCTCGGAGTTGCGCCCGTCGTGCAGCTCTGCGAGCACTTCGCCGGACTCGGCGTAGATCCGGCTCACCCGGCTCAGGTCGGGAAGGGTCAGCTCCATGGAGCGGGTGTCGGGCACCCAGTCGTCCTTGATGCCTTCGAAGGTCCCGTACGCCGAGTTGGTACCCAGGAACGCGAACAAGCCCACCCATCCTGCGAGGAGGAGTGACATCGAGAGCAAGGTGGCGAGGGCGCCGAACCAACGGCCCCTGCGCTCCCGCGCCTCTATTTGGTGAATGAGCGCTTTTCTGGCCATCTGGGGGGATTGGACGTCTCGGGCCCCTACGGAGTTCCCGACCTACGATCCACGAGAAGGCTGTCAGGATACCCCGGGTATGGAAGAAACCACGAGCACGTCGAGCGGCATCGAGGTCGAGGTCGTCTACGTGGGCCCTGTCGACCCGGATCGAATCGGTGCTCCCGGGGCCTATCCGTTCACCAGAGGGCCGCATCCCACCATGTACCGGGGTCGCCTGTGGACCATGCGCCAATACGCGGGATTCGGCACTGCCGAGGAGACCAATCGCCGGTTCCGCGACCTCTTGAATGCCGGCCAGAGCGGTTTGAGCGTGGCCTTCGACCTGCCCACCCAGATGGGGCTCGACTCCGACCATCCTCTCGCCACCGGTGAGGTTGGCAAGGTCGGGGTGGCCATCGACTCGCTCGACGACATGAGGCGACTCTTCGATGGGATCCCGTTGGACTCCGTTTCGACCTCGATGACCATCAATGCCACGGCACCCATCCTCTTGCTGCTGTATCAACTGGTGGCCGAGGAGCACGGGCTCGACGCGTCCCACCTTCGGGGGACGATCCAGAACGACATCCTCAAGGAGTACGTGGCACGGGGCACCTATATCTACCCACCCCGTCCCTCGATGCGGCTGGTCACCGACGTCTTCGAGTACGCGGGGAGGGAGCTTCCCGAATGGAACACCATCTCGGTGAGCGGCTATCACATCCGGGAAGCGGGTGCGACCGCCACCCAGGAGCTTGCCTTCACGATCGCCAACGGGCTCGCATATGTCCGGGCGGCACTCGATGCCGGGTTGGGCGCCGACGAGGTCGCACGCCGGCTCTCCTTCTTCTGGAACGGGCACAGCAACTTCTTCGAGGAGGTCGCCAAGTACCGGGCCGCACGCAGGATCTGGGCACGGCTGATGCGAGATGTGATCGGTGCCCAAGACCCGAGGTCATGGGCGATGCGCTTTCACACCCAGACCGCCGGCTCGACCCTCACCGCGCAGCAACCGCTCAACAACGTGGTCCGCACCACCATGCAGGCACTGAGCGCTGTCCTCGGCGGGACTCAGTCGTTGCACACCAACTCCTTCGACGAGGCCCTGGGTCTTCCATCTGAGGAAGCGGCGCTGCTCGCCCTCCGCACCCAACAGGTGATCGCCTTCGAGACCGGGGTTGCGGACACGGTCGATCCTCTCGCCGGCTCGTTCTTCGTGGAGTCGCTCACCGATGAAGTCGAAAACCGGGCCGAGGCCATCCTGGGCCAGATCGAGGAGATGGGGGGCGCGGTGGCCGCGATCGAGGCCGGATGGATGCAGGCCCAGATCGAGGAGTCCGCCTATCGAGAGGCGCGCCGTCAGTCAGATGGCGAGTCGGTGGTGGTGGGAGTCAACCGGTTCCAGGAGGGCGCGGGAGACCCGGTCCCGGTGTCCGGCGTCGACACGGCTCTCGAAGAGTCCCAGAAGTCGCGCCTCGCCGATTGGAAAGGGCGCCGCGACCGGCAACGACTGGCCGAGGCTCTAGGCGAAGTGGAAGCCACGGCCCGTGCCACATCGAACCTGCTCTATCCGATGAAAGAGGCACTGGCGGCCGGCGGGACCGTCGGTGAGGTCTCGGATCGGCTTCGGACCGTCTTCGGCTCGCATCGCGCCGGGTGACCGCTGTTCCAGTTCCCGGGGCCGTTACCGTCCCATCTCGAGACACATGTCAGAAACCAAACCGCATCTATTGATCATCGGCGGTGGCCCGGCGGGGACCCAGGCGGCGACAACCGCATCTTCCAAGGGCGCCCGGGTCACGATCGTCGAGAAAGACATCGTCGGGGGAGCAGCGCACCTCTGGGACTGCATCCCCTCGAAGACGATGGCGGCCAGCGCGCTGCGCCACACCTCGATCCGCAATGCCGCCAAGCTCGGATTCGTCACCGACCCGGGCCGGGTAGACCCCAAGGTTCTCGCCGAGCGCATCGAGGTGATCACGGGGGACATCAATCGGAATTGGGTCACCCTTCTCCAGTCTCAGGGGGTCTCCATCGTCGAGGGGACGGGGCGCTTCATTTCGGACCATGAGGCTGTGGTCGAGACCGCGACCGGGGAGCGGATCATCGCATTCGACAAGGCGATGATTTCTACCGGATCCTCGCCCCGGGTCCCGGATTGGGCACCGGTCGATGGGAAGAGGGTGCTCACAACCCGGGACAGCTATTTCCTGGGTGAGGTCCCGGAGCACGTCGTCGTGATCGGCTCCGGTGTGACCGGTGTCGAGTTCACCCACATTTTCGAGAGCCTGGGGGCGAAGGTCAGCCTGGTCGTCTCCCGCCAACAGATCCTCCCGCATCGTGATGCCGAAGTCGCCGCGGTCCTCGAAGAGGACTTTCTGGAGCGCGGTGTCCGTCTCGTAATCGGGGCCCGCGCCGAAGGGATCGATCTCGACGACGCCGGGGTGTCCGTCAAGTGTGACGATGGGCGAGTGATCCGCGGCTCACACGCGCTGCTGGCAGTGGGCTCGTTTCCCCTCAGCGACGGGATGGGCCTCGAGTCGGCCGGAGTGGAGACCGAGGACGGCTATGTGATCGTCGACGAGCATCAGCGGAGCTCGATTCCACACATCTATGCCGCCGGCGACGTCACGGGGCAGATGCCTCTGAGCTCGGTCGCCTCGATGCAGGGACGGAAGATCGCCAGCCATGCTCTTGGACTGCCAGTCGCCCCCATCGACTATTCGAAAGTGGCTGAGGCCATCTTCACCGAGCCCGAGATCGCCTCGGTCGGCCTGGTCGACGTGGAAGCCGCCGCCGAAGGGCGGAAGGTCAGGACCACGAAGGTCCCTTTCGCTGCCAACGCCCGTTCGGTGCTCCAGCACGTCACCAGGGGCTTCGTCAAGCTGACCTCGGACCCGGCGACCGGAGTGGTGCTGGGTGGGACCATCGTCGGGCATCGGGCTTCGGAGTTGATCGGGGTGGTGGCTCTCGCGGTCCAGGCGCGAATCACCGACAAGACCCTGGTCGAGACCTTGATGGTGCACCCCTCGATGATGGAAGCGATCTCCGACGCTGCGGAGTGATGCTTGCGGCCGGCCAGGGCTACCGCCGCGTGGCGAGCATTTCCTGATTTCGGCCGGCAATCATTTGACGATTGCGATCACCTGGCCGATGGTCACGGTGTCCCCGGGCTGAACCCTGAGATCGACCACCTCGCCGGAATTGGGGGTTGAGACCTCGTTCTCCATCTTCATCGCCTCGAGGACACAGATCGGGTCTCCGGCCTTCACGGAGCCTCCGGCCTTGACGTGGACCTTGACGATCGTGCCCTGCATCGGTGCGGTGATCACGCCGTCGCTGGCTCCGGAGGGTGACGGTGCGGAGAGCCGGGGAGGGCGCCGCCGAATCCCGCTCCCGGGGATGACCGGCTCCGGCGCCCAATAGGACACCGAGAACCTGCGACCGCTGATCTCGACGGTGATGTCACGGCGCGACAGCTCTTCGTCCTCGGGAAGATTGGGGGTGGCGTCCGGCGCGGTCGCCTCCAGGGTCACCGCCTCTTCCATCCACCGGGTGTGGTGCACTCCGTTGAGAAAGTCCGGGTGATCGAGGACTGCCAGGTGGGCCGGGATCGTCGTGGCGACGCCCCGGACGGTGAACTCCTGCAGGGCACGGCGGCCCTTGGCGATGGCAGCAGCCCGGTCCGGCGCCCAGACCACCAGCTTCGCCATGAGGTTGTCGTAGTACTGCGACACGCTGGTTCCGGGGCGCACCCAGGAGTCGATTCGGACCCCGGGCCCGGCAGGCTCCTGCCACTCGACCACCTGGCCGGGGGTGGGCAGATAGTTGTTGAACGGATCCTCGGCGTTGATGCGGAATTCAATGGCGTGGCCCCGGGTCTCCACTGTCTCCATCGGCAGGGCCTCGCCACGGGAGATTCGGAGCTGCCATTCCACCAGGTCGAGGCCGGTCACCATCTCGGTCACCGTGTGCTCGACCTGGAGTCGGGTGTTCATCTCGAGGAAGTAGAAGTCGCCGCTGTCGTCGAGCAGGAATTCCACCGTTCCGGCGTTGGTATATCCGCAGCTGCGAGCTGCAGCCAGCGCGGCTTTTCCCAGCGCCCTGCGCTGTCTCACCGTCATGCCTGGTGCCGGTGTCTCCTCGATGAGCTTCTGGTGTCGTCGCTGGACCGAGCAATCGCGCTCACCGAGGAAGACACCCTTGCCGTGGTTGTCGAACAGGACCTGCGCCTCGATGTGCCGGGGGCGCTCCAGGTACTTCTCGACGTATACCTCGGGATTGCCGAAGTAGGCATCCGCTTCGCGACGGGCTCCCTCGAAGGAATCGGCGACATCGTCGGGTCCCCTGACGACTCTGAGCCCCTTGCCCCCGCCTCCGTGCGCTGCCTTCACAGCCACCGGGTATCCGAACTCCGCGGCGAGTGACGCCACCTCCTCGGCCGACGCCACCGGATCGGTGATGCCGGGCACGGTGGGCACTCCGAACTTCTCGGCATTGCGTCGCGAGGTGATCTTGTCGCCCATGCCCTCGATCGCGTCGGCGGGCGGGCCTACCCAGACGATCCCGGCGTCGGCCACGGCCCTGGCGAAGCCTGCGTTCTCGGAGAGGAACCCATAACCCGGGTGAATCGCCTCGGCTCCGGACTCGTGAGCGATCTGGAGGATCTTCTGTTGGTTCAGGTAGCTCTCGGCGGCCGGGGCCGGGCCCACGTTCCACGCCTCGTCGGCGAGGTCGACGTGGAGCGCGTCGCGGTCCAGTTCGCTGTAGATGGCGATCGTCCTGATCCCCATCTCCCGCGCGCTGCGGATCACCCGCACCGCGATCTCCCCGCGATTGGCTACCAGGAGGCTCTTCATCGGGGCGGCGTCACTGCGGGCCGTTCCCGTGCTTCTTGGGGGGCATCTTCTCCCGCTTGGTACGCAGTATCTCCATGGCCCGAATCAGCTTGTAGCGGGTCTCCCGTGGCTCGATCACCTCATCGACCAAACCCAGTTCGGCCGCCACATAGGGGTTGTTGAACTTCTCCTCGTAGTCGGCGATCAGTTCGGTGCGCTTGGATTCTCCATCCGACCCGCCCAACTCGCGCCGGTGGATGATGTTCACCGCACCCTGCGCCCCCATCACCGCGATCTCGGCGGAGGGCCAGGCAAACACCAGGTCGGCCCGGATGCCACGGGCGTTCATGACCAGGTAGGCGCCGCCGTAGGCCTTGCGGGTGATGACCGTTACCCGGGGCACAGTGGCCTCGCAATATGCGTAGAGCAGCTTGGCCCCGTGCCGAATGATCCCGTTGTGCTCCTGGTCGACGCCGGGGAGGAAGCCGGGCACATCGACGAAGGTGATCAAGGGAATGTTGAATGCGTCGCAGAAGCGGACGAACCGCGCTGCCTTCTCCGAGGCCTCGATGTCGAGAGTGCCGGCGAGCACCGCCGGTTGGTTCGCAATGACGCCGACCGAGTGCCCGTCGAGCCTCCCGAATCCGACGACGATGTTCCCGGCCCAGTGCTCGTGGACCTCGAAGAACTCGTTGCCGTCGAGGACCGTGCTGATCACCCCCAGCATGTCATAGGGCTGGTTGGCGGAGTCAGGGATGATCGAATCGAGTGCGTCGTCGACCCGGTCGGGCCGGTCCGTTGGTGCGAAATGCGGCGGGAGCTCCATGTTGTTGCGGGGCAGGAAGGAGACGAGGTAGCGGACAGCCTCCAGTGCGTCCACCCCGGTCGGATACACGAAATGGGTCACTCCCGACTTGGAGGCGTGGGTGAGGGCCCCGCCCAGCTCCTCCATCGTGACCTCCTCACCCGTCACTGCTTTGATGACATCGGGCCCGGTGATGAACATGTGGCTGGTCTGGTCCACCTGGATCACAAAATCGGTGAGAGCGGGTGAGTAGACGGCGCCGCCGGCGCAGGGGCCCATGATCACCGAGATCTGTGGGATGACACCCGAAGCCCTGACGTTGCGCTCGAAGATCCGGCCGTAGCCGTCGAGAGATGAGATCCCCTCCTGGATCCGGGCACCACCCGAGTCCTTGAGGCCGATCACCGGGGTGCCGGTGTCGAGGGCCATGTCGAGGATCTTGCAGATCTTGTCGGCGACGACCTTGCTCAGGCTGCCCCCGAAAACCGTGAAGTCCTCGGCAAACACGAAGACCGGCCGTCCCTCGATGGTCCCGTGACCGGTGACGACTGCGTCGCCCAGCGGGCGCTTGTCCTCGATGCCGAATCCGGAGGACTGGTGCCTCACGAATTGATCGATCTCCTGGAACGACCCCTTGTCCAGCAACGTCTCCAGACGCTCGCGCGCCGTGAGCTTTCCCTGTTCGTGTTGCCGGGCGACCGCCCTCTGGCTCCCCGCGTGGAGGGCCTCCTCGCGGAGCTCCCTCAACTTCTCGATCCGCGCCTCAGTCCCCAAGTCTCCTCCGTAACCTCACACTTTGACTCGCCGGAGGACGAGATGGCTACACCCTATTGGCAGATACGGCGCGACGAGGTCGCTTCCACTCAGGACCTCGCGCTCGAGTCGCTGGACGACCTGCCGGTTGTGGTCTCTGGCCGGATCTCAGTCCAACGGTCGCGGTCGCTCCGGCGCGGAATGGGTCAACGCACCCCGAGCGCTCGCGGTTTCAGTCTCCATGCGCCGGAGTGAAGGCGAGAATCGCCCTCTCTCGCTCGTGGCGGGTGTGGCCGCGCTGCGGGCCCTGGGCCCCGGTGTCCGCTTGAAGTGGCCCAACGACCTGGAGTGGAGAGACGGCAAAGTGGGCGGCATTCTCGTGGAACAGGTCGGACGACGCGGCGGTGGTCGGGCTCGGCGTCAATCTGTGGTGGCCTACTCCACCGGTCGGGGTGGCGGCCCTATTCGATGAGGACCCCGGGCCGGCCCGCCATCGGGAGGTCGGTGCGTTGTGGGCGGCGGAGATGGTGGCCCTGGTAGGTGAGGAGGGGTGGCCCCGAGATGAATACCGGGCAGGCTGCTCGACTCTGGGGAGGGACATCGCCTGGGACCCCGGAGGCTCGGGGCGGGCTATGGATGTCGCCGAAAGCGGGGCATTGATCGTCGACTCGGGCACGGAGACGCTCGAGATCCACTCCGGCGCGGTCCGCCACGTTCGCGGCTAGCCCAGGTCCTCCTCGACGGCCGGGGGCAGCGTCGCCTTGAGGAAGGCAACCAGGCGCGCCAGAGCGTCGTCGGACGCCGCCTCGTTGTAGGCGGGTGCGGTGACGTCGAGGAAATCATGCGCGGCCCCCTCGTAGAGGAGCCATTGCCCGTGCTGATTGCGGTTCTGTGCTTCGTCCACGGTCCCTGGCGAGATCAGCTCGTCGTCGGCGCCATACAGGCCCAACACCGGCACCGGGAGATGGTCGAGGAAGTTGGCCACCTGGTACTCACGGTCCTCGTCGCCGGTCAGTGGGGTGTAGGCGACTGTCAGCGATCGAACCCAGGGCCGGGTCGCGGCGGCGATGAGGCCGAACCGACCACCAACGTCGATACCCACGACACCGACTTCACCGCTCACTGCCCACTCGAGGTCGTCCGAGACCACGAACTCGTGGAGCTCGTCGATGTCAGTGAGCGCCCGGGCATCCGACAGGTCCTGATAGGCATCGAGGGGGTCGTCGTGGCGACGGTAGAAGTCGAGGGAGAGGGCAACGAGGCCATTGCGTGCGAGCCTGCGACAGAGATCCTTCTCGAAGCTGTCGAGGCCATTGAGACCGGGGAGCACGAAGGCAACGGGGAATCGCCCCGCCTCGTCGGGGCGGGCCATGTACCCGTCGCGGAGCGAGGTGCCGACCGGAAGGGGCAGCTTCCCGTACATGATGGAGTAGGTCCCCTCGTGGGCCAGGACAGCCATGAACAGGCACGATAGACGGCGGGCACCCCGTCCCCTCTCCCTGATGGTCACAGGCATTGCAGGGAACCAGGGCTAGCCTGCGCGTCGTCTCAACAGACGATGCCCTCCCCTTCATCAACACCTGTTTCCCGTAGTGGACTGCCGCGTTGGCTCAAGGTGACGATCATTTCGCTCCTGGTCGTGGCCAACCTGGTCGCGCTCGGGCTCTTCTGGGCCCTGAACACCGGACAGACCCTGCTCGCCGGCGCCGACACCAATCAAGAGGTGGTCGATGCCCTGGCTACACCGACCGGTGATGCCCTCACCTTCCTCGTTGTCGGCAGCGACTCCCGTGAGGGTCTCGACGACCTGGAGCATTTCGGCAACTTCGCCGGAGCGCGAGGCGACGTGGTCATCCTGGTGCGGGTCGACCCTTCGACCGGCGACGCCAGGATGCTCAGCATCCCCCGCGACCTCTGGGTGGACATCCCGGGTCACGGTGAGGGGAAGATCAACGCCGCCTACTCCTACGGCGGTCCCCGATTGATGGTGGAGACGATCCGGGAAAACCTCGGCATCGAGGTCAACCACTACGTGGAGATCGGATTCGTCGGGTTCCAGGAGATGATCGACGAGCTGGGCGGGATCCAAATCGACTTCCCCTACGACGCCCGTGACCGATCTTCCGGGCTCGACGTCGCCGCTGGCACCGAGGTGCTCGACGGTGAGATGGCGCTCGCCTACGCCCGCTCCCGCAAATACCAGGAGTACCAGAACGGATCGTGGCAGTCAGTCGACGCCGACGACATCGGGCGGACCCAACGCCAGCAGGAAGTGATTCGGGCGATCATGTCGGAGCTCAAGACTCCGGCCTCGGTCGCCGACGCCGGACAGGTCGCTGCCTCCCTCGCCGACCACATGACAATCGACGCCACTCTGGCCGAATCCTCCATCGCCGGGCTCGCCTGGGACTTCCGCAGCCTGATCAGCGGTGGCATCGAAGGGACCACCCTCCCCGTGGACGGAGCCAACAAGAACGGGGCTTCCGTCGTCGTGAAGCGCGAGCCGGAGGCCGGTGAGATGATCACTGCCTTCCTCGGCGGGGCAGCACAGGTGGCGGAGCAGCGTCCGCTCCGTGTCCAGGTGCTCAACGGCAACGGAGTAACCGGGGCCGCAGGAGATATGTCCGAGAAGCTCGAAGAGAACGGCTTCGAAGTGGAGTCGGTGGGCAACGCCGGGAGCCGCGACTACGAGGTGACCACCGTGATGGTTCCCGCGGGCAGTGTCAACGGCGGTCTCATCGTCGAACGCCTGGGTTTTGGTGTAGTCGAGTTCGGCGATGTCGATAACGAGTACGACGCCGTCGTCATCGTCGGCGCCGACGCATCCTGAGCGTCGCCCCATAGGCCTCACGGCCGGCTCATTCATCGATTCGTAGACTGAGGTGAGAATGGACATCGCGATCATCGGTGCCGGATATGTCGGTCTGGTGACCGGCGCCGGTCTGGCACACCTCGGACACAATGTCCGGATCGGCGAGGCCAACGCCGAGCGTGTCGAACTGCTCCGCGGCGTCGGAATCCCGATCTATGAGGAAGGACTTCCCGAGCTTCTGGCTGCAGGAATGTCGCAGGGCCTGATCAGTTTCCACACCTCCAACCTGGATGCGGTCGAGGGTGCTCGTTTCGTCTTCCTCTGTCTGCCGACGCCGGAGGGAGAGGATGGGCGTGCCGAGCTCCGTTACATCAACTCGGTCATCGACGAGTTGGCCACGAATGTCGAGGACGAAGCGATCTTCGTGGTCAAGTCAACCGTCCCCCCGGGGACGGTTGCCGGGCTTCGCAAGCGGCTCGCGGATCTGGGCAGTCATGCCCGAATCGTCTCGCACCCTGAATTCCTTCGCGAGGGGCGGGCGGTCACTGACTTCCTCGAGCCCGACCGAATCGTCATCGGAGCCTGGGACGAAGGGGACGCCGATGAGGTTGCCGCTCTCTACGACAAGGTGAGCACGGTGGCGGTGAAGACCGACCCCACGTCGGCGGAGATGATCAAGTACGCGAACAACGCCTATCTCGCCGCTCGAATCACTTTCGTCAACACCCTGGCCAACGTGTGCGAGGCCGTTGGCGCCGACATCGTCGACGTGGTCAAGGGGATCGGCCTCGACCATCGAATCGGCCCTCATTTCCTGCAGCCCGGCCCCGGGTACGGGGGGTCGTGCTTCCCGAAGGACACCTCGGCGCTGATCGCGGTCGCCGCCGACGCCGGTTACGACTTCGAACTGCTCCGAGCGGTGATCGAGGCCGACGAGGCTCAGCGGCGATGGGTCGCCGAGAAAGTTCGCCAGGCGGCGGGCGGTGATTTGCAGGGGCGTCGGGTAGCGCTCTGGGGCGTCGCATTCAAGGCGGGCACAGACGACGTGAGAGAGTCGCCCGCGCTCAGGATCGCTGCGCTGCTTCAGGCCGACGGGGCCGAAGTGGTCGCTTTCGACCCCGAGGCCTCGACGGACTCCTTGCGCATGGCAGACGATCCGGTGGCAGCGGCGGTGGACGCCGACGTGCTTCTCGTGGCAACCGAATGGAAGAACTTCCAGGAAGTCGACATCAATGAGGTCGCCAAGGTGATGCGGGGCAATCGCGTCGTCGACGCCCGCAACCTGCTCGACCCGAAAACGGTCCGCAGCGCCGGGCTCGACTACTGGGGCCTGGGCCGCCCGGGAGCCTGAAACCGCTTAACGCCAATCGTTGAACGCAGAACGCCAGAAAGCGTTTGCGATATGCGATATGCGTTTTGCGGTCTACCGAAAAAGGTCCTCGTGCGGTGGTCTCACCAGGTCCTGTCCCCGGCCTTCCCCGCGAGGGCCCTCGTAACCTCGGATGAGCGCCGCGGGTATCCCCGAGGACTTGCCCATCACCAGGTCGGCGGCGGCGGCCAGCTCGTCGGCGACCGCAATCTCGGTCACCTCGAGGTCGCGGCCGCTCCAGTCCTTGGTCCCCTTCAAGTCGAGCAAAGTGGTGAGACCTGAAGCGCCGATGGCGATGTCGGTGAGCCCCCGCCGCCATGGCCTTCCGAACGTGTCGGAGATGATGACCGCGATCTCGGCGTCGAAATGATTCCCGAGCCTGGTGCGGATCCGGTGTGCCGACCGATCCGGGTCCTCGGGGAGGAGGATCATGGTTCCCGGAGCGGCGTTCGATCGATCGATCCCGGCGTTGGCGCAGATGAACCCATGCTTGGTCTCGGCAATGATTAGGTCGCCACGCCGGCGGACGATGGCCACCGCCTCCCGCTCGATGAGCGCTCGCCGGAACTCCCCCTCGTCAGCATCGAGCAGCTCCACGACGGCACCTTCGGCTTTGGAGACCACCTTGTGGGTCACCACCAGGACGTCACCTGTCGAGACGCCCAGCGGTTGCATCGAATCGGCGAGCATCGAGATCAGGTCGTCGCCCGGTGTCGACCTCACCGATCCCGGTGATCGGGATGATCTCGAGTCTCATCCGAGGAGTATCGCCCGTCCCAGCCGGGTCGAGGCTTCGGCATCGCCGATGAGGGTGTCTTCCACCATGACTTCGATCCCTTCGATATAGCCGGCATCTGCGACGTCTGACCTGTCGATCACCAGCTTCTCGATGAGCCCGGCATAGGCCTCGGCAACCCCGCGATTGCCCGGGGGCAGCCCCAGGGATTCGAGCACCGCCGCTGCCGGGCCCTTCAACGCCTTCCCGCCGATCAGGGGGCTGACTGCCACGACCCGGGAATGGCCGGCGACCGCTTCTCTCACACCGGCGACTGCGAGTATCGGCCAGATGGACAGGGGAGGGTTCGAGGGCGCGATGAGGACCACGTCGGCGCCGGCGATCGCCTCGAGGACTCCCCGGGCCGCGGCCGCTTTGGTGGCTCCGTCGAATCTGAGGTCGGCGACCTGGTCCCGTGTCTGGCGCAACACGAAGTATTCCTGGAACGAGATCCACCCCAAGCCCTCGACCTCGATCTCGGTGCGAAGCCGGTCGTCAGTCACCGGGAGAACCGAGGCGGTTAGGCCGAAGGCGGCTGCGATCGCCATCGTGACGGACGACAGAGACTCTCCGGCAGCGAGGCGCTCGGTGCGGTACAAGTTCAAGGCGAGGTCGAGGTCGCCGATGCGGAATCGGTTGTCCACCCCGAAGCGTGCCAGCTCATCGTTGACGACAAAGCTGTCTTCGCCGCGGCCCCACCCTTCCCCGCCTTCCATGGAAGCCATGGTGTAGATGACGGTGTCGAGATCGGGGCAGACCTGGAGCCCATGGATCACCTCGTCGTCGCCAACGTTGACCACGATGGTCAACTCGACCTCTTCGATCGCCGCCAAACCACGGGCCAGCCTGGCGCCACCGACCCCTCCGGACAGCTCGACCACCTTCATTCGTGACCGCCGATATTGCTCAGCGCCAGGACCGGGTTCACAATGTCCTCCCGCATGACCGATGCTCCAACTCCGTTGATCGCGGAAGCACCCACAATCGACTCCGTTCCTGGCATGCCCCGGGTCAAGGTGGTGCTGACCCTTGTCGAGGGCGCCGACCTCGACGCGGCCCTGGGCACGATCGAGCGCCAAGTGTATGACTCGGTCGAAGAGGTCACCGTGATCGCGGGCGGCGAAGCGGAAGTCCCCGAGGGAGTGGGCCGTGCCGGCTCACTCGTCGACGCGATCAACAACACCAGCCCCGAGGTCGAGTACCTGTGGATCGTCCATTCCGATGCCCGGCCGCGGCCCGACGCGCTTGCCGCTCTGGTGACAGAGGTGGAGCGAAACGACGCGTCCCTGGGCGGCTCAAAGCTCCTCGTGGCCGGCACCCCTGACGAGTTGGAGTCGATCGGCAGTGCCACCGACGTATTCGGAGAGCCCTACTCAGGGCTCGATGAGGGCGAGATCGATCTCCAGCAATACGACGTGGTTCGTGAGGTCGCCTTCGTCTCCTCGGTATCGATGCTGGTACGACGTGACCTGGCTCAGGGGCTGCGGGGGCTGGACGACATGCTCGAACCGGTTGCCGCCGGACTCGACTTCTCACAGCGGGTGCGCCTGGCCGGAGGTCGGGTGATCACTGTCCCCAGTTCCGAGGTCTATCACCAGGGCCGGTGTCTGGAGGCGGGCCGGGGATGGCGGGAACACGCCGGTCGGTTGCGTGCCATGTTCAAGGCGTACCGGCCGATCACCCTGGCTTGGGTCATCCCATTCGAGTTCCTGGTCGGGGTCATCGACTCGGTAGCGAGCCTGATTCTCCTCAAATGGCGGCCCGCGGCCCGACATGCTGCTTCCTGGGGATGGAATCTCGTCCATCTCCCGTCGACGATCGGGGAACGCCGGCGCTTCAAGCCGGTGCGGGCCGTTGGTGACGAGGAGCTGTTTCGCTTCCAGGCGAGGGGGTCGATCCGGCTCCGGGCGATTGGCGCCGACCTCACCGATCGCATCTTGTTCATGTTCGACGATGACAAGGCCCTGGCTAGAGGCACCAGGCGCGTGTGGTCGAGCCCGGGGATCTGGGGGGCGTTGATCGCCGCGTTGGTCGTTCTCATCTCCGCCCGCTCGATCATCTTGATCGGTGTTCCCAACGCCGGCTCCAGCTTCGACTTCGAAGCGCCAAGCGTTGCTCTGTCGCGGTTCTTTGGCGGCTGGAACGACTCAGGGCTGGGCTCGCCCGCTCCGGTGCACCCCTCGACGGGGCTCACCGGACTGGTCTCTGGCCTCTGGTTCGGGGCGGAGGGCGCCGCGCGGACCCTGCTCACGCTTGCGTTCGCAGCCCTCGGCGTCCTCGGTATGGGGAGGCTCGCGGGGCGGATTGGGTTCAGAGGCCCCGGTCGCTACCTGGCGGGCTTGGTGTTGATCGCGGGCCCGGGCACGGCGGTCGCGGTTGGTGCCGGCTCCTGGCTGGCCCTGGCCGGAGCGGCGATTGTCCCCTGGGCGGTGCGGGCGGTGTTCATCTACGCCGGGGACGACAGGAAGAACTGGCTTGGCCGGATCGGCTGGGTGGTCTTCTGGTCGGTCATCCTCGCTGCCTTCTCGCCGATTCTCGCCGTGGTACCTCTCCTGACCGCGCCTTGTCGCTTCGTTGGTGGGGGCGGGGGCTCCCCGCATCTGGCTGGGACTCATCGCTTTGAGCGGCCTGGTGATCGCAGCGCCGTTCTTGATCGCTGATCCGGGATGGGTGACCGATCTCGACCTCAGGATGGGGCTGGAAGTCCCGGTGCTTTGGCCGGTCCTGGTGGGTGTAGCCGCCAGTTCCTCTTCTCTTTCTCGACGACCGGGCAAGCAAGCCCGGTCTCACCGGGGCCCTCCTCGGCCTGGCGGGCCTCCTGCTGGTCAGGCTTCCCATTGGGGGTCCCGGCGTCGAGGAGGCGCTCCTCGTCCTGGGCTCATTGGGGACAGCCTTGGTTGCCGCCGCGGCCCTCGACCAGCTCTCCATCGAGCCGCGGCGGGCCTTGGCCGTGGTGACCGCCACTGCGGCCCTGTTCCTGTCTATAGGCACCCTGGCGGACGGCTACCTGGGACTTCCAACAGGAGACCTCAACGAGGCGCTCGGCTTCTCGGCGACCCTCGCCGGCGAGGGCGGTCCCGGCAGGACCTTGCTCATATCGACGGACCGCGGGGATGTTCCCGGGGAGGCTCGCTCCGGCCCTGGGTTCTGGTACCGGCCAATCGACGGCTCGGGCATGACCCAGGACGAGGTGTGGCTCCCGCCTCCCCGTGCCGGCGACATCGAGCTCGCAGCGGTCATCGACCGAGTGGCGACTGGCGTCGACCTGCGCCCGGGATCCACTCTGGCGCCATTCGCCATCGACTGGCTGGTGCTCGACGGTGAGGAGTCGTATCTCGATGGCCTGCTCCAGACCCAACTCGATCTGGTGCCGACCCCTCTGGACCCATCGCTGAGGATCTACGAGAACCCCGATGCCCGACCCATGGCGGCCGGGACTTCGGTCGTCTGGGCCCGGCAGGGGACCGGGTTCGGGGGCGTGTCTGCCAACCAGCCGATCGCACTCGCCGTCAACCAAGACGATGACTGGTCTCCCGACCCCGCACTCGATGGTTGGTCGCTGACGGTGGATGGTGGTCAGGGATCGGCCACCTATCGGGCCGACAGCTCGGCGCTGATCCTGCCGATTCTGGCGATGGTGATGCTGATGGCCTCCGTAGTCGCCATCCTGGTGGGGAGGGCCCGTCGTTGAGCCGGGTCGTGGCGTCTGTTTTGGTGTTCCTGCTGGCGGTGGCTGCGATCGCCGTGCCTTCCCTGGCCGCGCCGGAACCGGGGCCACCGGCCGCGGTGGAAGATCCCTCGGTGGCCTACTGCCCGGTCGAGGAGGGCTCCGGGAGAGCAACGGTGGTGCATGCCGCCTCCACGGTCAGCGGGCCTTTGGCCCTCGCCACGTTCACGTCGGGTGCCTTCACCGGGACGGCCGAGACGGAGATAGGCCCGAGCGGTGCCGCCTCCGTGGCGATTCGTGAGGTCGCAGCATTGGGAACCGGTGCATCCATTCTCGAGCTCCCCTCTTCCGATGCAGGAGCTACATCGTTGATCGGGGGATCGAACTCGCTGTCGGCTGAGACCTGCCCGTCGGCTCCTGCCGAGCGGGCACTCCTTGGTGGCGGCTCGACACTGAGCGGTCAGTCGTTTCTCGTGCAGTTGATGAATCCGTACGCCGGCGAGGCCGTGGCCGACCTCGTGATCGAATCCGATGCAGGGCTGGAGTCGAACAGCGAGCTGGAGAATCTGATCGTCCCCGCGCGGTCCTCCGTTGTCATCGATCTCGCCGAGATGCTTCCCGGCCGGGAGTGGATGAACGTGGCCATCGAGGTGACGCAGGGCGGCGCCTTTGCAGTCGGTCGTTTCGCGCTCGGCGAAGACGAGGCCCTGTGGAACGCTTTGGAGCCGGCACAGGACTGGTACCTCACCGTCCCTCATGGCCTCGACAGCCATCAAGTCGTGATCGTCGCGGACAGCTCCGCAGTCGAGTACCAGATCGACATCTACACCCCCGACGGCCTGGTGGAAGGGCACGGGGAAGGGGAGATCGAAGGCCAGGGGTCAGGCGGTCTTCGACATCGGAGCGGAGACGCCTGTCGCCTCAGCGGTGCGCGTCGTTTCGACAAGCCCGGTCTCGGTGTTCCTCCGGGTCAGCAGCGAAACCGGGCTCGCCCTCACCGGCGGAGTGACGACCGCTGCGCCGGGGTGGCTCCTCCCCGGAGCCGGATCGCTCTCGGAGGGGAGCAGCGCGCTGGTCATCCTCAACCCCGGGCTCGAGGACGTGAACGCTTCAGTGGTGCCCCTAGAGGACGGGGGAGCCGCTACCGAAGTCGTGGTCCCGGCGGGTGAAGTCGTCGAATTCTTGGTCCCAGCCGAGAGGGTGCGGGGATACGGGGTCAGTGGCGACGGCGCTCTTGTCACAGGATGGTCGGGTGTGCTCGGAGGTTCGCTCGCACTGGCGGGAGGGACTCCGATCGGCGATGAGTGATGTCGCGGCCCGGGCCCTGGTGGTGTTGGGCTTGGTGGCGATTGCAGCCGGGGTGGTGTGGGCAATTCGGCGCCGAAGTCAAACCGTCCGTGTGCCATTCGAACAGGCGCTGCTCGGCCCCGGCATCTACCTCTTCACCTCGGTGACTTGTTCCGGTTGTGAGCCGGCGCGCCGCGATTTGATCGAGGCCCTGGGACCGGATGGGTTCGAGGAGTTCAGCTGGGAGTCCCATCCTCGATTGTTCGAGGACCTGGACATCACCGCCGTCCCCGCCACGCTTGTCGTCGACGATTCGAGGCGCTCGACGCTGTACCCGGGGCCTGCAGGGCCCGCCCTGGAAGGGTTGAGTCCTTGAACGGGGAATCGCGTACTCCTACCGTGCCCGCCATGGTTATCAGTTGCGTCCGGTGCGGTTCGCCTTCGGCAGCCTTCATGACATTCTCCTATGCCGATAGTGCCGTCTGGCTCGACGACCTGGTGGCCGACGACAAGCCCTTCGGATATGCGCTGTGCGCAGACCACGCCGATCGGATGATTCCGCCCCAAGGGTGGACTCTCACCGACCGGCGCACTGTCACCCGGCTCTTCGCCCCGCTCTCCGTGGCCTGATGGCCATAGACCGCGATCTGCTCGACGCGGTCAGGGAGATGGACGAGCACGACCTGCGCCGGCTGCTGATACTCACCCGGGCCCAATTGCAGCGCTCCGGTGCCCTTGCCACAGACGACCACCCCGATGTTCACCTGCGTCAACAATCGGTGAGGTGCGGCAAGCCCGGCTGCACCCGGTGCCCGCACGGTCCCTATTGGTACGCCTACTGGACGGAGAACGGCCGGAGAAGGAGCCGTTATCTGGGCCGGCTCCTCGAAGAGGAGGCATTGTTGTAGGCGAAGCGGCAGCCTTAACATGAGTCACCCGCCCACAACGAAACGACATGGACTGTCCACAGTGCTCCCAACCTGACGTCATCGAGATCGAGCATCTCCTCCCTGACGGCACCGAAGTCCGGTTCTTCGCCTGTCACAACTGTGAGGAGAAGTGGTGGAACCGTGAAGGTGTCGACATCGACGTGGCGCAGGTCCTGGAGATAGTTCGCCAGCACCGGACATGACCTTGCCCCGGCGAGCAGGGGGCGCCTCCCCCTGGCCGGCGTTGCTGACCATCGCCGCGATTTCGGCTGTGATCCTGATCGTCCTCAATCCGGGCTGGGTTTTCTCTGCGACGACTCCAACCGGCGGGGACATGGGCGCCCACGTCTTCGGGCCCGCCTATCTGCGTGACCATCTCCTGGCCAGAGGGCCAGATCCTCGGCTGGTCGAATGATTGGTTTGCCGGGTTCCCCGCTTTCTACTTCTACTTCCCCCTTCCCTCGTTGGTCATCGTCCTTCTCGATCTGGTGCTGCCCTACGGAGTCGCCTTCAAGGTGGTCACCATCATGGGACTGCTCGCAACTCCGCCGGCGGCCTACTTCCTGGCGAGGTCGATGCGGCTGGGCAAGCAGGTGTCGATCGTGGCGGCTGCCTCGGGAGCCGTGTTCGCGTTCCTCGAGAGCTATTCGATCTACGGGGGCAATGTCGCCTCGAGCCTGGCGGGGGAGTTCTCCTACTCGTGGTCGTTTGCCCTGTCGCTCCTCTACCTGGGCCTATTGATCAAGTCCGTCAGAGACGACCGCAAGTACCTGAAATGGGCTGCGATCGCTCTCGCTGCCACGGCGCTGTCCCACGTGCTGACGACGATCGTGGTGATCTTCGCTTCGCTGTTCGTGCTCCCGTGGAAGAAGGGGTTCTGGCGAACTCTCGCCATTTGGGTCTGGGGGTTCGCGATGGCGGCGTTCTGGGCAATACCTCTTGCGGCTCGAATCGGGCTTACGTCGGACATGGCGTGGACCCCTCTGACCAGCTGGGGCGAGGTGTTCCCCGTCGAGTTGTGGATGCTGATCCCGGTGGCCATTCCCGGAGCGATCTGGGCGGCGAAGCACACCACACGCGCCGGTCCGCTGATGGCAGCGACGCTGCTGCCCGTGATCTACTTCCCCCTCCCCAACGTGCTTCCCGAACTGTTCCCCGACTTGTTTGGTGGCGAGCGTTGGAAGTTGTGGAACGGGCGCCTGTTGCCCTACTGGTACTTCGGAGTGGCCTTCTTTGCCGCGGTCGGTGCCGGCGCTGCGGTGGTGTGGCTTTCCCGAAGGCTTCCGTCTCGCGCTTCTACCCACTGGGTGCGCCTCCTGATCGCGGTGGCCACAGTGGTGGCAGCTGCGCTCGTCGCCGACTCTGCGGAGTTCCCCAACTGGGCCTGGATCCCGATCGCCCTCGCCGGCGCCGGGTTGGTCGCCATCTCGTTCATCTGGACGGCGGACGTCCAGACCAGGACGTTCCTCACTGCGGCGATGGTCGCGGTCATCGCACTCGGGGCCCTGGCAGGTGTGACGTTCATCGACGGCTGGTCGAAGTGGAACTACACCGGCTACGAGAGAAAGGAGCCGTGGCCCGAGTACGAGGCTCTCATGGTGGAGTTGGACAAGCTGCCCGATGGCCGGGTCCACTGGGAGGCAAACAACGAGGCCCTCAACAAGTACGGGACCCCCATGTCTCCGATGTTGATCCCCTATTGGACCGAGGGCAGCCAGAAATCGATGGAGGGGCTCTATTTCGAGTCCTCGCTGACGACTCCCTTCCATTTCATCAACGCTTCAGAAATGTCGAAGGATCCTTCCAACCCGATTCCCGGCCTGACCTATCACACCTTCGAGATGGAGCGAGGGATCGACCATCTCGGCGTTTATGGCGTCTCCTATTACGTGACGGTGACACCCGAGGCCACGGAGAAGGCAGACGGGATCCCGGAGCTGACCAAGGTGGCCACGACCGCGCCGTTCACCATCTACCGGCTGCCGGAGCGCGGTCTGGTCGAGGCCGCCACTCACCTGCCTGCGGTGTACGAGGTCCAGGATCGGGGGCTCCTCGCCTCGCTTACCGGGAATGCCACCGTCACCAACGACGAGGGGGTCGCGATGCCGAGCTTCCATGACCTGTCGTTGGAGTGGTACGAGGACATCGACAACATGGACCGGTGGGTGGTGGCCGACGGGCCTGCGGACTGGCCCCGCATCGAGTCCCTGGCCGACCGCCCGAATGAGCCACTGCAGGTCCCGGCCGATGCCGTATCGAATGTCGTTGTGGGAGACGATCGGATCAGCTTTGACACCACTGCGATCGGAGTCCCACACATGGTGAAGATCTCGTACTTCCCGAACTGGGTCGCCGAAGGCGCCGATGGCCCATGGCGGGCTGCTCCATCCTTGATGGTGGTCGTGCCGACGAGCGAGCATGTCACCCTCGAGTTTCAGGACACCTGGGCGGAGACCGGGGGCGTGGCGATCTCCCTGATAGGGATCGCGGTGTTGATCGGCTTCGGTGTCGTCGCCCTCAGGCAGCGGTCCGAGAGCTGAGCCCCTCGGCAGCCAGCATGCGGCGAATCTTGATCAGCCCGACGATGGTCCGGGGAACCCGCTTGACCAGTGAGGATCGGGCGGTCCTCAACTCCTCGACGACTACGGGCACATCGACGATCTTGTAGCCGCTGCGCTCGGCGCGAATCACCAATTCGGTGTCGAACAGGTCCTGGCTACTGACTACTTCTCCTGCCAGCTGGTCGACCAACTCACGGCGGAAGGCCTTCATGCCGTGGGTGTCGGAGACGCGGGAGCCGAGGATCCATCTCAGGAGCAGGTTGAAGACGCGTGTCGCCAGGCGGCGGAACATGGGACGCCGGTCTTCTGATCCGGGGTCGGTCTTCGAGCCGATCACGAGGTCGGCGCCATCGAGGTCCAGGACCTGCCGGAGAAAGGCGCCGGAGAAGTAGTCGATGTCGAAATTGACCACCCAGTCGCCATCCGACTCGAGGAAACCATGACGCAAGGCCGCGCCGTAGTCGGGCGTGGCCAGTGACGTGACCTCGACCGGAGCTTCGCCGGCGACCGCCTTTGCAACCTCCCCTGATCCGTCGTTCGAACCGTTTTCGACGACGTGCACCCGATAGGAAAGGCCTATCCCCTCGAGCTCGGCGATCAGCTTGGGGAGCGCGGTGGGGATGAACGATGCCTCGTTGTAGACCGGCACCACGATCGACAATGTTGGGGTCATCGGAGTCCGGCAGTGTAGGAACGGGCGGCAGTTAGCCCCACCCCTACAATCGGAGCCCCGATGCCTGCCGATTCAGTTTTCAAGGCCTACGACATTCGGGGTCGGACCGACAATGGCGAGCTGACTCCAGAGCTATTCCAAAGGGTCGGGAGCGCGTTCGTCGAGCTGCTCGATGCCTCACGGGTCGCTGTGGGCAGGGACTGTCGTGAGTCGTCACCCGACCTGGCCGATGCCCTGATCCGCGGGATCACTGCGGCGGGGGCCGATGTCGTCGATCTTGGCGAGGTCCCCACCGATCTCGTCTACTACTACACCGGCGCCCACGAAATGCCCGGCGCGATGGTCACCGCATCTCACAACCCCGCCGAGTACAACGGCCTGAAGTTGTGTCGGGCAAGGGCTGCTCCGGTCGGAGCCGACACCGGGCTCGAACAGATCCGGGCAAGCGCCCTGTCGGGTGTGGAGCAACTCGCCGAGCGGACCGGCACCGTGACCACCGACCAACCGGTCGTGGCGTATGTCGACCACCTCCTGAGCGTCGTCGATCCCGACGCGATCGGGGAGATGCGGGTCGCGGTCGACGCAGGGAACGGGATGGCCGGGATCACCCTCGCCGAGGTGTTCTCCAGACTCGACGCCACGCTGGACGGGATCTACCTCGAGCCCGATGGGACATTCCCCAACCACCCGGCCGACCCGATCCAACCGGAGAACCTGGTCGACTTGGTGAACATGGTCAGCCGGGGAGGACACGACCTCGGGGTCGCCTTCGACGGTGATGCCGACCGGGCGTTCTTCATCGACGACCGCGGCGAGGCGGTGAGCGGGAGCACGGTCACATCTCTGATCGCCATCTGGATGCTGGATCGGTACCCGGGGTCTTCAATCGTCCACAACTTGATCACATCGAAGGCGGTGCCCGAGATAATCGTCGAGCATGGAGGACGGCCGGTCCGCACCAGGGTTGGGCACAGCTACATCAAGCAGGTCATGGCAGACACGGACGCGGTCTTTGGTGGGGAGCACAGCGGTCACTACTACTTCAGGGACAACTACCGGGCAGATTCCGGGATGTTGGCGATGTTGGTCCTCATGAGGGTCATCACCGAGGCAGGAGAGCCGTTGTCGGCCCTGCGCTCCCGGGTGGAGCGCTATGCGTCCTCTGGCGAGGTCAACTTCACGGTCATTGATCCTGCGGGATCGGTCCGGAACATCGAGTCGGCGTTCGCCGATTCTCCCCAGGACCGACTCGACGGGCTCACCGTGGACCTCGGCGCCTCATGGTTCAACGTCCGCCCCTCCAACACCGAGCCCTTGCTCCGATTGAATGTCGAGGCCACGGAAGAGAGTGCGGTGGCAGAAGTGGTGTCACGAGTCGAGACATTGATAAAGGAGTGAGATGAGCCTGATCGACCCCTCCCTGGCCGAGATCCTGGTCTGTCCGGTCGACCATGGCGAGTTGGATGAGGACGAAGCCGATTCGAGATTGGTCTGCACCGTTTGCGGCCGCCGCTATCCAGTCCAGGACGGGATTCCGATCATGCTCGTCGAGCAGGCCGAAGGAGGCCCGCAATGAGCGACATGTTGGATCAGGTGCGGACCCTCGGTGACCAACTCCGATGGGCGCGGGACCTGGAGTTGCCTCCCCTGCAGGAGTCGTCCCAAGTTCTCGTTGCCGGTATGGGTGGATCTGGCATCGCCGGCGACTTCGCGGCGGCCCTGACCTCCGGTTCCGGGGGGCGGGTATCGGTGCACAAGTCCTACGCCCCCCTTCCGGGCTGGGTGAGCGCTGCCTCGCCGTTGCTGATGGCGATCTCCTACTCGGGGAACACCGAGGAGACGCTGAGCACAGTCACCGAAGCGGGTGGCGGGTTGCCGATCGTCACCCTGACCACCGGTGGGGAACTGGGCCGGATAAGCGCCGAGAACGGCTGGTCGAGCATCCCGGTCCCTTCCGGTGTGCAGCCCCGTGCCGCCGTTGGCTACATGTTGGGTGCCGTCGTTCGCGTCGTGGCCGCGGTTGGGCTGCTCCCCGATCAGACCGGAGCGCTTTCCGAGGCAGCCGAGCTCGCCGATCGCGAGCTGGCCGAGGGCAGTTCGAGTTGGCAGGCCGCCTCGGATATCGCCGATCGGCTCGCGGGCCGCATTCCCATCGTCTATGGAGGTGGGGCCATAACCGGTGCGGTCGCCCAGCGCTGGAAGACGCAGATCAATGAGAACGCCAAGACACCTGCTTGGTTCTCGATTCTTCCCGAGCTCGACCACAACGAGCTGGTCGGTTGGGAGGCCATGCCGGATCTGACCAGTCGCTACCTCGGTATCGTGGCGCTGACCGACGCCAGTGACCACCCCCGGGTCAGGGCACGGATCGCGCATTCTCGGGCTTTGACCGACTTCGCGGTGCCGTGGGTAGGGGAGGTGGCCTCGAGTGGTGAGGCCCCGCTGACACGACTCGTGTCGCTCATCGCGATGGGCGATCTGGTGTCGTTCCTGATGGCGGACCGAGCCGGGGTCGACCCGGTTCCGGTCGAGACCATCGAGAAACTGAAAAAGCTCCTAGCCGAGGAATGAAATGAATTACGACATCGCCAACTCCGACCTCGCCGACCGCGGCGCTCGCCGCATTGCGTGGGCCGGGCGGCGCATGCCAGTGCTGGCCACGATTCGAGAGCGGTTCGCCGCAGAGAAGCCACTCGAGGGGCACGTGGTGGCGGCATGCCTCCACGTGACCGCCGAGACGGCCAACCTGATGCTCGCACTGCGTGATGGCGGGGCAGAGCCGGTCCTGTGTGCCTCGAACCCCCTGTCCACTCAGGACGACGTGGCCGCCGCCCTGGTCGCCGACGGGATCTCCGTTTTCGCCATCCGGGGCGAGGACTCTGACATCTACTACAAGCACATCAACGCGGTCCTCGACCACGCTCCCGCAATCACGATGGACGACGGCGCCGACCTGGCGACCATCCTCCACACCGACCGGCGCGAGCTCGAAGTGATCGGCTCCACCGAGGAGACCACTACCGGGGTCATCCGGCTTCGGGCCATGGCCGCCGACGGAACGCTCCGGGTCCCGGTGGTGGCGGTCAATGAGTCGGCGACCAAGCACCTTTTCGACAACCACTACGGGACCGGGCAGTCGGCATTGGACGGGATCATCAGGGCCAGCAACATCCTGCTTGCGGGATCGACCATGGTCATCGTCGGATACGGCGACTGCGGGCGGGGGGTGGCGATCCGCGCCGACGGCATGGGAGCCAAAGTGGTGGTGGTCGAAGTCAACCCGGTTCGGGCTCTGACCGCGGCGATGGACGGGTTCCAGGTGATGACCGCAGACGACGCTGCTTCTGTCGGTGATGTCTTCATTACCGTCACCGGCAACAAGCACGTGCTCCGCCGCCGCCATTTCGAGGTGATGAAGGACGGGGCGATCCTGGCCAATGCCGGCCATTTCGACATCGAGATCGAGCTCGACGCCCTGGGCCAGATGGCGACCGCTCGCCGGGAGGTGAGGGACAACCTCGAGGAGTACGAGTTGGCTGACGGACGGCGGATCCTGGTCGCGGCCGAGGGCCGGCTGGTCAACCTGGGCGCTGCCGAAGGTCATCCTGCCGATGTGATGGACATGAGCTTTGCCAACCAAGCTCTCGCCGCCGAGTTCCTGGTCATGAACCGGGACGACCTGGAGCCGGGGATCTACACCCTGCCCCCCGAGATCGACGAGAGGGTGGCCGGCATCAAGCTGAGCCATCTCGGTGGCGGCCTCGAGGTGCTCACCGACGACCAGATCGCATATCTCAGCGGGTGGCAAGAAGGAACCTGAGATCGGCAGATCGCATATCGCGTAGTCCGCGGCTCGCATTTCGAGGCGGTTTGCGGAAAGCGGTAAGCGGATGGCGAATCGCGGCATCTCGGATCTCACTGGCTCGAACCATACGGTCAACTCACATGCTCTGCCTCGCCTGTCACCGGTGGTGCGACGGCGCGGTGTGTGGGCAATGTCGACGCCTTTTCAGGCCGGCGCCTGAGCGCATCCTGGAGGAGGGCGTGCGGGTCGTGGCAGGTTTCGAGCACTCGGGACCGGCCCGCGCCCTCATTCATCTGTTGAAGTACCGGGGGGTCACCGCCTACGCCGACCTGGTGGCACAGGTCCTGGCTCCCGAGCTTCCTCCCTTGCCCCTGGTGCCTATTCCCCGAACCTGGGCGAGGAGGGCCCGTTATGGGGTCGACCCGGCGCTGGTCATCGCGAGGGCAATTTCGCGGGTCAGCAGAGTTCCGGTCAGGACTGCGTTGGCGGCGCCGATACATACCGGAAGAAGAGCAGGTGGGGACCACAGGAGGCCAGTTTTGCCATTCCGACTGAGAGCGATGCCCGAGGGCCCGGTCGTCCTCGTCGACGACGTCGTGACCACCGGGGCAACTCTCGAAGCTGCAGTCGCAGCCTTGGGTGCTGGGCGGGTGGCGCTGGCGGCCGTGGCCAACGCAGCTCCGGCGGTGTCTAGTCTGCGGACTAGACAGACGGGGCAAGTCTGACCTTCTCGAGCCAGGAGCTGTACTGAAAAACATGTCGTCCGTAGTGATCGTCGATGATGCCGAGCTCTTTCGCGAGGCACTGAAAGCCGCGTTCGCCCAGGAGGGATTCGACGTGGCGGCCGTTGCCGGTGATGCCATGCGGGGCATCGACGTCACCCGAGAGCACCAGCCAGATCTGGTGATGCTCGATCTCCTGATGCCGGGCATGTCGGGCCTGGAGGTGGTGGGCGCGATCATGAAGTCGAGCCCCGGCACAAAGGTCGTGCTGCTCACCTCGAGCGAGTCGGCAGAGGACCTGCTGGCCGCGGTCAAGGCCGGCGCATCCGGCTATCTCACCAAGGACACCCCTCTCCCCAGGCTCGTCGCGGCGATGCACGATGTCATCGACGGTGGAGCTGCCGTCTCACCAGCGATGGGCGGCAAGTTGTTCAGCGCGTTGCGTGACCTGCTGCGGCACAACGGTGCCACCGGAGCCCGGACCCCAGAGCTGACCGGCCGCGAACTGGAGATCCTTGGCCTGGTTGGCTCGGGCAAGACCTCCAGGGAGATCGCCGACGAGCTGTTCATTTCCGAGAACACGGTTCGCAACCACGTCCGAAATGTCCTCGACAAACTCGGACTGAGGTCGAGATTCGAAGCCGTCACCTGGGCACAGCGCGAAGGCCTGATCGAAGTCCGTTGACCTGGGCCGACGAAGTCGGTCTAATCGTGCCCATCGGTAGCATGGAGGACCCATGCCACTTCTCTCGAAGGTCCTTCGCGCCGGAGAAGGCAAGACACTCAAAGGGTTCCAGGCGATCGCGACTGCGGTCAACGAGGCGGAGCCCCAGTTCGAGGCCTTGTCCGACGACGAGCTGAAGGCCAAGACACCGGAACTCAAGGGCCGTCTCGACGCAGGCGCGTCGCTCGAGGACATCCAGGTCGAGGCCTTCGCGGTGGTCCGTGAGGCTGCCAAGCGAGTTCTCGGCCAGCGCCACTACGACGTCCAGGTGATCGGGGCCGCCGCCCTTCACAAGGGGATGGTCGCCGAGATGAAGACCGGCGAGGGCAAGACCCTGGTCTCGACGATGCCCGCCTATCTCAACGCTCTCGGCGGCAAGGGCGTCCACATGGTCACGGTCAACGACTACCTGGCCTCTCGCGACGCCGACTGGATGGGTGCCGTTCACCGATTCCTGGGACTCTCCGTCGGGTTGATCCAGACCTCGATGACGCCCTGCGGAGCGCCAGCCCGCCTACGCCTCCGACATCACCTACGGGACCAACAACGAGCTCGGTTTCGACTACCTGCGCGACAACATGGCGATGAGAGCCGTGGACCGTGTCCAGCGCGGTCACCCCTATGCGATCGTCGACGAGGTGGACTCGATCCTCATCGACGAGGCGAGGACCCCATTGATCATCTCGGGCCGGGTCTCCGACAGCGCCCGGTGGTACCGGGACTTCGCCAAGATCGCCCGCCGACTCCAGAAGGACCGGGACTATCAGGTCGACGAGCGAAAGCGCCAGGTGCTGACCACCGAGGAAGGGCGTCGCCCTGGTCGAGCAGACGCTGGGTATCGAGAACCTCTTCGACCATGCCGCGGTCGACTTCGTCCACCACCTCGAGGCGGCGCTCAAGGCGAAAGAGCTCTACCTCCTCGACGTCGACTACTTGATCGATCACGGTGAGGTGAAGATCGTCGACGAGTTCACCGGCCGTGTCCTCGAGGGCCGTCGCTACTCGGAGGGACTGCACCAGGCCATCGAGGCCAAGGAGGGGGTCTCGATCAAGGACGAGAACCAGACTCTGGCCACGATCACCCTCCAGAACTACTTCCGCCTCTACGAGAAGCTGGCCGGGATGACCGGTACCGCCGAGACCGAGGCCGCCGAGTTGGCTCAGATCTACGGATTGGAGGTGGTGGCCATACCGACCAACCGCCCGGTGGATCGAGGCGACCATGGGGACTTCGTCTACAAGGGCGAAGACGCCAAGTTCGGCTGCCGTGATCAGCGACGTCGCCGAGCGCAACCAGGCCGGGCAGCCGGTTCTGCTGGGCACGATCTCCATCGAACGCTCCGAGAAGCTGTCCCGGCTCCTCGACCGTGAGGGGATCAAGCACGAAGTGCTCAACGCCAAGCAACACGCCAGGGAAGCCGACATCATCGCCCAGGCGGGCCGCCCGGGAGCGGTGACGGTTGCCACCAACATGGCAGGGCGCGGTGTCGACATCATGCTCGGCGGCAATCCAGACGGCATGGCGAAGACCGAGCTGAAGCGGCGGGGCGTCACACCCGACGACCCCTCCTACCAGGAGCTGGAGCGGAAGCTGGCCGAGGAGTTCGAGCCCCAGATCGAACCCGACAAGCAAACTGGTGATCGGCGCCGGCGGGCTGTACGTCGTGGGTACCGAGCGCCACGAGTCGCGCCGCATCGACAACCAGCTGCGGGGACGATCCGGGCGTCAGGGCGACCCAGGTGAGTCCCGTTTCTATCTCTCCCTCGAGGACGATCTGATGCGCCGATTCCAGGGGGAGTGGGTGACGAGCGTCATGGACCGGCTCAAGCTCCCCGATGATCAGCCGATCGAGGCCAACATGGTGACCAAGGCCATCGAGCGTGCCCAGCGCCAGGTGGAGTCACAGAACTTCGAGATCCGCAAGAACGTCCTCAAATACGACGAGGTGATGAACCGCCAGCGTGAGGTCATCTACGACTGGCGTCGATCGATTCTCGAAGGCACCGCCGAGGGACGACCTGATCGGTGACTGGATCGACGACGTGGTCACCGAGACCGTCGAGACGACCTTCAGCGCAGACATCCCACGCTCGGAGTGGGACTGGGAGTCGCTGCAGATGGAGCTCGAGCCAGTACTACCCGACTTCAATCGACTCGGTCTCGCTTCGAAGGATCGCCGACCGTCGACGAGGTGGTGGAGGCCGCGGTCGACGAAGGCCTCAGCCGCCTACGAGAAGCGGGAGCAGGATCTGGGGGCCGAGGTCCTGCGCCAGGTGGAGCGCTCGGTGATGCTCTCGGTCATCGACAACAAGTGGCGGGAGCACCTTTCCGAGATGGACTACCTGCGCGCCGGGATCGGGCTGCGGGCGATGGGCCAGCGTGACCCGCTTTCCGAGTACCAGCGAGAGGCCTACGACATGTTCACCGAGATGGTGGACTCGGTGAAGAAGGATGCGGTCAAGTACCTGTTCCACGTCGAGCTGGCCAAGCCCAAGACCGAGCCGCAGCGGGTGGCGCCGCTGCCGACCGGTGGCCCGGTGAAGCAGGCCACGTCGGACAAGGTGGGTCGCAACGACCCATGTCCCTGCGGCTCGGGCAAGAAGTACAAGCGCTGCCACGGCGCCGCCTGACGGCGCCGTGACGCGCTTACGAGTGCTTGCACGAATGACTATCGAAACACCGATCCCCGAGGCACTGCGTCGTCGACTCTCCGTCAGCGGCTGGTCGAGGCGCGCGGGTTTCTCGACCTCGAGACCAAGGAGAAGGAGCTCGACGAGCTTCGGGAGCAGGCGTCGTCTCGCCGGAACTGTGGAACGACCCGGAGCAGGCCCGGACCGTCACCAGGCGCCTGGCCCGGTACGAGGCGCTCTTCGAGCTGATCGGGGGCCTGTCCGCCAAGATCGACGATGCGGAGGTGCTCCTCGAGATGGCCGACGAGGCCGACGATGCGGCTTCGCGGGACGAGGCGATTGCCGAGCTGGCGTCGGTCGCGGCCGATCTGCACAAACTGGAGCTTGGAGTCGTTGTTCTTCGACGAGTACGACGAGGAGGACGCCATTCTCAGCGTCCATGCCGGGGCCGGCGGGGTCGACGCCCAGGACTGGGCGGAGATGCTGGGCCGGATGTACCAGAGGTTCCTCGCCGACGCGGGATTCGTCGGTCACCGTCGAAGAAGTGACCGAGGGGGAGGAAGCCGGGATCAAGTCGGCCACGTTCACGGTGAAGGGCGACGCGCCTACGGGACACTGGAGGGGGAGCGAGGCGTGCATCGCCTGGTCCGGATCAGCCCGTTCGACGCCAACGCCCGCCGTCAGACCTCATTTGCCGGGGTCGACGTCGTGCCCGACCTCGGGGATCAGGCCAAGGTCGAGATCGACGAGGACGATCTCAGGATCGATACCTATCGGTCCCAGGGCGCCGGGTGGCCAGCACGTCAACACCACCGATTCGGCGGTCCGCATCACTCACATCCCGACCGGGATCGTCGTCCAGTGCCAGAACGAGCGCTCGCAGCTCCAGAACAAGGCGAGGGCGATGGCGATCCTGCAGTCGAAGCTGGCGCGTGCTCGCCCACCAGCAGCGCCTCGACCACCTCAACGAGATCCGGGGTGAGAAGGGCGAGGCTGCCTGGGGGAACCAGATCCGCAGCTACGTGATGCAGCCATATCAGATGGTGAAGGACCTTCGCACCAGGGAGGAGGTGGGCAACATCCAGGGTGTACTCGACGGCGACGTCATGCCATTCGTGGAGGCCTACCTGCGATGGAGGCGCGCCAATCACGAGGCGACGGGTGATTCCCCCTAACCGGGACCATCTGGTTACCGTTTCTCATTCCGCAGGCCTGGGCACGCCAGGCTGCGACACTTCCCCTGTTCGCATGATTCGACTCGAAAACGTCACCAAGGTCTACGAGGGCGGCACCATCGCCGCCCATGACGTGTCTATCGAGATGCAGAAAGGCGAATTCACCTTCCTGGTGGGGCCTTCCGGTTCCGGCAAGTCGACGCTGATCCGGCTCATGCTCCGGGAGGAGCCGGTCACCCGGGGCAAGATCTGGGTCGCGGGCAAGGACATCACCACCCTCCCCAAGTGGAAGATCCCGTTCCTGCGCCGCTCGGTGGGCACGGTGTTCCAGGACTACAAGCTCCTTCCCAACAAGACCGTCGGGGAGAACGTCGCCTTCGCCCTCGAGGTGCTGGGACGGCCACGATCGGTGATCGGTCCCCAGGTGGAACAGGTGCTCGACCTGGTCGGGCCTCTCCGACAAGATCGGTCGCTACCCCAAGCAGCTCTCTGGTGGCGAGCAGCAGCGGGTCTCGGTTGCCAGGGCTTTCGTCAACCGACCACCGATAATGCTCTGCGATGAGCCGACCGGGAACCTCGACCCCAAGACGTCGGTGGGGATCATGAAGCTCCTGGACCGGATCAACCGGACCGGGACCACGATCGTGATGGCCACCCATGACCACGCCATCGTCGACGCCATGCAGCGCCGGGTTGTCGCCCTGGACCACGGTCGCGTCATGCGTGACGAAGAAGCGGGCCGTTACGAACGGGTGGCGGAGTGAGCCGGTTCTTCTTCCTGGTCCGCGAGGCACTGGTCAACCTGAGGCGAAACCTGCTCGTCGTGGCCGGGGCGGTTCTCGCGGTCTTCATCTCTCTGACCCTCGCCTTCGGGGCTCTGGTCGCTCAACGAGGTGCTCGAGGATCAACACCGTCGCCTGGCAGGAAGGGGTGCATGTCATCGCCTTCCTCAACGATGCCGGGTCGAACGGCGTCCCCGACGATGCCCACCAGACCCTTGTTGGCCGAAGTCGAGGGCTGGGAGGAGGTGAAGGATCGTCACCTACGTCGACAAGGCACGAGGCCTGGATCGAGTTCCAGGAGATCTTTGCCGATCAACCCGAGTTGCTGGACATCGATCCCACGGTCCTCCCCGCGTCGCTCCGGATCGAGTTGGTTGACATCGCCCTTCACGAGTCGGTGGCGTTCAAGCTGCAACAGCAGCAACAGGTGGTGCGCGAGGTGACCACCGCTGCCGAGTCGATCGAGCAACTGCAGAACCTGTCGAGTGTGCTCAACGTGCTCGGTATCGGGCTCGCCCTGGTGCTGGGCCTGGCCGCGGTGGTGCTCATCGCCAACACGATCCGCCTCGCGATCTTCGCCCGGCGCGACGAAGTCGAGATCATGAGACTCGTCGGCGCCTCCAACTGGTACATCAGGATCCCGTTCCTCCTGGAAGGGACGATCGAAGGTCTGCTCGGTGCCGCTGCCGCGGTGTTCGTGGTGTGGCTCGGATCGAGCCGCCTCGCCGATGCTCTTTCCGGGTTTGCCTTGTTCGACTTCGACGTCGGCAGCGAGTTCTTCCTGCAATGGGGCCTGCTCTTCCTCCTCTTCGGGGCCCTGGCCGGTGTCATGGGCTCGATGCTCGGTTTGAGCCGCCATCTCCGTGAGTCCGAGGGCGTCGGCTCCGAGGTGCCCACCGGGACGCTGGAGCGGGTCTGAGTGAGCCGCTCGGAGGGGTCCGGGCGGATCAAGGTGATCGCATCCAACCGGAGGGCTCGACGCAACTACGCGGTCGTCGAGACCCTCGAGGCAGGCATCGCCCTTCTCGGCTCCGAGGTGAAGGCATTGCGCGAGGGTCGCATGGACCTCAAGGACTCCTATGCGCCTGGTCGGGGTGGCGAGACCTTCCTGATCGGGGCCTACATCGGTCCCTACGAGTTCTCACGAGACGGTGGCCACGAGCCGGAGCGGGACCGCAAGCTGCTGCTCCACCGTCGTGAGATCGACCGCATCGCCGGACAGGTCGCCGAGAAGGGGCTCACCCTGGTCCCGCTCCAGGTGTACCTCAAGGAGGGCAAGGTCAAGGTCGAGATCGGCCTGGCCAAAGGCAAGACCTCCTACGACAAGCGCCAGACCCTTCGCGACCGGGACCACGAGCGGGAGATGGAGCGAGCGGTATCTCGCAAATCCCGGGATTGAAACCGGGCGCCAGGCGTTACCATTGAGCACAACCCACATGGGGGTGAAACGGTTTCGACGTCGAGTGTTGAGGCGTTGGAAGCGAGCCGGGGTCTCCGGGGCCTCGTCAACAAACCGGAAAAACCAATAAGTGCCGAAGATAACTTCGCACTGGCTGCCTAATTAAGTAGCCCGTCCGCCCGACCGCTTCCCGCTCGGTCGGGATCGGGCGCCGCTCAGCGGGATGCTCTCCACGGGGCTCCGGGACCGTGGAGTCAAGACAATTCCGGATAGGCACGGGAAAACTCGTCGTCAGAGTTTCCGCCGCCGAAAGCTCGCTGACGACTGCGCTCGGAGATGCCGGCGCTGACGGCTCGACGGACCGGGGTTCGACTCCCCGCACCTCCACCATGTCTTCCTACGATCCCGGGATCGGACTCGCCGCCGACCTCGGATACGGGTACCAGGGCCAGAACCTGGTCCAGCGCTCGCTGTCCCGACTCGGGTCGACCCGGTTGGTCTCCGCGATTTCGCGGCGGGTGATGCCTCCGCTCGATCGATTCGTGCTCGAGCGGAGCCAGGGGAGGACCACCGCCACCGGTTGGCTCTTGGGGCTGCCTGCCCTCTGGCTGACCACGACCGGCGCCCGGAGCGGTGAGAAGAGGACCGTTCCCCTGCTGGGGATACCCTTCGAAGGCACCCTGGCCCTGCTCGGGACCAGGTTCGGGCATCACGACACCCCGGGTTGGGTATACAACCTCATGGCCGATCCCGCCGTCGAGGTCGAGTTCAGGGACTCGGCGATCAAGGCGATCGCTCGTCCTGCAACGGCAGACGAAGAGCCAGAGATCTGGAAGGCGGCGGGCGAGGTCTATCCCGGTTACGCCCTGTACACCGATCGTGCCGCACATCGCAAGATCGGAGTCTTCGTCCTCGAGCCGAGGTGATTGCGATAGGGTCGGCGGAACTGGCCATCGATTCGAGGTGAAGGGAACATGGCCGACAAGACACAGTTGATGGTTTGGATAGACCAGGACCTCTGCACCGGTGACGGGATATGCGAGGAGATCACTCCCGATGTGTTCGTGGGTCGCGACGACGGCCTCTGGGTGGTCAAGGAAGAGTCGAAGCATTTCGGCCGAACCGTCGTGTTCGATGCCGAGGAAGGCGACGGCCACGGCCCGGACGGGTCGAGGGGCCTGGCACGGATCCCGGACTCACTGATCGCTGACGCCATCGAGTCGGCAGAGGAGTGCCCGGGGGAGTGCATCATGATCGAGCCCTACCGCGAAGACGCGGTCTTCGGATAGGAGGCGCAGATGGACCACAGCGGACTGAGGCCAATCGAGCGGGTCATCGTGCGCCTGACCGAAGCCGGACATCCCTCATCGGAGATTTCGCGGCGTGTCGGCAAGAAGCCGGGCACGGTGGTCCGCATCCTGCGGATGATCGAGATGAGAGACGGCCAGGCCGCGACGCCGGTCGGTGAACCACAGCCCCTTCGGCCCCTGGAACGCGTCATCGTCAAGCTCCGGGCTCGGGGTGAGAGCTACGGGGAGATCGGCAACCGTCTCGCCCGAAGCGGCGCGCAGATCCGTCGCATCGAAGACATGGCGAGGATCAAGCTGGAGGGTTGAGGCGCTGGCGAACCGGGCAACGTACCGTCTACGACGTGAGCTCGCTCCCGTCCCGGGTCTACATCACCGAGTCGTCGCCCCGGGACGGCCTCCAATCGCTGTCGGCGATGATCCCCACCGAGGCCAAGGTTGGCCTCATCGAGGATCTGGCGACAGCCGGGCTCGCGCGCCTTCGACGCCGTCTCGTTCGTGAGCCCGAAGGCGGTCCCCCAGATGGCCGACGGTGCGGATGTCACCGCCGCTCTCGTGGACGCAGCGACGACCTCGAGTTGTGGGCTCTGGTTCCCAACATGAAGGGTCTCGAAGCGGCACTCGACGCCGGGATCACCAACATCGGAGTTCTCGACCGCGGCGTCGGACACCTTCAACGAGCGCAACATCAATGCGACCGTCGACGAGTCGATGCACCGGATCCGGCGAATCATGACGGAAGCGCCGGGAGGTCTCGCGACCCGGGGCTACGTCTCCACCGCCACCCATTGCCCATTCGAAGGTGAGCAGGATCCCGACTGGGTGGCCCATCTCGTCGAGACACTCCTGGAGTGGGGGGTGGATCATGTCTATCTCGGGGAGACGATCGGCAAGGCGACGCCGGCGCACATCGAGCGCCTCCTCGACGAAGTCTTGATTGTGTCGCCGGTGGAGCGGGTCGGAATCCACCTTCACGACACCTACGGGCAGGCGATCGCCAACACGGTCACCGCACTGGAGCGTGGTATCGACAAGATGGACGCCTCGGCCGGTGGGCTCGGTGGATGCCCCTATGCGCCCGGCAGCGACAGGGAACGTCGCGACCGAGGACGTCCTCTGGTTGCTCGACGGCCTCGGGAGTCGAACACGGCCTGGATACGACGGTCATCGCCACTGTCGCCAGAGACTTCTGTGAGCGCCACGACCTGCCCTACAACAGCAGGGCGGGGCGAGCCCTGCTCGCGGCTGGTGACTCCAGGATGAAGTCGATCTACATCACCGAGGACCTGGAGGCGATCAGGGCCCAGACCAGGGACTACGTGGAGAAGGAGATCGTCCCCAACGCCGGCGCATGGGAGGTCGAGGGAGTGCCTCGCGAGCGTTCTCGACGACATGGGGAGGCTCGGGTTCTTCGGGCTGCGCATCCCAGAGGAGCACGGAGGGATCGGGCTCGGCGCCCTGGCATCGGTGATGTTCGCCGAGGAACTGGGTCGCTCGACATACGGAGGTTTCACGATCACGGTCCTGGTCCACACCGATCTCGCCGTGCCCTATGTGCTCAATTTCGGGAGCCCGACGAGCAAAAGGCGCGGTGGCTGCCGCAGTTCGCCAGCGGGGAGGTCGCTGACCGCGATCGCGGTCACCGAGCCCGACGCCGGATCGGATGTGGCGGCGATCCGGACCACGGCCCGCCGCGAGGGCGACGGCTTCGTGATCAACGGGACCAAGATGTTCATCACCAACGGGAGCATCGCCGACCTGGTCTTCGTCGCGGCCAAGACCAACCCTGAGGTGAAGGGCTCGCGTGGAGTGTCGATCTTCGCGGTGGAAAGAGGCACCGAGGGGTTCACCGCGAGCCGTGCCCTGGAGAAGATGGGGTGGCACTCCTCCGACACCGCCGAGCTCGCATTCGACGACGTCTGGGTGGACGGCGCCAACCTGATCGGTGAGGAGAATCAGGGCTTCTATTACATCATGGCCAACTTCCAGAACGAGCGGCTCGCCATCATGGGCCAGTCTCTCGGAGAGGCGCAGCGGGCCCTGGAGCTGACGCTGGAGCACGTCAAGAATCGGCAGGCATTCGGGAGCGCACTCTGGGACAAGCAGGCCATCCGGCAGCGACTGGCGATGCGCCAGGCCGAGATCGACGCCGGGAGGGAGCTCACCTATCGGGCGGCCTGGCTCGCCGAGCAGGGAGAAGACGTGGTCAGGGAGGTCTCTGAGGTCAAGGCATTCGTCGGCGAGATGGCGAACCGGGTCCTCTACGACTGCGTCCAGTTCCACGGTGGGATGGGGTTCATCGCCGAGACCGCGGTGGAGCGGGTCTACCGCGATGTCCGCATCGCCTCGATCGGCGGCGGGGCCACCGAGGTGATGTTGGACGAGGTGGCGAAGAGGCTCTGAGGCTCAGGCCGATGAGCCGTGCGCCGCGGCATCGATCTCTTCCGGCTCGAGCGGATGCCAGCCCATCTCGAGCGCCATCCACAGAGTCTTGGAGACCGGGTAGAACAGGACCGGGATGATGCCATTGAGCACGATGGTCACCACCCCGACGGTCACCCAGGGGACATCAGGCCAGGTGATGACGATCCCCGCGACGAAGACGACGATGAAAGTCGCAAAGGTGACCGTCGTGTTGATGATCAAGGCCCCGACCCAATAGCCCTCTTCCCTCTCGAAGTGGAGCCCGCAACCCGGGCAATCGGTGTGCATCGTGAAGTAGCTGCGGAACGCTCGGGCGCCGCATCGGGGGCAGCGTCGGCGCAGCCCCCGCCCGATCCTGGTGGCGGCGGATGGGGCCGGGTCTGAGCTCACATCGGCGAGGCTATCGTCGGCTTGGTGACAGACGACCGGATCGCCCGACTCCGTCGGGAGTACGAGGCAGTAGGGACTCGTCGAGAACGAGATGGCGCCTGACCCGTTCACCCAATTCGACGACTGGTTCTCGGGCGTGCGTCGCGTCGGGGCTGGATGAGCCGAATGCTTTCGTGCTGGCCACCGCGACCCGGGACGGAGCGCCCGTCGGCGCGGGCGGTCCTGATGAAGGGCTTCGATGAGTCCGGCCTGGTCTTCTACACCAACCTCCAGTCCCGGAAGAGCTCCGAGATCAAGGCGAATCCCGAGGGCCGCGGCCACCTTTGTCTGGACCCCGCTGCACCGGCAGGTCAGGTTCGAGGGCTCGGTGACCGCAGGTGGAGGCGCGGTCTCGCCGACGCCTACTTCGCCAGCCGACCCCGGGGATCACAGGTCGCGGCTCATGCCTCGATGCAGAGCAGCCCGATCGATTCCCGTGACGAGCTGGACCGGGCCTTCTCCGAATGGACGCCGGATTTGGTGACGGGCACGATACCGCGTCCCGAGCTGGTGGGGCGGATGGCGCCTGGCGCCGAACACCGTCGAGTTCTGGCAGGGTCAGCCCAACCGCTTTCATGACCGAGTGCGGTACACGAGATCGGCAGGTGCTGGGCGATGGAGCGGCTGGCGCCATGAAGGTTCACGTGATCGGCTCTTCCGGCACATTCCCGGTGCCCGGGCGCCCGGCCTCGGGCTACCTGATCGAGCAGGGCACGACCCGGGTCTGGTGCGACGCCGGGCCTGACACTTACACCCGCCTCCCGGTGGCGCCCGACCTGATCGACGCCATCGTCATCTCCCACCAGCACCCGGACCACTGCTCCGACCTGTTGACGGCCTTCCACGCCTGGAGGTATCGACCCGAGCCCAGACTCGGTGTCCCCGTGTATGGGCCTCAATCGGTGTGGGACCGGGTTTCGTCGTTCCTCGATTCCGGGCAGGGCTCACACCTCGGCCACTGCTTCGAATTCCACCCCGTCGAGCATGGCACCGAGATAGAGCTCGGCGGCGATGCACGTCGCCTTCACCGAGATGGACCATTCGGTGCCCAACGGTCGGCTCGCGTTGGGAGGCCAACAATCGAGTCATGTTCTACACCGGGGACACCGGGCCGGGTGGCGAGTGGCGGGACGCCGCCAGGGACGTCGATGTCCTATTGAGTGAGGCGTCCTATCAGGGTCCCCCGGGGGTGGAGGAATACCCGCACCATCTGACCGCCGGAGAGGCGGGTCAGATCGCCCGGGACGTCGGGCGCCGCCCGGCTCATCCTCACTCATATCCCGCCCTACCTCGACGTGACCAGGTCCGTGCACGAGGCCGAGGCGACCTTCGATCGACCGGTGGCCCTCGCCGTGCCCGGGAACAAGCTTCGAGGTATGACCGCCGATGAGTGACCGTCCCCGGGATCAGCTGCGCCCGATCGCCATGGAGCTCGGATTCACCGAATCGACGCCGGGTTCGGTCCTGATCTCGTTTGGCAGGACAAAGGTGTTGTGCACGGCTTCGGTCGAGGCGGATGTGCCCCGCTGGATGAAGGAGTCGGGGCAAGGATGGGTCACCGCCGAATACGCCATGCTGCCCGGATCGTCGTCGGAGCGGGTCCGTCGCGACCACGTCTCGGGAGGCAGGGCGCAGGAGATCTCGAGGCTGATCGGGCGCTCGCTTCGCGCCGTCGTCGATCTCAAGGCACTCGGCGAGTCCATGGCGCGGGTCGACTGTGATGTGATCGAGGCCGATGGCGGGACCCGGACGGCGGCCATCACCGGCGCCTGGGTTGCCCTCCATCAGGCGTTCGACGACGCGCTGGCGCCGGGGGACGATCGTCCGAAACCCGCTGATCGATGAAGTCGCAGCAGTCTCGGTCGGCATCGTCGAGGGCGAGCCCGATGCTCGATCTCGACTACGAGCGGGATTCGACGGCTGAGGTCGACATGAACGTCGTGATGTCGGGGCGAGGACTGTTGATCGAAGTGCAGGGCACGGCGGAGCGGGCACCTTTCACCAGAAGCGAGCTCGACGTCCTTCTCGATCTCGCTGCGAAGGGAATCGGTGAGCTCCACGAGTTGCAGCGGGAGGCGGTTGCAGGGTGATCCCCCGATTGGTCGTCGCCTCGAAGAATCCGGACAAGATCGCAGAGATCGAGCACATCCTGGCCCCGCTGGGGTTGGCCGATGAGATCGTCAGGGGCCTGGAGTGGCCGGATGTGGAGGAGACCGGGGAGACACTCTGGCCGACAACGCCCTGCTCAAGGCGAGGGCGGTGACACGAGCGGTGGGCCTGCCCGCAGTGGCCGACGACACCGGCCTCGAGGTCGACGCCCTCGACGGCCGGCCCGGCGTCAGGACTGCCCGCTTTGCAGGCCCCAACGCCAGGTACGCCGACAACGTGGCACTGCTCGCTCGAGGAGATGTCGGGTGTCGAACGACCGCAGTGCGACATTCCGCACCGTCGCTGCGCTGGTCTGGCCTGACGGCGGGGAGATGGTCGCCAACGGTTTCGTGAAAGGGGTCATCACGACAGAGCCTCGAGGAGTCGACGGCTTCGGGTACGACCCTGTCTTCGAGGTGGACGGTCGCACCCTCGCCGAGATGTCGCTCGACGAGAAGAGCGCACATTCTCATCGCGCTCGCGCCCTCAGGGCGCTCGCCGTCGTTCTCGGAGCATGAGCCCGATCCCAAAGGTCGTCATCGTCGGCGGCGGGTTCGCCGGGCTCAACGCCGCCAAGGCGCTCAAAGGGGCTGCCGTCGAGATCATCATCATCGACCGCCGAAACTTTCACCTGTTTCAGCCGCTCCTCTACCAGGTGGCGGCCGCAGCCCTCAACCCCAGCGACATCGCCTACCCGATTCGGTCGGTGTTCCGTCGCCAGACGAACGTGAAACGCGTGCTGCTGGCCGAGGCGGTCGGCATCGAAATGGAGGGACGGCAGGTTCTCCTCGAGGATGGGGCCATCGTCGAATACGACTATCTGATCGTTGCTGCCGGCGCGACGCACTCGTACTTCGGCCACGACGAGTGGGCCGGGGTGGCCCCGGGCCTGAAGACGATCGAAGACGCCTTGCATATTCGGGGGCGAGTTCTCTCGGCCTTCGAGGCCGCGGAGCGAGATCCCGAGTCCGCCTCCCGGCTGCTGACTTTCGTCGTCGTCGGCGCCGGGCCTACCGGTGTCGAGCTCGCCGGGGCGTTCGCCGAGATCGCGGTGCACTCCATGGCCCGGGAGTTCCACGCCATCGACCCCGGATCGGCCCGGGTGATCCTGGTCGAGGGCACCGATCGGGTGCTGCCGGTCTATCCGTCCGGGCTTTCTGAAAGCGCCCGCCGCCAGCTGGAGACGCTCGGCGTCGAGGTGCGGACCGGGTCGCTGGTGGAAGCGGTCGACGAGTCGGGTGTCACCCTGGTCGGCGGGGAGCGAATAGACGCTGCCAGCGTTCTCTGGGCGGCGGGGGTGAGGGCCTCGGCTTTGGGATCGTTGTTGGGGGACACCGACCGGTCGGGCCGGGTCCCGGTCACGCAGGATCTCTCATTGCCGGGCCATCCCGAAGTATTCGTGGTCGGGGACCTGGCAGTCGTCCCGGACGTCCCCGGTGTCGCTCCGGCGGCGATGCAAATGGGACGCCACGCGGGCCGGTCGATACAGGCCGACATCGAGGGAGGGTCGCGGTCGGCATTCCGCTACCGGAACAAGGGGTCTCTGGCCACGATCGGCCGGGCTCGTGCGGTGGCCGACTTTCCCCGATTCGACTTCTCGGGGTTTCCGGCCTGGGTCGCCTGGCTCGCGATCCACGTGTTCTATCTGATCGGGTTCAGGAACCGGCTACTCGTGCTCATGTCCTGGGCCTGGAGCTATCTGACCTTTCGCAGGGGTGCCCGGATCATCACCGCGGTCCCACCGACGTCAGGAACGAGCGAATCGGGCTAGCCGCGACGACGTCGATTCCGCGAATGAGCCTTTAGACCTACGGCTGAACGCTCTTTGGGGTCGTCCTACCAATAGAGCCGCAAATAGACTTCGGGCCTGCGGGGAGGCAACGCCTCTCGCTCCCCATTTTGGTTCCCCGTTGGAGGAGAACCGTCTCATCGCCGCCCGGTATCGGGTCGCGTCGCGTTTTTGTCAGGCCGCTTGGTGCAGCCGGAAGGTAGGGAATTCGTGAGTAATAGGAACATGACGCTCGCCCGGGGCGCGTCTCGCTGGCCGATCAGGGCTCTGACCGGTGGATTGTTGGCACTGGCTGTCCTGCTGGCGCTTCCTCTCGACCCTGCTCGCGCCACGGACATGGCAGAGGTCATCGACGAACCCGTGGAAGGACCAACGGTCCAGCCTTTCGTCTACAACGGCGACTCGGTCACGAACCCGGGATGGGTGGTATCGCTGACACGAGGTGGCGGCGCCTACACGTGTTCCGGCAGCCTGGTCCACTCTCAGTGGGTTCTCACCGCCGCCCATTGTGTCGAGGATGTCGACTCGTCGTTCCGGATCAACGTGGGTGCCGACCGCTGGTACGAGGGCGCGGAGCGTCGCCTGGCCCAGGTGCGTATCCATCCCGGGTGGGACAGCAGCGACATCAATTCGGTCGACCTCGCCATGGTGAAGCTCGACACCCCGATTTCGACTGCCACTCTTCCCGTGTTGTCGTCCTCGGCCTCCTGGCCCATGATCGACCAGGACCTGTTGGTGGTGGGTTGGGGACAGACCTACGACTACTCGGCAGCTTCAGAGACACTGCAGGGAGGTGAAGTGTGGGTGGAAAGCGACTCGACAGGTTCCATGTCACGAGACCTTCTGCCCACCGGAATGGGTCGCTGCCTCGGGATACGAGGATTTCTGTTTTGGTGGGTTCTCATGGGCTTGCAGCGGTGACTCCGGTGGCCCGCTGGTCGGATACGCCTCGCCAATGCACACTGACGGACCGGTGCGCACCATCTATGGCATCACCTCCATCGGCGACGCTTCCGGTTGCAGTTCGGCCTACTGGGACTCGGTGGCACAACCGGTGGGGCCACACGTGAACTGGATCAAGAGCTTCTTCCCGACGGCGACTGCAGGAGTCGGCGACGAGATGTTCTTCTACCGCGAGGATGGTCTCTACGCCTACTACAACCTCAACGCCAGCGGTTCCCTGGGTTCCAAGCTCGCCTCCGGTACTGGTTACAAGGCGGGTTGGTCCACGATCACCCCGGTTGATCTGAACGGTGATGGCCGGGACGAGATGTTCTTCTACCGCGAGGACGGTCTCTACGCCTACTACCGGATGAACCCCTCGGGTTCCCTGGGCACCAAGTTGGCTTCTGGTACTGGTTACAAGGCGGGTTGGTCCACGATCACCCCTGTTGATCTGAATGGTGACGGCCGGGACGAGATGTTCTTCTACCGCGAGGACGGTCTCTACGCCTACTACCGGATGAACGCGAGCGGTTCCCTGGGGAGCAAGTTGGCCTCCGGTACCGGGTATAAGGCGGGCTGGTCGACGATCACCCCGGTTGATCTGAACGGTGATGGTCGGGATGAGATGTTCTTCTACCGCGAGGACGGTCTCTACGCCTACTACCGGATGAACGCCTCGGGTTCCCTGGGTGCCAAGTTGGCCTCTGGTACTGGTTACAAGGCGGGCTGGTCGACGATCACCCCTGTTGATCTGAACGGTGATGGCCGGGATGAGATGTTCTTCTACCGCGAGGACGGGCTCTACGCCTACTACCGGATGAACGCCTCGGGTTCCCTGGGTGCCAAGTTGGCCTCTGGTACCGGGTATAAGGCGGGCTGGTCGACGATCAAGGCAGTCGACCTCAACGGGAGTTAGGTCACTCTGGCAATCGACGGCTATTAGAACCTAAAGCGTGCCTCCCGTCGTGGATGCGGACCTGAGTTCAGCTGGCCGTGGTGACCGAAACCGCCTCCTTCTGGGTTGAGGATTCGGTCTTAGGGGTATCAGGGGCACTGCCGATGAACCACCTTCATGCGTAAACCGACCATTGCTGTCCTCTGCGCCGCGCTCCTCACCCTCGGGCTGCCGGCGAGTGCTGACGAGGTCTACCCGATCCACTTTCCTCTGGACGGCGACTTTCCTTTCGGCGACAACTATGGCGCCCCGCGTGGCGGCGAGCGCACGCACATTGGCATCGACATCATGGTCCCGAAGATGACCCCGGTGATCGCTGCCGCCGATGGGACGGTTGGTTGGGTCAGCGCCACCTGCTGCGCGCTACAGCTCGAGCACACCGACGGCTACGAGAGCTGGTATATCCATCTCAACAACGACACTCCAGGCACGGACGACGGGCAAGGATGGGGCATCGCCCCCGGAGTCGTCTCAGGGGCAAACGTGACCGCCGGGCAGATCATCGGATGGGCCGGCGACAGTGGTAACGCCGAAGCGGTCGGATCACACCTGCATTTCGAGCTGCACAGCCCGACCGGGCCCTTCAACCCATATCAGAGCCTCATCGCCGCCACGACTGTCGACCCTGCCATCGCCGACGAGATGTTCTTTTACCGGGGGGATGGGCAGTACGCCTACTACCAGATGAACCCCTCGGGTTCCCTTGGTGCCAAGCTCGCCTTCGGTACTGGTTACAAGGCGGGTTGGTCGACGATCACAGCTGTCGACCTCAACGGTGATGGCAAGGATGAGATGTTCTTCTACCGGTCGACGACGGGCGCTACGCCTACTACCGGATGAACCTCGACGGTTCCCTGGGCGCCAAGCTGGCTTCGGGCACCGGCTACAAGTCAGGTTGGTCCACGATCACTGCTGTCGACCTCAACGGTGATGGCAAGGATGAGATGTTCTTCTACCGCGACGACGGGCGCTACGCCTACTACCGGATGAACCCGAGTGGATCGTTGGGCGCCAAGCTCGTCTCTGGGACGGGGTACAAGTCAGGTTGGTCGACGATCACAGCTGTCGACCTCAACGGTGATGGCAAGGATGAGATGTTCTTCTACCGCGACGACGGACGCTACGCCTACTACCGGATGAACCCCTCAGGTTCCCTGGGCGCCAAGCTCGCCTTCGGTACTGGTTACAAGGCGGGTTGGTCGACGATCACTGCTGTCGACCTCAACGGTGATGGCCGGGATGAGATGTTCTTCTATCGCGACGACGGGCGCTACGCCTACTACCGGATGAACCCCTCAGGTTCCCTGGGCGCCAAGCTCGCTTCGGGCACCGGCTACGAGGCGGACTGGTCCATCATCGCTCCGGTCGATCTCAACGGGCAGTAGGGCAATCTGGCTCCAACGCCATTAGAACCCTGGTGCGGGTGAGAGGAGTTGAACCTCCACGACCTTTCGGTCACAGGGACCTAAACCCTGCGCGTCTGCCATTTTCGCCACACCCGCGTGTGGATGGCCTCTGAGGATTTGCACCCCAGGGCGTGTGCTGTGTAGTGGGTCGCCTGGGATTCGAACCCAGAACCTGCGGGTTAAGAGCCCGTTGCGCTGCCAGTTGCGCCAGCGACCCGGATCGGAGAGGTTACTTTCCGGGTTCGACAACGCCGAGTTCGGTCGCCAAGCCGTCGATCCACGCCGTGGTCGTGTTCCATGCGTGGGAACAGCGACATCCGTTGACCGGCACGGACGCCGAGGGCGTGGGTGGGACAGGAACGGGAGGAGAATTACCCTTACCTGATCACGGGCTGTGGCGCAGCTTGGTAGCGCGCTGCGTTTGGGACGCAGAGGTCGTCGGTTCGAATCCGACCAGCCCGACGAAGGCCGTAGAATTGCGCCATTCGCGGGTGTAGCTCAATGGTAGAGCTCCAGCCTTCCAAGCTGGTGGTGAGGGTTCGATTCCCTTCACCCGCTCGAATGGGTCGCCTTCGGGGCGGTGCGCCAAGCCCCTTGCCCTCGTAGCTCAATTGGATAGAGCGACGGACTTCTAATCCGTAGGTTGGGGGTTCAAGTCCTCCCGAGGGCGCGAAGATGGCCCATTCCATGGTGGCCGTAGCTCAGCCCGGTTAGAGCACCTGGTTGTGGTCCAGGAAGTCGCGGGTTCGAATCCCGTCGGTCACCCGCAGGTGGCCGCCCGGCTTGCGTCGGGCGGCCACGCAACTCAGATCAGAAAGATCCAATGACAACCACCATCACCGAGACCGGGCCTTTCGAGCGACTTGTCAGATTCCAGCTGAGCGACGACCAGATCACGGCGGGCAAGGCAGCCACGGCCCGCAAGCTCTCACAGGACATGAAGCTCAAAGGCTTCCGTCCCGGTCGCGCCCCGCTCCCGGTCGTGGAGGCAGCGGTTGGTGCAGATCGACTCCGCAGCGAGGTCATTGACGACCTGGTGCCCCCGGCACTGGGAGAAGTGCTCGACGCCGAGGACATCAACCCGGCGGTGACGCCGCAACTGGAGCGCCTGGATGAGGTCGACGGTGGGGTCGAGGTCGAGGTCCTGGTCACGCTCTGGCCCAAGATCGAGCTTCCCCCCTACAAGGACCGACGAATCGAGGTGACCTCGCCCGAGGTTTCGGACGAGGACATGGAGGCCCAGGTCAAGCGGATGCTCGAGCAGTTCGCAACAGTGGAGGAAGTGGATCGCCCCGCCGTCGAAGGTGACTTCGTCTCCGTGGACGTGTCCGCCACCAAGGATGGAGAGCCGGTCGCCGAGGCCACCGCTGAGGACCTCTTGTACGAGGTGGGCTCGGGTCTCCTCATCGAGAACGTCGACGAACAATTGGTGGGTGCCGCGGCGGGGGTGGCGCTCGAATTCCAAGGTGCATTGCCTTCGGGATTCGGTGATCGCGCCGGGGAGGAAGTCGACTACCGGGTCGTGGTCAATGAGGTGAAGGAGAGGATCCTGCCCGCCCTCGACGACGACTGGGTGGGGGAGAACACGGAGTTCGAGACCGTCGACGAGTTGTACGGCGAGCTCCGCAATGGGTTGAGCGAAGCCAAGCGTCAGGCGGTCGCCCGCCAGTTCGCCGAGCAAGGCCCTGAGCACTCTCGTCGACCAGGTCGAGATCGAGTTACCGGAGGCTCTGGTACGCGCCGAGATGGACCAGCACCTCCACCGGTTCCTCCATCGCCTTGAGGAAAACGAGATCGACCCTCGAGGACTACCTCCAGGCGTCGGGCATCGAGCAGCAGACGCTGATCGACGACCTCAGGCAGCAGTCGGAATTGTCCCTGCGCAGTCAGCTCTTACTCGAGGCAGTGGCCGAGGCGGAAGGGATACAGGTCACGGAGGAGGACCTGTCCCAGGCGTTGCGTGCCCTCGCGGCGAGGTCCGGGGACCCTGTCGCCTATCTGAGTGCCTTCCGTGAGAGCGGCCGAGAATTGGCGCTGGCCAGTGATATTCTCAGAAACAGGGCAATGGATGTCGTCTTCTCGAATGCACAACCGGTGGACGAGGACGGCAACCCTGTCGATTTGAGCTTGGAAGAAGTCGAGGTCGAGGCGGAAGTCGTCGAGGCCGAAATCGTCGAGGCCGAGCCACAAGAAGTGGAGGCCGTCACCGCCGAAGTCGTGGAGGAAGAAGAATGAGAGCCGAGAACTACGTCATCCCCACCGTCTTCGAGCAGACAAGCCGCGGCGAGCGCTACTTCGACATCTACAGCCGATTGCTCAAGGACCGGATCATCTTCCTCGGGCACCCCGATCGACGACACGATCGCCAACCTTGTCATGGCCCAACTGCTCCACCTGGAATCGGAGGACCCGGATAAGGACATCTTCCTCTACATCAACTCTCCAGGAGGGTCGATCACTTCACTGTTCGCCATCTACGACACCATGCAGTACATCCGGCCCGAAGTGAACACGGTCTGCATGGGGATGGCCGCTTCGGCCGCGGCCGTGATCCTCGCCGGCGGAGCCCCGGGCAAGCGCTACGCCCTGCCCCATGCCAGGGTGATGCTGCACCAGCCGCACGGTGGCGCTCAGGGTCAGGCCTCCGACATCGAGATCCAGGCGAGGCTGATCGTCCAGATGCGCGAGCAGCTCAACCAGATCCTCGCCGACCACACCGGTCAGGAATACGACAAGATCGCGCTCGACACCGAGCGGGACTACTGGATGCTCGCCGACGCAGCGAAGGAGTACGGGGTCATCGACGGAGTTCTCACCCGTCGGGAGCTCTCTGCGGTAGCCTCCCAGTAAGGAGGAGGTCCCAACACAGATGGCAAGACTCGGTGATGGCGGCGAGCTGCTCAAATGCAGCTTCTGCGGAAAGTCCCAAAAGCAGGTCAAGAAGCTGATCGCGGGCCCCGGCGTCTACATCTGTGACGAGTGCATCGACCTCTGCAACGAGATCATCGAAGAGGAGTTCTCCACCACCGAGGAGATCAGCTTCACCGAGCTTCCCAAGCCGATCGAGATCAATGCCTACCTCGACGACTATGTGGTCGGGCAGGAGGACGCCAAGAAGAAGCTGTCGGTAGCGGTCTACAACCACTACAAGCGGATCCGGAGCGGGGAGATGCAGCGCGACGTCGAGTTGCAGAAGTCGAACATCCTCCTCATCGGGCCCACCGGCAGCGGCAAGACCCTTCTCGCCCAGACCCTTGCCCGTCAGCTCAACGTTCCTTTCGCGATCGCCGATGCCACCAGCCTCACCGAGGCCGGGTACGTCGGGGAGGACGTCGAGAACATCCTGCTCAAGTTGCTCCAGGCCGCCGACTACGACGTCAACCGCGCCCAGCAGGGGATCATCTACATCGACGAGATCGACAAGGTCTCACGCAAGGCGGAGAACCCGTCGATCACCCGGGACGTCTCCGGTGAGGGAGTGCAGCAGGCGCTGCTCAAGATCCTCGAAGGCACGCAGGCTTCGGTCCCACCTCAGGGCGGGCGCAAGCACCCCCATCAGGAGTTCATCCAGCTCGACACCACCAACATCCTCTTCATCTGCGCGGGGGCGTTCGGTGGCCTCGAGGACATCATCGCCAACCGGGTCGGCAAGCGGGGCGTCGGCTTCGGCGCCGACGTCAGGTCCAGACGCGACGGCCGGCCCACGGAGTTGCTGAGCCAGGTCATGCCCGAGGATCTCATGAAGTACGGGCTCATCCCTGAGTTCATCGGCCGCCTCCCGGTGATGGCCACGGTCGAGGACCTCGATCTGGAGTCGCTGATCCAGATCCTGACCGAGCCCAAGAACGCGCTCATCAAGCAATACGCTCGGATGTTCGAGATGGACGAGGTCGAGTTGGTGTTCACTCCCGACTCGCTCGAGGCGATCGCCGAGCTCGCGTTGAAGCGGGGGACAGGGGCTCGCGGGCTGAGGGCGATCCTCGAAGAGGTCCTTCTCAACACGATGTATGACCTTCCCTCTCGGACCGACGTCGACCAGGTACTCATCGACAGGGACGTGGTAGCCGACAAGGTGAATCCCACCCTGGTCCCGGCTCGCGAGATCGAAGAGCCCACCGAGCGCTCGGCCTAGACCGCCCCCTGCTCGAGAGGTCGCCAAAGTTCTCAATCAGGCCTTGGGACGCGCCCGCCCGGTCAAGGTATATGAGTCGCCCAACGGGGACCGACTCTGGCTCGCCTTCCCTCCTGAGTCGCCCATCATCGGAAAGCCACTAAAGCGGGCCCCGGAACGGCGATAGTGGCGGCGGACAAGGGAATTGGGAGGCGAAGATCCCCGACCTGCAAAGCGGTCACCTGGGCTCGGGGGTAGCCAGTGGTGAGACCGGCCTGTCCCACGACGATTGAAGGGATAGGGAAAAGATGGGGATCGGCCTGCGACGGCTGCGTCTCGTCCTAGCAACGACGACCGCTTTGATACTCGCATTGTCACTGCTCCTGGTCATGCCCGGGGCGGCAGATGCAACCGTGGACGAGGGCCACCACGGGACAACCACTACGACGGATCCCGGCGAAGAATGCCCGCCGGACGGAGACGGGTACGGCTACGGGAAACGTGCAAGCAAAGGCGGGGATCACGACTGTGAGACCACCACCACCAAGCCCGACGAATGTCCGCCGGTTGGCGGTGCAGGCTATGGCAAGGGTGGCCACAAGCCTGACGAGTGTGAGACCACTACCACCGAGGCAACCACGACCACTACTGAAGCCACCACCACTACCGAGGAGACGACGACCACGACGATCGTCGGTGCCGTAACCCTGATCCCCAACACGACGACCACGATCGATGGGTCGAGTTCGACGACTGCGAGCGATGGGTCGACTTCGACGACCCTGAAGGACATCGTCGGGGGGATAACGGTGACCACGGCACCGGATGAGGAGGGTGACGACGAGGTGGACGACACCGTCATCGCCGGCACCCTGCCCTTTACCGGCGCCGACAACGGGCTCCTCGTGGGCCTGGGAACCAGCGCAATCGCCCTCGGCGTGTTGCTGCTCTTCGCTGTAAGGCGCAACGAAGAGACCTGACAAGCCCCACGTGTCCTGATGTCTAGCGAGCCCGGCAGCTTCTTGCTGCCGGGCTTGACTAACTCCCGGGTCGCGTCAGTATGTGGCCATCGATCACTCTGAGTGGTCGCACCCACTAGGGGAAATGGGAGGCTTTGAAACCAGACCCGTAAGGCGGTCACCTGGGTCTGGTGGAGCTAGTGGTGAGACCGGCCTGTCCCACGGCGACGAAGGGATAGGAAGAAATGAATTCGTTAGAGGCGACCAAACTCGCCCCGTGCATTGAAACGCGAACGCGCCAGGTGCGCGTTCTTTGCGTTGGGGGGCGGGGTTGACCCAAATCTTCCATCGCAGGCGGTTCGACCGCCTTGTCGCGCTCTTCTCCGCGGTAGCTGTGCTGCTATCGGTCATGGTGGTCTTCGCACCTGCGGCATTGGCCCACCATCCCGAGATCAGCGCACAGGAGGAGTGCGACGGCGCACTGACGATCGCGTATGAGTCGGTGAGCTGGCGGACCGACGGCGGGTCGGGATCGGCACACAACGACATTCGAATCGAAGTCCAGGTAAACGGAAGTGGACCGTGGACCCAGGTTGGCAGTGGCGCCTACAACGCCGGCAACAACTACCGATTCGAGGGATCCTTCGACGCTGCGCCCTACATCGGTGACAGCATCGTGGTGCGGGCACGCGCAGTTGGCGCCTGGACCAATGGTCAGGGTGGCGGTGAGACGACGCAGACGAGTGTCATCGTCGTGGACCTGGTTTGTACGCAGTCCGTTGCGGTCTCGGCCAGTCCTCAGGCGTGCGCAATAAACCAGCAGGGCCTGCCTCGGGGAGCGGTCAGCTTCGACATCGACCCGGCTTCGGGTGCGACCGTTCAGGTGTACGCGAATTCGAACTTCTCCGGTCCGGTCGGTGGGGCGCTCGGCGATGGGGTGTCCTTGCCGTTGGCGCCGGGGACCTACTACTGGCGTGCCACGGCCTCGGCCGGGTTCGAGATGTCCGGCGCGGCAACCGGATCATTCACTGTCGCTCCCTGTTCGGCGTCGGTGTCGGTCAGTGCCGGCCCATGTGATGTGAACCCCAACGGTGCGCCGGTGGGATCGGTCACTGTGGTTATCGACCCGACCAGCGGCGCGACCGTGATCATCACCGGCCCCGGCGGCCCTCACAACTTCTCGGGTTCGGGTGGGGGCGCCGCCCTCGCCCCGGGCTCGTACAGCTGGACGGCGTCCCCGGGTAGCGGGTTCGCACTCAGCGGCCCGGCATCGGGCCAATTCACGATCAGCCCCTGCCAGGTGTCGGCCGCGGTCGTATCGGGTCAGTGTGTGATTGGCCCCAACGGGGCTGCGCTGGGATCGGTGACGGTGACCATCGACCGGAGCTTGGGTGCGACGGTGGTCATCACCGGCCCCGGTGGCCCATACAACTTCTCGGGACTGGGTGGAGGCGTCGCTCTCGCCCCGGGCTCCTACACCTGGACGGCGTCTCCGGGAAGCGGATTCGGACTCAGCGGACCTGCATCCGGTGAGTTCACGGTCCAGCCATGCACCAGCACGGTCAGCGTGAGCTCTACCGGTTGCCAGGTGATCGATGGAGTGGCTCTGGGCTCGGCCACGGTGAGCATCTCACCCGAGTCGGGCGCCACAGTCGTCATCACCGGCCCGGGAGGCCCCTACGCCTTCTCCGGAGGCGGGGGAAGCGCGAATCTGTCGCCGGGGAGCTACTCCTGGGAAGCCACACCCGGTTCAGGGTTCACCCTGACCGGTGCCAGCAGTGGCAGCTTCACCGTCGATCCCTGCTCGGCCGCCGTCTCGGTGGACGGCGTATGTCAGCTCGACGGAGAGGCCGGTAGCGGCCTGATCGAAGTCACGATCACCGGTTCGGCCACCGTGTCGATCTTCGACGGATCGACGCTCGTGGACACTCTCACCTCCAGCGGCTCGGTCGCCGTTGCCGAGGGTGCGACCTACTCCTGGTCGGCATCACCGGGCTCCGGATACGCGATCGAAGGTGTGACCGAGGGCGAGATCGACATCGAGGCATGCAGTCGCTCCCTCCAGATCGTGGCGGGAGGGGAGTGTCGAAATGACGTCCCCTATCTCACCTGGACGGTGACCCCGGTCGGCTTCACGGCCACCGAGACCACCATTACCTGGCTCGAGATCGATCCGACCAATCCGCTCCACAGCAGCGTCCAGCCGTTGTCCGGCGAGATGATCTGGCCCGGAGCGGAGGTCGGGGGCGGGAAGGCGATCGACTGGCCGGGATGGCTCTATGTCGACAAGGTGAGCAAGCTCCCGGTGCCCCTCGGCACCGAGGGCGGCATCTGGATCACGGGGGCCGACGGCTTCGAGGCGACCAGGCCTGTCACCTCGATCCAGTTCGAAGTCAACCCGACCGCAGTCGTCGAAGTGGAATACCCGGGCGGTGAGCCCACGTGTGCCGGTCCGCCGGACGAAGTCCTCGGCGAGGAAATCGACAACGACGACCCGGACGTCCTTCCCTTCACAGGGTTCGACAGTGAAGTCCTCCTTGGAGCCTCGCTCCTGATGCTGGGCAGCGGGATCATCTTGATCCAGCTCGCCCGTCGGCGGGAGGAAGGCTGAATCGCCCCAGCCTTCTAGAGGCGAGGGGCCCCGGGATTAATCTCCCGGGGCCCCACCCATGGATTACGCACAAGCTGTCACCTACCTCGACCAACACGTAGCGCTCGGGGTCAAACCAGGTCTCGAGCGAATCGAGGCCCTGCTCGCCGACATGGGGAGCCCTCATGAGGGGTACCCCATCATCCACATTGCTGGGACCAACGGAAAGACATCGACTTCCCGCATCGCCACGCTGATCCTGGTCGCTCACGGCCTGGCAACAGGCACCTATATCTCCCCTCATCTCCAGCGGGTAGAGGAGAGGCTCTCGGTCAACGGTCGATCAGTGACCGAGGATGAGTTCGCTCTCGCCGTATCTGATGTGGCCGCTTTCGCCCTCCTCCGCGAGGAACGCGGCGAGGACCCCAACACCTACTTCGAGCTGACCACGGCGGCCGCTTTCGCACTCTTTGCCGACCAGGCGGTCAACGCTGCTGTCCTCGAGGTCGGCCTTGGCGGACGACTGGATGCCACCAATGTCGTCGAGGCCGAGGTCTGCGTCGTCACGAGCATCGCGATCGATCACACCGAGTACCTGGGAGAGGACATTGCGACGATTGCCGGGGAGAAACTGGCGATCGCGGACCCGGGCTCGATCCTGGTCACCGGCCCGTTGCCGGATGCCGCATCGCTTGTGGCTGAGGGACGGGCGCGGGAGCTCGGGATCCATCATCGCCGCTATGGCAGGGACTTCACCGTCCTGGCCGCGGAGCGAGGAGTGGGCGGGTGGCTGGCCACCATCGAGGGCGCGGAAGAGACCTACGAGGACATCTTCCTCCCGCTCCACGGCCGACATCAGCTGGTGAACTTGGCCAACGCCATCGCCGGAGCCGAGGCGCTGTTGGGGAGGAAGTTGGACGTGGAGGCGGTGGCCGACGCCGCGGCTGCAGTGATCATCCAGGGGCGCATGGAGTCCCTTGGAACCGAGCCCCTCTTGATGGTCGACGGTGCCCACAACGTGGAGGGGACGGGGGTTCTGGTCGATTCGCTGCTCGAGGAGTTCCCCACTACCCGCTGGCAGGTGGTTTTCGGGGTGATGGGGGACAAGAACGTCGAATCGATGATCGAGCTCCTGCGGCCGATCGCCGTTGGATTCGTGGTCACCGCGCCGGGGTCGGAGCGGGCAGTGGTTCCCGCCGAACTGGCGCCCCGGGTCGCCGCGCTGGTGGATGTCCCCGTCCTCGAGGCCGAGAGCGTCGAGGATGCGGTCGACATGGCACGAGTCGAGGCCGGCAGGGAGGGCGCGGTCCTCGCCACCGGTTCGTTGTATCTGGTCGGAGAGGTCCGTGACCTGCTCGTCCCTTGACTTCGCCTCCGGGTCTGCCCCCCGATAGCCTCACCCGACGATGCCCAACGAGCACACCTTCATCATGGTCAAGCCCGACGGCGTGGCCCGAGGCCTCGTCGGCGAGATCGTCTCCCGGTTCGAGCGCAAGGGCCTCCGGCTGGAAAAGATACGAAAGCTCGACATCGACGAGCCGCTCGCCAGGGAGCACTATGCGGAACACGTCGAGAAGGGCTTTTTCCCCGAACTGCTGGCGTTCATCACCTCCGGGCCAGTGGTGGCGATGGAGTGGTCCGGCGAGTCCGCGGTGTCGGTGGCCAGGGCCGTCATGGGATCTACCGATCCCAAGCAGGCAGCACCGGGAACGATCCGGGGTGACCTCGGGCTCGAGGTCACGCACAACCTGGTACATGGCTCCGACAGCCCGGAGAGCGCGACTCGTGAGCTGGGGATCTTCTTCGGCTCCGACTGATCGTCGGCCCGCCCTGGAGCTGGGGCAGGTGCCGGCGACCGTGGCACAACATCGCGGTCAGACCTACACTTCCGACGTCCCAAGCGGAGTCCCCAGCTGTGGCTGAAACCCTTCTTTCTTTTGCCGGCCAGGACATGGCCATTGATCTAGGCACTGCCAATACCCTCGTCTACGTTCGGGGTCAGGGCATCGTGCTCAACGAGCCGTCGGTGGTGGCCATCAACGCGCAGAACGGCCGCGCTCTCGCCGTCGGCATGGAGGCGAAGCGGATGATTGGGCGCACCCCGGCGCATATCACGGCGATCCGCCCGCTACGCGATGGAGTCATTGCCGACTTCGACATCACCGAAAAGATGTTGCGCTACTTCATCCAGAAGGTGCATCGCCGCAAGTGGGCACGTCCCCGGATCGTGGTATGCGTCCCCTCCGGGATCACGCCTGTGGAGCGGCGGGCGGTTGAAGAGGCCGCCTATCACGCAGGCGCGAGGAGGGCCTACACAATCGAAGAGCCGATGGCTGCCGCGATCGGTTCCGGCCTTCCCATTGGAGAGCCTGCCGGCTCCATGGTGGTCGACATCGGTGGTGGCACTACCGAAGTCGCTGTCATCTCGCTTGGCGGCATCGTGGTGTCCCGGTCGATAAGGGTCGGCGGCGACGAGCTGGACACCGCCATCATCGATTGGGTGAAGAAGGAATACAACGTCCTGATCGGTGAGCGCACCGCCGAGCAACTCAAGCTGGCCGTCGGATCGGCCTGGCCCTATGCCGACGAGCCGTCGGCGGAGGTGAGGGGCCGTGACCTGGTTACCGGCCTTCCCAAAACGATCCTGCTCTCCAGCCCTGAGATCAGGGAGGCCATCGAGGAGCCGACTCAGGCCATCGTCGATGCCGTCAAGTTCACTCTCGACAAGACCCCGCCCGAGCTCGCAGCGGACGTGGTGGAGCGAGGGATCGTGATAACGGGTGGAGGGGCTCTCTTGGTGGGTCTGGACCATCGTCTGGCCCATGAGACGGGAATGCCCATCGTCACTGTGGCGAAGCCGCTGCAGTCGGTGGTGCTCGGATCGGGGAAGTGCCTGGAGGAATTCGACACGTTGCAGAACGTCCTCGTGTCCTCGTCCCGGCCGTGACCCCGTGACCCGTCTCTTCTCATGCTGAACCGAGACACGTCCGACCGGGCGCTTCCGACCTTCATCACACTGCTCGTCGTCGGGGTGCTCCTGATGACTTTCGATGTGCGGGTCGAGGGCCGGGGCGTGGTCGAAGTCCTGCGCACTGGAACCCAATCCATCGTCTCGCCCCTGCAGAAAGCGGCTTCGCTGGCCGTGAACCCGGTCGCCGACATGTTCGATAGCCTGACCAATGTCGCCTCGCTCCGGGAGCAGAACGTCGAGCTCCGCGCCGAGCTCGCCGAGGCTCAGGCCGACAGGGTCGCCATGCAGGACGACCTCGCACTCCTAGCCCTACTCGAGCAGCTGTACGGGCTGGACAGTGTCGACCCCGAGCTCGGGCAGACAGTCGCCAACGTGATCGGCAAGGTGGACGCCGCGTTCGTGGTGGACAAGGGGAGCAGTGACGGTGTGCTGACCGGTCAGCCGGCGATCGACACCAACGGATACGTGGTGGGCACGGTGAAGACCGTGACCGCCGGCTCGGCCACGATCATCCCCATCACTGCCGGCCGGAACGGTCTGACCGTGCTGGTCGACACCCAGACCGGAACTCTGACCCCCCAAGTCAACACGTCTGAGATGCGGCTCCTCATCGGCGATGCCAGAGAGCCGGTGCTCAAGGGAGCCCGAGTCGTCACCTCCGCTGGGAGCGGCGCGTATCCAGCAGGGCTTCCGGTTGGAGTGGTCACAGCCGACGCGGCGCCCGCCTCCAACTCGCTCAGCGTCGGGGTCGAGCCTTTCGTCAACACCGACACGCTTCGCATCGTCGTCATCCTCGCCTGGCCACCTGATCCGGTCACCGCGGTGACCGATGACGACGAGGTGGTGGGGGAGACTGCCACCACCACGACCACCGCTCCGGCTACTACGACCGTCCCTCCCGAGGAGGAAGGGTGATGAGGGGGCGCACCGGTCTGATCGTGGTTCTCCTGCTGCTGTTGGCGGTGGTCGTCCAGACGACACTCCTGGGCCGGTTCCGCCTGGTGACCCCTGACCTCGTCTTGCTCTTGATCATCATCCTGGCCCTGACCAAGATCCGTGCCGAGCTGATCCTGGCCGTTGCCTTCACGTCGGGGCTGATCATCGACCTCCTCGGCCCCTCGGTGGTCGGTCTGCGGGCTGTGGTCTTCACCACGATCGCCTACATCGCGATCCGCACCAGGGAGCGCGCCGAGATCGGGCGGCTCGCAGTCGCCCTCTGGGCGGGTGGGCTGACGTTGATCGGGATGGTGCTCCTGGTGTTGGTCGGCACTCTCTTCGGGCAGTCGATCCTGCTCGGGGAGGAGTCGCTGAATCGTGTGATCCTCGTCCCTCTGGCCAATCTCGCTCTTGCGGCCCTGATCGCACCGGTGATCGTGCGCTGGGTGGACCGCGACAAGACCGCCTTCAGATACCCATGAAGTTCGCACTTCGCCTGACGACCCTCGGTGCGCTCTTCGTCGTGATGCTGTCCGTGGTCGGGCTTCGCCTGTGGTTCGTCCAGGTCGCCGAGGGCCCGCAGGCCGTGCAGGCCGCTGAGGAGCTCACATGGCTGGAGAAGACCTCCTATGGCCCTCGAGGTGACATCTACGACCGCAACGGGACACTGCTCGCCACCAGCAGGATGGTCCCTGCCGTCATGGTCGACCGGACGTTCGTCGATTCGACTCAACGTGAGGCTTTGGTGCAGCGCCTGGCATCGATCACCGGTGTCGACCCGATCGAGCTCGACACGATGTATGAGGACGCGGGGGTCAACGGCCGATTCCAGGTGAAGACTGTCAGCAATGACACCGCCTACCTTGTCAATGAGAACCTGGACCAGTTGCCCGGGGTCGAGATCGCCCTGGTCCCGGAGCGGGTCTACCTGTCCGGCCCCACACTCGCCCATGTCATCGGCCATCTCGGCCTTCCTGAGCAGGCGGACCTCGACGAGCGTCCCGGGCTCGACCGCAACCTCCGAATCGGCAAGCTCGGTGTGGAGCGGGTCTATGACGAGTACCTGCAGGGCGTCTCGGGCAAGGTCGAGTATCAGGTGAACCGGGGGCAGCTGATAGACCAGAAACCCCCCGATGAGCCTGAACAAGGCAACTCGGTGGTGCTCAACCTCGATTTCGAGCTCCAGGGCCTGGTCGAGCTGGCCCTGGAGGAGGGAGTGGCCCTCTCCAACGCCGTCAAGGACGACCTCCGTGCCGATGGCGAAGACGTGTTCGGGGTGACCGAGCGGGCAGCCGCCGTGGTCCTCGACGCCAAGACGTTCGAGGTGATGGCGCTGGCCTCCTATCCCGACTTCGACCCAACCGACTTCGTCGCCGGGATCGACGCCGCCACCTTCGAAGGGCTGACCGAGAGCAAAGCGTTCAACAACCTGGCGATCAGCGGCCTCTACCCCCCGGCGTCGACATTCAAGGCGATCACCTACACGGTGAAGCAGGAGGAAGACCTGCCCCTTCCGACCGACCTGGAGGGCGTGGACGCTCCCAACGGGCTTGTCCACTGTGACGGCACCCTCGAAGTCTCGCAACAAGAAGATGGCTCGCAGCTGGTCAAGAAGGACTGGTACGCGCCGCGCAACCTGGGATGGCTCGACATCCACGGCGCCCTTGAGAACTCGTGCAACATCTACTTCTGGTCGGTGGCTCTGGGCACCTGGCGCGCCTATCAGGGCCAAGCCAAGGAGAACATCCTCCAGGACTGGGCCAAGTCCCTCGGATACGGCGCTACGACCGGCATCGATCTCACCGCCGAGGCCGAGGGAACCGTTCCCACCAGGGAGCTGTTCGAGGAATGGGCTGCCTATCAGACCGAGAACCCGGATCAGCCGCCGCTACTCGAGCCCGGGCGCCTGGAGCTGGCGAGCCCGTGGCTGGGTGGCGACCTGATGGACATGGCCATCGGTCAGGGAGCGTTCACCTCGACGCCACTCCAGGTGGCGGTGTCGTTCGCCGCGCTGGTCAACGGCGGGACCATCATGGAACCTCGTGTCGTCAAGGAGATCGTCGACGCCAACGGCGAAGTGGTGGCGGTCCCGGATTCCGGCCCGGTGCGCACGGTCGACATCGATCCGGCAGACCAGGGCCTCACTGCTCGAGGACCTGAATCACGTCGTCACCTCAGGTACCGCTGCGAGTGCATTCAAGGACTTCGGCCCCGGCCTCGAGAACATCGGCGGCAAGACGGGGACGGGGCAGACCTCGAAGAACCGCGACAACCATGCGTGGTTCGTGGGAGTGGCTCCTGTAGATGACCCGCAGTACATCGTCGTTGTCCTCATCGACGAGGGTGGATCCGGTGGTCAGGTCGCGGCACCGGTTGGGCGTCACATCCTTCAGTACCTGACGGGAAATGATCCGGCCCCAATCGTCGCCGGCGACGAGCCAGCCGACTGATGACTCTCCTCAATCGCCTTCGCGATGTGGCCGTCGACCGGCGCAACAACAGGTCCGATCACATCCTCTTCGGGACGATGCTGGCGATTTCGGGCCTTGGGCTGCTGATGATCTATTCGGCGACCCGGAGCGCCGGCTCAGCGGGAGTCGAGCGCCAGATGATCTTCGTCGCCGCCGGACTGACCATCTACGTGATCGTCTCCAACATCGATTACCGCGAGTACCGGGGGATGATCCCGTGGCTGTCCTTGGCGGTCCTCATCGGGCTGGTCGCGGTGTTCCTCTTCGAGCCGGTCAATGGGGCACAGCGCTGGATCCCTCTCGGCTTCTTCAAGCTGCAGCCCGCGGAGTTCGCCAAAGTGGTGGTGATCCTCATCCTCGCGTTCGTGCTCTCCCCGCACACCCGTGACGAGATCGGTCGGCGCAACCTGGGGTGGAATCACATACTCCAGGCACTGGTGGTGGTCGCAGTGCCCGCGGTGCTCGTGTATCTCGAGCCCGACCTCGGCACCGCCCTGGTATTCATGTTCATTCTCTTCGCCATGCTCTTCGTGGCCGGCGCCACCTGGCGGCAACTGGTGGCTCTTTTCACCGCCACCGTCCTCGGTGCCGTGGTCATATGGCAACAGGGCTGGCTGAGCGAATACCAGATGAATCGCATCGCGGTGCTCTTCGACCCTGAGATCGACCCTCAGGGCATCGGGTACAACCTGGCCCAATCCAAGATGGCGGTGGGCTCCGGTCAACTGTTCGGGCGTGGCCTGTTCCAGGGCACGCAGACCAACTTCCAGTACGTCCCCGAGCAGGAGACCGACTTCATCTTCACCGCGGTGGGGGAACAGCTCGGTTTCGTGGGCGGTCTTCTGATCGTCGCCGCCTTCTCGGTGATCGTGTGGCGGCTCTTGGTCATCGCGGCCAACGCCCGGGACCGCTTCGGCGCCCTGATCGCCGCCGGGATCGCGGCGATGGTCGTGTTCCACGTCTTCGTCAACGTCGGGATGACTATCGGGTTGATGCCTGTCACCGGGATCCCGCTGCCGTTTCTCTCCGCAGGTGGGTCGTTCTACATGGCAATGACCCTGGCCCTCGGAGTAGCCAATTCGATCTGGCTGATGAGGACCCCGGTGCCGGGGGAGAACCAATTGAGTTGAGGCTGAATTGGTTCTGGCAAATCGCAATACGCAAATCGCAAAACGTATTGCGATTGACGTTATGCGTAGTGCGGGGGCAGCCCTTTAGGCTGGCCCTCCAATGGACAGGCGTGGGCACGACGGGTGGGTGGAGGTCATCTGTGGCCCCATGTTCTCCGGGAAGAGCGAGGAGCTGATCCGGCGGGTCACCCGCTATCAGATCGCCCGGGTCCCGGTGCAGACCTTCAAGCCCCAGCTCGACGTGCGCTATGCCGACAACGAGGTGGTGTCGCATTCCAGCCTCAAGATCGAGGCGACTGCCGTCGAGACCGCCCGTCAGATGCTGCGGGCGATAGCGGACAGCACCCAGGTGGTGGGAATCGACGAGGGACAGTTCTTCGACCAGGAGTTGGTCGACGTGGTCGATCAGTTGGCTTCAGCCGGCAAGCAGGTGATCATCGCCGGGCTGGACACCGACTACCTGCGCCGGCCCTTCGAGCCGATTCCGAGCCTCTGCGATCGGGCCGAATACGTCACGAAGATGCTGGCGGTCTGCCACAAGTGCGGTGGCCCGGGGATGTACACCCAGCGCATCGTCCACTCCGACGATCTGGTCGTCCTCGGAGCCCAGGGTGCATACGAGGCGAGGTGCCGGGTGTGTTACGACCCGAACGAGCCGGAGCAGCCCGAGCTCGACATTCACTGAGCAGACGGCCGGAATGAGCCTCCCCGACCAGGCGAGCGACCCTGTTGTGCGCGCCGAACTCCGGGCGGAACTGGAGAGGATCGCCGACTCCACGGACCGCGGATAGTTTCACCGCCTTCGATCTGGTAAACTCCGATGGTCCGCCAGTCGCGACAGCTTCCCCTTTTCGGAGTGTCTCGTTGATGAACACCCTTGTGCACCGTTACCCCGGTGCAGCCCTAATCGGTCTTGCAGGTGACCTTCCCAAACCGGGATGCGCATCTGGTCGTGGTCTGTCGCACATTCTCATCGACGGTCGCCCCGCCAGGGTCGGCACCGTCGAATCGTCCAATCATTTTCAGAGGAGTGAGAGCAGATGGCTCTACTGCGTCGAAAGAGCCCGGAAATCGTCCGGAGGTCCTCAAACGAGGGCACCGTTGAGAAAAAGACCCTCCGGGTAAAAGGCCAAAAGGTCGAAGTCACCAGGCTCGAGGCCCGGCCGGCTCCAACCAAGCCCAAGAAAGACAAGCGGCGTCAGTCGTCCAGGTCGCAACAGCCCAAGAACGGGCTCAGCACCTCCAGAACCCGTTCCAGTCGCCCCCGCGATGACGAGGTCATCGTTCCTGTCGAGACCGGTCGCAAGCAGATGTTGGTCCGGGTCTCTCGGGGCCAGACCCAGATGGTGGTCCTCGAAGGCCCGGTGCTGGTCGAGCACTACGTTGCCCGTCGGGACTCGGGATCGGTTGCCGGGAACATCTACCTGGCCAAGGTGCGCAACGTCCTGCCCGGAATGGAGGCTGCGTTCCTCGACTTCGGGGCCCCCAAGAACGGGGTCCTCTACGCCTCGGATGTGGCCTCGAACGGCGAGGGCAACGGGCGCAACAACAAGCGGATCGAGCACGTCCTGGCCGAGGGCGACGAGGTGTTGGTCCAGGTAACCAAGGACGCCATGGGTGCCAAAGGCGCTCGGCTCACCGGCATCCCTTCGCTGCCCGGTCGTTACCTGGTGCTGGTCCCCGACTCGGACAGCATCGGTATCAGTCGCCGACTCCCCGACGATGACCGCACCCGGCTCCGCGAGGTGATCAACCAGGTCCGACCGCCCGGATACGGTGTCATCGTTCGCACTGCTGCACTTCATGCCAGCGCAGAGGAGCTCGCCGCCGACATCTCGCGCCTTCTCAAGATCTGGGCCCAGATCCAGGAGGAGGCGAATGAAGGGCACGCGCCGAGGCTCGTCCACGAGGAGCCCGAGCTCCTGATCAAGGTGATCAGGGAGCACTTCACCGCCGATTTCCGCAAGCTCCTTATCGATGATGGCGCCGCCTACGAGACCGTCGTCGGATACTTGCGTTCGACTGCACCCGACCTGGTGTCGAAGGTGCAGCGATACGAGGACACTGCGCCCCTGTTCGAGCGCTATCACGTCGACGACCAGCTCAAGAAGGCACTCGACCGCAAGGTGTACCTCCCCTCGGGTGGCCATCTCGTGATGGACCGCACCGAGGCACTGACCGTGATCGACGTCAACACTGGGAAGTTCGTGGGGTCGTCGACACTCGAAGACACCGTGCTCCAGAACAACCTGGAAGCCGCCGAGGAGATCGGACGACAGCTCCGGCTGCGCGACATCGGCGGGATCATCGTGATCGACTTCATCGACATGGAGACCGTCGAGAACCAACAGAAGGTGCTGCGTCGCCTCAAGGAGACCCTCGCCAAGGACAAGACCAGGACTCAGGTCTTCGAGGTGTCTCACCTCGGCTTGGTCGAGATGACCCGGAAAAACGTATCAGCCGGGCTCCTGGAGCAGTTCTCCTCCAAGTGTGAGCACTGCGCAGGCAGGGGAGTCATCATCCACGAGCACGCAATCGACGCCGAGGACCTGATCGTCGAGGGTGTGGGCGCCGACTTCGAGTGATCCGCGTATCGCGCGTATACGCGTATACGCAGCTTGGCTTGACATCCCCGGCTCCGTACAATCCCCTTTCACCCTTCAGCGAGGTTCTTTATGTACGCCATCATCCGCGCCGGCGGCAAGCAGGCCAAGGTGCAATCAGGTGATGTCATCGAGATCGAGCGGGTCAAAGGCGACTCCGAGGAACTGAAGTTCTCGCCGCTCCTGGTCGTCGATGACAAGGGCACCGCCGTATCCGATCGCTCGATCCTTTCGGAGGCCACCGTCACCGCCAAGGTGCTCGGCGAGAGCCAGGGAAAGAAGATCGACATCTACAAGTACAAGAACAAGACGGGTTACAGCCGCAGACAAGGGCACCGCCAGAAGTACACCCAGATCGAGATCACCGGGATAAACCTTCCCGGGGCCAAGGCATCGAAGTCGGCTACGACCAAGCCGGCGGCCGAAAAGGCACCGGCAGATGAGAAGGCTCCGAGCGCCGAGAAAGCCCCAGCTGCGGGCAAGCCCGCGGCGGAGAAGGCGCCGGCGACCGAGGCCAAGCCCGCCAAGGCGACCGCTGCCAAGTCATCCGCCCCCAAGCCTGCAGCCAAGGCCGCCGCCGAAAAACCAAAGGCTCCGGCCAAGCCCAAGGCGCCGGCCAAGCCAAAGACCACCAGTCCCGAGGAGGGTTGAAATGTCCAAGACCAAAGCAGGTGGTTCCTCGAAGAACGGGCGCGAGTCCCACGCCAAGCGACTGGGTCCCAAGGTCTTCGACGGACAATCGGTTTCCGCCGGCGCCATTCTGGTGCGTCAGCGCGGCACCCGGATCCACCCTGGCGACAACGTCGGCAAGGGGAGCGATGACACCCTGTTCGCCCTCAGTGGCGGGACGGTGAAGTACGGGGTCCGCGCCAACCGGCGTCTCGTCAACGTCATCCCGGAGTAGTGACCACGCCCTAGGGCGACGGGTCACCGGGGGTCATCGAATGTTTGTCGACCGGGTTCGGGTAAGCCTCCGCGCCGGCAGTGGGGGAGCCGGTGTCGCCGCTTTCGTGAGGTCGAAGGGCAAACCGCGGGGCAAGCCGATTGGGGGCAACGGGGGCAAGGGCGGAGACGTCATCCTGCGTGTCGACCCCTCTGTGGCCACCCTGCTCCGTTATCAGCGCAATCCACACCACGCTGCTGAGAAGGGGACCCACGGCGAGGGGGACATGCGTCACGGCCGATACGGCTCAGACCTGGTCCTGCCCGTGCCGCCCGGCACTGTGGTCTTCGATGACCTGGGGACGATGGTCGCCGATCTGGTGGAGCCCGGCCAGGAAGTGGTTGCGGTGACTGGCGGCAGGGGCGGTCGAGGAAACGCTGCATTCGTGAGCCCGGCCAACCGCGCCCCCGAGGTCGCCGAGCAAGGCGAGTTCGGCCGCGAGGAATGGTTCACGCTGGAGATGAAGCTGTTGGCGGATGCCGCCCTCATCGGGTTCCCCAACGCCGGCAAGTCGACTTTCATCTCGAAGGTCTCAGCGGCAAAGCCCAAGATCGCCGACTATCCCTTCACCACTCTCGAGCCCAACCTGGGGGTGGTCTCATTCGATGGTCGTGAGTTCGTCCTCGCGGACATTCCCGGGCTGATCGAAGGCGCGGCACGGGGAAAGGGGTTGGGCCATGAATTTCTCAGGCACATCGAGCGGGCACGCGTGCTGGTGGTCCTCCTGGACCCTTCACCCCTACAGGAGCATTCCCCGGCCCGTCAGCTTCAGATACTCAGCGAGGAGATCGGCGGGTATTCGCCCCAGTTGGCAGCCCGGCCCCGTCTCGTGCTGCTGAGCAAGTCGGACTTGGCCGATGCCGACGACCTGGAGGCGGTCCCGGGGGCGATCCCGGTCTCGGCAATCACCGGCGCCGGGTTGCGCCCGGCGTTGCACGCGATTGGAGACCTGATCGACGACGCAGAGCGCTCGGCACCGGAACGCCGGGGATTCGTGCTTCACCGCCCGCTGGGACCCACCTTTCGGGTGGAGCGGGAGGGCGCGGCGTGGAGAGTGGAAGGTGTGGCTGCCGAGCGTGCAGTTGGGTTTGCCGATCTCACCATGCCCGAGGCCGCCGAGCTCGCTGCCCGTCGGCTCTCCCGACTCGGGGTGGACGACGCCCTTGAAGCGGCAGGCGCAGTCCGTGGCGACGAGGTGCGTATCGGTGACCTCAGTTTCGAGTTCCTGCCGGATCGCTCCGAGGAGGAATAGCCGATGGAGCCTGCCCCATACAATGAGCGCCCTAACTCCCCAGGAATGATGCAACTCGATTCCCCAAGTGCCGTTGCCGAGGCTTTGCGCTCGGTCGACTACCTGCCAGACGACCGCATTGCCCAGGTCGTCTTCCTCTCGGCACGTCTCGACAAGCCGATCCTGGTCGAAGGCCCGGCCGGCGTCGGGAAGACCGAGCTCGCCAAGTCCCTGGCCAGGGTCACTGGCCGGGACCTGATCCGACTCCAGTGCTACGAAGGGCTAGACGAGGCCAAGGCCCTCTACGAGTGGAACTACAAGAAGCAGTTGCTCCGCATCCAGGCCGACACGGATCACGACTGGGACGACATCGAGCAAGACATCTTCTCCGAGGAGTTCTTGCTCACCCGGCCGCTTCTAGAGGCGATCCGCTCCAGCGATCCCGTGGTCCTGCTCATCGACGAGGTCGATCGGGTCGAGGTCGAGACCGAAGCCCTGCTGCTCGAGATCCTGTCCGACTTCCAGGTGTCGATACCGGAGTTGGGAACCATCGAAGCCACCACCCGACCGATGGTCGTGCTCACCTCGAACAACACCCGAGAACTGAGTGAGGCCCTCAAGCGACGATGCCTCTTCCTCCATATCGACTACCCCGACCCGCAACGGGAACAGGAGATCCTCAGTCACCGGGTGCCCGGTCTTTCCGAGCATCTGGCAGGTCAGGTCGCCAATGTTGCACGCTCGATACGGAACCTCGACCTCAAGAAGGCACCGTCCGTGTCGGAGACCATCGACTGGGCGCGCAACTCTGATCGCCCTCTCCATTGAGGACGTCGATGCCGCGATCCTCACTGACACGCTTCACGTCCTGCTCAAGTATCAGTCGGACATCGAGAAGGCCGCCAAGGAGCTTGCCTCGAATCCGGGTGGCTGACCGTGCTCGGAGTGATAACCGGGTTCATCGACGAGCTCCGTGACGCAGGGATCCCGGTCTCGATGGTGGAGGCCATCGACTCGATGCGGGCCGTGGAAGCCATCGACATCGGCGACCGTGTCGGTCTGAGGGAGACGCTACGCGCCACGTTGGTGAAGAACCTGCGCCATGAACGTGCCTTCGACACCGCCTTCGACGTCTATTTCGCCACACTCCCCGTTGCCAGCCCGATAGCCGAGCCCGGCGAGGACTCGCCTCCTGGTGACTGGTCACCTGATGGACGCGGCGAGCCGACGAGTCGCGACTTCGATCTCGATGCCCTTCTCGATCAGCTCTATCAGGCGCTGTCCGCGCTGGACGAGGAAGCGATCCGCCAGGGAGCCAGGGAAGCGGTCGATCGGCTGGCCGGGATGGAGCCAGGGCGACCCGTAGGTGGCACCTACTACCTGTACCGGACATTGCGGCGACTGGACATGGCCAGACTCGAAGAGCGGCTGCTCGAGGCGCTGGTCGATGATGACATGAGTGAGTTCGATCGCCGCCTGCTCCGCGAGGAGATCGAGGCCCGCCTCGAGCAGTTGCGCGACGAGATCGAAGAAGAGATCCGGCGACGCCTCGTCGCGGATCGGGGAAGGGAGGCGGTGGCCCGCACCCTGCGCCGCCCCCTCGTCGAGGATGTCGACTTGATGCATGCCACCACCTCCGACCTCCAGGAGATGGAGGCTGCCATCGGCCCCCTCACCCGCAAGCTCGCCGCTCGGCTGGCACGACGGCGGAAGCGCCGCACCGGGCGACTCGACTTCCGTCGCACCGTGCGCCGCTCGCTCGGCACCGGCGGGGTGCCCGCCGACCCTCAGTTCCGGCATCCGCGGCCTCACCGGCCCGAGGTGTGGCTGCTCTGCGACGTCAGTGGATCGATGGCCACCTTCTCCCGTTTCACCCTGCAGTTCACCCACGCCATGTCCACCCACTTCTCGAAGCTGCGGTCGTTCGCGTTCGTGGACACGATCGACGAGGTCACCGACTTCTTCGGCCCGGGGGTGGACTTCGGTTCCGCGTTGCGCCGGGTCGCCACCGAAGCCGAGGTGGTCTGGCTCGACGGGCACTCCGACTACGGGAATTCTCTCGAAACCTTCGCCCGTCGATTCGGCAAGCAACTCAGCCCTCGAACGACGGTGATCATCACCGGCGACGCTCGCAACAACTATCGACCTGCCAGGGACGCGGTATTGGACGAGATCGCCCGATCAGCCAGAGCAGTGGTCTGGCTCAATCCCGAGCCCAGCACCTACTGGGACACCGGGGATTCGATGATGTCTAGTTACGCCCGGCATTGCACCTCGGTGCATGAAGTACGGACATTGCGCCAGCTGGAGAGGTTCGTCGAGGAATTGACCATTCCTTCAGGAAGAGCCCCACAGAATGTCTAAACCGTCGTGCAAGTAGTGCCGATGATTCGGGGATACGCCCTCCGTGGGGCAGCTAACAGAGGTAATCGAAATGGGCTCTCGGATTTTGGTTGTTGAGGATTCGGCCGTCATACGGCGTCTCATCGAGGTCTGTCTTCGTGCCGCTGACCTGGAGATCATCACCCGTGACGACGGCAAGACTGGCCTTTCGGCGGTCGGCACCGAGTCGCCGGACCTCGTGGTCCTCGACATCGGACTGCCCGGCATGGATGGGTGGGAAGTGCTGGACCGGATTCGCCGGGACGAGACCACCAAGGGAATCCCCGTCGTGGTCTTGACCGCTCATGCGGAGGAAGAGTCGAGGCGGCGTGCCAACGAAGGTGGCGCCGATGCCTTTGTCACCAAGCCTTTCCAGCCCAACGACTTCCGGACCACCGTCCTCTCACTCCTCGAATAAGGATGCGTTACCGGCGCCGGTAATCTGGCCCCGGTGACCTCGGACCCACTGCTTCCCTCTTTTATCGGCGCGCCCGTTCAGCGTCGCGAAGATCCCGCGCTGATCACCGGCACCGCCCGCTACGTCGACGACATCACGCCGGCGGGCACACTCCACCTCGCCGTTGTGCGGAGCCCGTTCGCCCATGCCGATGTCGGCCCCATCGATATCGAGTCTGTGGTAGTCGCTCCGGGAGTCCAACTCGTCATCACGCCCGACCAGGTGTCAGATGTCGAGATGCCTCCAACGCCCAACCCGGAGCGCAACATCCCCCGTCGCTACCCGTTGGTCCAGGGACGCGCTCTGATGCCCGGGGACCCGGTAGCGGCTGTGGTCGCCGACAGCCCGGGTGAAGCCCGAGACGGGGCCGATCTGGTCTTCGTCGACTACGAGCCTCTGGCCGTGGTCGGAGATGTCGATTCGGCGATCGAAGCTGTCCCTCTGCACCCCGGCCAGGCTTCCAATGTCGCTTACGACCGCTCCCGGGGGGATCGAGCCCAGTTCGACGCTCTCGATGGCGAGATCAGACTCTCCGGCTTGGTCGACCACCCCCGGGTCGCCCCCGCGCCCATGGAGCCCAGGGCGATCCTGGCTGAGTGGAAGGAGGGCGGGCTGACCGTCCATCTCTCCAGTCAGGCCCCCCATCTGATGCAGGAGGAATTGGCGAAATCGTTCGGGCTGCCGCAAGGCGCAGTGCGGGTGATCACCCCATTCGTCGGCGGCGGGTTCGGGTGCAAGTTCGACCTGGCCGAGGAGGAGTACCTGGCGGTGATCGCCGCCCGAGAGACCGGGCGGCCGGTGAAATGGATCGAGACCCGGCGGGAGCATCTGCTGACCATCGGCCACGGCCGGGCCCAACGTCACCGATGGGAAGTGGTCGCCGACGCCTCGGGCAGGATCCAAGGGCTTTGGGTCGACAGCCTGCTCGACCTGGGATGCCGTCATCGTTACCTCGACTTCATCGATGTCACGCCCCGAATCGGCACCGGCAACTACGACATCGAGGTCTACGGGTGGAGGCAACGCGGGATCTGGACAAATCGCGCCCCGCGTGGCATCTACCGCGGCGCCGGCCGGCCCGAGGCCACCCTGACCATCGAGCGGGTCATTGAAGCGGTGGCCAAGGCTGCCGACCTCGATCCCGTCGAGGTTCGGCGGCGCAACTTCGTCCAGCCCGACCAGTTCCCCTACAAGTCCCGTGGCGGCTACGCCTTCGACACGGGTGAGTACGAGCGCGCCCTGGACAAGCTGCTCGAGGTTGTCGACTATTCGGCTCTGCGCGCCTGGCAGGTCGAGCAGAGGGCAGCGGGACGGCTGGTCGGGATCGGCCTTGCCGCCTATGTCGAGGTCTGCGGGTTCGAGGACTGGGGCGCGGCCCGGGTTCGAGCACACACCGATGGGTCGGTGACCCTCCACGTCGAGACCATCGACCAGGGCCAGGGGCACCGGACCACCTTCCCGCAACTGGTCTCCGCATCGTTGGGAATCCCGATCGACAAGATCCATCTCGACCAGGGGGACACCGCTTCGGCGCCCTACGGCTGGGGCACCTCAGGTTCCCGCAGCGTGGCCCAGGGTGGATCGGCCAGCCATGCCGCCGCAGAGAAGGTCGCCGCCAAGGCGAGGCGTGTGGCCGGTCACCTCCTCGAGGCGTCGGCCGACGACATCCAGCTCGCCAATGGGCTCGGCAACGGTGGTAGGGACCGATGTCTCGGTGAGCTGGGAGAAGATCGCGGCCGCGGCGATCGAGGGAAACGTCCCCGAGGGCGATGAGCCTGGGCTGGACGAGGAAGTGCATCTCCGCTCCGGTGGGATGAACTACCCGTTCGGGGTGCATCTCGCAGTGGTGGAGATCGATCCAGAGACCGGCTCGCCGACCCTGAGTCAGTTGTGGGCCGTTGATGACGCCGGGAACATCATCAACCCGATGCTTGCGGACGGCCAGCGACACGGGGGCATGGCACAGGGCGTCGGACAGGCGCTCTGGGAGGAGGTGATCTATGACGACGACGGCAATCTGGTCACCTCGTCGTTCATGGACTATCTGCTGCCCACTGCCAACTCGCTTCCGATGTTCGACCTGGCCTCGACCGTTACCACCACCCCGACCAATCCGTTGGGAGCGAAGGGGATCGGGGAGGCAGGCGCCATCGGCTCCACACCGGCAGTGCTCAACGCGGTCGCCGATGCCCTCGGAGTCGACGAGATCCAGGTGCCACTTGACGGCCCAGAAGATCTGGAAAGCGCTCCAGGCCTGATCAGGCCGGCTGCTTCTCCATCACGTCGGCGAGGCGCTCGATCAGGTCCACCACACGGTTGGAATAGCCCCACTCGTTGTCGTACCAGGACATGACCCGGACCAGGTTCCCGCCCAATACCTGGGTTCCGGCGGCATCGAAGATCGAGGAATGGGGATTGCCGATGATGTCGGTGGAGACGATCGGGTCCTCGGTGTACTCGAGAATGCCCACCATGGGCCCGCTCTCGCTCGCGGCCTTGACCGCCGCGTTGACCTCCTCGACCGTCACGTTCTTGGAGAGTTCCACCACGAAGTCCACCGTGGATCCGTCGGGCACCGGGACCCGCATCGCGATCCCATCCAGCTTCCCGTCGAGGTTGGGGAGTACCTCGCCAACCGCCTTGGCCGCGCCGGTGGTGGTGGGAATGATGTTCTCGGTTGCGGCCCGGCTCCGCCGCAGGTCCTTGTGGGGGACGTCGGCGAGCACCTGGTCGTTGGTGTAGGCGTGGACCGTGGTCATCACGCCTTTGACGATCCCGAAATTGTCGTCGAGCACCTTGACCAGCGGCACGAGGCAGTTCGTGGTGCAGGAGGCGTTGGAGACGATGATGTCGTCGGGGCCCAGCTCGTCGTCGTTGACCCCGAGCACGACGGTTTGGTCCACCTTGTCCTGGGAGGGGACGGTGAGGATCACCCGTTTCGCCCCGGCATCGAGGTGCTTCTGCAGCGCGGCTCGGTCCCGGAACACCCCGGTCGACTCGATGACGATGTCGACGCCCAGCTCGGCCCAAGGCAACTGCGCCGGATCCCGCTCCATGAGCATCTTGATCTCGTGGGCGCCGGTGCGCATCACTCCGTCGGCCACCGTCACCTCACCCTCGAAACGGCCCATCACCGAGTCGTACTCCAGCAGGTAGGCGAGGATGTCGTCATCGGAGAGGTCGTTGATGGCCACCACCCGAATCCCGCTCTCAGGACGTTTGGCGATGATCCGGAACACTGCCCGGCCGATCCGCCCGAACCCATTGATCGCCACGTTCACCATTTCATTTCCCTCCATCCAGATAACCGGCGATCGTGGTCGTTACTTCCACCGCGCGGTGGGAATAGCCCCAACCATTGTTGAACCAGGTGATGGTCTTCACCAGATCACCGGTGGTCACCATGGTCGCCAGGCTGTCGAAGACACCGGAGTGGGAGTTCAGCCTGACGTCGGAGGACACGATAGGGTCGGCAACGTATTCGATGATCCCGGAGAAATTGGACTCGACCTCCTGGGCCACCACCGAATTGACCTCTTCGACCGTGGTCTCGACCGCGGTCACGGCCGTGAGGTCGACCGTCGAACCATCGACCACCGGGACGTTGAGAGCCACCACCGCCAGCTTTCCTTCGAGCTGGGGGAGTGCCTGGGTGAGGATCTCGGCGGTGTTGGTGGCGGCCGGGATTATGTTCTCGCCGGCGGCACGACTGGTCCGGTAGGAGTCGGTGGGCACGTCGGCGAGGCGGCCGGCATTCGACATCGCCTTGACCGTGGTCATGAACGCGTTCTTCACCCCGAACTTCTCATCGAGAATGCGGAGGATGGGGGCGGCGGCGTTGGAGCTGTTGGACCCAAGAGCGAGGATGTCGGTGTCCGGGCCCAGTACATCGTCATTGATTCCACGCAGCAGAAGTGGGATCTCGCCGGGGTTCTCCGGGCTCGAAGTGAGGACCACCTTCTTGGCGCCTGCGGCAAGGTGCTGTTCGAGGGATTCCCTGGTGCGATACCGGCTGGTGGTCTCCAGGACGACATCGACGCCGAGGTCTCCCCAGTTGGCCTCACCGGGAGTCTTCGCCTTCAGGAAGTCCGCCTGCTTCGCCCCGTGAGTCAGCTTCCCGTCTGAATAGGACACCGGAACCGGGAATCGACCATAAATCGAGTCGTATTTGAGGAGATAGGCGAGCGCTTCGGGATCGGCGATGTCACTGATGGCGACCACTTCCAGGTCGTCGCGGGCGTGGACCAGACGGAAAACGTTGCGCCCGATCCTGCCGAATCCCATCAACCCGAGGCGGGTCGTCGTCATGTGTATATCCCTTTCTCGGCGCGAATGTAGCGGTCAACCCTCTGGCCCCAGCCGCGTGCCAGCGGTACGTTGACAACGGGAGGGGAGATGCTCGTTCAGATGGCGCTGGCAGCGGTGTGCCTCATCGCCCCGGTCGAAGGTCCGGTGACCGCCGGGTTTGCCCCGATCGGCGATTACGGCGGACATTGGGGGATCGACTTCGGGGCGCCGGTCGGGACTCCGATCCAAGCGCCGGCGTCGGGGCGGGTGACCTTCGCCGGATCGGTTGCCGGGATGCTCTCGGTCACCATCGAGCCGGTCTCTGGCTACAAGGTATCCGTGTCCTATGTGAGCGAACTGGCGGTCCGGGCCGGTCAGCAGCGTTTCCCGGGGTCAGACCATCGGCCGTTCGGGAAGCCCGCATGGCTCACCCGGCGCCCACCTCTCGGTCCGGATCGATGGCCGGTATGTCGACCCCCGCGCCCGACTCGGCTGCGTCTCCACCGACATCAGCCGTGCGTTGCGGCTACTCACCCCACCTGCCCCCTATCCTCGGCGTCGTGCACACCGGCATCCTGGGTGGGACCTTCGACCCGATCCACATCGCACACCTCCACGCCGGGGAAACAGCCCTGTTTCAGGCAAATCTCGACCGGGTGCTGTTCATGCCGGCGGGAAAGCCCTGGCAGAAGGGTGATCGCCCGGTTTCTAGTGCCGAGGACCGGATGGCGATGGTTCGGCTCGCCGTCGACGGTGTCGAAGGATTCGAGCTCGACGATCGCGAGGTCCGGCGGGAGGGGGCCTCCTACACCATCGACACGCTGAGCTCGTTTCCCGACGCCGAGGAGCTCTCGCTGATACTGGGGGCGGATGCCGCCCTTGGGATCGAGACCTGGCACCGCTGGGAGGAGATCCTGGATCGGGCATCGATCCTGGTGGTGCCCCGGCCGGGGACCGACCCCCGCGACGTCCAGTCGGTGCTTCCTGACGCGCTGTTCCTGGACATGGCGGTGCTCGAGGTCAGCGGCACCGAGATCCGGGAAATGGTGGAATTGGGTGAGCCGTTCCGGTTCCTCGTTGCGCCCGCCGTGTTCGAGTACATCGAGGCGCACGGTCTGTATGCGAAACCCGGGGGAAGCGATAGGGTGGGGGACTCATCCGACCAGGAGGAAGGCTCGTAGAGAACAGCGTGGAACTTGCCCGGATGGCGGCCGACGCCATCTTCAACAAGAAGGGCATGGACATCGCCTTGCTCGAAGTCGAAGGGCTATTCGTTCTCTCCGATGTCTTCGTGATCGCCACCGGGACCTCCCGGCCCCACGTCCAGTCTCTCGCCGACCACGTGGAGGAGAAGTTGCGCGAGGACCGCGGGTTGAAACCTCTCCGAGTCGAGGGCAAGGCCGAGGCGGAGTGGGTCCTCATCGACTTCGGGGACATCATCGTCCACCTGTTCCAGTCTGGCCCGCGTGAGTTCTACGGTCTGGAAAGGCTCTGGGCAGATGCCGAGCGAGTTCCCTGGGCCGAGCCGGCGGTTGCCGACGGATAGGGGGTTTACGGGTTGGGCCTAGGCCCGGAATAGACTCCCGTTTCCCGTACTGGGGCTGTAGCTCAGCCTGGCAGAGCACTTGACTGGCAGTCAAGGGGTCAGGGGTTCAAATCCCCTCAGCTCCACTGGATAATTCGGCCGGCGTCCCCGGCCAGGGTGCCATTTAGGGCGCCAAAAGGCCCCCGTCTTTCGGCTTCTCGCTTCAATTCCTGGTACTCCTCGATGCTCGCCGGTTCGATGTCGGCGTTGTGTGGGAGCGGGTCAGTGACCGGCTTTATCCGCCATTCTCTGATGCGCTTCAGGAGCGCCGGGTCACTGAGCGAAGTTGTGTCTTCCATACCGTTGACAGCACCGGCCGGGCCCGGTCATTCCCGCGTGTGAAGCGTCGCGTCCAGTCAGGAAAGACGGTTGCCAGCGTCGAACTCCGCGACCAGTTCATCCGGGGAATTTCAACGGTCCCAAACAGACGCGAGTTTCGGCCCGATCCGCCTCGGGTAGCACATCGCGCCGATTCACAACAACGGGATCGAAGATTGATGGCGAACGAAACTTCTACCCTCCGGGCGATGGCTGGTGCGACACCTGATGACGTGGCAGCAATTCATTTCTTGCTTTACGACAGTGAGGGTGAGGACCGCGTCATCGCACCTGAGGATGTGAGCGTCGACTCCCTGGGTCCCAAGGAGATGCTTTGGGGTGATGTCGACTTGGAGTGCGTAGGGGATGTGGAAGGTCTCTGGCGTGACCTCGGCGTGGAGGGCTTCATCGACGAGCTTTCGGATGAGGTCGAAAATCCCACCCTGATTCATCTCGGTGACGTTCTTCAGCTCCGGGTGACGGCTGTCCGTTGGGATAACGCATCCCCCCAGCCGATGGTCCTGCATTGCTTGGTTGGTGAGAACTGGGTTGTCACTTTGCATGAGAGTGGACTGGACCTGGTCGACCAGTTCAACAAGCCGTTTCACGGCGAAACACGTTTCGGTGAACTCGGCGGGCCCGCATTCCTGGCTGTTGTGCTCGACTGGCAGCTTTCGGGCTACTTCAAGGTCATCGAGGAGCTGCAGTCCGACATCGACGAACTCGACGAGGAGCTCCTCGCGGATTACCCCGACCAAGGCACGCTGCTTCGTCGTCTACAAACGATGAGACGAAACGTGCGTGAGCTGCGGAACCTTCTCACCCCACATCGCAACGTCATCGAGATGCTCAGCCACCCCGAAGCGGATGCTGCGCTCGGAGCCGAGGTCGCCGAGAGTTATCGCCCACTCAGAGACCGGCTGAACCAGGCGTTGGACGCCGTGGACACCACAAGAGAGATGATCGTCGGGTCGTTCGACATCTTCATGACACGCACCGCTCAAGCCACCAACGACGTGATGAGACGATTGACGATCGTCTCCGTTCTGTTGCTGCCTGCGGTCGTGATCGCTGGGATCATGGGAATGAACTTCAAGGTCGGCCTCTTCGAGCTCTCGTGGATGTTCTGGGTGACCCTCGGCGTCATGGCCACCCTCGCCGCCGCAACGTTGTGGGTCGCCAAACGCAACAAGTGGCTTTGAGTCCAAGCTGCCCGCCGAAATGATGGAGGGCAGCCAAAGCCCGCCAGCTCATGCGAGGAAGACCAGGTCTCTCTCGTGGGGATTTCTGACCGCCATGAACTGACCCATTGCTCGTTTGGCTGCCAGATAGGCGGGTAACCGAGGTCATCACCCGACGATGGAGGGAAGCGTGGAACAGAACATTGACGGCCCAATGGAGTCCTGGTCCGACGACCAAGTGCTCAAGGTATACGGCTACCTAACCGGCGATCTCCCTGACAGCTCAGGTAACGACAGGCTTGACGTTTCTGCGATTACTGCGGAGATGCGGCGACGGGGTCTATCGCCTTCACAGGTGGCGACTCAAGAACCCAAGACGGAATCAGTGGACTGGAGCGGTGGCGATAGCGGGGAAGATCCCAGTTCTGGTGCCCTCCCAGATCCTGCGAAATAATCTAGATGTGATCCGGCAGGATGCCCTTCTTCAATGAGCCGGCATGGCGGAGGCCAGTACCCGAGAGCTCCCCGGTACCCATGATCCAGCCCCAAGCTGTGGCCTCAGCCCATTCGGGCGTACCTCGTAGCCGGTCGATCTGTTCGACGGTCAGCGGATAGTCCTTCAAGGTTTCGAGAAGCCAGCGCATCCGCGGGGTTAGTTCGACGCATGACATTGGCCGAGTGTGTCGGCAGGTTGGGACAGTTCTTCATAGGCCGACAAGCCCTTGCTAAATTCGGCTGGGGGCGGGCTGATACCTACCAGGGCTCGCCTTAACGGATCGTGAGCCCCGAGGCGACAATCCCCAACTGTCGCACAACCCCACAACTTCGGGGCTCAGATCCTCGACTTACATACCCGCCGTCACCGCCGCTGAAAAGGCTGGCAAAGAACTGGGCGCTGTCAGGGACAGATCCTCATGGGCCACCAGAACCAGCCATGCTGGTGGTCGACATGACCAAGGTGACCTTCCTCGATTCGGCCGGACTGACTGCTGTTGTGAAGGCGCGGAATTTTGCGGACAGCTTTGAGCTCACGGTGAGCAGGACCGTTCGCAGGCTGCTCGAAATCACCGGCCTGCTTGGAATGCTGACGCCCGACGACGAACCCGACGTCCTAACAACTCCCAGCTAGGAGCAGGTTTTCGGCCTCTGCATCAGAGGGTCGCGACCGTTCGATCATGTAGTCAGCCTTGGGCCGCTCGGTCGGCAGACCCTCAGTCACTAAAGGGGTCGGCAGACCCTCAGTCACTAAAGGGAATCTTCCCTGGACTGCTCTGCCCGCGAGGCACCAATGGCAGTCACGACCTTCTTTTCCTCTTCGGGCGGTGGGAGGACGGCAGGCATCCCCAGACTTTCTATCCACAGCTCCCGGCACCAGCCCATCGTGTGGTAGAGGTGCATGTCCTCTTCCTCTTCGACCTGTCCGTAGGCCTGGGCGAGCACTCTCTTCTGGTCGCCGGAAGCCTTCTCAGCCACCCTGCCGATCAGCTCCCAGTTGGCATGGTCCTTGGTTTCGGCGTCGACAACCGCTTCCGCTGCCACCAACTGGGCGGCCTGAGCATCGCCGGCGGACTGTGCCTGCTGCATGGAAGCGATGAGCGCATGACCCTTCGAACGAACGATCTGGCGACCCGGTGTCTCCACCGAAATGTCCATTCCGAGTTGTTCGAAAACATCAGTGACGATCTCGACGTGGGTCTCGGTCTCGGCGAGATACTTCTCCCACTCCTCTTGAAGATCGTTGTTTACGGCGCATTCGATCGCCTTCTTGTAGATCTGCACCCCGCCGATCTCAGTTTCCAACGCCTGATACAAGAGCTCTTCGACCATCCGGTCGTTCATAGGTTGTCCTCCTGGGAACTAGGTGATCACTAGGTACCCAAGGGCGATCATGCGAAACCAGAGGTTTCTCGCCGACCCTGCAGACAGTCAGCGGACATGAGTTGTTCGTTTCGACGGTTTGGTCGGCCTGTAACTCGGGTAGTAGCTGCCGAATCTCGTCGAGAAGAAATAGGTAAGGAGACGATGTGAGTAGGAATGCAGGTTTCGGAGGGTCGCTCTTCCTTGTCGCAGTGGGTGCTGTCTTGGCGTTCGCTGTGGAGGTGCAGGCGGAAGGTTTCAACCTGAACACGATTGGGATCATCCTCATGGTCGTCGGTGCGCTGGGTCTGGTCCTGACCTTGGTGTCGAACACGGCCACCCAGAAGGAGGAGCGCACCGAATACGTCAAGAAGGACATCGACACCGATTGATCGACGCACGAGGACAGCGTCTGCCGCTCTGGACGTTCCTCGAGACGAACTAGCGAGCGTTAAACTGCTGGTCCGGCGCGGCCGGGCGGAACGCGAGGCGGATCACCATCCGACCCCGTTCAAGTCCAATCCATCCATAAATCTCGAATGCGTTGTTTCGAGTGGGTCATTGGCGGGAATCAAACGACCAATCGATCCCAAGGAGGGACAACATGCAGGAAGGCACAACAGCGGTTCTCGAAGATCTGATTCAGACGCTCGAGGACGGTCGCAAGGGCTTTGAACAGACGGCTGAACATCTGGAAGGCCAGGCCAACAATTCCGTTGCGGGCCGTATGCGGGAATTTGCCGAGCAACGGGCCACCTTCTCAACCGAGCTCCGCTCGTTGGCATCGGACCAAGGATTGACCATCGAGGAAGAAGGCTCACTAACTGGCACTATGCACCGTGGCTGGATCGGTCTCAAGGACGCTCTCACTGGCGAAGATGCCTCGGCTGTCCTAGGTGCCGCCGAGACCGGCGAAGACCATGCTGTTTCGGAGTACGAGCAAGCCCTCGAAACAGAACTTCCGTCCGAAATACGTACTGTGGTCGAACGTCAGGCAACCGAGGTCCGTCGCGCCCACGATGAAGTCCGCACCCTACGCGACACTCTCTAAGACCCACTAGCGCGATCCGACAATGAGGCTACGTCCGCGGGTGGGCGCGTACCCCACGTTGCCCACATAATCGAAGCCCCTAAGCCATGTGATCATTCCAGGCGGGGCTTCGGTCGCGTTCAGAGCCGAGCCTCGCACGACGAGTAACACGACGAGTAAAAGGTAGGCCTCAACCTCTTGATGACCTCGCCCCGGTGGTGTAAATTCGCGCCCGAAAGAAGCTTCGGCTTGTCCTTTTCGGACTGTATGAGAGGGCGAGATGAGCAGGTCAGAGCATCATTCCAATTCGGCTGCGATCGTTTGGCACGAGGCTGCAGGGGTCCGCTATGTGACAGTGTCCGGCGAGGTGGACGTGTCCAACGCCAGCGCACTTGATCGAGCGCTCGATGCACCAATTCTGAACGTCGACATGTCGGGTGTCAGCTTCTTCGATTCGGCTGCTCTGATGACTGTGATCCAGGCGAGAATGGGAGCTGTCGAATTTCGGATGACCGCAAACCGGACTGTGAGACGGGTGCTCGATCTCGCCAACGTCGCCGGACAGATGAATCTGTCCCCGGAGGCTGAACCCGACCCGGTGTGAAGATCTAGGGCTGCAGATAGGTGACGGTCATGGGTGGTCGGGGAGGCTCTCGCGCATTAGTCCAGGGTGCCTACTGCCCGAAATCGGAGCCTTCTCGGATCGGTAACGCCTGTCGGCGAAATCGCCCGAAATCTCTGAAATCACCATTCGACACAAGGCGAAATCGTGACAGTGGTGGACCCTGACGAACAGTGGTGGTCAACCTGTTTTGTGTCTGGCAGTCAAGGGGTCAGGGGTTCAAATCCCCTCAGCTCCACTGAGGTTTTCCGGTATTGATTCGGAACTGGGAACCGTTCGGGCAGCCACCCTCCCCTCAAACCGCGTCGTACCCATTCCTGGGTGTCTGACGATTACTGAACAGACTGGATCGGAGCCTCGCTGGACCCCGCCGAAAGAAAGCGGTTCGTCCCCATTCCCTCGGCGGGGCTCCGTCCTACAGGTGGTAGGGAGAGGTCACGGGCGTATGGTGGAGTACATCTACGGCCTCTGCTTGTGACCCGTTTTGAGCAACTCGACCATCTCGGCAATTCGCTGAACACGAACCTTGGGACTCCGCTTCGTCGCCTCTATCCAGGTCATGAAGTCGTTGCGGTAGAAGGGAGCGATCGAGTCGAAGAAGTCACCGGCCTCCGGCTCAGCATCGAGTGCGAGAGCAACATCCAGAGGCAAGTCCTCGCGCTGTATGCCTTCCGGCACCATGGTCACGGAGACCCGGTCCCCCGTCTCGAGGCCGCAGCCGCGACGCCACGCGGGCCCTAGGAACAATCCTTGAGCTTCCCCGAAAGGCTCGATGACACCGCGCACTCCCATCCCGTTGATGGTGCCGGTGACATAGAACTTCGACCTTCGGTCCCAGACCTCGCCGGGGTCGAAGGGCAGTGGCACGTAGACACGCTGCCTGTCAGATTTGAGAACGGTGGAGAACGACTCCCGCTTGTGAGGCATCTGTCGAGGCGACACTACGAGCGCCTTTCGCTCAGTGCAGTCAACCGTGTCTTTGACGCCTTCCCTCGCGGGAATGCTCGCCTTTCAGGCTTCTAGTCCGTCGGCGGCGAGTTCAATTGAGGAGGTCTGCTCAGTCGACTTCCAACGCCGGTTCGGGCGACTCGAATCGATAGCCCATCCCAGGCTCGGTGATGAAATAGCGGGGAGTGCTGGGGTGGGGCTCGAGCTTGCGTCGCAACTGGGCCATGAAAACCCGGAGATAGTTGGTCTCCTCCCCGTATTGGGGTCCCCACACCTCCTTCAGGAGCTGGGTCTGCGAAACAAGCTTTCCTCGATGTCGGACCAGCATTTCGACTATGCCCCACTCGGTGGGGGTGAGGCGGATCTCGTCACCGCTGGCCCCGGTCACCCGTTTGGTGGAGAGGTCGATCTCGAAGTCATCGGTGACCACGACCGGCTGATCCTCCCCCGGAGCGGACTCCCTTCGCAGGGCGGCCCGCAGCCGGGCGAGGAGCTCGCCCATCCCGAAGGGTTTGGTCACATAGTCGTCTGCCCCAGCGTCGAGAGCGGCGATCTTCTCCCGCTCGGCGTCTCGAACGGAGAGCACGATGATGGGCACGGTGGTCCAACCTCGGAGACCTCGGATTACATCGATTCCGTCCATGACCGGGAGGCCGAGGTCGAGTATGACCGCATCAGGTCGGTGGTTCGCCGCCTTTTGAAGCGCCTCTTCACCAGAAAGGGCGGCGTCGACCCGATAGCCGAGAGCCTTGAGATTGATGCCCAGCGCCTTGACGATTTGCGGCTCGTCGTCGACGACCAGGATGCGCGGAGAGTCGGCCAAGGGTCAGGCCCTCACGGCATGTTCGGCTGGGACATCGATGACACCTGCGATCTTCAGGGCGATGACCATTGTGGTCCCCCCGCCGGGCGTGTCGTCGATCACCAGCTCGTTGCCCATGGCTTCGAGCAACCCCCTGGCTACCGCAAGGCCGAGGCCCACGCCCTCGCGATTGGGTGAGTCACCCATCCTCTGAAATGGCTGGAACACCTGGTCCCGGTCGCCAAACGGGATGCCCGGCCCCCGATCACTGATCCTGAGATCGATCCTGCCCGCCACTTCGCCTGCGCCGATCCGAACCGGCTGGTCGGGCGGCGACCAGGTCAAGGCGTTCTCGACGAGGTTTGCCAGGACCCGTTCCAAGAGGTCGGGGTCGGTCTGCACCTCGGGCAAGGATTCCGAGATGTTGACCACGACCCGATCGGCTTCCGATCGCAGACCGGCCAGGGCTGAGGAGACGACCTCGTCCAGCCCCACAGGTCGATAGAACACGTGCACCGCCCCGACCTGGACCCGGCTGGCGTCGAGGAGGTGCCCGACTAACCGATTCAGTCGCTCGGTTTCCTCGAGGGCAATCTCCAAGAAGGACTTCATCTCTTCCGGAGTCCACTCGACTTCTGTCTCGAGGAGGCTGGTGAGTGAGGCCTTGATGGTGGCCAAGGGGGTGCGGAGGTCATGGGACACCGCGCTGAGCAGCGCGGTTCGAAGCCGGTCGGTCTCGGCTATCGACTCGGCGCTTTCGACCTCCATCTCCAACTCGGACCGTTCGATGGCCTGGACGATTTGGGCCGCGAACGCCCTGAGCACGGTGCGATCGTCAGATGTGAGCCGGCCACCGAGAATCACCAGGGTTGCCTCGTCGGTGAGCACTATCGACTCAGTGCCGTCTGTGGGCACCTCGAGTGGGCGTGATCCTTCCCACGCCAGGACCTCCCACTCCTCTCCGGTGCCGCGGATCACGCTGACTGCGTCCAGGGAGAGCACCTCGCGCACACGTCTCAACAGGCCCTGGGGGTCAGAGGCGAACACCGGATGCCCGAGCGTGGTCGTCGCAGCAAGGGCCTCGGCCTGGGCTCGGGCCTTGCGCGCCTCGGCGCTCCGGCGGCTGGCGTGGCCGACGAGCAGCCCAACGGCCAACGAAACCACGAGGAAGGCGAAAAGAGAGAAGAGCTGGTCGGGGTCGGCGATGGTCCAGGTCTCCACCGGAGGCGCGAAGAACCAGTTGGCCAACAGGAATCCGGCCACCGCGGTGACCACCGCGGGCAGAGCGCCTCCGATGCTGCCGGTGACCACTGCCACCAGGAGGTAGACGAACAACACGTTGTGGAGCTCTGGGGTCTCGCCGATCGAGAGCAGCAGCCAGGTGACAAGGGGCAAACCGATCACTGCCAGGCCCCACGCGATACCCAAACGGAGACGTCCGATCGGCCGGCCGGGAGGAGGCCGCAGCACCCGTCGCGGGCGACGGCCGCTCTCGTAGGAGATCACGTGGACGTCGACGTCGACGGCGTTCCGGATGACCCGGGCGATGGGTGATCCCCGAATCAACTCGTCGAACCGGGAACGGCGAGAAGCACCGAGAACTATCTGGGTCGCATTCTCCGCTCTTGCGAATGACAACAGCGAGGCTCCGATGTCATCACCGACCACCTCGTGGTAGCGCCCTCCGAGTTGCTGGAGGAGCTCGCGCTGGCCTGGAAGAGCCTGATCGGACTCCTCGGAAAGTCCATGGGTGGGACGGACGAACAAGCCGACCAGGTCGGCGCCGGAGCGCATGGCGAGTCGGGCCGCCCTACGAACTATGGCGTCCCCGCCCTCGGCGCCGGCGAGAGCGACAACGACACGCTCCTTGGTCTCCCAGGGTTGTTCGATTCCATGGAGGTCCCGGTACTTGGCCACGGCCTCGTCGACACGGTCCGCGGTCCAGGAGAGAGCCAGCTCCCGCAGCGCGCCGAGGTTGCCGGCACGGAAGTAATTGGCGAGGGCGGCATCGATCCGCTCCGCCGGGTAGATCTTGCCTGCAGCCAGCCTCTCCCGCACCCCCTCCTGGGTGAGGTCGACGAGCTCGATCTCGTCGGCCCGCCTCACCACCTCGTCGGGGATTGTCTCCCTCTGCAACACATCGGTGATCTCGTAGATCACATCGTTCAGCGAGTCGAGATGTTGGATGTTGACCGTGGACAGGACGTCGATGCCCCCGGCCAGCAACTCGTCGATGTCCTGCCACCTCTTGGCGTGCTTCGAGCCGGGCACGTTGCTGTGGGCCAGCTCGTCCACGAGAGCGACCTGGGGGCGGCGAGCAATGAGGCTCTCCAGGTCCATTTCCTCGAACGCCGCACCCCGATACTCGACGTTGCGGCGGGGGATGCTCTCGAGATCACCGATCATCGCCCTGGTCTCGACCCGCTCGTGGGGCTCCACGAACCCGATCACGACGTCACGACCCTCGGATTTGAGGCGATGGCCCTCCTCGAGCATGGCGTAGGTCTTCCCCACCCCGGGTGCGGCCCCGAGAAAGACTTTCAGTCTGCCGCGGCTCACGAACTTGAACCTACAGGGGCCCCTCTCGTCATCGTCGAATGATTGGTCCGCACCTAGCGCCCCTGAGATGCGTGGCCGTTGGCCTGGAGGTGGAACGGCACGCTGGTGACCGCAATTCCCGGTTCGGAAGCCAGCAGCCCCTTGATGGCGAGCCCGGTTTGGTTGTGGAGGAGTTGGGTCACCCGCCCCGGAACCACGAACTCGGGGATCACCGCCGAGATCAGCGTCCCCGGGCTAGCCGTCCGTCGTCGCTCACGTAGGTATCGGACCAGGGGGTCGACGATGCTCCGGTACTCGCTGGGAATCACCACTAATGGGAGCTCGTACCCGGCCCGCTCCCACTGCCATTCCATGCGCTCCCGCTGTGCGGTGTCGACGTCGATGTGGACCGCGGTCACCTGCGGTCCCAGTCGTTGGGCGTAGGTGAGTGCTTCTCGAATTGGGCGGGTCATGTCCGAGACGAGGACAACCTGTTCGATGCGGCTGATGGGCACCTGGGGGAGCAGGCTCCTCCTCGAGCGCCTCAGCACATTCAGGTCGGTGACCACGACATGGGGCTCGAAGAGCAAACGCGACTTGATGGCGAGACTGTGGCGGTGGACGAACGGGGCCAGGATCGACCGGCTCGAGACCCGGTCGGCGAGGATCGCGGTGATGATGGCCTCCGGGTGGGCATCGCGCTCGCGGCGGATGCGCTCGACCACTCTCCGAGATATCGACTCGTCCTCCCCGGGGATCACCTCCAGGCTATGCCCGGGATGAGCCGCATCCCAGGTGTAGATGAGGTCGTCGGACCGCGGCTCCTCGGCATGAACGCAGGTGACACCCTGCGCATGTACCAACTGCGCGTAGCGGAGCGCCCGATCGGTCCCCGCGTCATGATGGGCCACCAGGACCAGGATCCTCGTCGGACGGGCCTCTGCCTCGACCGGAAGCAGTTTCAGCTGTGCGGCCACGCCCAGGTAGTGACGGCGGGTGCTCAGCATCAAGAGCACCAGGATCGGGATGAGAACGATGACGATCCAGGCTCCGTGGGCAAACTTGACCGTGGCCACGACGATGAGCACGACACCTGTAGTGACCGCTCCAACCGAGTTGATCACCACCGACCTGCGCCAGCCGGCCTCCTTGGTCTTCAACCAGTGTCTGACCATTCCGGTCTGGCTCAGGGTGAACGCAGTGAAAACACCGATCACGTAGAGCTGGATCAGCCTGCTGACCTCGGCGTCGAACACAATGAGCAGCGCGACCGCGATCAGCGCCAGGGTGATGACGCCGTTGGAGAAAACGAGACGATCGCCTCGGTTCAGAAACTGCCGCGGCATCAGTTTGTGACGGGCGAGGATCGCAGAGAGCCGGGGGAAGTCCTGATAGGCGGTGTTGGCCGCCAGGATCAGGATCGCCGCGGTGAAAACCTGAAGGACGTAGAAACCGATCCCGCCGCCAAACACCGCCCGGCCGATCTGGGAGATCACCGTGCCGTACTGGTCGATCGTGGCCTCGGAGATCCGAACGTCGAAGAGGAGGGCGAGGGCCGAGATGCCGAGGAACATCGTGATCGAAATCGTCCCCATCACCCCCAGGGTGCTGGCGGCATTGCGGGCCTTCGGTTCGTGGAACGCCTGTACCCCGTTGGCGATGGCCTCGACGCCGGTGAGGGCGGTCGAGCCCGAGGCGAATGCCCTCAGGATCAGGAAGAGGCCAACCGCGCCGAGCTCAGCCTCGATCTCGGCACCCGACGAGATCGCGGTTGGGCATGTCCCGTCGAAGCATTGGATGAATCCGGACACCAGCATGATCCCCACCGTCGCCACGAACAGATAGGTGGGGGCCGCGAACAGAGTCGACGCCTCTTTCACCCCTCTCAAGTTGGCCACTGTCAGGAACACGACGAAACCAACAGCGATCCCCACCCGCCACGGGATCAAGCCGGGGGCTGCCGAGGTGATCGCGGCCACTCCTGCCGCAACCGAGACAGAGACGGTCAGCACGTAGTCGATGAGGAGGGCCGCCGCCGCGACTGCGCCGGTGCGGATGCCCAGGTTGTCGTTGGCGACGATGAAGGCTCCGCCACCGTCCGGATAGGCCTTGATGGTCTGCCGATACGAGACCACGACTATCAGGAGCAGGATGGCGATGGCTATCGAAATCGGGGTGAGTAGGGCGAACGCAGCGGTTCCGGCCAGAGCGAGGACGAGCATCGCCTCTTCTGTTGCGTAGGCCACCGACGAGAGGGGGTCGGAGGCGAAGACCGGGAGCGCCAGCCGTCTGGGAAGGAGTTGTTGATGCTCCTCGTGTGAAGCGAATGGCCTTCCGAACACCCTCCGTTTGAGGCCCACTTGCGGGCGACCCATCAACTCTCGTCCTTTGTCATTGCGGACGTGGCCACCGCAAGAAACGTGCCGCCCTGCGGACGGCACCCACGGTCCCATTGTCGGGACGAACTCCTCCTTACCTAAGGCTTCCTAACGCCCCCTTAACGTGTGCAGGAATAATCCTGACGACGATCCATGGCCATCAGGCCGGGTCCGGGATCGCCATCCCGATCAGGGCCATACCGACCAGCGCGAGCAACACCACTGCCACTATCGAGACGTCGAGGATCAGGTGCTTTCCGGGGTCGGCCTCGGCGGCCGCTCGTCGGGCCAGGTCGGCGCCGATAAGCATCGCCATCAGGAGAATCGCGGCACCACCGACCACCTCGGCAATCGCGGGGTGGCCGCCGATCAGCGAGATAATCAAGATCGAGCCGGCTACAGGCGCGATTCCCGACATCCTGCTGCTGGGGAGGCGACCCGTCGTCATACCTCACAGGTAACCGCGGTTCAGGGCCGATGAAAGTGGGCTTTACGCGAACTTATCGCCATGAATCGAGTTGCGAGCGCCGCCTTATCGGCATCGCTCGTCGACAGGAGAAGCCCCGTTTTCGGGCCGCGTCTCCACGCCTCCCTCGTGGGTCAGGGACAAGTGGATCAGCGCGGCCCGACTTTGGGGCGCCACCGAGGGGTTAGGGATTCAAATCCCCTCAGTTCCACTCCAGCAATGGCGACGCTCAGCTGACAGCCGTCTTGATGAGCGCCGCGAGTTTCTTCTCGACCGCGGGCGTCCATTTGGCGATCGCGAACACGACCGGCCACAACGGGCCGTCGTCAAGCGCTGCCGCGTCTTCGAAACCCAACATCGCGTAGCGGCCGTCGAACTTTGACGCAGCTTTGAAGAAGCAGATCAGCTTGCCGTCCGGCCTCGCGTAGGCGGGCATGCCGTACCAGGTCCGAGACTGGAGGTCCGGCGCGTTCGCGGTGACCAGTGCATGGATACGTTCGGCTATTGCGCGGTCGGCATCCGGCATCTCAGCGATTGCCTCGAGCACGGCTCCCTCGTTATCCGCTTGCTTTTGGCCGCTGCGGCCCTGTGCCTTCAACTCACGGGCTCGCTCCTTCATCGCGGCGCGCTCTGCCTCCGAGAAGCCGTCCGAACGGGTCTTCTTCGTTGTAGTCATCTCTTGTCCTCCTATTCGAGATGCAACCGACACTACGGGCGATGCTGGACGGTTGCTTCTCGAATCCTGCTCGATCTCCGGATGCGTAGTTTCCATCGCAGGCGACGAGGGAAGACGATGAGCCAGGCACTCGACACCCCGGTGTACCGGTGACCAGGGTGCTCGACCTGGACCGTAAGCAGATCCTCGCGTTCCGACGACATGTCGGGGCACTCGACGAGCGGTTACCACGCGGACAGCGCTCGCTTCGGCGCGCCGCCTGGGCGGGTTTGCAGGACAGCATGCCGCGAGCCGCACTCCTCTCGATTCACGCTCGGGTCGCCGGAACCGACGCCAACACATGGGAAGACCCTTCGCTGGTCCAACTCTGGGGCCCTAGGTACAGCGCCTACGTGGTCGCAGAGCGTGATATCGCGGTCTTCACGCTCGGGAGGCTGCCCGACGATGCGAACGACCGGCAGTACGCCGATGACCGAGCGACACAGCTGCATGCTCTTCTCGGCGGGCAACGGATGACCTACGGTGAGGCAGGGCGAGCCCTGGGGGTGCGTCCGAACAGCCTGAGGTACGGCGCCCCGACCGGGAGAATCCTCATGCGGTGGGATGGCGCCCGCCAGCCGACTGTCTGGACGGTTCCGCCACCCGACGTCGAACCTCGCACAGCTTCTCTCGAGCTCGCTCGCCGCTATGTGCACGTGTTCGGGCCGACCGGTCCCGAATCGTTTGCCAGCTGGGCCGGGATCTCTCCCAAGCGGGGCCAAGCGATTTTTGATGGCCTTGGCAGATCACTTACGGCGGTTCGAACGCCGATCGGTGAGGGATGGATTCTGAGCCGTGACGAGTCGGATTTCAGCGTCGCCCACGGAACGCCGGCGCCGGCCCGCCTCCTCCCCAGCGGCGATGCGTACTTCTTGCTTCAGGGCGCCGATCGGGAGCTACTGGTCACCGACCCCAGGCGCCGCGCCGCCCTCTGGACTTCACGAGTTTGGCCGGGCGCTGTCCTCGTCGAGGGCGAAATCCTGGGGACATGGCGGCGTGCTGACAACAAGTTGTCGATCCAAACCTGGAGGCGTCTCTCGCGTTCGGCCAGGGACGCAGTCGAGTCGGAAGCGATGGCGTTGCCGCTCTCGGGGATCAGTGGACCGATGGTCGTTGGATGGGACCGCTAATCAGACGAACCCGGCAACTCGCTGCTCATCACCAAGGCGCTGGCTGCCTATCGTGCCGAGATGGGCCTCACAGCCCGCCAGCTCAATCGGGCCACCCTCTCCAGGCAGATGCTCCTCGGTCGGGAGTCGATCCCTGTGCCGGAGGCCGTTCACCGGCTCGTTGGACTGCAGGCTCAGGAGCCGGTTTCGGCATATGTGGCCCTGTGGAACCGGATAGTCGGCTTCGACGCAAACGAACTCGACGAGGCGTTCAAGAGTCGTTCGGTCGTGAAATCGACCAACATCCGGATCACACTCCATGCCGTGGAGGCCGGGGACTATCCACCGTTTCACGAGGCGATGCAGACCAGCCTCCGCGGATCGCGTCTCAATGATCGGCGCTTCAAGGCGAGCGGCCTCACCATCCCCGAGGCGGATGCCCTGGTGCCCGAATTGGTGGAGTTCACCTCCAAGCCGAAAACCCCTACCGAGATCGAGGCGATGCTTGGTGAGCGCCTCGGCGCCCCGCCGCATCGCGGTATCTGGTGGGCGCTGCGGACCTACGCCCCGCTCCATCACTCACCCACCGGTGGGCCATGGGCATTCCGGCCCAAGACCTCGTTCCAGGGTGCCGCCTACGAGCCCATCGATCACGAGCTCGCCGTTCAGCATCTGCTCCGGCGCTACCTCGCCGGCTTCGGACCGGCGACTCCTAGGGACTTCGCCATGTTCGCCCTGCTTCGGCAACCCACCGTTGGCCCGGCATTCTCGGCACTCAAGGACGAGCTGGTCACTCACGAGGGGCCGGGGGGATCGACGATGTATGACGTGCCCGACGGGCGGACACCAGACGAGGACACGCCGGCACCGCCGCGATTGATGGCGATGTGGGACAACACCTTGCTCGCGTATGTCGACCGAAGCCGTGTCGTGCCTCCTGAATACCGCCAACTGGTGATGCGCAGGAACGGCGACATCCTTCCGACGCTTCTCGTCGATGGGTTCGTCGCCGGGGTGTGGCGGCCGGTCGATGCCGGGATCGAGGTCTCTGGTTTTCACGCTCTCTCGGAGGATGTGTGGCAGGACCTCGAAGCCGAATCCGATGGCCTGATCCGCTTTCTCGACGAGTCGGGAGCGCTTGGTCTATCGGCGCTATGCCCGATGGTGGACCGACCTCCCGGTAGTCGAAAAGCGCATCCTCGGGGCTTGGCCTGATTAAGGGATCGACTCGCAACGACACGTGGCGCATTTCAGCGAACGGGCTTCGCTCGGGGCATACTCGGATGAGCTTGTCAGACGATTTCGCTCCCGATAACGCCGACTATGACAACGGCGGGCCGAAACACCGTGGGTTCACCCTCGATGGGGAGATGCACGGCAGCTGGGAGTTCTACCGGCGCGACGGCAGCGTCATGCGAAGCGGGGAGTTCGATCGAGGTCAACAGATCGGCACCTGGCGGACCTACGACCGGTCGGGAGCTGTGGTCAAGGAGACCGTGTTCCCGTCGCCGGAGGACTGACTGCAACCAGCGCTGTCATCGCCCCGGTCCCGGTTGTAGAGCTTCGTGGCATACGTACCCGAGGAGCTAATCGGTGACCGGGTCGAGCATGTGGGGCGAGTTCATAGACCTCGCCTCACATAGTGGCAATCACGTCATGTGCTGGCTGGGGGCGGCTCGCTTCGGCGATATGCGACCAGGGCCAGCGTGTAGGAGACGACCAGGATGCCCAACACCCAAGCCAGAGCCACCCAAAAGCGAGGACCAGGGGTTCCATCGTTGAGCAGCGAGCGAATCGTGTCCACTATCGGTGTAAGCGGCTGATTCTCGGCAAAGCTCTGCAGCCACGGCGCCATTGAGTCCGTCGGCACGAACGAGGGGCTGATGAAGATCAGCAGGAACAGGATGTAGCTGAAAGCGCCGGCACCCTCGACGGTCCTGGCAAGCAGACCAAAGAACATGGCCAGCCAGGTGGTGGCGAGTATGAACAGGAGCACTAGACCTGTAGCCAGCAGCCAGGCGCCAATGTTGGGGACTGGGCGAAACCCGACGAGTAACGCCACCACTACCACGAGGACACAAGAGAGGGCGTTCGACACCGTCGAAGACAGAGCTTGTCCGCTCAGCACCGACGAAGGTTTCACCGGCATGGTCCGGAAGCGACTGATGATCCCCTTCTGCATGTCCATGGCGAGCCGAAATGCGGCATAGGCGATCCCGCTGATCACGGTCATGATGACGACCCCTGGAGTCAGGAAGTCGATGTAATCCACCGGGGTCTGCGCTCCGAGGGCGCCGCCGAACACGTACACGAAGAGCAGCATCAGCGCGATCGGCATCAGGACAACGGTGATGATCGTGTCCATGCTTCGTGTCGTATGACGAAGGCTTCGCTTGGCCATTGTCCAGGTGTCAGTGAGAGTTCGCATGAGTTTCCTCCTTGCCTTCTCCGAGAATCTTGAAGAAGACGTCATCGAGCGTCGGTTCCTTGGCGATGAATCTGGTTGGCTCGAGTCCGGCGTTGTTGAGCCTGATGAACATGTCGGCCATATCGGCGACCGAGCCATCGCTGGCGATGACCAGCTTCGAATCCACGCGGCTCATCTCATGTCCATTGGCCAGTGCCCGCTGTGCCGCCACCAGATCCGCGTCTTGGTTGAAGTCAAGTTCGACGAGTCCGCTTGGAACCATGGTCTTCAGCTCTTCCGGAGTCCCGCCGGCCACGACCTTGCCTCCGTGGAGGATGGCGATTTGGTCGGCGAGACGGTCGGCTTCCTCCAGATACTGCGTGGTGAGAAAGATGGTCGTCCCCTTCTCAGCCAGCTCCCGGATGGTCTGCCACATGTCGTTCCGACTTTGAGGGTCGAGCCCGGTCGTCGGTTCATCGAAAAAGACGATGGGCGCCTCGCCGACGAGGCTCATGGCGATATCGAGTCGACGCCGCATCCCACCCGAGAAGGTGAGCAGGCGTCGGTCCGCGGCATCGTTCAGGTCGAACTTGTCGAGCAGGGCGGAGGCGACCCCTCGAGGATCGGCCACGTGGCGCAACTCGCCCATTAGCTCGAGGTTCTCCCTCGCGGTGAGGATGTGGTCGACCGCGGCGGACTGGCCGGTGACACTGATTACCTCACGGACCTTCGCCGGCTGTGTTGTCACGTCGAACCCGGCGACAGACGCCGTGCCCCCGTCGGCCCTGATCAAGGTGTTCAGGATGTTGATGGTCGTTGTCTTGCCCGACCCGTTGGCTCCAAGGAGTGCGAACACGGTCCCTGGTCTCACTGTGAACGAGACGTCGTGCAACACCGGCACGTCCTTGTATCCCTTTTGGAGGTTCCTCACCTCGATCGCATGATCTGCATCCATTTTCGTTTCCTTTCTGACATCGATCAGGAGCGACGGATCGAGATGTCCCCGAAGGAGGTCCGGGCACGTATCTCGACTTTGCCGTCGGCGGAACCAGGTCCGGCGGAATCACCCATCAGGTTGAGCACCCGGCCATACCCGGTCCTGGCGTCGAGCCAGGCCGCCAGACCGCTCCGAACTCCGATATCGATCCCGCCGGCAGCCGTCTCGAGAACCGCCATGCCCTCGCCGACTTCGCCGATTTCGATGTTGCCGCTCGCCGTCTTGGCCGCTATCGAGCCATGGGCTCGGTCAACGATGATGTCCCCGGCAGCCGACTTGACCCGGGCGGTCCCGGTCACTTCGCCCACCCATGTCCTCCCGACGTTGTTCTTGAGCTCGAGGTCGCCATCGACCGCGCCGAGACTCATCTCCCCGGCAGTGATCACCCGGACTCGACCATCGGCCCGGTTCAGGCTGAGCCTTCCGGCGCCACTGACCACGTCGGCGCTCGCGGTGTGGTCGAGTCGAACGTCTCCGGCGCCGCTGCGTATGTGCGTGTCTCCGAGACGCCCGTCGGCGCGGAAATCTCCCATCCCGGCGTCGCCTCGGAAGCTCGATCCCGAGGGCAGCTCGACGGTCACGTCGACCGACCCTGATTTCCCAGGACCGATCAAGCTGAGACGGCTACGCCATTTCGGGCCCTTGACCAGAACTCCACCGTTGATGAAGTCGACGATCGTCTTCTCGGCCGCCTCGACGTCGTCCCTCCTAGTCCGATCCGACGGGTTCACGGTGACCACCGTGTCGGAACGATCAGATGCAATGAGATGAACCGCCCCGACGGAGATCTCGATGGTCACCGGGGCCGGCTTTGGAGTATCGAATGTCTGCATCATCCGACCCATCCCGTGTAGTGCTCGCCCCCAGTCGCGTTTCGTCGCTGGGGGAGTTGGTCGGGGCCGAGCGCGGCAGCTGCGGCACGCACCAGCCAGGCGTTCAGGGAGAGACCCTCGTTCTTGGCGGCTTCTTCGATCCGCAGCTTCAGACCTTCGGGCAAGCGGAGGTTCAGACGGGCGGTGCCACCTTCCTCTCCTTCGACGGTCGGCGCCACGGCCGGGGCGATCGAAGGAATGACGCCGAAGGCGTCATCGGTCGGCGCCAGCGTGACCACGAACTCCGGGTCGCCGCCGCGGAGGCGGACCTCCACGGCGCTAGGCGCCATCTCGCGGGTGATCTCGTCGGCGGCGGCCGACATTGCTTCCAAGAGCACGAGACGCGTGGCCGTTTCCAGCGGGGCAGTGAGCCGATCGGCCAAGGCCCGGGACTCTTCACTGCCCGCCTCGGCGGCAATCGCCAGGTGTTGGCGAAGCGTGTCGACGTATAGGTCCAGATTCATGGGTGCCACTATGGCACAAGAATGGCACCACGTCAAGTGCCAAGCTGGCGCCTGCTGGCGCAGACGGCTGATGGGGGACATCCCCCATGCCGCTTCTTTGACTCATGGGAGACGGTCTGCTCAAATTCGCGTCCCGATCGCAAGACTGCGGCGAGAGTCACCATGACAAGAACTATCACCAAGACCTGCTGCCCTGCCCTCGGGCTTTGGTGTGCTTGTCCCAGCTCTCGAGTCGCCGTGTCGAGCCCGCTCACCTGCTCGTAACGGCTGCGCAGGCGCTCGAGAGACCCATTTCCCGAAGTCCCCAATACAGATGCCGTCAAGGCGGCATCACCCCGAATCAGCTACAGGAGGTAGCAAATGACCACGACCAATACCCCGGTCGACAACGGAGTCAACGTTCAGGCGTTGCTCGATGCCCGCACTGCCCTGGTGGATACGCCCGAAGGCGCCCAGTTCACATGGAAGGCATCCAACGAGTGGGTGGGCGGGACCCATAGCCTCACCCAGATCAATGGCTTCTTCGGCCTCGGCGGTGACCAGGCACACAAGACCACCTTCAGCTACGACGCAGACCATCCCGAGGTGTTCGCGTCTGAGGACCATGGCCCGACACCCGTCGAGTTCGTCTTGGTCGGGTTGGCCAGTTGCCTCACCGCGGGCGTCGCTGCCGTCGCCCAGAACCGTGGGATCCAGCTCAATTCGGTCAAGGCCACCATCGAAGGTGACATGGACATCCTCGGCATCCTCGGCGGCGATCCCGAAGTGCGCAACGGGTTCAACGACATCAAGGTCAAGTACGAGATCGACGCCGATGCCTCCCAGGAGGACATCGAGGCCATTGTGGCCCAATCGCAGAAGCGCTCTGCGGTGTTCGATGTGGTCACCAATCCAACGAATGTGACCGTCGAGGTCAACTGAGCCCAACCGCTATGCAGAAGGCCACCACGGTGGTCATCGGGGCCGGACATGCCGGCCTCGCTGTCAGCCATTTCCTCAGCCAGCGCTCGATCGACCACGTCGTCATCGAGCGCGGCGAGGTGGCCAACACCTGGCGCACGGAGCGATGGGACTCGCTCCGCCTGCTCACTCCCAACTGGCAGACCCGTCTCCCCGGCCTGGAGTACGACGGCGATGAGCCCGACGGGTACATGGGGATGGGCGAGGTGATCGAGTTCATCGGCTCCTATGCGCGCCACATCGACGCTCCGTTGCAGACCCACACCAAGGTCACTTCGGTACGCCCTGCCAGTGATGGCTATGAGGTGGTGACCGATGCCGGGGTCTGGGCCAGCCCCTCGGTTGTCCTGGCCAGCGGCGCTTTCAATCTGCCCAATCTGCCGGAGGTGGCTTCTTCGGTCCCGGCCTTGGTCGAAACGGTCACCCCCCTTCATTACCGGGATCCGAAACAACTCCAGGACGGTGGAGTCCTCGTCGTTGGCGCTTCGGCGACGGGGATCCAGATCGCCGAGGAGATCCACCGCTCGGGCCGGCCGGTGACACTGTCGGTCGGCGAGCACGTCCGCCTGCCCCGGCTCTACCGGGGCATGGACATCATGTGGTGGTTGGATCGGATCGGCACCCTCGACGAGCGCTATGACGAGGTCGACGACCTGATACGAGCCCGCAACATCCCTTCCCCGCAGCTGATCGGCACGCCCGAGCGTCGGTCGATCGACCTGAACGCCCTCACCGAACAGGGCGTCGAGATCGTGGGGCGAATCGCGAGGATCGTCGAGGGGACCGCCCAGTTTTCGGGATCGCTGCGCAACCTGGCCAACCTCGCCGATCTGAAGATGAATCGGTTGCTCGACTCCATCGACCTTTGGATCCTGGAAGGCGGGTTGGATGGTGACTTCGATCCGCCCCACCGGTTCCCGCCCACGCGGGTCGAGCAATCGCCACCGCTCAGTCTCGACCTGAGCAATGGGAAGATCTCAACCATCGTCTGGGCCACAGGTTTCCGGCCCGACTACTCCTGGCTGCACGCCAGAGTGCTCGACCGCAGAGGCCAGATTCGACATGACGCCGGGGTGGTGGTTGGGGCACCCGGGTTGTACCGGATCGGCCTCAACATGCTGCGTCGAAGGAAGTCGAGCTTCATACATGGTGCCGAAGACGATGCCCGGGACCTGACCGAGCACCTCAGCCACCATCTCGGGGTGGGGACGCCGGCATAGCCTGCCTCGCCGCGGCCCACCCTTCCTTGGAGAGCCGAAACTGGCGAAAGGTCAGGCCGTAGTACTCGACTCCCCCGTCGGGTTCGAAGCCGAGCCGGGCGACGGCGCGATCCGGGTTCCGGGATGGAGGCAACGCGATGAGTACCGATTCGAGGCCGATCTCGCCGAAACCGGTCTCCAGCGCCTGCACGGTGATCGCAAGGCCGTGGCCCCAGAACTCGGGAAGAAGGACCAGCCCGTAATCGGCGCCGTTTTCCTCGAGTTGGAAGCCTCCCCACCCTGCAAACTCATCGTCGATGAACACCGCCCAAGGCCCGTATCCGTGCTCCTCCCACCGGCGGTCTTTCGCGGCGATCCATTCCATTGCCTCTTCCCGTGAGAAGGTCTCTGAGAGCGGCATGTGCCGGGCGTTTCTGGGCTCGTTGAGAAGCCGGAGCAGATCGTCGAACGGCGCCTCGGGCAGACGGGCGAACCTGATCTGCGAGGAACCGACATCGCTGGTCATGGGCGACAGTCTGCCCACGCATCGCTCCGCAGCGGGTTCGGCGGGCCGCGTAGGTTCGAAAGGCCGATGAATCGCTATGTCATCGCCGCTCTGGTCCTGGTGTCGAGCGCTGCAGCGTGCACCGAGGCAAGCCAAAACACTTCCACATCTACCCCGACCACAATGCCCGAGCAGGGGATGTCGACCACCGTCGCGCCGACCACCACCTCGGTGGCGAGGTCGACGACCACTATCGAGATCGTCTCGCCGTTGCCGGAGCCAACCGGCGACGTGATCGCTTCCGGTGATGGGTGGGACCTCACCGATGTGGAATTCGCCGCCCTCGTCGAGTTCGCCGCGACGACGATGCAGCAGTCCTTCATCGCCCCGGTGGCGGTGGAGCTCCTGGGCCCTCGAGGGGTGACCGACCTCCGTGGCGATGTCGAGTACATCTCGGCCTCGCAGTGGGACGTCATGCGAGCCCTACGACTCGTGGGAGATGACGATTCGCTCGAGGCAGTCAACGAGATCCGCCAGGAGCGAGTCAGGGGCACCTGCTGCGCCGTGGTCGACGGGGTGATCACCGTCCAGGTAGAGGACACCGGCTCGGAACCACTGAGCAGCTACGTGATCGTCCACGAACTGGTCCACGCACTGCTCACCCAGAATCCGCCCTCGGGAGTTCTCCCCGACACCGCTTTCGACGAGCCCGTAGACGTGGTCAGCGGTGCCTCGGAAGGTGTGCCGCAGTGGGTAGCCATCCGATATCACGACTCACTCGCCACGACCGAGCAGGAGGCCATTGCAGATGACCTCCCCATAATCAGGCCGGCGGACCTGGAGGCTGGTCTCCCGCCTGCCGCCGCCGAACTGCTCACCTTCGGTTACATCCAGGGCCCGCGGCTGGTCGATGGCGTCGACGCCGCTGGCGTCGACCGTCCGTATGACCAGGTCGTCGACCGGTTCCCGGGCAGCTCTGAGCAGGTGTTGTTCCCCGATGCCTACCTGGCCGAGGAGAACCCGCTCGAGCCCACTGTTCCCACAGTGCCAACAGGATCGGTGGAGTCGGGCGCTGGAAGGCTCGGAACGCAGTATTTGAAGATGCTCGCTGCTTCGGTCGTGCGTGAGGAGGCGGCGCTGGAGCTGGTCCGACCATGGGGCGGCGACGCATATGTGCTTTGGAACGAGGATGACGGGGTGTGCCTCTCCGTCGACGTGACCATGGATGACCCCTCGACGGCCGCTTCTCTTGCCTCGGTGCTGATCGAATGGAGCGAGTCTCAATCGGAAGCGGCCGTGGCGTCCGATGGGACCTCTATTTCAATCACCTCTTGTTCGGACTGATTCGAAGCGCGAGCAAAGGAACTTGTGGCCGGCAAGGCGAGGTTCATAACTTGTTGACTCATCACCCGATGACAACACCCCTATGAGCAATGGTCTTGCCTGTGCCGGGAGGATGGTCACGTGACCTCACCACCGGTCACCCGCCGTCGCCTGGTGCCGGTGCTGACTTACGCGACGATCTTCATCGTGCTCGCGGTGGGCCTGGTGATCGTGCTCCCCAGGGGCAACGACATCGTTCCCGCCCCCCAGGCATCGGCGGTAGGCACTGTCGACGCTCCTGGCGCTGATTGCCTCGGCGAGCGGATTGCTTCCGTTCAGTCAGGGGTGTTCCTCGACTACTACGTCGCAGGCACGCACGGCGACGCCACCGAAGACCTCGGTGAACACGTCATGGGCGGACGGATCGACGCCGAGACCGGTCGTGGGGTCATGCAGGGGACATGCGCCCCCGGTACACCGCTCGCCGGCGAAGCGCTCGCCTTCGACGCCGAGGTGTTCGAAGACGGCCTCGTGAGCGGCGTGCTGACCGTCGGTGACGAGCAGACCGAGGTCAAGATCGCCCCGACCGATCCATCGGTGGATGGCGCCGATGCCGGGGGCCTGGAGGGCGCCGAGATCCTGGCTCGGGTGTTGCTGGCAGTGGCCGTGGTGATCGTTGCCGCCAGGCTCCTCGGAAACGTCTTCCGCCTCATCAACCAGCCCCGGGTGATCGGGGAGATCGTCGCCGGGATCCTCCTCGGGCCCAGCCTGATGGGCCTCTTCTGGCCTGGGGTGACTTCATTCCTCTTCCCGTCGGAAGTGATCAGCGTGCTTCAGATCCTGGCCCAGTTCGGCTTGATCTTCTTCATGTTCCTGATAGGTGCCGAGCTCGACCACAAGATGATCCGCGGCTCGGGGCACACCGCCCTTCTCGTCAGCCACTACTCGATCGTCATCCCGTTCACCCTGGGAGTGGCGGCCGCCCTGCTCATCTTCCCGGTGGTGGGAAGCGGGAACTTCACCGGTTTCGCTCTCTTCATGGGAGCGGCGATGGCCATCACCGCGTTTCCGGTCCTGGCCCGGATTCTGACCGACACCGGGCTGCACCGGACCAGGCTTGGGGCCCTGGCCATAACGTGCGCTGCGGTCGACGACGTCACCGCCTGGTGCATCCTCGCCGTGGTGGTCGCCATCGTGAAGGCCACCGGGCCAGGCGATGCCATCGTCACCGTGCTTCTCGCCCTGGCCTTCCTTGCGTTCATGGTCTTCGTGATTCGTCCCCTGCTGGCTCGGATAGCCGTGGTGCAGCCGGACCGGGGACGTCTCGGCGCCACCATCATGTCGGCCCTGTTCGTGGCCCTATTTCTCTCGGCGTGGGCCACCGAGGCGATTGGGATCCACGCCATCTTCGGCGCCTTCATGTTCGGTGCGGTCCTGCCAAGGTCGCACTCCATCGCGGCTCAGATCACAGAACGCCTCGAAGACGTGACGGTGCTCTTCCTGTTGCCCGTGTTCTTTGCGGTCGTCGGTCTGTCGACGCGGGTCGGGCTGGTCTCGGGCTCGGACCTATGGGTGCTCACAGGGCTGATCATTGCGATCGCGATCGTCGGGAAGATCGGGGGCTCGGTGATCGCAGGGCTGGCGGCAGGGGAGACCTTCCGGTCTTCGACGGTGCTCGGAGTGTTGATGAACGCTCGCGGAATCACCGAGATCGTGATCCTGACCATCGGCAGCACCCTCGGAGTCATATCCCCGGCCCTGTTCACGATGATGGTCCTGATGGCTTTGATCACCACTTTCATGACCACTCCCTTGCTCACAATCCTCTACCCGCGGGATCAGATCGAGCAAGACATGGCTGGAGATGCGACCCGGGAGATGATGGCTCTGGGCTCTCGGGAGCGTCGGGTCATGGTGGGAGTCACCGACCCGCTGACTGCGCGGCCCCTGCTCGAGTTGGCGAAGGTGTTGCGCGGAATCGACGACACCCCGGCCACGATCATCCTCGCCTCGGTGGTGCGCCCGCCCGGCTACGAGCAGGTCAGGGCCAATCTTTCGGCGATGGACGATGCCGCGGCTCTGGCCGCCACCGCCTTGGGTGCGGTCAGGGACCGTCTGGAAGACGAGGGCCTCGAAGTCGAGGTCGAAACCGCCGTGGGGCACGATCCGGCCACCGAACTGGTCCGCCTGGTCGAACGGCGAGGGGCGGGCATGATCCTCATCGGGTCACACCAGGCCTATCTCGGGTTCCGGCCCCTGGGTGGGATCGCCGGGGAGATCCTGGAAGAGGCCAGTTGCGACGTCGCCGTTCTCGTCGGGGCTGGCACGCACCGCGAGCTCGGCCCAGGCCCGCTTGGCGTCTGGTACCGGGGAGAGCCTGCCGACTTCGCAGCCCTCGACCTCGCTGCCAGCCTGGCCCGCGGTCTGCAGCGCCCGGTGCGGGTCATCTCGCCGATTTCGGTCGAGTTGCCGAATCTGATGGTCGAAGTGCAGCAGGTGGTGCTGACCGAGCCCACCGTCGCTCATGCGCTGGAGGCGGTGGAGGGCACGTCTTTGATGGTGGTGGCCCCGGCCGGAGTGCTCGATGGGGTGCTCCCGGCCCTTCGCGAGTCGGTCATGGAGCGAGCGTCGGTCCCGGTCCTGGTTGTGCGTGGCGGCAAGCGGCCCCACCTCGCCGACGCCCTGGCGATCCGGGAGTTGGAGAAGGTTGCCGATCGCTAGGACCGGTCAGGCGTAGGCGAGGCCGGAGCCATGGATCGAGGCTTCCTCGGTCCGCGAGAGGAGCCTGCTCCGCATCGCATCCATGACGGCTTCACGCCGGGGGTTGGGCCGGGGACCGAAGGCGTCGATCGCCGACTCGACGGTGACCAGCGCGGCCCGGAATGGGTCGGGAAGCAGGGAGTTGAGAGCAACCAGCCACGCCGCCCTGGTCAGGTCAGAGGAGGCGCGTAGCCCGGCCATCAGTGCCCTCTCCACGGACTCCAGCTCCCGCTGACGCTCACCGACGGTGAGCTTGCGCGCCTGGTGGAGGAGGCGATGGAGCAAGTCGCGACCGGTGTCGTCCATTCCCGGGACGTGGAATCGATAGATGATCGAGGCGCAATCGATGGCGAAGAGCCGGGCCCATTGGTCGTCCCAGGTGCCGAGCATGTCTCGCTCGGTGTGGAGCAAGTCACATATGGGGCCGAGGTTGTCGGATTCTCCGACTCGATAAAGAGAGTGTTCCCTGATCTCGTAGGCCAACATCGCTCCCAGTCCCTTCTCGCTCCCACCGTCTTCTCTGTGGATAATTCCGGAAAAGGTTGTCCAAGGGCATGGGCCGGGTGGCCCATTTGGCGGCTCCCGGTTGAACTAGTCCTTCGGTCCGGTTTGAAGGGGGTTTCAGCCGTATTCGTAGAAGCCGCGGCCGGTCTTCCGGCCCAGAAAACCGGCCTCGACGAGGCGGGTGAGCAGCGGCGGCGAGGCGTACATCGGGTCCTTGAACTCCTCGAAGAGGACGTCGGCGATGTGTTTCATCGTGTCCAGGCCCACGAAGTCGGACAGCTCCAAGGGCCCCATCGGATGGTTGGCGCCGAGGCGCATCCCGGTGTCGATGTCCTCCCGGGTGGCGAACCCGGCCTCGAGCATCTCGATCGCGCCCAACAAATAGGGGACGAGGAGCATGTTGACGATGAACCCGGCACGGTCGCCGGACACGACCACGGTCTTTCCTATCGCTTCGGCATGGCCGCGCGCCCGCTCGGCGACCTCGGGGCTGGTCATCACGGTGGTCACCAGCTCGACCAGGGCCATCACCGGCACCGGGTTGAAGAAGTGGAGCCCTATGACGTGATCCGGTCGCTTGGTCGCCGATGCCAGCCGGGTGATGGGAATCGAGGAGGTGTTCGAGGCGAGAATGGCTTCGGGATCGATCACCACGTCGTCCAGGTCGCTGAATATGGCTCGCTTCAGCGGCTCGTTTTCGGTGGCCGCTTCGATCACGAGCTGGCGATCGGCCTGATCTGCCAGGTCGGTCGAGAAGGTGACCCTGGACCGAGCGAGGTCGCGCTCCGAGCTCTCCAACTTGCCCCGCTCCACGGCCTTGCCCAACGAGGCCTCGACTCGCGCGATCGCCGATTCTGCCGCGGCGGCGTCGATCTCATGCACCACCACGTCGTACCCGGCGCGGGCAAACACCTCGGCAATCCCCGACCCCATAAGGCCCCCGCCAATGACACCGACGCGCTCTGGGCTCATCGAGGGGATGCTAGGAGCGGGCCATTACCCTCACGGATAGATGTCATACGACCACGTCCGGATCGAGGCCAAGTGGCAGGCGAGGTGGGAATCGGAGCGCACCTTCTATGCCACCGAGGACCCCTCCCGCCCCAAGTTCTACAACCTGTGCATGTACCCCTATCCGTCCGGGGCCCTCCACCAGGGACATGTCCGCAACTACACCTTTGGTGACCTGCTCACCAGGTACAAGACGATGCGCGGCTTCAACGTGCTCTCGCCGATGGGGTGGGACAGCTTTGGTCTCCCTGCTGAGAATGCCGCCATCGACATGGGAGCGCCCCCGAAGGCGAACACCGAGGCCCAAATCGTCACCATGACCCAGCAGATCAAGCAACTGGGCGCGATGTACGACTGGGACCGGGAGCTCGCGTCACACGATCCCGACTACTACCGGTGGAACCAATGGCTGTTCCTCCAACTATGGGATCGAGGCCTCGCGTACAAGAAGGAGGCGCCGGTCAACTGGTGCCCCAGAGATCAGACCGTCCTCGCCAACGAGCAGGTCGTCGAAGGAGCTTGCGAGCGTTGTGGCGCCATCGTCGACAAGCGCAACCTGGCCCAGTGGTTCTTTCGGATCACCGACTATGCCGATCGACTCCTCACCGATCTCGAAGCGTTGGACCAATGGCCGGAGCGGGTGCGGACCATGCAGCGAAACTGGATCGGCCGCTCCGAAGGGGCCAGGTTCACAATCGAGGTCGATGGGGGCAACGGTTCCTTCGAAGTGTTCACCACCCGCCCGGACACGATCTTCGGGATGACCTTCTGTGTGCTCGCTCCCGAGCATCCGCTGGTCGAGGACCTGATCGTCGGGAGCGCCTCCGAGCAGGAGGCCAGGGATTACATCGCAAGGGCGACCAGGGCGTCCGAGATCGAGCGGATGGCGGAAGGGGAGAAGTCCGGCGTCTTCACAGGTGCCCATGCCATCAACCCGGTCAACGGCCGGAAGGTCCCGATATACATCGCCGACTACGTACTCATGGGATACGGGAGCGGGGCGATCATGGCGGTCCCCGGCCAGGATCAGCGGGACTGGGACTTCGCGACCAGCTATGGCCTCGACATCGTCAGGACTGTCGAACCGCCCCCGGACTGGGAGGGCGATGCATACACCGGTGATGGGCCGACCATCAATTCTGAATTCCTCGACGGCAAAGCCCAGACCGAGGCCAAGGCGGCCATCATCGAATGGCTCGAAGAGCGGGAGCTCGGAGAAGGAACGGTCCAGTTCCGCCTGCGGGACTGGCTCATTTCCCGCCAGAGGTACTGGGGGAGCCCGATCCCGATGATCGACTGCCCCAGCTGCGGGCTGGTCCCCGTGGCTGAGAGCGACTTGCCGGTCTTGCTCCCCGAGATCGACGACTACGCGCCCAAAGGCCAGTCTCCCTTGGCCGCGGTCGAAGAGTGGGTCAGCACCACCTGTCCCTCGTGTGGAGGCGGAGCCCGACGGGAGACCGACACCATGGACACCTTCGTCGACTCGTCGTGGTACTTCTTCCGGTTCACCGACCCCCACAACCAGGAAGTGGCGTTTGAACCGGCGAGCGCCTCCTATTGGATGGGCGTCGACCAGTACATCGGCGGTGTCGAGCATGCGATCCTCCACCTGCTCTACGCCCGGTTCATCACCAAATTCCTCAACGACATGGGGCTGAGCTCGGTGAACGAGCCCTTCGAACGGCTCTTCACTCAGGGGATGATCACCCTGGGTGGGTCCAAGATGTCGAAGTCGAAGGGAAACGTGGTCGACCCGCTCGATCTGTTCGCCTCGCACGGCGCCGACTCGCTGCGGCTGTATCACCTATTCATGGGCCCACCCACTGACGACGCCGCCTGGGACACCAATGGGGTGGAGGGAACGTTTCGATTCCTGGATCGCCTGTGGCGCGTGGTCACCGAGTCCGGTGAACTGAGAGGACCATCAAATCCCGGGCTTCTCTCCCAGGCCCACCGTGCGACCAAGAAGGTCACCTTTGACATCGAGCGGTTCGTCTTCAACACCGCGATCCCTCCGCTGATGACATTGACCAACAGCCTGGTTGAGGCGACCCGCAACGCTCATATCGACCGACAGACCTTCGATGAGGTCGCCGAGCGCATCATCAAGCTCCTGGCGCCGATGGCTCCGCACATCGCACACGAGCTCTGGGAACACACCGGACACAGCACCATGTTGGCGACGGAGCCCTGGCCGAGCTGGGACCCTGATCTCGTGGCCGAGGACCGGGCCACATTGGTGGTACAGGTAAACGGGAAAGTGAGGGACCGGGTGGAAGTGCCAGCCGACATAAGCGCCGAGGAAGCAGAGAAAATTGCCCTGGGCCTGGAGAAGGTGCAGGCCTGGCTCGATGGTGGATCGGTTCAAAACGTGATCGTGCGCCCACCGAGCCTGATCAATCTGGTGGTGGGATGAACGCCGCCGAAGTGCTGGAGCGGTCCGAGCTCGAGGTTGGGGAGCTCCTGGAGGCGATTCGACCGGTGCGCCCCGAATCCGTGAGCGTCAAGACCGCCCCGGCCGTCATGCGACGGTTGTGGGGTCAGGGGATCCAGGCGATGACTTTGGGCTACAACGTCTATGTCGACCCACGGGTCATTGCCGGGCCGGCCCGGAGGTTCGGTCTGCTCATGGCCCATGAGCTGGTGCATGTCCGCCAGTGGCGGGAGCAGGGCCTCTTCGGTTTCAGCGGCAGATACCTGACCGGGTACCTCCACGGTCGCCGCAAGCGACTCGGACACCGCGGCGCCTACCTGCAGATCGAACAGGAGTTGGAGGCGAGGGCGATCGCATCCCGGGTGGCAGAGCTCAGCTGACAACCAGGCCTTCCAGGCCTGACTCCGGTTCCGGATACCTGGGATCCATTGTTTCCAGTGTGTCGATCAGGATGCTGGAGACGACGAGGTTGCGGTACCACTTCCGGTTCGCCGGCACCACGTACCAGGGGGCGACGGCGGTCGAGGTCCTGGCCAGTGCTTCTGAGTAGGCCGTCTGAAATTGATCCCACAATCGTCGGTCGTCGAGGTCTGCCTTGTTGAATTTCCATCGCTTGTCTGGCTCGTCGAGCCGCGCTTGGAGTCGATCTCGCTGTTCGTCCGCCGAGATGTGGAGGAAGAACTTGACGATGGTGGTGCCCTCCTCGTCGAGCATCCGCTCGAAGTCGTTGATCTGCTGATAGCGGCGCCGCCACTGGGCTTCTGGGACCAGCTTCCGCACTCTCACCACCAGCACGTCTTCGTAGTGGGAACGGTTGAAAATCACGATCTCCCCGTTGCCCGGGACATGGGGATGGATCCGCCACAGGTAGTCGTGTGCCAGTTCTGCCTCGGTTGGCCGGCCGAACGATCGGACGGTCACTCCCTGGGGATTCACCCCTCTGAACACACTGCGAATGGTCCCGTCCTTGCCTCCGGTGTCCATCGCCTGGAGGACAACAAGCAACCTCTGCTTGGACTCGGCCCAGAGCTTCATCTGCAGAGCGGTGAGGCGGGCGTTGAGGTCTCGCAACGCACTTTCGCCCTCGGCCTTGCCGCCCTCGAAGCCGACTGCGGAATCGGGGTCGTGTGTTCCGAGGTCAACGGATGCATCGGGCGGGACCCGAAAGTTCGAGGCATCGAGCATGGGATGCGACCTTAACGGGGGTCTTCCGGAGCCAATCGATGGCTGGTAGTCAGTCGAGGAGTGGGGCGCCAACTGGTTGGGGTGATCGGGCTCTGCCTCGCGGCGGTCTTGATTGGAGCCGGGCTCGGTTCCCATGACCGGCTGCCGGAGCTTGCGGTGGGCGCTCGAGAAGGGTCGACGCAGCCGCCGCAAGATGCGACGATCGCCGTTCACGTCTCGGGGTGGGTGGTCAACCCGGGAGTGGTGGTGGTCGCGGAGGGGTCGATCGTGGCAGACGCCGTCGTCGCCGCCGGCGGGGCCCGTCCTGGGGCCGCTCTCGACGCGATCAACCTGGCCGGCCCGATGGTTGATGGCGATCAGGTGCAGGTCCCGGGGCCGGGAGCCGTGACCCCTTCCGGAAGCGTTGCTCAACCGGGCACGCCGGGCGGGGTTGTCTCCCTGAATCGCGCCGACGCCTCGGCCCTTCAGGAGTTGCCCGGGGTGGGCCCGGTGCTCGCCGAGCGGATCATCGACTTCCGCGAGTCCAACGGTCCGTTTGCCGAGGTGGAGGACCTGCTCGACGTGCCAGGCATCGGCGAAGCGAAGCTCTCGGCTATCAGGGACCTGGTCAGTGTGCCGTGATCGGTGATCACCCTGCTCTTCCGCCGCCCGTGTCGAGGCCGTGGGTCATCACCGCCGCCCTCTGCTGGCTTGGCGCTGCCCTGGCTTCGGCTCTCTGGCTCGTGCCCGAGCTCGAACCGCTGCCTCCGGGCCATGCCCGGCTCACCGGGGTGATGGCCACTGACGTGGTCCCGGGGAGGTTCGGCCCCTGGGCGCTGGTCGAGACTCGATCGGGGCCGGTCCTCGCCGATCTCCCACCGGGGACTGCAGCGGTCCGTGGTCAGGTGGTCGAGCTGAGCGGTGCCGCTTCCGGAGAGCCCGGGTTCGCCCAAGGCGAGCCACACCGGGGAACGGTGCGTGTCGATGACTTCGAGGTCGTCTCCGACTCGCGATCACCGCTGATCCGTGCCGGTGGTGCCGTCCGGTCCCGGGTGATCGACTCGCTCATCGACTCCGGTCCCTCCGGTGCCCTGCTCACCGGCTTTCTCGTCGGAGACACCAGTGGCCTCGATGAGGTGGATGTCGAGGCGATGCGACGGGCGGGGCTCGCCCATTTCACCGCGGTCAGCGGATCGAACGTCGCGCTCTTTCTCGCACTGCTGTTCGCGGCCGCCGGGCCGCTTACCTGGAATCCGGGAAGCAGGGCCATAATCGGCCTGGCCGGCCTCCCGATCTATGCGGCTGCGACCGGATTCGAGCCTTCGGTCATGAGGGCGTCGGTCATGGCAGCCATAGTCCTCGGGGGCCGGTTGCTCGGGCTGGTCCTCGAGGCCTGGCAATTGCTCTCCGCCGCCGCCATCCTGCTCCTCGTCTTCGATCCCGGGCTTGCCAGCCACCTCGGGTTCCAGCTGTCGGTGGCTGCCACCGCCGGTGTCCTGGTCGGGTCTCGATGGCCGGTGCGGCCCGGCTGGGCTTGGAGGGCGCTCGCAATCACGGTTGGCGCCCAGCTTGCAGTGGCACCGCTTCTGGTCGCCCACTTCGGAGGGGTGCCGCTTCTCTCGGCACCCGTGAACCTGGTTGCGGCCCCGCTGGTGGCCTCGGCGACCGTGCTGGGAGCTTTGGGCGCTGTCGGAGTGGCGACCGTTGCTGGATATCTCGGCCTGGCTGGCCGGGTTGGTCCTGAGGCTCGCCCGCAGCGTTTCCTCCTGGCCACAACTGGGATGGCAGGGGATGGCGCTAGCTATTGGCATTGGCGCGGCATTCCACTCGCTTCGTCGAGCCCGGGGCGCGATCGCACTCGTAATGGCGATCGCGGTGGCGGCAACACTCCTCGGAGCCGGAGTCAAGCCACCCCAGGCCGGGGTCATTGCTCTCGACGTCGGCCAAGGTGATGCTCTGCTGGTCTCGGGCGGGCAGGGCCGGTTCGCCCTCGTCGACGGAGGTCCTGACCCGGTGGCGCTGATCGACGGCTTGGGCAGGTACCGGGTGAGCCACCTGGAGTTGGTAGTGCTGACCCATGCTCACGCCGATCATGCAGCTGGCCTCGCAGCGCTTGCCGAGCGAATCCCCACAGATCTGGTTTGGGCCGATCTGGTGCACCACGAGACTCCGGGCTCGCTCGAGGTGCTGGATGGACTGAGATCTGCTGGCTCGGTGGTGACCGTTCCCTCGATCGGCGAGGAGTACATGCTTGGCCGACTGCTTCTCACAGTCCGTGGCCCACTCCGCCGATACGCGTCGCCGAACGACGAGTCGATCGTCATCGAGGTCGAAGGGCCGATCGCGCTCCATGCTCCTCACCGGCGACGTCGAGGCCATCGCCCAGGATGACCTGGGACCGTTCGATGCCGACGTCCTCAAGGTCCCTCATCATGGCGGAGCCACGTCGGATCCTGATTGGCTCACCGCCGTCGGCGCCGACCTGGCAGTGATATCGGTGGGAGAGAACGACTTTGGCCATCCCTCCCCTGAGATCCTCTCCACCCTGGAAGCTGCGGGGACTGCGGTGGCGCGGACTGACCTCGACGGCGATGTGCTCGTCCACCTCGGGTGATGCGACACTTGTGGTGATGCTCGATAGCCGGATTCTGAAGTTGGGCTCCGCCAGCCTGCCTTTGGGAGATGTCACCCACGTCATGGGTGTCATCAACGTCTCACCTGACTCGAAGAACCTCCACACGGTCGCCGGTTCCGTGGACGAGGCGCTGTTGATGGGCGACCGCTATCGCACCTGGGGCGCGACTCTCATCGATGTTGGGGGGCAGTCCTCACACTTCGACAATCTCACCATCGAGGTCGTCGAGGAGATTTCACGGGTGGTCCCCGTGATCGAAGCACTGGCCGGCGAAGGGCATCTGGTGGCTATCGATACCTGGAAGCCGGAAGTGGCTCAAGCCGCAGTCGATTCGGGTGCGGTCGTGGTGAATGACACCGGAGGGCTTGCCGATCCGGAGATGAGGGCCGTCGTCGCCGGCACCGACCTGGCTGCGGTCGCCGTTCACGTCGAGGGTGCCAACCCTCATCAGGTCAATGAGATCGAGATCCTTCCCGAGAAGGCCGAGCACACTGCTGCGGGATTCGCGGTCCTACTCACCGAGCTCGCCGCTGAGGGCATACACAACGTGATCATCGACCCCGGCATCGCCCTCAACTACCGCGGCGACTATCAGGCGTACACCCGAATGCAGCTCGAGGTGATTACCGACACTGCTGCCTCGAGCAGATTGGGAAGGCCGGTCTTGATCCCAATCCCGAGAAAGCGCGACTTTCACAGGGTGGTGGCGTACATGTCCCTGGCCCTCGAGCACCAGGCCGACATCATCAGAGTCCACGACGTGGCGGTGGCCTGTGACCTGGCGCGCCTCTTCGGGAGGCTTCCCTGATCGTGTCTCCAGCCTTTGACTACGGTCTGACTCGTGGGTGTCCTCCTGATCACCGCCCCCTCCAACTCGGGGCCCGGTGAGAGACAGCAAATGCTCGAATGCCGCAGCCGAGCATTTCGCGAACGAGGGCGTCGACAGGTCCGACCTGGTGAGAGTCGACGTGCCGGGACGCGGTGCCGGTGAGGAAGGCGACGGCAGCCTCAGATCGGAGATCGAGCCCCTGGTGCCACTTCTCCAATCGGGGTCGTTGTTCGGGTCGCGCCAGGGCCTTCAGATCGTCGATGCCCAGAATCTCCAGGTGGCCGAGGCCCAGGTCGTGGCCGGGCTCCTCGGCAGCGCCGACCTGTCGGCGATCGAAGTCGTGGTGCTGGTCACGGGGAGCACACCCCGTCCCATCGGCGCAGTCGTCAAGGAGGTCGGCAAATCGGCGTCCATATCCAAGATGTGGGAGCGCCAGGCCGGTCAGTGGCTGGAGGCGGCGCTTCGGGCAAAGGGCCTCGATGCCGACCGAGGCGCGCAGGAAGCGCTGCTACAGAGGTTCGGCACGGACACTGCGGCGATGGAGCAGGCCCTGGACCAACTCGCGGGCTCTTCGGTCAAGCTCAACAAGCAGCTGATCCTCGATCGCTTCAAGAACCGACCCGACGAGCCGACCTTCCACATAACCGACGCCATCTCCAAAGGTGAGGTGGGCAACGCCCTTCGCCGGCTCTCCGACTTCCTGGTGCACGGCCACCCGTTGGTGTATCTGGCTGCGGTGGAGTCCGACCTCAAGCGCAGGTCGTTGGCGTCGGCGGCCCCGAATGAGGAGACGTTCCGGGGGTGGACCGGTGCCGGGTCGACAGACCGTGGGGCTTCACGCGCCTGGTCGCAGCGGGGCAAGGTCCGGGAATCATCTCTGCGTAAGGCACAGGAAGCACTTGTCCGCGCCGACCGGGTGATCAAATCTCAGCCGGAAGAGGTGCACAGGGTCACTCTGGAGCGACTCACTGTGGCTCTATGCCGCTGGTACGGATGATCCCGTAGTACGTAATAGGAAGGTCAACGCCTCAGGCGTTGACCTTCTTGGCCAGCCTCGACTTCTTGCGGGCGGCGGTCTTCTTGTGCATGGTCCCCTTGGAGACCGCGATGTCGATCTTCTTCTGAGCCGAGCGATAGAGGTCCTCGGTGGGCTCGCCGGCGGCGGCCGCCGTCTCGACCTTCTTCACTCCCGTTTTGAGGTCGCTGCTAACCGACTTGTTGCGCAGGCGCCTCGCCTCGTTCTGGCGGTTTCTCTTGATCTGTGACTTGATGTTGGCCATGTCGAAAGCTCGAAATCCGTTCCTGGGAGGAGTCGTCCCGCGAAAAGCGGCGACGGTCGACGAAGAGTAGCAGTGCCGGTTTCGAAGTTACAATGCCGCCGTCCCTTCACCCGTGACCACTCAAACGCGCATCCGCAACTTCTCGATCATCGCCCACATCGACCACGGCAAGTCGACTCTGGCCGATCGCCTTCTCGAGCGCACCGGAGCGGTCAGCGAGAGGGACATGCGTGAGCAGATCCTCGACACAATGGACCTCGAGCGTGAGCGGGGGATCACGATCAAGGCGCAGACGGTTCGCCTCCGCCACGTGGCTACCGACGGTGACGAGTACGTCCTCAACCTGATCGACACTCCTGGCCACGTCGACTTCTCGTACGAGGTGTCACGGTCGTTGGCCGCGTGCGAAGGTGCCCTCCTCCTCACCGATGCCGCGCAAGGGGTCCAGGCTCAGACACTGGCCAACGCCTACCTGGCAATCGACGCCGGTCTGGAGGTGATCCCGGCGATCAACAAGATCGACCTGGTGGCGGCCGACCCGGACCGAGTGGCGGGCGAGATCGTGAACATCCTCGGAGGCGATCCCGACGAAGTGCTGCGAATCTCAGCGAAGACGGGTGCCGGCGTCGACGAGTTGCTCCAGATGCTGGTGGAACAGGTTCCCGCGCCCGCCGGGGATCCCGATGCTCCGTTGCGAGCCCTGGTGTTCGACTCTTACTACGACGCCTACCGGGGCGTCGTTTGCTACGTGCGAATCGTTGACGGCCGACTCAGCTCTGGGCAGCGCATTCGATTCATGGCTACCCGGGAGAGTCACGACGCCAGCGAGATCGGGGTTCTCACACCCAGCGCAAAGCCCGTGAAGGCTCTGTCTGTCGGTGAGGTTGGCTACCTGATCACCGGGGTCAAGGAGATCGATCGGATCAAGGTCGGGGACACCATCACCGAGACCGCCCGGCCCGCCGCTCGAGCCGCTGCCCGGGTACGCGGAGCCAAAGCCGATGGTGTTCTCGGGGGTGTTTCCCACCGACGGCGACGATTTCGAGCGCTTGCGGGAGGCCCTGGAGAAGCTGCGGCTGAACGACGCCTCGCTGGTTTTCGAGCCGGAGAGCAGTCGTGCCCTGGGTTTCGGCTTCCGCTGCGGGTTTCTCGGCCTGCTTCACATGGAGATCATCCGGGAACGGCTGGAGCGAGAGTACGACCTGGACCTGGTAGCGACTGCGCCATCGGTCGCGTACCGGGTCACGATGCCGGACGGCTCGGTGCGTGAGATCAAGTCGCCACAGGACCTGCCGGACCCTGCCGACCTCTCGGGACTGGCCGAACCCTATGTGCGGACCATGATCCTGACCCCGACCGAGTTCGTCGGACCGATCATGGAGCTTGCCACCTCGCATCGCGGCGAGATCGGCAACATGAACTACCTGGGGCCGGAGCGGGTCGAGCTCGACTGCGACCTCCCGCTCGCCGAGATCGTGTTCGGGTTCTTCGACCAGCTCAAGTCGCGTTCCAAGGGATACGCGTCCCTCGATTACGAGCCGGCGGGCTACCGGGAGGCGCAGCTGGTCAAGGTCGACATCCTGCTCAACGCACAGCCGGTCGACGCCTTCTCTGCAATCGTGCACCGGGACAAGGCCCAGGAATATGGCAAGACGATGACCACCCGGCTCCGGGCACTGATCCCGCGCCAGCTCTTCGATGTGCCCATTCAGGCTGCCATCGGGGGCCGGATCATCAGCCGGGAGACGGTCAAGGCGAAGCGCAAGGACGTCATCGCCAAGTGTTACGGGGGAGACGTCACCAGGAAGAAGAAGCTCCTGCAGAAGCAAAAAGAGGGCAAGAAGAGGATGAAGATGGTGGGGTCGGTGGAGGTGCCCCAGGAGGCGTTCGTGGCGGCGCTCAAAGTCGACGACGACGAATGACCCCGGTCGACGCGTTCGTGGAGGTGCGGGCCGCCTACGTCCACATCCCGTTTTGCTCTGCCGTGTGCCCCTATTGCGATTTCGCAGTCGTGGCCGGGGCTGAAGGCCTCATCGACCGCTATTCGGCTGCGGTGATCGCCGAGATCGAGATGTCTCCCCGGTTCGGGCCTCTGGACTCGGCGTATTTCGGAGGCGGGACCCCAAGCCATGTGCCACCGGAAGTCCTCGGTGGGATCCTCCAGGCCCTGGTACGCCATCAACGACTGGTGGCCGGTGCCGAGGTGTCGTTGGAGGCGAATCCGGAGGACTTCGACGCTGAACGCGGCCGGCAACTGGTCGGGCTGGGGTTCAACCGCGTCTCCTTTGGGGCCCAGAGCTTCGACGGCGCGGTGCTCACGGCGCTGGGACGTCGACATGGACCGGAACAGATCGAGTTCTCGGTGGCCTCGGCCCGTGAGGCCGGGTTCCAGAGCGTGTCGGTCGATCTGATATTCGGCACCCCCGGCGAGAGCGACCGCTCATGGGAGGAAACCTTGGCGAGGGCGATCGGGGCCGGGGTCGATCATGTTTCGTGTTATGCGTTGACCGTGGAGCCGGGGACACCGCTCAACAGGGCAGTCGCTGCGGGCGCCCCGGCTCCGGATGCCGACGTCCAGGCGGCCCGATACGAGGCCGCGCAGTCCTATCTGGAGAGCGCCGGATATGAGCGGTACGAGGTCTCCAATTGGAGCCGGCCCGGGCACGAGTGTCGCTACAACCTCACGGTCTGGGCCCAGGGGGAATATGAGGCATACGGGAACGGCGCCCACCGTTTCCGTGACGGGAACCGGAGCCACAACGTTCGCCGGCTGGAGGCGTATCTCGACCGCGTCGAGCAGGGGAACCGCCCCACCGCCGGAGTGGACCAGGTGACCGGCTGGGACGCGGAGATCGACCGCCTCTTCGTGGGTCTTCGCCGCGCGGCCGGGGTGGCCCATGGGCCTGGGGTTGATGCGCTTCTCGCCAAGTTACGACGGGTCCCGGCTCGTCGAGGCCGGGCTGATCGAGGTCGTCGCCGACAGGCTTGTCGTGACCAACCCGCTTCTCACCGACGAGGTGAACCGCGCAGTGCTCGGTCTGGAATCCCCGGCGGGGTGGGTGGAGCGGGCGACTGCGGATAACGTGTACTGATGCTCGAAGACCGCAGGTCGGAGATCCTCAGAGCCCTCGTCGAGGAGCACATACGGACCGGGGAACCGGTCAGTTCGCGTGTGATCGTCGACAGGGCGCACCTCGGGGTGTCGACCGCGACCGTCCGAAATGACCTTTCGGCCCTGGAGCAAGAAGGATTCGTGTTGCAGCCCCACACTTCGGCCGGGAGGATCCCGACGGCCCAGGCCTACAGGTATTACGTCGACCATCTCAGCCCTGGTCGGCTCCGTTCCGGCGCCCAGGCAAAAGTGAGCTCCTTCTTCGGTGAGGTCCATCTCGAGCTGTCGAAGCTGCTCAAGGCAACCTCCGACCTCCTCGCCGAGATCACCGACCTCCCCTCGGTGGTGGTCGCTCCTGGTGTGATCGGGGACAGGGTCCGTTCGGTGCACAGCGTGCAGGTAACTGCCGACCAGATCCTGATCGTCGTTGTCACCGAGGCCGGGAGAGTGCTCCAGCAGCGGGGCCGGGTTCGGGTCCCGGTGACTCCCCTCGAGATCGAGGAGGCCCAAAGGGTGGTCAACGCAGCAGTCGTCGGGGTTGATCTCGGCGGTGGAATCGACCTCGGCGACGAGGTCATCGGCCACCTGGAAGAGGGAACCAAGGAGGCCGTGCTCACCATGGCCGACGGCCTTCATCTCGCGGCCTCTGCGGGCTCGGAGATCTTCGTCGGCGGCACCCAGCGCCTGGCTTCGGTCTGGGAGGACCTTTCGGCCATGCAGCAGGTGCTCGAGGTCCTGGAGCGTGAGGCCGAGGTGATGAGGGTCCTCGCCGGCGCCTCGGGCACCTCGATCCAGATCGGGTCCCAGCTCGGGGGTGATGTCGACCTCGCCGTGGTCTCCAAGACTTACGACGCCGGCGCAGCCGGTGGCTCTGTTGGTGTCATCGGGCCGATGCGCATGAACTACAAGCGGGCGATCTCGGCAGTCGAGGAGGTCAGTCGCGAGCTCGAGGATCAGATCGGCTCTCGATCCGACTGAATCGCATGGCCAGGGACTATTACGGGGTGCTCGGGGTCCGCAGGGACGCGACCACCGAAGAGATCAAGAAGGCGTTTCGTCAGGCGGCGCGTGCCAGTCACCCTGACTCCAATCCCGGTGATCCACAGGCCGAGGCCCGGTTCAGAGAGGCAGCCGAGGCCTACGAGGTGCTCGTCGACCCCGAGCGAAGACGGCGATATGACCGGGGGGACACGATCGATCTCTCCGACATCTTCTCGGGGATGGGCGGTTTCGATGACATCCTGAGATCGGTCTTTGGAGACGGAGGGCTCTTCGGTGGCTCCGGTGGTCGCTCCGCTCGTGGTCGCGACGTGCTGGTCAGAGTCGACGTCGACCTTGCCGAGGCCGCCTTCGGAACCGACGTCGTCGCTTCCTTCCACGCGCAGACCACCTGTGCCCACTGCGAGGGAAGCGGGGCCGAGCCCGGTTCCGCCAAGATCACCTGCCCCGAGTGCGGGGGAAGTGGATCGGTGCGTATGGCTCGCCGCTCCCTTTTCGGGACCATGATGACCGTAGGGAACTGCCCAACCTGTCATGGCGACGGGACCCTGATCGACGAGCATTGCCACCTGTGCTCGGGTGCCGGCGCCATTCCCGAAGAGGTGTCCGTCAACGTCGAGGTGCCCGCGGGTGTTTCCACGGGGACCAGGCTGAGGCTCACAGGTCGGGGAGAGTCGGCGGGACGCTCCGGAGCGTCGCCCGGCGATCTCTACGTCGAAATCGTGGTCCGACCTGACTCCCGCTTCGAACGAGTCGATTCCGACCTCGTCCACCAGGTGACGATCGGGATCGCCGAAGCGACGCTTGGAACCCGGATCGAGGTCCCGCTCATCGAGGGAGGGGTCGCCGATCTCGAGATCCCGTCCGGCACGCAGCCCGGGACCGTCTTCCGCATGGACGGCCTGGGCATGCCCCATCTCGGGCGGCGGGGCCGGGGGAACCTCCGCGTGTTGGTGTTGGTGAAAGTCCCCGAGGTCCTCAGCTCCGAGGAAGAGTCGCTGCTCAGGCAGTGGGCCGACCTCCGGGGTGAGCGGACCGACCGCCCGGCGTCGACCGGGTGATGCGACACATCCCCCATCTCTACCTCGGTGGCGCCTGGGACGATCGGTCGCTTTTCCTCTCCTCTGCGCAGTCACACCACCTGGAGCGAGTGCTCAGGATCGGGTCAGGGTCGCCGGTGACGTACACGGACGGCCGGGGCCGGGTCGGTCGTGGCAGCTTCATAGGAGGAGAGGTGGTCCGCGGGGAGGAATCGACCGTCGGCCGCCCCAACCAACTCACATTCGCTGTCGCCCCTCCCGCCAGCCGCGAGCGCTGCAGGTTCCTGGTGGAAAAGCTCGCCGAGCTCGGAGTCGCACGCCTGTGTTGGCTCGACACCCGCCACGGCGAGGGAAAGGCGCCGTCTGCGGACAAGGCAAGCGGTTGGGCGATCGGGGCCTTGGAGCAATCGCGGGGAGCCTGGTTGACCGAAGTCGGCGCCGATCTGGTGGGTTGGGGAGATCTGGAGCGCCCACTGGCGGTCGCTACCCCGGGCGGTGACTACGAGCCGATCGAGGTGGTGACGATGGCGATTGGCCCCGAGGGGGGTTGGGATCAGGCCGAATTGCCCGCGGATGCGGGGTTGGTCGACCTCGGACCCACGATTTTGCGGGTGGAAACCGCCGCGGTCGTGGCTGCCGCCCGTTTTGGCAGACCCTGGCATGGGGCGTGACGACCTTCTAGTATTTCCCACGGGCTCACGGGAGAGCAGATCCTTGGTCGACAAATTCAGTGCTTCTCTTGGCGTGCGCCTTCGGGCGGCAAGACGGCAGAGAGGCTGGTCCTTGGGAGAGGTCGAGACCTTCACCGACGGCGAGTTCAAAGCTTCGGTGGTTGGTGCCTACGAACGCGGGGAACGCGCCATAAGTGTGCAGCGGCTGACCCGTCTCGCCGAGGTCTACGGTGTCGGCCCCACCGACCTCTTTCCCGGCTCCCGGGCGGCAAATGGCCCGGTGATCGACATCGACGCCGTCGCTTCGGGGAGGGACCACGATCTCGTGGACCGATATCTGGCCGCGATCCAGTTCATGCGCCAGGAGGGCACTCCGGGCGAGGTCAGGGAGTCGGACAAGGCCGTGATCTCCTCCCTCCTCGAGACCTCGATCGAGTCGGTTCCCGAGACCGACTGATATATCTGGCCCATTTCCGGTTCCCGGATAGAATTTCCCCGACGCCACAACCGAGGCGTCTGCCCTGTGACTCCTGATCAAATCGAAGCGCACGTTCGCGTCCCAAGCCACCATCTCCTATTGGACCTGTTGGGAGATTCCGATCGCCATCTCCGGCAGGTCCAGGACCATTTCCCGGAGGTGCGTTTCGTCGCGCGCGGCGACGAGATCGCACTCAAAGGTGACGAGATCGCGGTCGAGAAGGCCCGCATCGTCCTCGGCGAGTTGCTGATACTGGTCCAGGAAGGCCACCAACTCGATGCAGGACGGGTCGACGAAGTGGTCAAGATGGTCCGCGACGAGGTTCCGAGCCCGTCGGGGATCCTCAATGATGGGATTCCAGTGGGAAGGGGCCGGATGATCCGGCCCAAGACTCACGGCCAGCAGAAGTACATGGAGGCGATCCGGGAGAACACCCTCACGTTCGGCCTCGGCCCGGCAGGCACCGGCAAGACCTATCTGGCGATGGCAGCCGCCGTGGCGAGCCTGGTAAACGGCTCGGTGCGCCGGATCATCCTCACCAGGCCGGCAGTCGAGGCCGGTGAGCGACTCGGGTTCCTTCCCGGCGACCTCGCCGCCAAGGTCGACCCGTATCTCAGGCCTCTCTACGACGCACTGTGGGACATGCTCGGCGCCGACGAGACCGCCTCGCTCATCGACAAGGGAACCATCGAGATCGCTCCGCTCGCTTATATGCGTGGAAGGACCCTGAACGACGCATGTGTCATCCTCGATGAGGCCCAGAACACCACACCGGAGCAGATGAAAATGTTCCTCACCCGGCTCGGGTTCAACTCGAAGATGATCATCACCGGGGACCTCACCCAGACCGACCTCCCCGACAATCGTCGCTCTGGGCTCAACGTGGTTCGGGAGATCCTGCGCGACATCCCTGGAGTCAGCTTCGTGGAGCTGAGCGCACGGGACGTGGTCCGACATCGGATCGTGGCCTCGATCGTGGAGGCCTACGCACGCTTCGAGACGGAGCACCAGCGGTGAAGCGGCCGGCTGTAGTCAGGGCCGCGATCTTCGTCGTGGTGGTGGCTGCGACCTGGGGCGTGCTCTCTCTTGGCACCGGGGTGGCCAGTCCCAATCTCGAGGTCGGCTTCCTTGCTTCGCAGGACTACCTGGCCCGTCAACCGGCCGAGGTCGTCGACGTCGTAGCGACCGAGGCGGCAGCCACCGAGGCGATGGAGGCGGTCCCCCCGGTGCGGGAGACCAACATCGAGGTCGAGAACCAGGTGCGGGATCAGATCAACGCTCTCTTCGACGACGTAGCGGCGCTCGCAGTTGCCGATCCCCCTGAGACCACTGCCACGACATTGCCCGCGACGACCACTACCACCACCACGGCACCGGCCGAGGGCGAGGAAGCAGTCGAGCCGCCGGAGCCGGCGGTTCTCACCGGATTGGTCTTCATCGACACCGACGGTGACGGGGAGTTCCTCCCCGATGCCGAAGTGGCCCGACCCGACCGCGGCCTCGAAGGGGTGACCATCCAGGTCCCGGTGGGCGGTGAAGTGGAAACTGCCGTCACTGGGCCCGACGGCGTTTGGGCCATCGAAGTTCCGGCGGGACAAGCAGTCCTCGGGATCGACGCTGGAGACGCACAAATACCCACGGGCTACTTCGTTGGCACCGAGAACCTCAATCAGTTGGTGGAATGCGACCCGGGTTCGGAGTGCACCGCGACCCCGATCGGCTTCGAGGTCAACTTGCGCCCAATCGAGGAGATCACCGAGCAGATCACAGCCAATCACCCAGTGGAGGCGGACACCGTCATGGTGCTGGCGGCCACGGCATCCGACGACGTGATTCGTGCGGCCGTCGGCGAGCCGCTGCATCTCGATCCAGGTATCCGTCAGGCCACCCTCGAGGAGATCAACGAGCTCTTCGGGCTACGGGTCACGCCCGAGGACCTGGCAGACGTCAGGGCCAACCAGCGCTCCAATCCCCCCCTCGTCTTCTACAGCGACACCAACCCCCCGGCGCAGGACGAGGAGGCCAGTGATGCCGCCGGCGAAGTGGTGGCCACGTTCCTCCAGGCCAATTACCTGGAGGACCCGGCGCAGACCCAAGCTGCCCGCAACGCCGCCGGCAACGAGGTGCGGGACGACCCGATCACGGCGTCTTACACCGCCGAACAGGTCATCGTGAGCGAAGGTGCCGCACTCACGCAGCTCGACATAGACGCCATCGACGCAACGAACGCCATCTCTCCGGCGAGCCAGGCTCAAGGCGGGCTGGTGGCGATGGTGGCGGTCCTGGTTCTGATGCTCGGCCTATACCTGGCCCGTTTCCGTGCCGAGTTCTGGGCCCGTCCCCGGATGATGGCGCTACTGGGGATTCTGATCGTCCTCACCGCCGCCGCGGTGCGAGGAACCGTGGCAATCGAGCCCAACACCTCCTGGTACGTCATGCCGGCAGTGGCGTTCGGGTTCATGACCGCGGTGCTCTTCGACGCACGGATCGCGATCCTGATGGCGTTGGCCGTAGGTGTGCTCACTGCGGTGGGCACCGGCGACGTTGGGATCAGCGTCTACGCCACCCTCGCCACCATGGCCCCGATCCCATTCGTCAGCTCGGTGAGCACCCGGGGTGCATTCCGCAATGCCGTAGTCCTCTCCTCGCTTGCCGCCGCCGGGATAGCTGCCGCCACGTCATGGTTCTTCCATGTCGGGCCTAGCGATGTGACGCTGGAGGTCATCGGGATCTCCGTGGCCTGGGCGTTCGGAGTGTCGGCGATGGCGTCACTGGTGGGACTGGCCGGACTCCAGTTCTTCGAGTCGGCATTCGACATCACGACCACGCTGAGCCTGCTCGACCTCACCGACCGCAACCACGAGGGCTTGCAGTTGCTTCAGGAGAAGGCGTTCGGGACCTTCAACCACTCGTTGATGGTGGGAACGCTTGCCGACGCCGCGGCCCGCGCCATCGGGGCTAATGCCCTTCTCGCTCGAGCCATGGCCTACTACCACGACCTGGGCAAGACGGAGAACCCGACGTATTTCATCGAGAACCAGTTCGGGATCCCCAACCCCCACGACCTGCTCACGCCCGAAGAGTCGGCGGACATGATCCGGCGGCACGTCACCGACGGAGTGGCTCTCGCTCGCCAGTTCAGGATCCCATCAGAGGTCGCAGCGGGGATCGTCAGCCATCACGGCGACGGGATCATGCGCTTTTTCTACGAGAAGGCACGCAGTCAGCGCGGTGACGACGTGAATCCCAACGACTTCCGTCACGTCGGGTACAAGCCGAGGACGGCCGAATCGGCGATCGTGATGCTCGCCGACTCGCTGGAGGCGGCGAGCCGGGCCGTCTTTCAGGTCGAGGAGCCAAACCCCGAGGCGATCGAGAAGGTGGTCAACCGGGTGATCGACGAGAAGCTCGACGACGGCCAGCTCCAGGACTCGCCGCTGACCCAGTTCGAGATGACCCAGGTCAGGCGGGCCTTCTTCGAGTCATTGGTCGGTCACTATCATCAGCGGATCGCCTATCCGAACTTTCCCGGGACCTGATGGACGATCCCTCCAGTACCAAGGTCGGCTGGTGAGCGTTTTCCTGGCCGACGAGCAATCTGAACCGCTCGACCTCGCTGCGCTGCGAGGGCTCGCCGAGCTGGTCATCAGCAACGAGGGTTATCCCACGGACACCGAGGTCACGATCCTCCTCGTCGACGACGACGAGATGGCCTCATACAACGATCGCTTTCTGAGCCGTGAAGGTCCCACGGATGTCCTCGCGTTCCCCGTCGAAGACATGATTGCGGGAGTGGCCCCCGATGCTGATCCCAGCGGCCCACCCGTGATGATCGGGGACGTGATCATCGCCCCGAGCTATATCCGGCGTCAGGCCGGCGAGTTCGAAGTCGACTTCGAGGACGAGATGGCCCTCATGGTCACACACGGAATCCTTCATTTGATGGGCTACGACCACCAGGAGGACGGCGACGCCGCGACCATGGAGGGCCGGGAGCGGGAACTCCTCGCCCTGGTGGGGAAGGTGAGGAGATGACCGTCGCCGCCGTGGTGGTCGCAATTGTGTGCCTGACCCTGGCGACCTGGCTCCGGGCCGCGGGCACTGCGATAACCCGGATCCCCAGAGCCGATGCGCTCCGCGACGCCTCCGAACACGTCGAAGGCGCGGAGACGGTCTCGGAACTGCTCGAGGAGCGTGAGGTGATCAACCCGGCGGTGAGTGTCGTTGCGGTCGCCCTGCTGGTTCTTTCAGCGGTGCTGGCGACCGGCGTGCTGGTATCCGGGGAGAGTCTGGCGGGCGACCTCGCGATAGCCCTCGCCATCGGATTCGCGGTGTTTCTCATAGGGGACCTGATACCCCGTCAGGTAGGACGGCACCGCACCGGAATCGCCTATCGGTCCGCGGCTCTGCTTCGGGTGGCGATTCGGCTCGGAGGCTGGGCCAACGACTTGCTGCCCGAGCCCGAGCCCACTGAGCCTCCACCTGTGGCAAACGGGGTCGAGCAGGAGCAGGCCGAGGAGCAGGAGAGAGAGCTCATCGACTCGGTGCTCGAATTCGGCGAGACCCTGGTCCGCGAGGTGATGACCCCGCGGCCCGACATGGTGACCGTGCCGGTCGGCGCCAGCCTCGACGAGTTGATCGGCATCGCCTCCAGTGAGGGCTATTCGAGGGTGCCGGTAACCGACGACGGCGAGGTGGTGGGAATCGTCATCGTCAAGGATCTGCTCCCCATCTTGAGCAACGGGCAGCGAGTGGCCAGCCTCACCGAAGTGATGCGCCCGGCCGAGTTCGTGCCCGAGACCAAGCTCGCATCGGCGCTGCTGGGCGAAATGCAGTCCCGGCGGATTCATCAGGCGATGGTCGTGGACGAATACGGAGATGTAGTCGGCCTGGTCACCATCGAAGACCTGATCGAAGAGCTGGTCGGTGAGATCAGTGACGAGACCGATGACGAAGAGGACTACATCGAGTCTCTGTCCGACGGCCTCTGGGAGGTAGATGCCCGGGTTTCGGTCGAGGACCTCTCCGACTCCATCGGAGTCGATCTTCCCGAGGCCGATTCCGACACAGTCGGCGGGCTAATCCTGGACATCGCGGAGCGCATCCCGACCGAGGGGGAGGAGTTCGAGTTCGGAGACCTGCACTTCCAGGTGACCCGGATGCAAGGACGACGGGTCTCGAAAGTGAAGGTCTCGATGGTGTCCAACTCCGTCGATTCTCGATGAAGTCCGGCTTCGTCCCGATCGTCGGGCGCCCCAATGTCGGCAAATCGACCCTGGTGAATCGGCTGGTCGGCACCAAGGTCACGATCACCTCCTCTCGGCCTCAGACCACGCGGAACGTGATACGAGGAGTGGTCACCGGGCCCGATCCGGAGGCTCCCGACTATCAAGCCGTGCTGCTCGATACCCCCGGGCTGCACAAGCCAAAGACCGACCTTGGCGGGCGGCTCAACTCTTTGGTCTATAGGACCTTGCGGGAGGCCGACCTCGTGGCGTTCATGATCGACGCCACCATGCCCGTCGGCCCGGGTGACCGGCTGATCGCCCAGCGATTGGCGGATGCCGAGGCGTCTGTCGTCGTGGTGGTCAACAAGATTGACACTGCGAGTCGGGGCGAGACCATCGAGCAGCTGGCCGAGGCGGGGGAGTGGGACTTCTCGTCGTATGTCCCGGTCTCGGCCGTCGATGGCAGTGGCGTGGCCGAGTTGCTCGAGGTCATCGTGGCCGGACTCCCCGAAGGGCCTCTCTACTACCCGGCGGGGATGACGACCGACCAGCCGGAGAGCCTCGTGATAGGGGAGCTGGTCCGGGAGAAGTTCCTGGAGCGGCTGCGCGATGAGTTGCCCCACTCACTCCTGGTCCAGATCGAGGACCTGGAACAACGGGAGGACGGGCTGATCGACATCGCGGCCAACGTAATCGTCGAGCGCAAGAGCCAGAAGGGAATCGTCATCGGGAAGGGCGGCTCGTTGCTCAAGCTCGCCGGAACCGAGGCCCGAGCCGACCTGGAGCGCCTTCTCGGCAACCGGGTCAACCTCTCCCTCCACGTCACGGTGGAGCGTGACTGGCAGAGGAGCCCACAGCTTCTCGACCGTTTCGGGTTCACCCCGGTCTGATCAGGCCAGGGTGTTGCTCCGCCCAGCCAGATCGAAGTCCTTCGCAGTGAGCCCGCCCTCGGAGTGGGTGGACAGGGTCAACGTCACCTTGTTCCAGCGGATGTCGATGTCGGGGTGGTGGTTGGCCTTCTCGGCGAGGACCGCGACCTCGGCGACGAACCCGATCGAGCCCACGAAGTCCTCGAACTCGAAAGTGCGGGTGATGGCTTGGCCCCTGCGCTCCCATCCCGGGTTGGCAGCGAGAAGGTCCGTGATCTCGGAGTCGTTGAGCAGTGCGATGAGCAAAACCTATAACGCAAAACGTTGAACGTAAAGCGGGGAGGCCAGCGCTTACGCTGGCCTGCTAAATGGCGATTCGACACGACCAGGGCATAGTTCTTCGCTCCTACCCGTTTGGAGACGCCGATCGGGTGGTGGTCCTCCTCAGCGCGAGCAACGGCAAGATCCGCACTGTCGCCAAGGGGATCCGCAAGACCAAGAGCCGTTTCGGAGGTCGCCTCGAGCCATTCACCCATGTCGACCTTGTGCTCTACGAGGGTCGCAACCTGGACACCATCACCCAGGTGTCGGTCCTCGAGCCGTTCCCCCGGCTTCGGGCCGATCTCGATGCAGTGGTGGCGGCGGGCACCATGGTCGAGGCAGCCGACGCCGTCGCCCAGGAGCACGAGTCCTCGATGCGGCTCTTTCTCCTGCTCCACAGAGGCCTGCGCGCCCTGGAGGCGGGGCATCGCGGCCCCGACCTGATCACCAGTTACCTCCTGAAACTGGCCGACGTGGTCGGCGTCGCCCCCGCGCTATCCCTTTGTGCCTCCTGTGGAAGGGACCAGCAGTTGAACCGCTTCTCGTTCGGTGGTGGGGGAGTGGTCTGCGACGTGTGTCGCACCGAGGGCGCGGTCCGGCTTCGGCAAGGAGTCACCCTCTACCTGGCAGCGCTCGCCGGCGCCGAGTTGGGGAACTTGCCTGACTCCGACTCCGCCCTCTCCAGCGAGGCGATGGGGATCGCCCGTCGATTCGTCGAGTATCACCTCGACCGGAAGCTGATCTCGCTGGCGGTGATGGAGTGACGCTCGACATCTCGGCCATCGACCCCGATCGGGTACCCCGGCACGTCGGGCTGATCCTCGATGGCAACGGCCGGTGGGCCAACGCCAGAGGCCTGCCGAGGACGGCCGGTCATCTCGCCGGAGAGGCTGCGCTCTTCGACACAGTGGAAGGGGCGCTTGAGATCGGCATCGAGTGGATAACCGCCTTCACGTTCTCTACCGAGAACTGGTCCCGGTCCGACGAAGAAGTCGAGTTCCTGATGTGGTTCAACGAGGACCTGCTCTTGAGACGCCGCGACGACCTCGACGCCCAGGGGGTGCGAATGCGCTTCGCCGGTGACATGGCCGATCCCCGGATTCCGGACCGGAACCGGAAGCACATGTCCGAGGCGGCAGAGATGACGGCGGGAAACACACGGCTCCAGCTGGTGTTCGCCTTCAACTACGGGAGTCGGCGGGAGATCGTGGACGCGGTGCGGTCGGTCGCCGCCGCGGTGGCCTCGGGCGACCTCGACCCCAGTGCGATCGACGAGGCGACCGTCTCCGGAGCTCTGTACATCCCCGAGATGCCTCCGGTCGACCTTGTCATCCGCTCGTCCGGGGAGCACAGGCTGTCCAACTTTCTGCTCTGGCAGGCGGCGTACGCCGAGTTCTATTTCCCGGGGATCCTGTGGCCCGATTTCAACCAGCAGGCTCTGGTCGACGCGGTGGTCGAGTATCAGGCCCGTGAGAGGCGCTTTGGTGCTGCCGACGACAAGGCGCCGGATTGACTTAGCGGCGGCCCTCGGGCACCGTTCGACGCTCACCATGACCGAAGTCTCACTCGACACCATCTCCAATCTGGCCAAGAAGCGTGGCTTCGTCTTCCAGGCGTCCGAGATCTACGGCGGACTGCGCTCCTCCTATGACTACGGGCCTTTGGGCGTGGAGTTGCTGCGGAATGTCAAGGAGGCGTGGTGGCGGGCAATGGTTCAGGGACGGTCCGACATCGTCGGCCTCGACTCGGCCATCCTCCAGGCCCGACAGGTATGGCAGGCATCGGGGCACGAGGAGGTCTTCACCGATCCACTTGTCGAGTGTCGCAACTGCAACAGCCGGCACCGACTCGACAAGCTGGAGGACCCCGAGACCTGCCCCACGTGTGGGAAGAAGGGGATGCTGACCGATCCCCGTGCCTTCAACCTGATGTTCCGCACTCACATGGGCCCGGTCGATTCCGAGGAGAATCTGGTCTACCTCCGTCCGGAGACGGCTCAGGGGATCTTCATCAACTATGAGAACGTCCGCCGCACCCTCCGGCTCAAGCTGCCCTTTGGCATCGCTCAGGTCGGCAAGTCTTTCCGCAACGAGATCACGCCCGGGCAGTTCGTGTTCCGGACTCGTGAGTTCGAGCAGATGGAGATGGAGTATTTCTGTCGTCCCGAGGAGAGCGCCGAGTGGTTCCAGTACTGGCAGGAGGAGCGGCTGCGCTGGTATCTCGACCTGGGGATGACCGAGGAACGCCTTCGGATCCGACCGCATGACGAAGACGAGCTCAGCCATTACTCCTCGGGCACGGTCGACGTCGAGTACCTCTTCCCCTGGGGATGGGACGAGCTCGAGGGGATCGCCAATCGCTCCGATTTCGACCTCCGCCAGCATGCAGAGCACTCGGGGGAGGACCTCACCTATTTCGACCAGGAGTCGAACGAGCGGTTCTTCCCTCATGTCGTCGAGCCGGCCGCGGGAGCCACCCGAACCACTTTTGCCTTCCTCATCGACGCCTACTCCGAGGAGGTCGTCAACGACGAGACCCGGGTTGTGCTCCGCCTCGACCACCGGCTCGCCCCCTACAAGGTGGCCGTGCTCCCGCTCTCCAAGAAGCCGGAGCTGGTCGAGCCTGCGGAGCGGATCGCATCCGAATTGCGACGGAGGTGGATGACCGAGGTCGACACCACGCAATCGATCGGCCGCCGCTATCGCCGCCAGGACGAAATCGGGACCCCCTACGCGGTCACCGTCGACTTCGACAGCCTCGACGACCAGGCGGTGACCGTCAGGGACCGGGACACCATGGCCCAGGACCGGGTCGCGATGGCCGGCTTGGTGGACTACTTGGCGCCCAGGCTGGCCTGAGGATTTACCCCAGCTTGACCTCCGATCGACACACTCGCCTTCAATGAAGCGCCTTGGCTGGATACTGGGCGGCCTTCTCTTGGTCGGAGCGGGATTCATCGCCTGGCTCTACTTCGCAGGAGGATCGGGGGAGCCGTCGACCGAGCTCACCACGCCGACTCTCGCTGCCGAGGACACCGCCCCTCCTGCCGATGCCCCGGAGACGACTGGCTCCTCCGATTCGACCGCACCCTCCGTGGGCGGAAGCTCTGTCGCTTTCGTGATCGACCCGGCCCAATCGGTGGCCGCCTTCGAGATCGACGAGGTGCTGCGTGGTGAGCCGACACATGTCGTGGGGACCACCTCGGAGCTGGCCGGCCAACTGGAGTTCGATCCTTCCGATCTGGCCGCGGCCAGGTTCTCTCAGATCGTCGTCAACGCCCGCACCTTCGAGACCGGGTCCGGGAACCGGGACCGGGCGATCCGGGGACCGGTGATCCTCAACTCGGCGTCCGACGAGTTCGAGTTCATCACCTTCGACGCCACCTCGGTCGACGGTCTGACCGGTGAGGCGACTGTGGGGGAGACCCTCGAGTTCACGGTGACCGGTGACCTCACGATAAAGGGAACGACCAGCCCGACGACCTTCGACGTCACCGCGACGCTGGTCGACGAGGCGACGATCCAGGGTGAGGCCGAGACCACCGTGACCAGGGGCGCATTCGACCTCGGCATTCCCAGCGCTCCAGGGGTCGCCGATGTCGGCGACGACGTCGTGATCCGCCTCGAATTCGTTGCCACCGCTGCCTGAAGCCGGGCAGGCCTCCTTATGATCGGCACCGATGGCAGATCGCGCCGACATCGACCGGGTCAGGGAGGCGACCGACCTCGTCGAGCTGATCTCTGAGGTCACCACCGTGAAGCGCTCCGGGCGCTCGTTCATGGCGGTCTGCCCCTTCCATCAGGAGAAGTCGGCGTCGATGTCCGTGGACCGGGGCCGTGGCCTCTACCACTGCTTCGGATGCGGGAAGAGCGGCGACGTGTTCAGCTTCGTCCAGGAGACCCAGGGCCTGGACTTCGGCGACTCTCTCGAGATGTTGGCCCGCAAGGCCGGGATCACTCTCACCCACGACGCGGCTGATGCCCGGGATCGGGGGAGGAGGTCCGCTGCTGTCGAAGCCATCCGTCAGGCGATCGACGTCTATCACCGCAGGTTGCGGTCTGCCGCGGAGGCCGGCCCGGCACGTGCCTACCTGCGGAGCCGTGGCTACGACGGGGACCTGATCGACGATTGGAAGCTGGGCTTCGCGGGGGTCGATTGGGACACGCTCACCAAGGAGTTGAAGGCCTCGGGTGTCGACGATCGGGTCCTGATCGATGCCGGGCTCTCCCGAAAGGGTCGCCAGGGTCTCTTCGATGTTTTCAGGGGCCGACTCATGTTCCCAATTCACGACCTTCGGGGCGATGCCGTCGGCTTCGGGGCGCGCAAGGTCGAGGAGATCGACCGAAAGGCGACGAACAACCCCGATGCCAAGTACGTCAACTCGGCCGACTCGGTCGTGTATCACAAGAGCACCCTTCTCTACGGGCTGGATCGTGCCCGCAAGCTGATCTCCGAGGACTCCCCTGCGGTGATCGTCGAGGGCTATACCGATGTCATCGCGATGCACCAGGCGGGGATCGCCACCGCCATCGCGACTTGTGGGACAGCGCTCGGTGATGGGCACTTCGATCTGCTGCGCCGCTTCTCGGAACGAGTGGTTCTGGCCTTCGATGCCGACGAGGCCGGGTCCAAGGCTGCCCTTCGTGGCGACGAGTTGGAGTCCCCGTTCCGTCTCGACCTGGACCTCCGGGTGGCCACCATGCCCGATGGCCTCGACCCCGCCGATCTCGTCCAGGAGGGGAGGGGCGAGGAATTGGCGATGGCGGTGAAGGAGGCAAGGCCGCTTCTCGAGCATCGCATCGAGCACGAGATCGCCAAACACGACCTCACTGGCCCGGAAGGCCGGGCACGAGCGCTCCACGCAGCCTCCACCCAGCTCCGCAAGGTGGGCGACCCGATCGCCCGACGCGAGTACGGCCGATTCGTGGCCCGCCGCATCGGGGTGGACCTGGAGTCCGTCGAGTCCGCGGTCGCCGGAGTGAAGCCGGTCCAACTCCGTTCCGGCGCATCGACCGAGCGCCCCTTCGACCGGATAGACGTCGAACTGCTCCGCCTCATCCTCGCCAACGAGGGCGGGCTGGCAGATGTAAGCACCGTGGACTTCACCGATGATCGGCTGCGAACTGCCTTTGCCGCTATCGCTCCACAGGTGGATGCGACGCCGGTGGGAACGCCGATCGACATCACAGGAGTGGAGCCACTGATCCAGGGGATGTTGCTTTCCCTGGCTTTGGACGACCGACCACTGGCCTCGGTGGAGGAGATCGCGGGGCGGGTCAGGGAGCGTCGCATCGACAGCCAGATCGCAGAATTGCAAGCGGCAATGGCCCGGGAGAGCCCTGGGAGCGAATCCCATTCCGAATACTTCCAACGCTTGATAGCTTTACAGCGGGAGAAGCGGTCCCCACCGGAGCCGTGAGCGAAGAGATCAACGTGGTCGTTGCTGCCCTGCTTAAGCGGGGCAAGCATCGTGGCTTCCTGACTATGGCTGAGGTCCAACAGGAGTTGGAGGACGCCGAAGCGTCGGGCGAGGCCTTCGAGAAGGTCGCTGACGCTCTTCGCGCTCAAGGGATCAGGCTCACAGAGGAGGGTCCCGGGGTCACCGAGGAGTTCGCCGAGGTGGGCCAGATTTCGGTCTCCGATCCCGTTCGCCTCTACCTCAACGAGATAGGTCGGTACCCGCTGCTCACCGCCCAACAGGAGGTCGAGCTGGCGATGCAGATGGAGGCCGGTGGCCGGGCGCAATGTCGTCTCGACGAGGCCGACCTCACCGAAGAGGATCGATCGTTCCTCGACCACGAGTTGTCGATGGGTGAGGCAGCCCACGACTCGCTGGTGCAGTCCAACCTCCGGCTGGTGGTTGCCTTGGCCCGCCGCTACGTGGGGCGAGGGATGGCGTTGCTCGACCTCATCCAGGAGGGGAATGTCGGGCTGATGCGAGCCGTGGAGCGCTTTGACTACCGGCGCGGCTTCAAGTTCTCGACTTATGCGACCTGGTGGATCCGCCAGGCCATATCCCGGGCTATCGCCGACCAGGGACGGACCATTCGGATGCCGATCCACGTGCTCGACTCGGTGAACAAACTGACCCGGGCACAACGTGAGCTGACCCAGCAGATGGGCCGGGCCCCTTCGCTCGATGAGCTCGCCTTCGAGCTCGACATCGAGCCGAGTCGGGTGGCGGAGTTGCAGCGCATCGCCCAGGACACGGTCTCGCTGGAGACGCCGGTGGGCGAGGACGACGATGGAACCCTGGCCGATCTGGTCGAGGACCACGACTCGGATCGGCCGGCTGACGCTGCCACCTTCGCGTCACTTCAAGACCAGCTGGCGGAGGCCCTGGAGGGCTTGAACGACAGAGAGCGCGAAGTGCTGATCATGCGATTCGGCCTCGCCGATGGGCGAATGCGGACTCTGGAGGAAGTGGGCTCGCATTTCAAGGTGACTCGGGAGCGGATCCGACAGCTGGAGACCAAGGCCCTTGCCAAGCTGCGACACCCCGACAAGTCGCACAAACTGGAAGGTTTTCTCGAGGGATCCTGAGTCGGGCTACAAGAGGCCCGCTGGTACCCTTCACGCCGCCAACCGGCACCCTTCCGCGGTAGCTCAATTGGTAGAGCAGTGGACTGTTAATCCATTGGTTGTAGGTTCGAGTCCTACCCGCGGAGCCCTACCTCGCAAATCACCAGGCAATACATAGCGAAACTGCCAATACCTCCGTAGTTCTAGTCCTTCCGCTACGATGCACAACGGTAGCACAGCGGATAACAATGACTACAAATACCCTCCAGATCGGCGACCTTCTCGACTCATTTGAGCTGCATTTGCGTGCCAAGAACCGATCGCCGAAGACGATTCTCTCCTACAAGTTGGCTGTGGATCAGTTGATGGACCACATCGGCCCGACCGCGCCCGGAGACATCACCAAGGCCGACATCGAAGGGTTCCTTGCCGGGATGTTGACCACTCACGCATCTGCGACGGTCCGCCAGCGGTATGCCAGCCTGGCCCAATTCTTCGGCTGGGCCCTTGCCGAGGGCGAGATCTCCTCGAATCCCATGGACCGGATCAGCCCGCCGAAGGTGGTCGAACAGCCGGTCCCGGTGCTTACGGTCGACCAACTCCGCAGTCTTATCGCGGTCTGCAAGGTGAAGCGCGATGAACGAGACAACGAGTTCGAGCAGCGCCGCGACGAGGCCTTGATCCGACTGTTCGCTGATTCTGGACTCAGGCTCGGCGAGATGGCGGGCATCCGAACTCGTGATGTCGACCTTTCTCTCGCCGTCGTGGTCGTCACAGGCAAGGGCTCGAGGCTGCGTTCGGTCCCGTTCGGGGCTCAGACTGCAGCCGCTATGGACCGTTACCGCCGCCAACGCCTCCGCCATGCAGACGCCAACCTGGACGCCTGGTGGCTTGGCCGCAAGGGAGGGTTGGGGGAGAGCGGTATCGGCCAGATGCTCAAACGTCGAGCGAAGGAAGCCGGCATCGAATCGCTCCACCCTCACGTCTTCAGACATTCCTTCGCGCACCAGTGGCTTGCGGCGGGCGGCAACGAGGGAGATCTGCAAAGGATCGCCGGATGGAGCTCAGGGCAAATGGTCCGAAGGTATGGAGCATCGGCAGCTGACTCGCGGGCCCGCGACGCGTACCGCAGGAATCCACTGTGGGGCGACCTGTGATCGGGGATGTGCAGATCCAATGTGAGAACTGTGGGCGAAACCTGGGATATGTAATACATGTTCCAGGCTCACAGACCTGGGAAGCCTTAGAAGAGTGGCAACGTTCTAGTCATAGGCCGATTGAGCACGAGCCTCTCACCCCGGAGTGGGCGGAGGCTGTGCAACGCCAGGCTCAACAGCAGATGAGCGAACTCATGAAACGCGTATTTCTCGATATGGAGTTCAGGGCTCGTCGAGAGGTCTCGGTCTCTGGTTCGTTGATTCCACAGAGGCGTCCCACGGGGCAAGTGGTACGTTTCGACAGGCCATTCACCGTGACGTGTTTCAACCACCTACCGCACCTGAAGCTCGAAATGAGCGTTGGCGCCCTCCGACGAAAGCTCATCGAGGTTTTCTCCCGAGAGTTCATCCCCGATGACATTCCGCATGTAAAGGCTCGACGACCACGAACCTGAACACCGGCCTCTGGCTGTGGTAGCGTCCCTCACGTCCAACTAAGCAGCTCGCGTTGCGTAGAACGAGTGAGCAGACTCCTGCTCAGTGGGTACCAATCCCACGGTGGCGCCCTCGCAAACCCCACAGGGGGCTTGCATGCCACTATCGCCCGCAGAACGAACACTCCGAGCCAGATACGCGGCTCACGTATTACACGCCAATGGCGGCACCTCAACCGAGGCCGCGCGCGCCGCATTCGATCAGCGCTTCCTAAAGGAAGTCGACCCCGACGGGACTCTCGAGCCTGCCGAACGGGCCAAGCGAGCCGCTTCGTTACGTAAGGCGTACTTCGCCCGGCTCAGTCTCCAGGCAGCCAAGGCGAGGAGGCGGAAGGCCGAAGCCGCCACTCCTAAGGAAGAGGGAGCCACCCGTGAGACGGCAGAGGCAGCCGAAGCTGTAGGCGACGAGGCAGAACATCTGACCTCCGATAACCCACATCCACGCGGTACGAAGTGAGTCGCAACAACCGAACGCTCGCTCTCGATGTGATCCGAAGAGACTCGACACTGGGCTCTGGACCGAAACTCCTCCTCGTCATTATTGGAGATCTCGTCGCAGATGACCGGGACCTTGAGGTGGGGTGCGACTGGTTGGCTTACGCCGTCGGCTTACCTCGATCGTCCGTGCAACGATGGCGCGAGGATCTCGTTATGGCCGGCTACCTGCTGCCGATCACCATGGTCAAAGGTGGCCGGCGCTCGAATGTCTACCGCCTTTGCCTTTCCGCCCATCAACCGCCCATCATCCGCCCGCGTGTGGACGGTTCAACCGCCCACCAACCTTCCGTGTCAGGGCGCGAACAGGAACAGGCAGGCAACAGGAACCGCAACGCCGCCGTAGAAGCTCTTGCCTTGGAAAAGGCGCTAGCGACTCCGGGCGTGCGGAAGCCAGCCGCACTTGCAGCAAAGATCCGGAGAGAAGACCGAGCCGCCCTCGAGCGAGAGATCGACGAACGACAGCGCCGCGAGGAAGTCGCCCTTGCGCTCGCGGAGTGCAACGTCTGTGACGACAGTGGCCTTCGATGGTCCGTCGACGGTGAGACCGGATACAGGTGCGATCACAGATTCGCCATTCCGGCGCCGGATCTCCGTCCTGCCGAAACAGATGACCCATTTGGACTTGGTCTACTCGGCGCTGGTGGCATCGAATTTCAGGTCGTCGAATGACCTACTCGGGATTTCATTTCGTAGACCTTCCCGGCACTCGCCGAGTTCACATCCTGGCGTGGAGCCGGCTCCGCCGGGCATGGGAGGTTCCATGCGGAGCCAATTCCACACGTGCCGCAGTTTCAAACCTGACTCGACCACTCTGCGCAACCTGTAGTCGATTCACCGCCGAACCCGCTGGAGCGGGGGCTCACCGATGATCGATCACTGCCCGAGAACAGCAGTTATCGGGGGTCAGCGATGACAAGCCAGCGGAGCCGCCTCGAGCGGATTGCCCAGAGAGTTGCACCTCTCGGAAGCATCGAGCACGACGCAGACGTGAACGGGCAGCTGCTGCAGCTCGGCGGCGAGTTGTTCCGCAAGTACGGAGAGGACCGCGCCTACGGGATGATGGTCGAGGTGATGGGCCCGGACATCGCCGAAATGTTCGCCGAGGAGGTCCGTCGTTGGGACCACGAGGTAACGAAAGGGTGACGGGTTGAGGATTATGTCGATGAAGGCCACATGGCCGAAAGCTGTAGAAGTGATTGCTGGCGGAGGCACCATTACCGCCGCCGCCGCTGCCGCTGGTGTAACCCGAAAGACGGTCCACGCCTGGCTGAGCGACTCGCCCACCTTCGTCGACGCTGTCACCGACGCCCGTTCAGCGATGATCGACGCCGCCACCGGCACCCTCACCGCCGCTACTGCCGCCTGGGCCGAAACCCTGGCCACCCTGGCCACCGACCCCAAGACCGCCCCACAATTCAGGATCGCAGCCTCACACGCCGGCCTGGAACTCGCCAGCCGGTACCGCTCCGAGGTTCACATCGAGGAGCGGATCAGAAACCTGGAGCTCGCCGCCGGCCTGCGAAGGGAACCCGTGTGAGTATCGGCTCCAGACTGGCCCGACTCGAACGCAAGACGGACGCCGCCGACTGCAACCGGACTCCCGGCTGGCCCTACTCACAATTGAAATGGTGGAGACCCCAGGATCGTCCCGACCCCCACTTCAAAGTTTTCGGAAGCGGAGGGGAAGTCCGCTGGTCGCACTTCCACTCGGAGCACGCAGACCCGGATCGGGTGCCGAACGCCCACGAGTCCTTCATCGCTTTCGTCAACGGACTCATCGACTACTTCGGAGAGGAGGAGGTGAGGCGGGCGATCAACGCCCTGTTCGAGGAGTCCAACGATGAGACCAGCGCTTGAAGGATCAGCCTCCCAGTACCAAGGGGCCGGACTCGGTGATCTCAAGGAACGTCCGCGTGGTCCATCGTCCGTCTCATCGGAGAACACCCAGTCCCGGTCCTCACTCTTCGCATCACTTCGCGATCCAGCTGCAGGACAGTCACCAGATTCACGCGGTCACTCACCACAACGCCGCGGTCGTGATTACAGGTACGGCTTGAGCGCCGACGCGATCCTTTGGACCTCAAGCGCAATGTCATCGAGGACTTGATCGACGGGGTAATCGGTGACGACCGACTGTTTTTGATCTTGGCCAAATCGAGGACGATTGGGAAAGTGCCGACGTACTCCACATTCACATATGTGGGCTTGGAGAACTTGAACACATAGACCAGTGCATCCCTCTGGACCGGCTGTCCGGTGGCGATGATCTGATAAGTGATGTCGGTCTCACTCGTTTGCATGACGCCAACTTGCTCGAACGACCTCGGCATGACGCTCATTGGGAAGATGACTTGATGCTTGTCGCTGATGTTTAGCGCACTCAACATGCTGAGGG
>CAWBJJ010000005.1:0-24167 GCA_963789135.1 uncultured Acidobacteriota bacterium
CGTGGAGTCGAGGGTGGCAAACAAGCGGTCCTCGACCAGGGCACCGGCGTCGGTGAGCGCATTGAGCAGGGTGGACTTCCCGGCATTGGTGTAGCCGACGATCGACACCTGCTGGATCTCCGACCTCTTCCGCGACTTGCGCTGGGTTGCCCGATGCTGGACGGTCTCTTTGAGCTCTCGCTCCAGCTTCGAGATCCGCTGCACGATCCGTCGCCGATCGGTCTCGAGCTTGGTCTCTCCCGGTCCCCTCGCCAGCACCCCGGCACCCTGCTGGGACATGGCCTTGCCCTTCCCCCGGAGTCGGGGCAGGTAGTAACGGAGCAGGGCCAGCTCCACCTGGATCGACCCGACCCGGGAAGTCGCATGCTGGGCGAAGATGTCGAGGATCAACGCTTCCCGGTCGACGACGTCGCACTCGAAAAGCTGTTGCAGGTTGCGCTGCTGCCCCGGGTTGAGCTGGTTGTCGAATACCACGAGGTCGATGTCCAGGGCACGGGTCAGCGTGGCCAGCTCACCTGCCTTCCCGGAGCCGATGAACGTGGCAGGGTCGATCTGGACGGCGGTGCACCAGTTCCCGATCGACGGCCTCGGCGCCGGCGGTGTCGGTGAGCAGTTCGAGCTCGTCGAGGCTGCGCTCGGCCTCGAAGCCGGTCATACCGGGAAGCTCGACGCCGACCAGAAAGGCGCGCTGAACCCTGACCTCGAGGTCGGTGACGGTTGCGGTCAGCCGGCGGCGGCTGCGGGAGGTGCGATCGTTAGTCATTAGGCGTAGGCTTGGCGGGCCGCGCGATGATTGCCGAGTCGACGCGCTGTCCCGTATGCCGGCGCATTTAGCAGCGCTCAGAGGTATTCGCCCTGGTCCCCGACGTGCTCCAACTCCTCTTCGGCAATGATCTGTGACTCACCGCGATCACCGGCTTGCCCGATGAGGGCCAGATGAAGCGCCAGGCTCCCATGGGGACCGCCCAGAAGCGTTGACCGGTCTGCACGTCGACCAGGGCGAGGGCGTCGTTTCCGTCCTTGGTCCCGATCGGGACAAGGAGGCCGGAGCGGGTGGTCGACTCCTCCGGAGCGTGACCGACACGCCATCCGGGCATCACTTTGTAGCCGTTGTCGTGGAAGATGGGCAGGCCGCTCGTCATCATCGTTCCCCCTGATTCTCGCGCAGGTCGTCCGGGCAACGGCGAGACCGCGACGACGGTCAGTCGGTAGGGTTTGGTGGCCATGGCCGACAAATCGAACCTCCCCGAGGCGCTCGAATACCACTCGAGCCCGCCCGGGAAAGATCGCGATCAGGTCCACCAAACCCACCGCCACCCAGGCGGACCTGAGCCTGGCCTACACCCCGGGAGTGGCCGAACCATGCCTGGTGATCGCCGACGACCCCGAGGCGGCGTTCAAGTTACACCAACAAGGGCAACCTCGTGGCGGTCATCACGAACGGGACCGCCATCCTCGGACTCGGGAACATCGGCACCCTCGCCGGGAAGCCGGTCATGGAGGGGAAGGCGGTCCTCTTCAAGAAGTTCGCCGGCATCGACGTGTTCGACATCGAGGTGGAGGCCTCGGGGATCGACGAGTTCGTCTCGACCGTCCAGCGGATCGCCCCGACGTTCGGAGGCATCAACCTCGAGGACGTAAGGCCCCGGAGTGCTTCGAGATCGAGAGACGCCGGCGATCGACCCTCGACATCCCCGTCTTCCACGACGACCAGCACGGGACGGCCGTCATCAGCGCCGCCGCGTTCATGAACGCGTGCGAGATCGCCGGACGGACATCCACGACCCGAGATCGTGTTCGCCGGAGCCGGCGCAGCCGGCATCGCCTCGGCCCGGTTCTTCATCGAGCTCGGGGTCGACCGGCCAAGGTGTCTTCTAGCGACACCAAGGGCGTGGTCCGACAGCGCGCGAGGACGAGCTGAACCGACGTGAAGGGGAAGATCGCGGTCGACCGAAGCCCGGACCCTCGCCGAGGCCCTGGTAGGCGCCGACTCGTTCCTCGGGGTCTCGGTCCCGGGGACGGTCCAAGGACATGGTCCAGTCGATGGCACCCGACCCGATCGTCTTCGCCATCGCCAACCCCGATCCCGAGATCACGTATCCCGACGCCCGCGCCGCCCGGGACGACGTGATCATGGCCACCGGGCGCAGCGACTACCCGAACCAGGTGAACAACGTCCTCTGCTTCCCCTTCATCTTCCGCGGCGCCCTCGACGTCAGGGCCCGTGCAGTGTCCGAGAAGATGAAGGTCGCCGCCGCCCGCGCGCTGGCAGACCTCACGAAGGAGGCCGTCCCCGAGTGCGTGCTCGGGGCGTACGACGGACGCCGCTCCCCTTCGGCCCCGAGTATTTGATCCCCAAGCCCTTCGACCCCAGGGTCCTCTGGACGGTGGCTCCTGCGGTGGCCAAGGCCGCCATGGACGAGGGCCTGGCTGGCGCACCAATCGAGGACTTCGACCAGTATCGGGCCCAGCTCCAAACCCGGTTCCGGGCCTCGCACAGCCTGATCAATGCGATCACCACCAAGGCAATGGAGCAGCCGAAGAAAGTGGTCTATCCCCACGCAGAGGACATCCGCCTGATCCGTGCCGCCCGACGGGTGGCCGATGAGGGGATCGCCCGCCGGTTCTGCTCGGGAGCCTGCAGCGAATCGAGGAGCTGGCCGACCCGTCAGGGCTGTCCTTGGACGGGATGGAGGTGATCGACCACATCAACGAGACCTCGGAGCGCAATCGCTATGCAGCCGACCTGGAGGAGCTCCGCAGGCATCGCGGGCTCTCTCTGAAGGAGGCCTGGGCACAAACTGCCGATCCCACTACGCCTGTCTCATGGTGCGCGAAGGCAAGGCCGATGCGGTGCTCGGAGGCCTAACACCTACTACCCGGACACCATCCGCCCCGCCCTCCAGGTGCTGAAGGTCGAAGAGGGGCGCTCGATCGTCAGTTCCGTCTATCTGGTCGTGGTCCAGGGGACCGCCTTCTTCTTCACCGACTGCGCGGTCAACATCGAGCCGACGGCAGAGCAGTTGGCGGAGATCGCGCTCGCGGCCGCGACGACCGCGCAGAACGACTTCGACCGTGACCCCCGGGTCGCCTTTATCAGCTACTCCGACTTCGGCTCCGCCGGTGGAAGTGAGCCGGCCCGCGTGCGGAGGGCGGTGGAGCTGTTCCGCCTCGCTCGTCCCGACATCCCGGTCGATGGCGAGATGCAGGCCGACACTGCGGTCATGCCCGAGCTCTTGAAGGATCGCCGGCCCGAAGGCCCGCTTGCCCGGGAGGCCAACGTCCTTGTGTTTCCCAACCTCACGGCGGCCAACGCCTCCTACAAGCTGCTCAACCGCCTGGGCGACGCCGAGGTGATCGGTCCCATCCTCAGCGGTCTCTCCAAGACCGTGCATGTCCTGCAGCGGGATGCCTCTGTGAACGATGTGGTCAACATGACCGCGATCGCCGTGGCCGAGGCCCAGCGTCGGGAGCGGGCCGGGAACAGATCACCGGCCTGACGTGGGCTTACCGGAGGCGGTAGTCGAGTAGGACGGAGCCGTCGTCGAAACGACGTGTCGTGTTAGAGAGAGGTCGACCCGCGCTGCGTCGGGCAGGGCAGAGGTGCCCCCACCAACTATTGTCGGGACCACACGCAGCTGGTAATGGTCGACGAGACCTGCCCGGATGGCCTCTGCTGCGAGACCGGGGCCGCCGATCGACAGGTCGCGGTCGGCTGCGTCTTTCATCGCCTGTATCGCGTCAGGGTCGAATTTCCGCTCCAATCGGGTCCACGGTTCCGAAACGGCTTCCAAGGTAGATGAGTAGACGATCTTGTCGGTTGCCTGCCACGCCTCGGCGAATCCGCGTTCGATCTCGGGCAGGTCGTCGAGGAGAAATGTATCCCAAACCCTCATCGTCTCGTACATGCGCCGGCCGAGAAGCCCGGTGCCGACCGATCTCTGGAAGTCGTTAAAGAAGGTGTGCACCTCCTCGGATGGTTGCCCCCAGTCGAAGTTGCCATCCTCGTCAGCGACGTAGCCATCGAGTGATGCGCTGATGATGTAGATCAGGTCTGCCATGGAATCCTCCTGATTGGTCGTACCGTCTTTGGACGGCGAAACTCAGCGGTCCTTCCAGTACTCCTCGTAGTGGACGTTGCCCCGCGCCTTGCCGTGGTCGATAGTGAACCCCCGCTCGTGGAGTAGTTGGCAGACACCGACCACCGCCGGAAACGACATCTCGTCGCCTTCCCACTTCGGAAGCCCGATCATCGACGGGTTGCCGCAGAGGAAGACGTGGGTGCTCGCCGGGTCGAGCGGCCGTCCCAACTCCTCCTCGAGTCGGCCCGAGGTGATCATGTCCTGGATGTAGACCTTGTTTCCCTCGTTTTCAGGCTCGCGGGTGGTGAGGACCACGTACTTGTAGGTGGGGTGCCGCTCCTCGACCAGCGTCTGTTGCTTGGTGTAGGCCAGGTCGTCCCGGTAGCGGACGCAGACCAGGTTGAGGATCGGGCCTTCGTGAACGCGACTCAAGAGCTCGCGGGTCATGGCGTTCTGGGGCGCTTCGCCGGTGCCGGTGCTGAGGAACACGATGCTGTCGGTTGGTTGGACCCCCTCCAAGGTGTAGTGGCCCGTGAACTTGCGTCCCATGTAGATTCGATCGCCCACCCCTTTCATGAAGATTCGCGGGGTCAGCGCCGGGATCTCTTCTTCCCCGGGCCGCACCTTGACGATGTAGAACTCCACTTCGTCCCATCGGGGCGGGAGCAAGTTGCCCGCGTCGTCCACCATCGAGCTGGAGATCGAATAGGAGCGCCGCGCGAGTTTCGCCCGCTGCCCCGCCGGGAGCTCCTCGGACGCCTCGTCGGAGCGTGGCTCCCAATAACCGAGGGCAAGAGTCGTGTATTGCCCCGGCAGGTAGGGATCGACCGGTTCATCGGGTCGAACCATCATCACCCACAGGTCCTCGTTATGGGCCCTGATTTCGCTGAGGGTGGCGTTGTAGTGCTGGGCCCGGAGGGCCTCGTCCTGCTCATCAGACACGAAGCTGTCGGCCGGCGGGTAGTGGATGAACAATCCGCTGATCACGTCGGCGGCTTCGACGAGGCCGGCTTCGTCCCACACGATGCCCTGCCGCACCGAGACGGTGTTGGAGAGGACGTGGACGTGATCGATGCCATCGTCGTGGGCGAACAAGCGCCGGGCCAGCTCGGCGGGGGGCTCGTCGCCTTCGGCAGTCCCTCCGGCGAACTCGACCCCATCCTGGCCGGTCAGGGAGCGATCGGTGCTGAACAAGGCCACTGTTCCCAGGGCAACCGAGTCCACTTCGATGCGCTGGCCCATCGGCTCAAGCTACCGATTCGGGAAGATCGAGTCGAAGCAGGGTGTTTCCCGGGTTGTGGATCAACTCATCGACCAGGCCCTGACCAGGGGTGGGATTGCCGACATCACCACCATCGGGCGCAAGACCGGCCTTCCCCGCCGGGTGGAGATCTACTTCCACCAGTTCGACGGGGAGTACTACCTGACCGGCCGCCCCGGCTTCAAGAGGGACTGGCAGGCCAACATCCTGGCCCACCCCGAGTTCACCCTTCATCTGAAGCGAGGCCTCGACGTCGATGTGCCCGTGATCGGGGAGCCCGAGCCCGATCCCGAGAAGCGGTCTGCGATCCTGTTCCGTGCTCTGACCGAGAATTGGGGTGTGGAGCCCGGCAAGGCCACGGCCAATCTCGGCTACTACGTGGACACGGCCCCGTTCATACGGTTTCGGCCGGTGGGGTCTGGCTGACCTCGACCGGCAGGTGCTGTTCGACGTCGCGCATCCCGAGACCGATCAAGATGAACACGACCCCCATCAGCGCGGCCATCGCAGCCACTCCGAACGAGACCACCGAGGTGAACAGCGACGCCTGGAGGAAGGAAGCGGTCATCGCCGTTTCCCTCAACGGGTCTTCGCGGTCCAATTCTGCGTAGTACTTGCCGCCAGTGGCCTCGAGTGCATGCTTTTCGATGACCTTGGCTTGGCAGTAGGCGGTCAGCGGCCCATCCACCGGCTCTCCGGGGAGGCAGGCGTCATCAGAGGTCGTGATCTGTTGATCGCTGAGCGTGCTGCTCACCACCACCCAGGTGGCAACACCGCCGATGATCAGGAGAACACCGAGCACTATCGCCCCGATCGAGGCTGCCTTTCGCATGAAGACTCCTTGTTGGTTCCAGATCTGAACCTACCCCGGCGCTCCAAGCGGCGAGAGGGTCGAAAGGCCCGCCCTCCAGGGTTGATGGACCCTTCCCGGGGGTAAGACCTCCGATCCATCTGGCAAGCACTTGTACCATCGAGATCGAGAAATGCCTGAGCGCTCCTTTGGAAGGACCATCCGATACCGGCGCAACAAGCTCGGCATGAGCCAGGCGAAGCTCGCCGAGCTGGTCGGCCGCTCCGCGACGACCATCCGGAGCTGGGAGCGACGATGCCTCGGTGCCCAGCGACGATGGAGTGGTCAACGCGCTGGCCGCCGTGCTCGACCTCGACAAGCGCTCGCTCTTCGACAAGGCCGGCTTGGCGTTGCCCGTCGAGGAGTCCAGCCCGACTGTCGAACAGGCGCTGGCCAGCCTCAGCGCCGACTCTCGAGGCTCCATGATGGGCGGGTCGGCCGCCGTTCTCTCCGATGCGCCCGAGCATCCTGCAGTCGAGGTCGAAGATCCCTATCCCGTGTTCGAGTTGGACCTTGCCGACCCGGCTCCGCCGCCCGCCGACGTGATCACGGAACCGGAACCCGTTGCCGACCCGGAACCGCCGAATGAGGAGCCTGCCGGCGTTGGGGAACCAACCGCCCCGGCCGACACGTTGTGGAAAACACCGGTAACTTCAAATATGGCTTCACCGACTCCAGCACCCGCATTCGTAGAGCCCCCGGAGCCATTCGTCCTGTCTGCTGCGACTCCTCCCATGGTCGAGCCCTCATACATGGAGGACTCCTCGCAGCGACAGCTGTACCGGGTCCGGAACCTGGCCACCATCGTGTTGCTGGTGGCTCTGGTCATCATCCTGCTCTGGGCCTTCTCCAGCACCATCGACGCCTTGGGCTCATGGTGGGACGATTTCTTCGGCACGCTCCGGCTCTGATTCCCTGATCACCTCGAGCGAAGGCCGGGGCACCGCCCTCCTAACGTTGGCTCGATGGGGCCGAGATGAGCCAGGGAAGTCTGGATGTCGTGATCGTCGGGGGTGGCCCGGCCGGGCTCTATCTGTCGATTCTCCTCGCCCAACAGGCTCAGGGGCACCGGATCCGGGTCCTGGAGCGGAATCAGCCGGGGGACGCCTATGGCTTCGGGGTCGTGTTCAGCGACGAAACGCTCGACAACTTCCAGATCGCCGATGCCGCGAGCTACACCGAGCTGGCGTCCGGGTTTCGGCGATGGGGTGAGATCAGGGTTCACCATCCCGACGGAGAGGAGTTCACCTCCGGCGGCCATGGATTCTCGGCGATCTCGCGTCGGCGTCTGCTCGAAACCCTGACCGGGAGGGCCCGTGACCTCGGGGTGGCGCTCGAATTCGGCGCCGAGGTCGTCGATCTCATCTCTCTCGGCGAGCCCGACTTGATCGTGGGCGCAGACGGGGCCAACTCGGTCAGTTCGCAGGCATCTCGGCGGCGAGCTCCTCCCCCATGTCGACGAGCGCCGCAACCGTTATGTCTGGTTCGGCACGGACAAGGTGTTCCCGGAGTTCAACTTCATCTTTCTCGACACTGCGGAGGGGATGGTCTGGGCTCATGTCTACCCCTACGGTGACGAGGGGAGCACCTTCATCGTCGAGACTTCGCCGGAGACCTGGGCCGCCCTCGGGCTCGATGCAACGGGAGGCGAGCTTCGCTACGGGAGCTCAGTGATCGAGTTCGCCATCGAGCGCTGCTCCGAGCTCTTCTCGGACCACCTGGACGGTCGACGCCTGCTGGGCAACAACTCGAGATGGCTTCGATTCCCGACCGTGACTTGTGGCCGGTGGCACCACCGGAACGTGGTGCTGATCGGAGATGCCGCCCACACCGCCCATTTCTCGGTTGGGTCGGGCACCAAGCTGGCGATGGAGGATGCGATTCGCACTCGGCAGGGGCTCTCGCCGCCGGCGCACCGCTCGATGACGCTCTCGAGTCCTACGAGAGGTCGCGGCGGCCGGAGGTGCAGAGCCTGCAGCGGGCGGCGCGGGCCAGCCTCGAGTGGTTCGAAGGCGCCGACCGCTATCGGAGCCTCGACCCCGAGCAGTTCGTGTTCAGCATGCTGACCCGAAGCCAGCGGGTCACCTACGACAACCTCCGGGTCAGGGACCCGGCGTACATGGCGAGGTCGACTCCTGGTACGCCGCCACCGACCACGGCAACCGATCCGGTCGGCGCGGTCGGTGCCGCCGATGTTCCACCCCTTCAGGCTGCGGGACATGGTCCTCGCCAACCGGATCGTGGTCTCACCGATGGACCAGTACACCGCCGTCGACGGCATGCCCAACGAGTGGCACCTGGTGCATCTCGGGAGCCGGGCGGTGGGCGGTGCAGGGCTGGTCATGACCGAGATGACCTGTGTCTCCGCCGAGGGCCGGATCAGCCCCGGTTGCGCCGGGATCTGGACCGAGGAGCAGGCGGCTACTGGGCCAGAGGTCGTCGACTTCGTCCATGAGCACACCAATTCAGGATCGGTCTCCAGATCGGCCACTCTGGTCGCAAGGGATCGACCAAGCTGATGTGGGAGGGCGACACCGAGCCTCTCGAGTCAGGGAACTGGGACCTGATCGCGCCCTCACCGATCCCGTACCGGCCCGACAGCCAGATCCCCAAGGAGATGACCCGCGAGGACATGGACCTGGTGCGTCGACCCAACACGTCGAGGCCGCGGTTCGGGGGGACCGAGCAGGATTCGACTTGCTCGAACTGCATTTCGCCCATGGCTATCTCATGTCGAGCTTCCTGACTCCGCTGTCCAATCAGCGCAGGGGACGAGTACGGGGGCTCCCTCGACAACCGGATGAGGTATCCACTCGAAGTGTTCGCCGCGGTCCGAGAGGCGTGGCCGGCGGACAAGCCGATCTCGGTGCGGATCTCCGCCACCGATTGGGTTCCGGTAGGGTTCGACGGTGACGATGCCGTCGCGTTCGCCCGGGAGCTCAAAGCGTCGGGGTGTGACATCGTCGACGTCTCTACCGGTCAGACCTCGATCGATGCCGACCCCGACTATGGGCGTCTGTACCAGACGCCGTTCAGCGATCGGATACGACACGAAGGCGGAAATTCCCGACCATGACCGTTGGCGCTGTGTCGAGCATCGACGACGTCCACAACATCCTGGTCTCGGGGAGGGCGGATCTCTGCGTCCTGGCTCGACCCCACCTGGTCGACCCGTACTGGACGCTCAACGCGGCGATCGACCTCGGCTACGCCGACTTCGACTTTCCCAAGCAATACCTGTCAGGGCTCAATGCCCGGAGGCGAATCCAGGACCCGATCCCGCCGGATGTCTTCCGGGGGTGAGAAAAAAGCTGGCACGAAGGCGACCGTGCGTGGCAGACTTACACTCACCAGAGAAAGGAGGTGGTCCTAGGTTGTATGAAAGTCTTTGGACTCTGGAGGTGGTCGAGCGCTGAGCGGCGCTGACCGCGTGCGCCGCTCGTCCTTCGGGACAGGTGGCGACTCCACACTCGGACCACCCGGCTTTGGATACCACGGACCTCGTCCATTCGTGGCGGCGTGATCGCCGAAGCAACGCCAGAGCTGAACTTCGATGAGTAGGCCCCCGGTTCGCCGGGGGCCAACTCACGTCTCGAAGCCGTTCGTCGGCCATCCACTCGTCGTTGAACACCTTCGAGAGATAGCCGCGTCCCGAGTCGGGGAGGATGACCACCACGAGCCGGCTGGCGTCTTCGGCGGCGACGACGCGTGCGGCATGGGCCGCCATCCCACAGGAACCACCAACCAAGATCCCCTCTTCGCGTGCCAGGCGGCGGGTCATTGCGAACGAGTCGGCGTCGGTCACCCCGATCCAGCGGTCGATCAGATCGAGGTCGACAGTCTCGGGGTAGAAGTCCTCGCCGACTCCTTCCAACGGCGTACTGGTGCACCTCGGAACTGTCGTCCGCGGTGTAGATCGACCCTTCGGGGTCGACGCCAACCACGAGCATCGCTGGATTCTGTTCCTTCAGGTAGCGGCTCACCCCGGAGATGGTGCCTCCGGTGCCGACCCCGATCACGACTGACGTCGACGGCGCCCCCGGTCTGCTCCCAGATCTCGGGGCCTGTAGTGCGGTAGTGCGCCTCGGGATTGGCGGGGTTCGAGTACTGGTCGGGATGAAAGGCGCCATCGATCTCGGAGGCCAGGCGCCGGGCCACTCCGTAGTACGACTCAGGGTGCTCGGGCAGGAGGTCGGTAGGGGTGACAACGACTTCTGCTCCGTACGCCTTCAACAGGTCCTGCTTCTCCTTGGAGACCTTGTCGGGAACGGTGCAGATGACCCGATACCCGCGCACCGCGCCGATCATCGCCAGGCCGACACCGGTGTTGCCCGAGGTGGGCTCGACGATGGTCCCCCCGGGCCGGAGATGCCCCGACTTCTCCGCGGCATCGATCATGGCGATCGCGATCCGCTCTTTGACCGAGCCTCCGGGATTGGTCGACTCGAGCTTGGCCACCAGGTTCCCCGGCGGGTGAATTCGAGAAAGCCGGATCAGCGGGGTGTTGCCGACCGTGGCCACCACGTCGGGATGGATGTCCATGCACTCCCCATCGTAATTTGGGCCGACAGGTCACGATCTGAGCCCTGATAGCTCAAATTTCGGGGGGTCTAACCTCCCGAGCGTGCCTCGCCTCGCCCGCTACGCCTGGTTTGTCATCGGTTTCAACGTCCTGGTGATAGCCTCTTGGCGCCCTGGTGCGGGCCACCGGCAGCGGGGCCGGGTGCGGGTCGTCCTGGCCCACGTGTCAGGGAGTCCTCGTTCCCGAGATGGGGGGCGCAACCACCATCGAGTTCACCCACCGCGCCATGAGCGGGATCGCCTTGGTCCTCGTTGTCGTGCTCGCGGTGTCTGGTCTGGCGGGCCAGCCCCGCGCGGCGAGCCGGCGAGACGGGGAGCAGCCCTCTCCGTGTTGGCCATCGTCATCGAGGCACTGATCGGCGCCATGATCGTCCTCGCCGATTGGGTCGCCGAGGACGCCTCAGCGGCTCGGGTTGTGGCCGTCCCGCTTCACCTGGTCAACACCCTGTTCCTGTTGGCCGCTCTGACCCTGACCGCCTTCTGGCTCGCAGGCGGGCGGCGCCTCGACACGAAGGCCGAGCCGACAAAGACCCGATGGGTCCTCGCTGGCGGGTCCGCACTGGTGCTGATCGCGGCATCGGGCGCGGTCACCGCCCTCGCCGACACCCTCTTCCCCAAGTCAGGCGGTGGGAGCTTGGGCGAGTCTCACTTTCTCACCGACCTCCGGATCGTCCACCCCGTCCTCGCCGTCGTCGCCGCGGTGATCGCCTGGTGGCTCTCGGGCAGGGGCGACCAGCCACGCGAGCGGGCCGGCCAGGGCGGTGGTCGCTTCTGGTGGGGGCAATGCTGATCACCGGTGCGCTCAACGTCGCCTTTGGAGTGCCGACCTGGATGCAGTTGTCGCACCTGGCGCTGGCCGACGCGCTCTGGATCGCCTACGTGCTCACCTCGGCCGAAGCGCTCCAGGTCCGGAGCGAGGACGTCGATCCGGTCACGGTGGACTCAGTCCCAGAGGCTGAGGATCACTGAGACGATGGAGTAGGCGATGATTGCGTTGACCCCGTTGATCAACCAGTAGATGCGCCCTTTCTGCTCATACAGCTGATTGACGAGGGCGCCGACGACTCCGAAGCCGATCCCCAGAGACGCTCCGAGTGCGAACCCGTCCTGCCAGGAGTCGGCGTCCATCGCATTGACCAACAACCCGATGACGATCGTCGTCACGAAGTAGCCGATGAAGGTGGGGACGAGGATCTTGACCAGAGGTGGTCCCTCTCCGGGGGTCACCTTGGCGTTCTGCATCCATGCGTTGCTCAGCGGCGGAATCGAGTACCAGATGGCGCTGAAGGCAAACCAGGCGATTGCCGCCACCAGGATGGCGAGCCAATTCAGATCGTCGATGTAGTCGAGAACCATGACGTCTTCCTTCCAGCCGGTTGCGGATCAAAGTACAACCGCCACACGGTGCGGCAAAGCTTCTCCGCCCTAGCCAGCCAGTTGCTCCCGGAGCTCATCGGCGTTGGATGCAGGGAGGTTGCAGACATGTCCCTGGCAAAAATAGGCCAGGGTGCCGGTCGGCGACCCACGATTGGCGAGGAGTGGCACCCGGTCGTCGCTCGTCGGGGATGCGGCATAGGCCACCTCAGGTCGGAATCGCGACCAGAAGACCTCCGCGAACGGTGCCGGCTCGGGGCCGACGACGGCCAGCTCCCGGCTGGTGCCAAGGGCATGGAGCACCGAGAGGTGGTGCCCGACCATCGACGGGTAGCGGTCGACCAGGGCGGACGACGAGAGCAAGGCCCGTTCGGCGGACTGGCGCCATTTCTCCTCACCGGTATACGAGGCGAGTGTGAGCAAGGCCTCGGCGGCGAGGGCGTTGCCGGAAGGGAGCGGATTGTCCACCGGGTCTCTCGGTCGCTTGATCAACTGTTCGGCATCTTCCGCCGTGTCGTACAGGGTTCCGTCGAGGTCGCCGAATCGGCTCGGGAATGCTCGCGACGAGAGTGGCCGCCTGTTGGTACCACTCCACATCCCCGGTGGCGGCAAACAGGCCGAAGAGGCCCAGAGCGAGGGCGGCGTAGTCCTCGAGGAAGCCGGGCACCCGGGCCTGACCCTGGCGCCAGGAACGCATCAGGGTGCCGTCCTTGATCGCATTTCGGACCATGAAGCCGCCGCAATCGGTTGCGGCTTGCAGGTAGCGGTCGTCCGCGAGAGCAGCCCCCGCTTCGGCCAACACCCGCAGTGCCAGGCCGTTCCAGGAGGCCACCACCTTGTCGTCGAGGCCGGGTCGCACCCGCTGCGCTCGGACCTCGAGAAGCCGTCGGCTGATCGCCTCCAACCGGTCGGTCATGGGATCGCTGGTCGGGCGGTAGAGGATGTTGGAGCCCTCGAAGTTGCCGTGCCTGGTTGCGCCGAAGAAGCGGGCTGCCTCGGCGGCGTCCTCCTCGCCGAGCACGTCGCTCAACTCGCCCAGGGTCCACACGTAGAACTTGCCCTCGACGCCTTCGGAGTCGGCGTCTTCCGCCGAATAGAAGCCGCCCTCGGGATGGTGCAGGTCGGTGAGCATGTAGTCGAGTGTGGAGCGGGCAACCTCGATGAATCGGGGCTCTTCGAAGCTCGATGCCGGCCCAGAGATAGATCCGGGCCAGCTGGGCGTTGTCGTACAGCATCTTCTCGAAATGGGGGACCAGCCATTGGTTGTCGACCGAGTACCGGGCGAATCCGCCGCCGAGTTGGTCGTGGATGCCGCCGTCGGCCATTTCGCTCAGGGTCCGTCTCAGCATCGCCGCGCTCTTCTCCGCCCAGGGCTCGCCGTGAGTGCGGAGCAGGAACTCGAGGATCGGCTGTTGGGGGAATTTCGGTGCGTCGCCGAATCCCCCGTTGATCGGGTCGTATGAAGTCGCGATCTGGCGGTGTGCGGCGGCCAGCACCTCCTCGCCGGGGAGAGCCTCGGCCGGTGGGATTGCCCTGCCGATGGCCTCGGTGAGCCGCCCCGACTGCTCCAGGACCTCGCTGCGGCGATTCACCCATGCATCGGAGACTGCGGCCATGACCCGGCGGAACGACGGCATCCCGTGCCGATCGTCGGAAGGAAAGTAGGTCCCGGCGTAGAAAGGCTCACCGTCGGGTGTCAGCCACACCGTCATCGGCCAACCCCCGCGGCCCGTCATCGCCTGAACCGCCTCCATGTAGACCGAGTCGACGTCTGGCCTTTCCTCGCGGTCGACCTTGACGTTGACGAAGAGCCGGTTCATCTCGGCGGCCGTCTCCGGATCTTCGAACGACTCGTGGGCCATGACATGACACCAGTGACAAGCCGAATAGCCGACGCTGAGCAGGACCGGCTGGTCGCGCTTCCGGGCCTCGGCAAAGGCGTCGTCACCCCATTCCTGCCAGTGCACCGGGTTGTCCTGGTGTTGGAGCAGGTATGGGGAGGTCGAGTCGGCGAGCCGGTTGGGCACGATCCGACCGTACCCCTTCGAGCCCGGTTAACTTCCGGGTCATGGGCGAGATCGACACTCGCGAGCTCTATCAAAACGCCGAGCGACGCTGGCTTCAACACTGGCTGGACGGGCCGACTCTCCCCGGAAACCCGTTGCGACGCGGGGACCTGGCGCCCGATCTCGAGCTGACAGGGGAGGACGGCGCGCCTGTGACGCTCGGATCGTTCTGGTCTGAGAAGCCGGCCCTCGTCGTTCTCTGGCGGCACTTGGGCTGCGGCTGCGGCCTCGAGCGTGCCGAGCTTCTCAAAGTCGATCTCCCGGGGTACCTGGACGCCGGGCTCGAAGTCGTGGTGGTGGCCCCAGGGGACCGGGAGCGAGTCGCCCGTTACAAGGAGCAGTACGGGGTTCCGGTACCCATGCTCGCTGACGCGGATTACTCCACTCACCGAGCTTTCGGGCTGGGGCATTGGTCCCGGGAGCAGGTCCTCTACGACGCCCCCGACGACTTCTGCGATCTGGCTGAAGAGACCGGAGTCGCCTTCCAGGAATCGCGCCGCGCCTTGGGCCGGCCTTTGGTCGACGATCCCTGGATGCAGGCCGGGGAGTTCGTCGTGGGAACCGATGGTGTGATCAGGGTCGCCTATCCCTACAACTACTGCGAAGACTTTCCTGACTCCAGGATCTTCACGACAGCGGCCCGTCTTGCCGGTTAGTCGCCGGTGCGGCCGGTGACCGCGGCCGCCACTCCCAAGCCCAGGTAGATCGTCCCTGCCACGTACCCCTGGGCCCGGCGCCAGGAGGGGCGCCGCATGAAACGGTCCCCGGCGGCGCCGGCCAGTAGGGCGTAGGTCCCGTCACTGATCATCCCCGCGATCACGAAAACGGCTCCCAACACCACCAGTTGCAGGGTCGGGTTCCCCAATGCCGGGTCCACGAACTGAGGCACGAACGCCAGGAAGAACAGAGCGGTCTTGGGGTTGAGGATGTTGACCACGGCGCCCTGCCAGAAGATGCGTCGCTCCGACATGGGCTCCAGCTTCTCCATCGCCACGCTCTTGCCGGTCGAGCGGAAGGCCACCAGCGAGAGGTAGAGGAGGTAGGCGACGCCGGCCCATTTGATGGCTGCGAAGGCGGTCGCCGAAGCGGCGATCAATGCGCTGAGGCCGGCAATTGCAGCGGCGATGTGGACCAGGCTGCCGAGATGGATGCCGAGCACCGAGATCAAACCGGCCCGCCTGCCTTGAGTGACGCTGCGGGTGACGATGTAGAGCACCGCAGGCCCCGGGATGATGAACAGGAGCAGGCAAGCGCCGAGGAAAACGAGGAGGGTGGACGGCTCCGGCATCGGATCAGGCTAGGTCTGACCCAGGCCCGGACAGCCGTGATTTCGTAGTCTGCACGCGGTGAAGACCATTCTCCTCATGCGCCATGCCAAGTCCGATTGGGACGCCTCGTACTCATCGGATCATGATCGGCCTCTTGCTCCCCGCGGCCATCGGAGTGCCACTGTCATGGGCCGCGTGCTCTCGGCCTGGGACGAGGTCCCCGACCTGGTTCTGACATCGTCTGCGATGCGTGCCCGAGCGACGGCTGAGGAAGCTGCCCGTGCCGGCGAATGGGAGTGCCCGGTGCTGGTTGCACCCGACTTCTACGGGACGGGACCGGACAGCGTGCTCCAGGCAACGCAGGAGCGAGTCGGCGAGGAGGGGCGAATCATGTTGGTCGGGCATGAGCCGACCTGGTCGATGCTCGCCGAGCGGATCAGCGGGGGCCGCTTGGAGATGCGCACGGGCGCCGTGGTCGCCATTGATCTCCTCGCCGACCACTGGCACGGCCTCGAGCAGGCCAGGGGTTGGGTCAGGTTCGCCATCAGCCCCCGAATGTTCTTCGGTTCGGAATGGGACCAGGACGCAAAAGGAGAAGGGGAGTGACCACAGTCGGCAAATGGGCAGTGACGGCCATGGCCGGCCCCGAGGGATGGGGACCGCCATTGGAGGGGACCTATCTCACTCTCGAGATCTCCGAAGACGGGGCGGTCGCCGGATTCGGCGGCTGCAATCGCTTCTTCGGCCGCCTCGAGAGCGGAGTGGTCGGGCCGCTGGGTAGGACCATGATGGCCTGCTCTCCGGACGTCATGGCCCAGGAGGACGCCTTCTTGGGCCTCCTGGAACGTGGGGCGAGCCTCTCGCCGGCGGAGAGCCATCTCGAGGTTCGTGATGGGGATCAGGTCCTGGTGCACCTCACACCGATCGATGAGGAAATAGCGGGAGTGACCTGGGTCTTGATGGGAATTCACGACGGTGAGAACGGGTTCACATCTGTGTTGGGAGACGTGTTGGTCACTCTCCAATTCGACCATGACGGAAGGCTCTCCGGTAGCTCCGGCTGTAACCGTTACACCGCCGCCTACACCCTCACCCCCGACCGACTCGAGATCGGCGTGGCCGCCGGCACCAGGATGATGTGCCCGGGCCCGGTGATGGCGCAGGAGGCGCTGTATCTGGGTTGGCTGCCCCGGGTGGCTTCTCACCGATTATCGGTGGGCCGCGCCGGGCGAGAGCTCGACCTGGAGGACTCAGGAGGGACGAGGGTCCTCCAGTTCGTCGAAGAGGTTTGATCGGTGGGAACTTTGTCAACAACCAGCACGTCTAACAGTGTGGAAAAGAGGGGGGTTCACAAACCGCCCTTCTTGTGTCATAGTTGGTCGGCCCGGGGAACACAGATTCCCCGCTCACGGGCCCCCAGGAGGACTTAGAACTTTATGGCTGCTGCTGAAACGCGTACCGACAAGACCGATAAACCACGCCCGCGGCTTCACTCGAAGCTGACGGACGAGCGCGGCCGCCTCACCACCGACCTCGTCTCCCAGTACCTCACCGCGATCGGCGAGTACGACCTGCTCACTGCCGAACAGGAAGTGGAGCTCGCCCAGAAGATCGAATCCGGCGAAGAAGCCGCCGAGAAGCTGGAGAAAGGCGAGTACAGCGGGAAGCGCGAGGAGATGGAGTTGCGCCGGTTGGCCCGCCGCGGGGCCCAGGCCAAGGACGACTTCCTGACTGCCAACCTCCGGCTCGTTGTCGCCAACGCCAGGCGTTATGCGAACACTTCGGGCATCGACTTCCTCGACCTGATTCAGGAAGGCAACCTGGGCCTGATCCGAGCCGTCGAGAAGTTCGACTGGCGCAAGGGCTTCAAGTTCTCGACCTACGCCACCTGGTGGATCCGTCAGGCGATCACCAGGGCAATCGCCGACAAATCGCGCACGGTGCGTATCCCGGTCCATCTGCACGACACGCTGGCTGCGGTGCGAGCCGCCCAGGCGTCGCTGAAGGCTGAACTGGGAAGAGACCCGAGGCCGGAAGAGATCGCAGAGGAGGCTGGCGTCACCGCCGACAAGGTCGAGCTGGCACTGAGCGTTGCCGACACGGTCTCGCTCGAGCAGCCGATAGGTGAGGATGGCGCCCAGCTCGGTGACTTCATCGAGGACGAGGACGCCGCCGACCCGGTGCAGATGACCGAAGAGATGGACGTTGCCAACTCGCTTCGGGTCTCCATCGAGCGACTTCCTGAGCGTGAGGGACGGATCCTGGCCCTGCGCTACGGCTTCTACGACGGCGTGCCCCGCACCTTGGAAGAGATCGGTGACGAGTTCAACCTCACCCGGGAGCGAATCCGGCAGCTGGAGAAGCTGGCGCTGTGCCGCCTCCGGCACCCGTCCTTCGGAATCCGCGAAGCCGACCTGGTCTAGCTCGCACTCCCGTTAATTCGGCCGGGATTCGAACACCCCGGTCGTACAATCGCCGATCCGGCCGGCCCGACCGTGGAAGGTCTCGGTGCCATTGCCGGTTGTCAGATTCGATACCCATGTCTTCCGAGAAGAACTCTCCCTGGTTGGTGCTGCGCGAAGGAGTCAGCCTCATTTGGCGCTTCGTCAAAGGGCACCCGGCGGCCTTCGGGCTCGCCGTGTTCGGTGCCGCCGTCTTTGCCGGGGCCATCATTGCCTCCGCATTGGTGATCGGCCGAGTCACGGACGAGTTGATCATCCCGGTGCTCGACAAGGGGGTCTCTCCGGAGGGGCTCTTGCTGCCGGCGGCCGCCGCCATCCTCGTCGTGGCAGTGTTCAAAGCCGGCGGAATCGTCCTCCGACGCACTGCGGCAGGCTGGCTCCAGTTCAGCACACGGCGTGACCTGCGAAATCAGCTCCTCGAGCACCAGCTCTCGCTGCGCATGTCATGGCTGAACCGGCAGTCGATCGGCGACTTGCTCGCGGTTGCCGACGCCGACGTCGATCAGGGCACGGGAGTCCTCGGCCCGCTTCCCTATGCCACAGGCGTTTCCCTGCTCCTCGTGGGGACGATCGTGATGATCACGGCCATCGACCCCTGGCTGGGGCTGGGCGCATTCCTGGGCTTGGTTGTGATAATCGTGGTCGACATAAAGGGAAGCTGGGTGACCTTCGAGCTGTGGGAGCGGGTCCAAGCGTCCCGTGGCGAGGTCGCAGCGGTGGCCCATGAGTCCTTTGACGGGGCATTGACCGTCAAGTCCCTGGGCCGCGAGGACTTCGTGGCCAACCATTTCGGAGTCGGCTCCGATGAGCTTCGAGACAGGTTGATCAAGGTGAACTCGACCTGGGCTTCCTATCAGGCTGTGATCCGCGCCCTGCCTCAGGCGCTGATCATCTCCTTGTTGGCCGTCGGCGCGTACCTCGTCGAGCAGGGGGCAGTGACCCCCGGGGAAATCGTGACCGTCGCATATCTGCTGGCTTTGCTCGCCTTTCCGATCCAGCTCATCGGGTTCGTTCTCTGGGACCTGGCAGGGAGCCTTGCCGGCTGGAGGCGGGTCGAAGGCGTCTTCGAGGCGGACGAATTCATGGAATACGGGGACGCCCTGGCCCGTACCGACGCCGGCGCGGCCCCAATCCACGGCGAGACCGTGTCGTTCTCGTATGACCCGAAATCCCCGGTGCTCGAGGGACTCGATCTCCATCTCACCGCCGGGACCACCCTGGCAGTCGTCGGTCCCACCGCTTCAGGCAAGTCGACCCTCACTCTGCTCATGGCCCGCCTCTGGGACCCGGCGGCGGGTGCGATCCACATCGACGGCCAGGACCTGCGCTCGTTCGGAGCCTCCGAGCTGCCCAAGGAGGTGTCCTACGTCACCCAGGACGCCTTCCTCTTCGATGACACAGTGGAGGGGAACATCACCCTTGGCCAGGAGTTCTCCGAGACCGAAGTTCGAAATGCCGCCCGGCTGGCCGGAGCCGACAAATTCATCTCCGCACTGCCCAGCGGATTCGAGACGCAGCTCGGTGAACGGGGCACAACGCTGTCCGGTGGGCAGCGGCAGCGAATCGCTCTGGCCCGTGCCCTGATCCGCAAGCCGAGAGTCCTGATCCTCGACGATGCCACCTCTGCGGTAGACCCGTCCGTGGAGGCCGAGATCCTGCGCAGCCTGCGCTCTGCCGAGCTCCCCTCGACCATCGTGGTGGTCGCCTATCGCCCGGCCTCGATCCGGCTCGCCGACGAGGTCGTCTATGTAGACGAGCGTCGGGTGGTGGCCCATGGGCGTCACGACGAGCTGCTTGCCACCACCCCCGGATATGCCCGCTTGGTCCAGGCCTACGAAGAAGACGCCAAGAGGATGGCGGAGGAGGCGTCGTGAGCGCAGCCCACATCCAGCGGCACGATCCTGGTTCGGGCATTCCGGGTGGCTCCGGCGCTACGCCACGGGCTGAAGCTCACCCTCTTGATGGCCATGTTTGGACAAGCGATCACGGTGGTCACCCCGATCGTGATGCAGAAGATCATCGACGACGAGATCCTGGCTCCCGGCGGCGTGGACATGGCCGGAGTCCTGCAGAAGTCGGCCATCGCCCTCGTCTGTCTGGTTGTCGGCGCCTTCGTTGGCCGGGCCGCGATCCATCGGCTGATCCGAAGCTCCTCCACCGGCCTCTCCGACCTCAGGATCATGACCTTCCGCCACCTGCTCCGCCGCTCGGTGCTCCATACCGAGGCCGACCGTCGTGGTGACCTGGTCTCGCGGGTGACCTCGGACGTAACCACACTCGAGGAGTTCATGGAGTGGGGAGGCGTAGGGATCGTCATCGCCGGGAGTCAGGTCTTCCTGGCGCTGGTGGTCATGTCCTTCTACCAGTGGCGCCTCGCCCTGGTGGCCTTGGTAGGTGTCTTGCTCTACCTGGGCCTGATGCGTTGGTTCCAAGTCGTGCTTTCCCGCAACTACGACCGGGTTCGCACCGAGGTCGGCAACTCGCTCGGTGTGCTCAGCGAGTCGATCACCGCGATCCCGGTGGTCCGTTCCTACGGGATCGAGGAGCCGACGAAGGTCAAGGTCGCCGATGCCCTGGAGCGGCGTTTCTGGTCGGAGTTCCGAACCGCCCGCTTCGGCAACATCCTCTTCTCCTCGGCCGAGATATTCGCCGGGCTACTCACGGCCGCAATCGTGGTCACCGGGATCATCATCGGAGTGAATCAGGGAATGACCGCCGGAACCCTGATTGCGTTCCTCTTCCTGACGAATCTGTTGATCGAGCCGCTTCAGATCGTGGTCGAGACCCTGGAGTTCGCCCAGAGCGCGGCCTCGGGCTTGCGCCGGATCCTCGGCGCCCTGGACAGCGAGATCGAAGTCGCCGACCCGGAAGATCCCGAGCACCTCCGACCGGGAGGGCTGAGCGCCCAGTTCAGAGACGTCAACTTTTCGTACGACGAGGGGGCTGAGGTGCTGCAAGGAGTGACCGTGGACATCCCGGTCGGGTCCCGGGTGGCAGTGGTCGGGGAGACCGGATCCGGGAAGACGACCTTCGCCAAGCTCCTGGTGCGCCTCGTCGACCCAAGTGGGGGCGCGGTCACCATCGGTGGGGTCAATGCCAAGCGGGTGCCACTTGCCGAGTTGCGCTCCAGAGTGGCCTTCGTCCCTCAGGAGGGATTCCTCTTCGATGACACCATCGCCGGAAACGTCCGCTACGGCAGCCCCGAGGCAGGCGATGCCGAGATCTGGACGTCGTTCCACGAGTTGGAGCTCGGTGATTGGGTGGCCGGGCTTCCCGCCGGCCTCGACACCCCGGTCGGAGAGCGGGGGAGCAATCTCTCAGCCGGGGAGCGCCAGCTGGTGGCGCTGGTGCGGGCCTGGATCGGCTCGCCGGACCTCCTGGTGCTCGACGAAGCGACTTCGGCGGTCGATCCCGCGCTCGACGTGGCGCTGCGGCATGCCATCAGGCACCTAATCGAGGGCCGGACCTCGGTCACCATTGCCCACCGTCTGGCGACGGCCGAGGGCGCCGACGAGGTGCTGGTGTTTGACAAGGGCCGTCTCGTGGAGAGAGGCCATCATCGCGACCTGATCAGCCAGAATGGGCTCTACGCCTCCCTCTATCGGGACTGGGTGGCGGGCACCAAGACCGTTTGAAGTCGGTCGTTGCTACTTGTCCGGGGGCGGGAAGTATTTGCCGCTGATGAACTTGCCCCCCGCCACCTCGACCTCCCACGTCGAGCCCTTGGAGTAGTAGATCCGGGAGCCGGCCCTGATGCCGGAGTCGATCGCTCGCTCCAGGATCCCCTGGACCACGTCCCCGTGGGTGCAGAGCACCGCGTTCTGCCCCACCATGGCCTTCAACAGGGCCCAGGCGTCACTCGGGTCGGCGTCCTCTGCAAGAGCGTCCGACATCTCCACGCCGGCGCCGCTTACCCGGGACAGGGGGTCCACGGTTTGCGTGCAGCGGTCGTATGGGCTCGACATGATCCGCTCGACGCCTCGCCCTTCCAACCGCTCCGCGATGGCTCTCGCCTGGCGGTGTCCGAGCTTGGTCAGCGGCCGGTGCCGATCCTCAGTGCTCCACTTCGAGCGGTCACCGGCGACGGCATGGCGGACCAGGAACAGAGTGCCGGTCCGGGAGAGCTTCTTGAGATCCGTTTCGATCAGGAGGTTGCGGTCGTGCTCGTAGTCGACCAGGGCCCCAGCTTTCTTTGGTGAAAGCCACTTGAGCGAGTCCACTTCGGCGTTGGGGCGGAAACCCGGGCTGTCGGGGAGAGGCCGCATGGCAAACCAGGCGACTTCCTTGTTCGCGTTCGACACCCGGTATCGGGTCTTGCCAAGTGGAGCGATGACCCGACAGTGATATCCGGTCTCTTCCAGCACCTCGCGGACTGCCGTGTCTTCGGGCTTTTCCTTGGCGTCTGCCTTGCCCTTGGGAAGGGACCAATCGTCGTATCGCGGACGATGAGTGACCAGGACCTTCAGCTTGCCTTTCCGGGTCCGCTTGATGACCACCCCCCCGGCGGCTCGAATGAGTCGTGGCACGGGCGGGAGACTAGAGGCGGCTGACCGCCTACTGCGTGGCGGTGGTCAGCTCAGAGGGGGAGCGCTCGGAAGTGTCTCTTCGGCGCCGCTTAGGTCGATGGTCACATATGCGCACGTCAGGCAAACGTGGCGCATGATCGTGGCACCGATGTGCTGGCCCTCTCCATAGTCGTGACGGCCCTTGCGACAGTCGGCGATTTTGTGCTTGGACGAGGACTTGGTTTCGGAACGGATGTGTGTCATGACCTGGCCAGAGACTAGGTGGCCGCCGGTGCCTACTCATGGATTCCCAGTTGCGCCAGGATCCAGTCGATCTGCCTGGTCGGCCGTATTTGCCCAATGAATATCGTGGTTTTCGACCCCGATGTGCAGGACTAGCGCATCGGCCACCTTTTGCCACTGGGCTCCGACCGCGGTGCTCGGGAAGGGTCGGCCTCCGGTTCGACGGGCGATGAAGTTCATGTTCCAGGCTGTGAGCAGCTCGGTTGCGGTGCCGACGGATCCGGAAGGGTGATGGTCGTGTCGGCTCTTTGCATCAGGATGTCGATCCTCGAGGAAAGGGTCGGAGCCTCGATCAGCTCATCGACGTAGCTGTTCGCACCCGAGCGATCGGGAAAGAGCGTGGGGACGGTCACGCCGATCACCCTGCCCCCGGCCGTGGATGCGCCGAGGGAGACCGCCTCCATGGTGCCTCCATACCCACCGGTGATGACCGCCACCCCCGCTTTCGCCAATCGTGGAGCCGTGATTCTCCACCTGCGTCGCTTCTAGTCCGACGAGCCGATGACGGTCTGAGACGACCCGAACACCGCAACCGCCGCGGTCAATGTCCGAGAGCCTCCTGAATGCCGGCAAGCACCCGGTCGACGTCGATGAGGGCGTGCTTCTCGATGGCGAACTGGGGCCAGGGAACGTCGTAGCCAGTGACTCTCGACGATCGGGCGCCTGGAGGTCGTACAAGGCCTTCTCCGCGACCACCGCGGCGACTTCGGCGGCCACGCCCGCCGAGCCCTGTGGCTCCTGGACGAGGAGGAGGCGCCCGGTCCGCGAGACCGAGTCGAGGACTGCCTCCCGGTCCCAAGGGAACAGGGTGCGGAGGTCGATCACCTCCACCGAAGCCCCCGAGCGCTCGGCGGCCTCGAGGGCCACAGGGACCATGCCCCCGTAGGTGACGAGGGTGAGGTCGGTGCCTTCCCGTCGCACCCGGGCCCGGCCGATCGGGAAGGGTGTAGTGCTCGGTCGGCACGTCCTCCCGACCCGCCCGGTAGAGGACCTTGGGCTCGAGGAAGATCACCGGATCCTCGCCCTCGAGCGCCGCAGCGAGCAGGCCCTTGGCGTCGCTCGGCGTCGACGGGCAGACCACGACCAGGCCGGGGGCGTGAACGAAGTAGGCCTCGGGTGAGTCGCAGTGGTGCTCGTGGGCGCCGATACCGGCGCCATTGGGGAAGCGGACAACCACCGGGACGCTCGAGTTGCCCCTGGTCCGGAAGCGGAATCGGCCCAGGTGGCTGACGATCTGGTCGAAAGCCGGGTAGACGAATCCCTCGAACTGGATCTCGGCGACCGGGCGGCCGCCGGCCAGCGCCATCCCCACCGCGGCCCCCACGATCCCGGACTCGTTGAGCGGGGTGTCGATGACCCTCGCCTCGCCGAAGTCCTCCTGTAGGCCTTCGGTGATGCGGAACACACCGCCGCTC
>CAWBJJ010000006.1:0-58180 GCA_963789135.1 uncultured Acidobacteriota bacterium
ACGCTCGGCGGCGCCACCACAGATCTTCGGATTCCGACCTCGACGCCCTTGCTGCCCTCGGCGGCCGACTTCGACGGAGCCTTTACGAGTATGTGATCGACGCGCGTGCGCCGGTGACCCGGGACGAGGCGGCCGCAGCCGTAACCACTACCCGGCAAGCTGCGGCCTATCACCTGGACCACCTCGTCGACGAGGGATTGCTCGAAGCACGCGTTCGAGAGGGTGAACGGGCGGGTCGGCCCTGGGGCCGGCCGCACTTCGAAGCTCTACGTGCAGTCGTCCCGGGCGGTCGAGGTCTCACTCCCGCCCCGGCGATATGAATTGGCGTCGCGCCTCTTGCTCCGAGCGATCGCCACCAGCCCCATGACCCGACGACAACTGACCGAGGTCGCACACGAGGTCGGCTCGGAGATCGGTGAACAGGGCCTCGACGAGGCCCTCCGCGATCTGGGGTACCGCCCGGTGGAGGAGGGGGTAAGATCCGGTTCAGGAACTGCCCATTCGATGCCCTGCGCCAACTCGACCAGGAGACGACCTGCGACCTCAACCTCGCGTTGGTGGAGGGCATGCTTGCCGGGTCGGGATCCGACAGGCGCGCCGAGCTCGCCCCAGAGGCGGGTTACTGCTGCGTCCGGCTCCACGCCAACAAGGAGGAATCCGCATGAGTGCTCAGACCAAGATCGAGGGGCCTGACCTCGAGAACGACGGCATCGAAGCGTCGGCCATCGGCTCGGACCGGCCGGCCGTGGGCCACGTCGGGGACAAGCCGGTGATCCTGGTGCGCACTCCGGGCGGCGTAAGGGCGGTCGGACGGCAGCTGCACTCACTATGGGGCCCCACTCGGTGACGGGCTGTGCGATGGGAAGCAGATCCACTGCCCGTGGCACCACGCCATCTTCGATCTGAGCGACCGGGGAGGCAGTCGGCGCACCAGCCCTCAACCCGATACCGGTGTACGAAGTGCGGGAGGAGGCCGGCCAGGTCTTCGTCACCGGCCCTGCCAGGGACGTAGAACCCGTGCCGGCTCCCACAACGGTGCCGGATTCGGTGGTGATCATTGGAGCCGGGGCGGCGGGCGCGACCGCCGCTGAGACCTTGCGTCGCCTCGGATACCAGGGGCCGGTGACGCTGATCGGCGACGAGGCGCCGGTAGACCGCCCCAACGTGTCCAAGGACTACCTGGCGGGCACCGCTCCCGAGGAGTGGATGCCGTTGCGGACCGAGGACTTCTACGCCAAGCACGACATCGAGCTCGCCTTGGGGGCCTCGGTTGTCTCGATCGACCGCGCTGCCGCGCATCGTCGTCCTCGATGACGGCCGATCCATCGAATACGGCGCCCTCTTGCTCGCTCCGGGAGCGGCCCCTGTGACGCCTCGACATTCCCGGCTCGGACCGTCCCCACGTCCACTACATCCGGACCTTGGCCGACAGTCGGGCCGTGATCGCCCAGCTGGACACTGCCCGGAAGGCGGTCGTGGTCGGCGCCGGCTTCATCGGGCTCGAAGTCGCGGCGTCATTGAGGGCACGAGACCTCGAGGTGGCGGTCGTCGAGCCCGAGCCGGTTCCACTGGCGCGATCGGTGGGTGAGACCCTGGGGCACTTCGTTCAGGCGCTCCACGAGGAGCACGGTGTCGCCTTCCATCTGGGCCGCAAGCCGGAGTCGATAGGGGAGCAGACCGTCACCCTCGACGATGGCACCGAGGTCGAGGCCGACTTGGTTGTGATCGGGATCGGGGTCCTCCCCCGGACCAACCTTGCCGAGGAGTCCGGCCTCGACGTCGACAACGGGGTCGTCGTCGACGACAGGTTGCTGACCAGCGACCCGCACATTTGGGCGGCCGGCGACGTGGCGCGCTTTCCCGGCCCCGAGGGCGAGCTGGTCCGGATCGAGCACTGGGTGCTGGCCCAACGCCAGGGGCAGGCCGCCGCCCGGAACATCCTGGGACAGGACGCGCCGTTTCGTGATCCACCGTTCTTCTGGAGTCAGCACTACGACGTCCCCATCAATCTCGTGGGGATTCCTGGCTCATGGGACGAGGAGATCGTGAGCGGGGATCCGGCCGACCGCGACGTCGCCGTTGGCTATCGCAAGGGGGATCGGATCCAGGCCGTGGCCACGATCTACCGCGATCTGGAGAGCCTTCAAGCCGAAGCCGCCCTCAGGGACGGAGATCAGGACGAGTTACGAAGGCTGATCAGTTGAGGCGGACCCGGGGGTCGAGCCAGGCGTAGGCGACGTCGGACAGGAGATTGAAGAAGATCACCGAAGCCACGATGATGAACATCAGGGGCATGATCTGGGGGAAGTCGCCATTGCCGAGTGCAGTGAGCAGGTAGTCGCCGGTGCCCCGAAACTCGAAGATCCGCTCGGTGATGATCAGGCCGCCCACGATGGCTCCAAGCTGGAGTGCTCCAAGAGTGACCACCGGGCACCATCGAATTGCGCAGGGCGTGCCTGACGATCACCCGCTTCTCGGAGATCCCTTTGGCCCGGGCCGTCCGCATGTACTCGGACTCCTTGACGTCGAGCAGCGAGGCCCGCATGAACTGGCTGAATATGGCGATGATCTGGATCGCGACCACCGTCACCGGGAGGATCATGTGCTTCATCCTCAACCCCAGATCGAACTCGGTCTGACCGGGCGGATAGACCCCGGCCACCGGTAGGAAGGGCTCGTCGAGGCCCAAGCCACCTGCGTGAGCATGATTGCGAAAAGGACCTGCAGCAGGATCGCGGACACGAATGGCGGCATGCGATATCCCGATGAAGGCGGCGCCGGTGGCGGCGGTGTCGAGTTTCGAGTACTGACGCAATGCGGAGAGGATGCCGATGCCGATGCCGATCGTCATCCCAACGACAGTGGCGGTGAGCCCCAGTACCAGGGTGTTGGCGATCGCCGCCTTGAGGTCGGGAAACACCGGGGCGATTGCCCTTGATCGAGTTGCCCCACTCCAGGGTGACGAAGTTGCCCAGCCATCGGAAGTATTGCTCGGGAGTCGACCCGACCAGGCCGTGCTTCTCCTTGTACTCCTCGACCATCTCGGGCGTGGCTCGGGTGTTGATCCGGAGGTAGCTCTGGACCGGGTCGGTGGCCGACTTCACGGCCCAGAAGGTGAGGAAGGTGACGATGAGCAGCACCGGAATTGCCCACGCGGTTCGGAGCGCGATGAAACGTGCCACTACTGCTCAACTCCTATGAGATTCATGCGACAAGTTAGACCGTTCCGGCACCCGGTGTGGTTCCAACTTCGAGGCGGTAATTTCATCGCTGACGTGGAATGCGACAACGGTCACGCCGAGCCGGCCCCCGGCCCGCACCCTCACCCTCGGGGGGACGGCCTATCCGTTGATTCTCCCCACGCTCAGAGACCCCCGCCTCCATCTCGCGGCGGTGATCATCTCGATCCACGTCCTGGGCCAGGTCGCGCTGGGATTCCGTGTGTCCGTTCCTCAGATCTTGGTCGCAATCCTCACCGCGGCACTGATCGAGGTGGTCATCACATTCGTGAAGGTGAAGCAGGTCGTCTGGCCGGCGAGCGCAATGCTGACCGGGAGCGGCGTGGCGCTCATCCTCCGGGCCGTTGGCACCGAGCGCGGCGACCACTGGACCTGGTTCGGCTGGTACTACTTCGCCGGGGTCGCGGCCTTCTCGCTCGCAACCAAGTACCTGATCAAGTATCGGGGCACCCACATCTTCAACCCTTCGAACGTGGGTCTCGTGGTTGCCTTCGTGCTGCTGGGCAGCACCAGGATCGAGCCCCTGGACTTCTGGTGGCACCCACTCGACCCCTGGATGGCCCTCGCCTATCTCGTCATCCTGGTGGGCGGGTTGCTGATCACTCGCCGGCTGGCGCTGCTGGCCATGGCTGCCACGTTCTGGGCAGCGCTCGGCGTCGGACTGGGAGTGGTGGCGGCCTCGGGACACTGCATCACCGCGTCCTGGTCGCTGACCCCGGTCTGCGACTCCAGGTTCTGGTGGGTGGTGATGACCTCTCCGGAGATCCTGATATTCCTGTTCTTCATGATCACCGATCCCAAGACCATTCCTCAGGGTCGCACGGCCCGCGTTTGGTTCGCCGTGGCCATCGCGTTGGCCAGCACCCTGCTGATGGCGCCACAGACCACCGAGTTCGGCGCCAAGGTCGGGCTGCTCGCCGGGCTGGTGCTGCTGACGCCGCTGCGCTGGGTTTTCGATCGGCTGTGGGCCGGGCACCGGGTCGAGAGCCGGGATCGGTGTGCTCGACCGTTTCGACCACGCGGGGAGAGGTGGCCGCAGCGCCGGGCCTCGTCTTCGCTCGGGGAGCGATCATGGGATCGGTCGTGCCATCCTGCTCGCCGCGGCGATCGTGACTGCCGGAACTCCGGCCCGCGTGCTCGGCCGAGCCTGGCGCTGACGTCGAGTCGCCGGAGGTTGCGGTCGAGGTCGATCCAGCGTCCCTTCCCGAAGTCACGTCGGATGCCGAGGTGACCGCCCTGAACTCCGAAGTCGACCTTGGCGAACTGGCCGTGACCCTGGCCGAGAATCTGGAGATCGAGGGGATGGCGGTAGGAGGGCTCGATTCGAGGCTGCTCCTCGTCGCCGACGGCGGACGCCGCCTCGATCAGATGATCGAGCGGGTGGACAGCGCTGTGGCCACTGGCGTTGTCGCGGTCCCTGAATACAGCTTCGACAGCTTGCATGCGGTGGTGATCCCTGCAATTGGTGGCCAGAAGGCAACCATCGGGCTCCAAGCTGCTGGTTCCGTGGAGTGGGCCACCTTTGACGCCGGTGGGCAGGAACAGTCCCGGGAGGTCGAGCCTTTCGAGACCACCTTTGTCCTGTCGCCGGTCGCCGGCGACCGCTGGCTGATCATCGAAGAGCGCCAGGAAGGCTGAGACAGCGATGAGTGAGAATCCAGTGATCGCGGCTCTGGGGCGCCCCCTCCGGCTGGCTGTGATCGGAGGCGGGCCGGGGAGCTTCATCGGCGAGACCCACCGGGTGGCAGCGCGGATGGATGGTCGCTACCAGTTGGTGGCCGGGGCAGTGAGCTCCGACCCGTCTCGCTCAATCGAAGCCGGGGCTGCGCTCGGCCTCGATCCCGACCGCAGCTACGGCGACGGGCTCCAGCTGATCGAGTCGGAGCGGGCCCGCGTCGATGGCGCCGACGTGGTGGCGGTTATGACCCCCAACGACACCCACCATCTCTACTCCATCGCCGCGCTCAACTCGGGCTTCGACGTCATCTGCGACAAGCCGATAACCAACACGCTCTCCGAGGCTCTCGAGGTGTGCGCTCGGGTCGAGTCCACCGGGCTCGTGTTTTGTCTGACCCACAATTACACGGGATATCCGATGGTCCGACAGGCCAAGGCGATGGTCGACGCCGGGGAGCTGGGAGAGATCAGGCTGGTCCAGGTGGAGTACGTGCAGGGCGGCAAGGCGTCGGAGAACGACCCTGACCCCGCCGACGGCCTTCCCTGGAGGTATGACCCGGTCAAAGGCGGGCCGTCTCTGGTGATGGGCGACATCGGGTCTCATGCTCACAACCTCACCCGATTCATCACGGGGCTCGAAGTCGAGCAGGTTGCCGCTGAGGTGGGGGCCATCGTGCCCAACCGGCTGGTCCATGACTTCGCTGCCGCGATGTTGCGCTTCGACAACGGGGCCCGAGGTTCGTTCTGGGTGACTCAGGCCGCCGCCGGAGTAGAGAACTGCCTTCGGATTCGGGTCTCGGGGACCATGGGCTCGATCGAGTGGGAGCAGGAGCGGCCTACCGGTCTCACCTTCAAGCCATTGCAAGGTCCCGCCGAGATGAGGACACCCAATGGGGCGAGAACCCATCCACTGGCAGAGCGGGCGACTCGACTCGTTGCCGGCCACCCCGAGGGCTTCATCGGTGCGTTCGCCAACATCTACTCCGACGCTGCCGAAGCGATCGCAGCGCGCCGCGCCGGGACTACAGCCGACCCGTCGGCCCTGCACTTTCCCAATGCCGTCGACGGAGCCTGGGGTGTCCGATTCGTCGAAGCTGCCATCGAGTCCAGCCACGCCGGAGGCGCTTGGACCGATGCGCTCCTGAAGCTGTAGCCCTCAGGCCAGGCTGATGCCCCGGGCAGCCCACACCAGGGCTCGCAACTGGAAAGTGCCGCTCGGTAGAAGCTCGGCGCATCGGTCGCGGGAGAAGAGCGCGACGGTCTTCATCGAGCCCAGCCACATACTGGCCGGCGGGGCCGACCCCGAGGGTGAACGGGTCCCACCACTCGGCGAAGTCCCGAAACGAGACCACGACTTCGAGGGAGGAGTCCTCGACGTCGCTCAGCCCGGCCTCTCTGAAGATGGTCGCCAGGGATCCCTCGCTGGCACCGGGCATCCCCGCTTCGTCGTGGACGAAGTCGTCCATCTCATGAGCCGCGTCCCAGAACGCGGTCAGCGGGCCACTGCGCCCGGCGTGGTCCCAGACACAGGCTGCGACGGTGCCCCCCGAACGGGTGACTCTCGCCATCTCCCGGGCCCCGGCGACAGGGTCGGGCATGAAATGCACAACGAGCTGGGCGAGGGCACGGTCGAAGGCCTGGTCCGGAAACGGGATGGCGTCGGCCGAGGCCAGCCTCACATCGACCGTCGGAAAGCGCTGCTTGATCGCGTTCACGAAGGGCGGTGACGGGTCGATTGCCGAAACCTGTTCGGAACCGAGGCGTTCGATGAGGACCGAGGTCAGGGCACCAGGCCCGCATCCGACGTCCAACACCTGCTCGCCAGCAGTCACGCCGGCGTAGCCGGCGAACACCGCGGCGAGCGGCTGGGAGAAACGACCCATGAAGCGGTCGTATGACTCGGCCGGGACCTCGAAGCCCGTCATCAGCCGGCCATTGTCATCGCCCGATCCGGGCGCAGCAAGAACGGAGGTAGGAACGCGGGGATGTTGGAGAAGGGGAGGACGTCGGGGTGGAGGTCGATCCCAAGCGAGCCGGACATGAAGTCACGTCGTGCCTGGATACGGGCCCACATCTCGGGGTGGTCCGCGGCGAGCACCGAGCGCAGCGACTCGTCGGCGAGGGCGATCCCGTCTTCGATGTTCGTGGTGAAGTAGTCGGTGCCAGTCGCCGGGATCACGTCGACTTGGAATGCCATCCCCGAGCGAAGCTCGACTTCGGAGTGGGGTGCGATGGGGGAATTGACCCACTCGTCGAGATGGATCTGATGACCCGGGTTGAGGAAGATCCCGAAGAACGGGTCGCCGAGGTGCCGGTCGACTATCTCGTGGAGCGCGCCTCCGCTCTGCCCGACGCGCAAGGCGCCGTACCACTCGGCTATCGCGGCGAAGTAGGGCCCTACCAGCCGGTCGACGTAGTCGCCGATGTTCGGTGGCAGTTCGGATCCGTCTTCGACCACGAAACCTGCCCGGCAGTTGAGTGCGCCCCAGATTCCGAAAGCGACGGTGAACCTGTCTCCTTTTTCGATACGGCGATCGCTCGGGCTGAGCAGGCCTAGCGATGCTCGAGGGCCGGCCGTCAGCATCAGATGACAGGAGAGCGGCATTCCGTTCCATCCCAGCAGTTGCACACCCTCTTGCTCGGTCATCCCCGGAGCCAGGTTCCGTATCAGTCGGAGCACGCCGCTCGAGGTCTGACACGCCGCGTACTCGAACATCACCAGCTGCTCCGGCTCGTTGATCACACGCAGCCCATCGCCGGCCCCGATCAGAAGCCCATTGGCGTTCTCGACCGTCCCCTGGGAGCCCACCGCATCCCGGAGGGTGTCCACGAGGAAGGCGGGGACCTCCATCATCTCGGGTACCCCGTAGTCCTTCCATCCGATCATTCCGACCTTGCCCCCGCCCCCGATCCCCTCCGCGGCCAGGATCTCGGGCAGTGGCTGAGAGCGGTCACGGGGCTGACCGGGAAGGCTCAGATCCTGGAAGAGGTGGCGTCTCATTTCGAGAGGAGCTGCGCCTGCCATCCCGTAGCACTCGTTGCCGACCAGGATCGCCGGATCGTCGTCGGGACCGACGACGAGCACCGCCTCCTCGAACCTGGGGTCGAATCCGGTCAGATATGAGATGTTGGCGCTGTGCTCACGATCGGAGTAGACGACGAGGTGGTCATAGCCGGCGGCGTCGGCCTTCTCCCGGAGCCTTTCCAGGCGAGCGGGGTAGATCCACTCGGGGAGCTCGGGCATCGCACCCGGCATGCCGAAGTCGGGAAGTTCCACCTCGGCCAGGATTGGCTTGCGCAAAGCGGTCTCAACCTTCCCGTGGGGCCCATGGCACCGGCTCGTCCCCGCCACGGGTGATGTCGACGAATTGGTTGGCCTCCACCGTCATCCAAGGCCCGCGCTCGCCATCCGGCCACTGCACCCTGACCCGAGCCGAGTCTTCGGAGCCGAGCCCGAAATGAGACCAGCCCAACTGTCCGCCGGCATGCCCTCCGCCAATGGTCAGCTCTCGTTCGACGGTCCTACCACCGGAGTCGACCTCGATCCAGGAGCCGATGCCATCCCGGTTCGGCCCATCCTGGGCCAGGTGGATGGCGAGCCAATTCCCCGCACGCACCGGCTGTTCCGGGGTTCCAGCGCCTACGTTTCGCCATATCCGGGCCGGCTCCCGGCGGTTGACTTCGATCAGGTCGAGCATGCCATCGAGATTGAAGTCGGCCAGCGCTGCCCCGCGGGCCCGATCGAATGAGACGATTCCCGCTTCCTGGGCCCCTTCGGTGAAGGTCCCGTCGCTGTTCCCGATGAGGAGATTGCTCGGGTCCTTGGCCGCGAACTCGGGCATGGCCTCGACGTTGCCCTTGCTGACGAAGAGGTCGATGAAAGAGTCGTTGTTCACGTCCTGGAACTCGGTGTGCCATGCGGTGGAGGGGTGAATCAAGTCCGGGCCGGTGAAGGGTCGGGTCGCGGTGACCCCGGTCTCCAGTGCGATGTCCACATAGGTGGGTTGCGCCGGCCCGTCGGCGAGGGTCTGCAGCTTGTTGTCACCCTGGCTGGTGATGAACACCTCGGGGAGATGATCTCCGTTCAGGTCGTGGCTCGCGATCCCCATTCCCCAGATCCTGAGTGTCCGCCACCCGTCCTCGGCGGTGTAGAGCGTGGGCTGCTCACCAGCGTCCATCCGCCACAATTGCTCTTCGCCGTCGGTGTAGTAGTGCCGATCGTTGGTGACCCTCAGGTCGCGCCTCCCGGACCGGTCCCAGTCGCTGAACAGGACGGACAATGTGCACCATCCCGGCGACAGAGCGGTCCTGGGTCCGTATCCGAAGCCGTCGGGATCGGGTCGGACCAGATAGCTGTCGTCACAGGTGGCGGTGAGCTGGCCCCCTTCGGCCAGGTAGTTGCCGAAGGCCAGGGTGGGCAAGGCGGCGGTTCCTTCCCAGGCGGCGCTGAAGGCGGTGGTCCACTCGTTCCCACCGTCGAGGTTCCAGTCTTCGTTGGCGGGCTCGAAGCGGCAATCGCCAAGGCCCCGGAGCATGACGTTCTCGCCGTGACGGAGCACGGCGAGGTCGGTGACCGCGTCGCCGTCCATGTCGATTGGATAGGCGCCGGTGACCGAGGTCAGGTCGGTCGTTGGCGACTCGATCCTGTCGAATTCGAGGGATCCACCGGTTGCACTTCGATTGACATAGAGCCCCGCCTGGTTGACTCCGCCGGCCAAGTACACGTCGGGGAGGCGGTCGTCGTTGCAGTCGAAGGCCGCGACTCCGCCACCAACGAAGAACTCGAACTCACCGTCATATCGATGGTCGATCCCGGCGACGGCGGTCTCCTCCACGAATCGGGGAGGGGGCAGGGACACGGGCTGGTTGTCCTCGAATACCTTCAGGGCGCCAAGCACCAGACCGGCGGTGAGTAGGGCTCCGACCACGATCCCGGCGACCAGCCAGGCCGATGCAGGCATCGGGATGCGTGCATCTTTTGCCGTTCTTTCGTCGTCTGTGAGTTTGGTCATCTATTAGGGCAAGCCAAGAAATCGCGTGGCTACAGTACGCGGGTCCCGTTCCGGGACAATTCGTACGGAGGAAGGACAACAACTAGATGACGAAGCGATTTATTGCGCTCCTCGCGGTGCTTGTCATGGTTCTCGCCGCATGCGGCGATGACGAAGGCGGCAGCAGCACTACCGCGGCAAGTGGTGATAGCACCACGGTGGCGGGCGGTGGCGGGGACTGCACTGTCGGCATGTCGTGGAACAACTACAACGAAGAGAGATGGGCCCTGTGGGATGAGCCCGCAATCCAGGCGGCTCTGGAAGCCGGTGGCTGTGAGTACATCTCCGCAGACGCCGGATCATCCGAAGAGCAGCAGATCACAGACATCGAGAACCTGATCTCTCAGGGAGCCAATGTCGTGATCGTTCTGGCTCAGAACGTGGAAGCAGTCAAGCCTGCGGTGACTGCGGCCCTGGAGCAGGGAATCCCGGTCATCGGCTACGACCGTTTGATCAATGATCCCGGCGCCCTCTACGTCACCTTCGACAACATCGGGGTGGGTCGTGCGATGGCCGAGGTGGTCTTTGCCGAAGTTCCGACCGGGAACTACATCATCATCAAGGGCAACGGTGCCGACGCCAACTCCGACTTCCTCCGTGAGGGAATCGAAGAGGTGATCGGTGCTGCAGTCACTGCTGGTGACATCACCATCGTCGGTGAGTCCTACACCGACAACTGGGATCCGGCGTTGGCACAAACCAACACCGAGCAGTTCCTGACCCAGGCCAACAACGACGTCCAGGCTGTCGTCTCGGAAAACGACGGAATGGCCGGCGGAGTCGTGGCCGCTCTCGACGCTCAGGGTCTTGCCGGCACCGTGCCGGTGACCGGCCAGGACGGCGACCTCGCCGCACTGAACCGCGTCGCTCTGGGAACGCAGTTGGTCTCGGTGTGGAAAGACGCCCGCAACCTGGGCACGGCGGCCGGTGAGGCTGCAGTCGCGCTGGCCGGTGGCGCCGCTCTGGCCGACATCGAAGGCACCGTGGACTTCGACTCCGACGGGACGATCATGACCAGCATCTTCCTGGAGCCGAACCCGATCACTAGGGCCAATCTCCAAGACGTGCTCGACGCCGGTTGGATCGATGAGGCAACCCTCTGCGAGGGCGTGCCCTCAGGCACCGTGGACGTCTGCCCCTGACGGGCTGAGGTCCTTGTAAGCAACGCGATGATGCGCCCCCGGTTTGCCGGGGGCGCATCGCGTCCACTCTTCTAGTGTGGTGATGGCATGAGTGTGGTAGAGGCCCCGTCGGCCCAGGCGGATACACCCGAGCTGGGACCGCGTCGGTCACTGGGATCGTTCCTGCGCGACAGCGAGATCGACACCCGCATGGTCGGGATGATCGTCGTCCTGCTGGTGATTTGGGTCGGTTTCAACATCATCTCGGGCGGAACCTTCCTCACCGCCCGCAACCTGTTCTTCTTGTCCCTCCAGACGTCCTCGGTGGGGATCATGGCCACCGGGATGGTGCTGGTCATCGTCTCCCGAAACATCGATCTCTCGGTGGGATCCATGGTGGGCACGGTGGGGATGGTCATGGCCATGCTCCAGGTGGAGTGGCTCCCCCCGATCATGGGTTTGGGTAATCAGTGGATCTGGGTGATCACCCTCATCGCCGGCCTGATCCTCGGTGCTGCGATCGGTGCTTTCCAAGGATCGATCATCGCCTATGTCGGAGTGCCCTCCTTCATCGTCACCCTGGGCGGCCTGCTGGTGTGGAGGGGTTTCGCGTGGTTGACCGCCAGTGGGCGCACGATCGCCCCCATGGACACCACCTTCCAGTTGCTCGGAGGCGGAGCCCAAGGCTCATTGGGAGAGACCGGCAGTTGGATCGTTGGCGGCCTGGCCTGCGTCGGAATCATTGCGATGCTGGTGTTCGGTCGCCGTCGCCGTCGCAGATTTGGTTTCCGGCTCCGCCCGATGTGGCTCGACGCCCTCCTCGGCGTGCTCAGCTGCGCCGTGGTGCTGGGTGCGGTCTGGGTGTTGAACAGCTACTACATGCCCGAGGCCCTGGCCCGTGAGTACGCGGAAGAGAACGGCATCGCCTGGCCCCCGGGCGGGTTGCAGATCCCGATGGGCATCCCCTTCCCCGTCCTGATCCTGATCGGCGTGACCCTGGTCATGACTTTCGTCGCCAACCGGCTCCGCTTCGGGCGCTATGTCTTCTCGATCGGGGGAAATCCCGATGCTGCGCTCCTCGCCGGCATCAAGACCAAGCGCACCATCGTCAAGACCTTCATGACGATGGGGATCCTGGTCGGCATCTCGGCGGCGGTCTCCATCGCCCGCCTCAACGCCGCGGTCAGCGGCCTGGGCACCCTCAGCGAGCTCTACGTGATCGCAGCCGCGGTCATCGGCGGCACCGCCCTCTCCGGTGGCATCGGCACCATCCCCGGAGCGATTCTCGGTGCGCTGGTCATGCAGTCGTTGCAGTCGGGCATGGTGCTGGTCGGGGTCGATGCCCCACTTCAGGACGTGGTGTCCGGCTCCGTCCTGGTGATCGCAGTTGCCATCGACACCATCTATCGACGGAGAGAGGCGACCCGATGACGACTGAAGCCCGCAACGGGTCGAAGCCTCTCGTCGAGATGAAGGACATGAGCGTGTCCTTCGGTGGCGTTCATGCGGTCAAGGACGTGAGCATCGACCTCAGGCCGGGGGAGATACTGGGGCTGGTGGGCGGCAACGGCGCCGGCAAGTCGACATTGATCAAGACCCTTTCCGGGGCGCAGCGGGCCGATTCGGGGGAGATCTTCATCGACGGGAAGCCGGCGACGATCAGCACGCCCCGGGACGCCAAGGCCTACGGGATCGAGACCATCTATCAGACGCTGGCCCTGGCCGACAACGTGGACGCTCCGAGCAACATGTTCCTCGGTAGGGAGATCCTCACACGCTGGGGAACCCTCGACGACTCCTCGATGGAAGACGCCACCCGCAAGATCATGGGTCGGCTCAATCCCAAGTTCCAGAACTTCAAAGCCCCGGTCAGCTCCCTCTCCGGTGGGCAGCGCCAGTCGGTGGCCATCGCCAGGGCGGTTCATTTCAACGCCCGGATCCTGATCATGGACGAGCCAACGGCGGCTTTGGGCCCCGCCGAGACCGAGCAGGTGCGCCAGCTGATGCGCCAGCTCAAGTCCGAGGGGATCGGGATCATCATGATCAGCCACGACATCCACGACGTGTTCGACCTCGCGGATCGGATCAGCGTCATGCTTCAGGGAAAGCTGGTCGGAACGGTCAACAAGGGCGAGTGCACCATGGATGAGGTCCTGGCGATGATCATCATCGGGAAGATGCCTGAAGAGGTCACCACCAAGGAACTGGAACAACTGCACGGCTGAAGCCCCGGCGGAAGGAAACCCCATGATCAGTCTCGAAGGAAGAGTCGCGCTCGTCACCGGTGCCAGCGGAGGGATCGGGGCTGCGGTCGCCCGCTCGCTCGACGAGCATGGGGTCAGCCTGGCGCTGGCGTCGCGGGGCGGTGACGACCTCGGTATCGCCGGCGCGGTGGCCGGGCCGTGTGACGTCCGAGATCCGGCGGCACTCGATGACCTCGCCGCCCGAGCGGTCGAGCGCTTCGGGAAGCTCGACATCCTGGTGGCCAACGCCGGGGTCGGTGCCTACGGGGCATTCTTCGACCTCGATCCTGATCACCTCGAGGAGATGATCGACACCAATGTCAAGGGCACCTCTACGCCGTCCGCGCCGCACTGCCCCATCTGTTGAAGAGTGGCGACGCCGACATCATCACTCTGACCAGCGAGGCAGGACGGCGAGGCGCTTCCCTACGAGGCCGTCTATTGCGCCTCCAAGTTCGCACAAGTGGGGTTCACCGCCTCCCTCGACCACGAGCTCCGAGAGCAGGGCGTGCGTTGCACAAATGTCTGCCCGGGGGGAGTGGCCACCGAGTTCGCCATGGGGCGAGGGCGCACGCCCGACATGCCCCAGTTGGAAGGGATGATGACGGCCGAAGAGGTTGCCGAGGTGGTGCTCTTCGTCCTCACGCGGGCCCGGACCCACCGCATCCTCGAGGTGGCCTTGCGGCCGGTCAGCGAGACTTCCTGGGGCTAGGAGCCTCTTTCCTGGTCGACCGCCCAGATCCGCTGGTTGACCAGGTTCTCCAGCAACTCCTGGCGCCCTGACACCGGTTGCGGCTCGACGCCCTCGGACGAAACCCTCTCCTCGAGCGACTCGAGCGAGGCCTCACCGGAGAGGATCGAGGCTCCGACGCCCTGGGACCAGCCGGCGTAGCGCTCCCGGCGCGGTCCCTGCAGGCTCTTGTTCTCCAGCATGTCGGCGGCAACGAGAAGGGCTCGGGCCAGGGTGTCGATCCCACCTATGTGGCCGTGGAACAGGTCGGTGCGGTCCATGCTCTGCCGTCGCAGCTTGGAGTCGAAGTTGAAGCCGCCCGTGGTGAAGCCACCGCTGTCCAGGATCTCGTACAAGGCGAGCGAGAGCTCGTCGACCGAGTTGGGGAACTGGTCGGTGTCCCACCCGTTCTGATAGTCACCCCGGTTGGCGTCGATGCTTCCGAAGATCCCCTGGGCCGTGGCGTAGGCCACTTCGTGGTGGAAGCTGTGCCCGGCCAGCGTGGCGTGGTTGGCCTCGATGTTCACCTTGTACTCGCCGTCGAGGCCGTGGCGGGTGAGGAACCCGTGCACTGTCGCGCAGTCGTAGTCGTACTGGTGCTTGGTCGGCTCCTGGGGTTTGGGCTCGATGAGCAGCGTTCCCTCGAAGCCGATCTTGCGCTTGTGCTCGGCCACCAGTTCGAGGAACTTGGCGAATTGGTGCTCCTCGTGCCTCAGGTCGGTGTTGAGCAGGGTCTCATATCCCTCGCGGCCCCCCCAAAGCACGTAGTTGGCGCCGCCGAGGCGGTGGGTCGCCTCCAGCATCACCTTCACCTGAGCGGCCGCGTATGAGAAGACCTCGGGGTCAGGGTTGGTCGCGGCACCCGCCGCATAGCGCGGGTGGCTGAACAAGTTGGCGGTCCCCCAGAGCAGCTGCATCCCGGTCCGGGACATATGGCCCTCTATGAGGTCGATGACCTTCTCCAGGTTGGCTCTGGTGTCGGCGAAGGTGGCGCCCTCGGGGGCCACATCGCGATCGTGGAAACAGAAGAACGGCACGCCGAGCTTTGCCAGGAACTCGAAGGCCGCCTCGAGCTTGGCTGCGGCCGCATCCATCGGGTCTCCGTTGGAAGAGAGCCAGGGTCGATCGAACGTCCCGGCCCCGAAGACGTCAGAGCCCGGCCAGTTGAACGAGTGCCACAGGCACACCGCGATCCGGAGCTGGTCTTCCATCCGCTTGCCGAGAACGATGCGTTCGGGGTCGTAGACCTTGAAGGTCAGTGGGTCGGACGAGGTGATTCCGCCGAAGCCGATCGGCCCCGGCACGTCGTTGAAGAAATCATTGGACACAGTTCGGCGAGGCTATCACGACCCCGCACCAGGTCAACCGATCGGCCGCCGCCGCTTCGAGGAGATGACGCCGGTGTCGTAGCCGCCGAGGTGGAGGCCACCGGCAAACCGAGCGTGTTCGATCTTCAGGCATCGATCCTGGACCACTCGCAATCCGGCATCGACCGCCTTCTGAGCTGCTTCGTCGTGGCGGAGCCCGAGCTGGAACCAGACCACCTTGGCACCGACGTCGATCGCGTCGTCGACCACGCCAGGGATCTCGTCGTGGCGGCGGAAGACGTCGACGATGTCGGGAGGCTCGGGGAGGTCGTGAAGCGACGGGTAGGACTTCAAACCCAGGACCTCGTCGTACATCGGGTTCACTGGCCATGTCGTGAAGTTGGTGCGCACCAGATAGCTGGCGACGAAGTTCGAAGAGCGGATCGGGTTCGCCGAGACGCCGACCAGGGCCACGGTCCGTGAGCCGAGGATGATGGAGAGTCGATCCTTGGCGTCGAGCTCGACGACGCTCATGACGCCGCCGTCAGGGCGCGGTCGAGGTCCCAGAGGATGTCCTCGATGTCCTCGATGCCCACCGAGATCCTGACCATGTCGTCGCTTACCCCGACCTTCTCGCGATCCTCCAGCGGCACCTGCTGATGCGTGGTGGAGGCGGGATGGATCACCAGTGTCTTGGCATCACCGACGTTGGCCAGGTGGGATGCGAGGTCGACGCTCTCGATGAACCTGACGCCGGCATCGAAGCCGCCGGTGAGCCCGAAGGTAAAGACAGCTCCCGGCCCCTCCGGCAGGTACTTCTTGGCGAGGGTGGTCCATGGGTTGTCGTCGAAGATGGGGAAGTTGACCCAGGCCACTTCCTCGCGCTCCCTGAGGAACTCGGCCACCGCTCTTGCGTTCTCGACGTGGCGCTGCATGCGAAGGGGGAGTGTCTCCAGGCCGAGGAGAAGGAGGAAAGAATTGAAGGGTGACAGCGATGCGCCGGTGTCCCGGAGCAATTCGACCCGGGCCCGCATGAGATAGGCGTACTCGCGAAAGTTCTCCCAGAAGCGAAGGTCGTGGTAGGCAGGCGATGGCTCGACCAGCATCGGGAACTTGCCGTTGTCGAAGGGGAACCGCCCGCTCTCGACGATCACTCCGGCGATCGCCGCTCCATGGCCTCCTAGGAACTTGGTCGCCGAGTGGACCACGATGTCCGCGCCGTGCTCGATAGGTCGGCACAGGTAGGGAGTGGCGAAGGTGTTGTCCACTATCAGGGGGATCTCGTGTTCGTGGGCGATCCCGGCCACGGTCTCGATGTCGAGAATGTCAGCTCGGGGATTTCCCACTGTCTCGCCGTAAACCAGCTTGGTTCGCTCGTTTATTGCCCCGGATATGGATCCCGGGTCGCCGAAGTCGACGAAAGTGACGTCGATTCCCATCCGCCTCAGGGTCACGTCGAACTGGGTGAAGGTCCCGCCGTAGAGCGACCTGGATGCGACGAGCTCGTCACCCGCCCGGCATAGCCCGAGAATCGAAATCAACTGGGCGGCCTGGCCCGACGCCGTGGCCAGTGCGCCAAGGCCACCTTCCAGCGACGCCATCCGCTCCTCGAAGACGGCCGTCGTCGGGTTTCCGATCCGGGTGTAGATGTTCCCGAAGTTCTGCAGGGCGAACAGGTCTGCTGCATGCTGAGCGTCCTCGAAAACGAACGAAGTGGTGGCGTAGATCGGCACAGCCCGGGCCCCGGTCTCGGGGTCGGGCCGCTGCCCGGCGTGAATCGCCCGGGTGTCGAAGCCGAAGCGGTGGTCCTTCATGACGTCAATGATGGCATGGGTGAGGGAACCGCCAACCGTGTCGGCATCTTCCCGGCGGGCTCAAAGCCTTGGCTCTTCATCTGGAGCTCCTGGCTCCAAACTCACCCTGGCAGGGCGCGGGGCTTGGGTGGTCATGGTCTGGACCCGGTAGAGCGAGCTGGTGGCCGTCATGAACAGTTGGTCTCCCTCCGGGCCGCCAAAGGCGCAGTTCGAAGTGACCTCCGGAACCGGGATCCGCCCGAGGCGGATCCCGTCGGGGTCGTAGACGTGGACCCCGTCGCCGGCGCTGGTCCACACGTTGCCTGCCCGGTCCACCCTGAACCCGTCGGCAACCCCGGGATATATCACGACGAAGGACCTGGGATTGGCGAGGCGCTTATCTCCGACGACATCGAAAGCCATGATGTCGTGGTTCCCGATCGAATCCCCACCGCCGTAGGTGTCGGAGACGTAAAGGATCGACTCGTCGGGGGAGAAGGCCAGACCGTTGGGGTGGATCAGGTCGTCGCTGACGATTGTGAGCTCGCCGGTTTCCGGGTCGAGGCGGAACACGTAGCACGCCGGGAGGTCGGGCTCGGAGGCGTGCCCTTCCCGATCGGAGAGGATTCCATAGGGCGGGTCGGAGAACCAGATCGTGCCGTCGGATTTCACGACGACATCGTTCGGTGAATTGAGTCGTCTCCCCTCGTGATGCGTCGCCAGGGGAGTGAGGGTTCCATCGGGCTCGATCCGCTCGATCCGGCGATGCCCGTGAGAGCAGACCACCTGACGACCGTCCAGATCGAGGGTGCGCCCATTGGTGTACTCGACATCTGCGGCATGGAGCACGACTCCGTCAGTCTCCGTCCACCGCATCGCCCGGTTGTTGGGGATGTCACTCCAGACCAGAGCCTGCTCCTCCGGGAGCCACACCGGGCCCTCGGCCCAAATGCAATCCCCACCGAGACGCTCGACCGCGGCCGAGGTGTCGACCAGTTCTGTGAATCGTGGGTCTTCAACGATGGGAGCTGACATCGGCTAAGGATCGCGCAACAGCCTGCCGGCTGTCGATCACGACGCCAGTGGAAGGACCGGGACCTGTACCTCGGTCACGAATTGCGACTGGTCGTCTGTGAGGAACCTTTCAGGGACCATCAGCTCGGGCTCGGCGGAGAACCTGAGGTAGACCACCCATGTCGGCCCGCTCACCTCGTATCCCGTGTTGGCCGCCCAACTCCGTGCCCATTCCCCGGCGCGGCCCAGGTCGGGGTATGGGCCGCGCTCGATGGACGATGCCACCAGTGCGGGTTTGGTACGCAGGGGCTCGACGTCTCCAACCGCGGGGATCGCCGTTGTCACCGGGACCAGCACTTCGGCGTGCCGTGTCTTGCCGACGCGGCCGTGGTCGACTGCGACCGGGGGCAGGGGAGCCCTGGCCCCGGCCTCGCGGACGACGGTCTCGACCTCGAAGAACCAGCTGCCCAGGTCGACTCCGGCGGCTAGTGGGCCCCGCCTGGATGCCCAGCTTCCCGCCGGCCGCTTGCGGACCACGATGTCGCGGTCCAGAGCCTGGTCAACCCGGATCTCGAGTGCCGCCAGTCTTCGGTCCAGCGCCCTGCGCTCTTCGATCAGGTCGGCGCGCCGAGCGGCCAACGCCTCGCGCAGCGAGGCGCCCTCCTGGTTGAGCCCGGAGATCGACGAGAGGGGGAGCCCGAGGTCACGGAGGGCGACGATGCGCTGCAACTCCGGGATCTGGGAGGCCAGATAGAACCGGTATCTCGATTGGGGATCGACCCAAGCCGGGCGGAACAGGCCGAGGCCGTCGTAGTGCCTGAGCTTCTTGGCCGATACTCCGGTGAGCTCGGCGAAAGCCCCAATTGTGAACACAGATCCTGAACCTACTTGACCTTCCCATGATGGGAAGGTGGACAATCGGGGCGTGCCGCTACCACCGTCCCGGCGACCGATCCGGGTTGCTGCCCAACTCCACCCGCAACACGGTTCCTATCCGGGGCTGCGCGAGGCAGTTGAGTCAGCAGAGCGGATGGGATTCGACCTGGTCTACAACTGGGACCACTTTCACCCTCTGTACGGAGCACGGGATGGGGCGCATTTCGAGTGTTGGACCATGCTCGCGGCCTGGGCCGAGCAGACCAGCGCCATCGAGCTCGGCGCTCTGGTCACCTGCACCGCATACCGCAACCCCGAACTGCTCGCCGACATGGCCCGCACCGTGGACCATATCTCTGGGGGACGGTTGGTGCTGGGGATAGGTTCCGGCTGGTTTCGCCGCGATTTCGAGGAGTACGGGTACGAGTTCGGTACCGCCGGCTGGAGGCTGGACGGCCTCGCCGACGACCTGCCCAGGATCAAGGCCCGATGGGAACGGCTCAACCCGCAGCCAACCCGGCCAATCCCGATCCTGATCGGGGGCACCGGAGAGAAGAAGACCTTGCGTCTGGTCGCAGAGCACGCCACCGGATGGCACGCCGGCTTTCCCGATCACCCCCTCGAGGCTCGAGCCGAAGGTGGAGGCACTCCGGCGATGGTGTGACCGGATGGGCCGCGACCCGACCACCATCGAATGGGGTTTGGGGCTCGAGCCCGACGAAAAAGGACGTGTCCTCGCGGAGCACGCCGCGGACTACCACGACCTGGGCTTCACGCAATTCACACTGGGCTACAACGGCCCGGCCTGGGACGTGGGCGATGCCGTTGAATGGCTCGCCTGGCGTGATGAGATGAACCGGTGACCGACATCCGGGATCGGGGCCATCAGATCCGGTTCGGAGTGGTCACCCCGCAGATGTGGCGGAGCGCCGACGAGCTGGTCGACCTGTGGCGGCGGGTCGAGGAGGCTGGCTGGGACTCGGCGTTCCTGGTCGATCATTTCATCTCCGACTGGCACGGGGAACTGGGGTCGAATCTCGAGGCCTTCTCCACCCTCGGTGCGATGGCCGTTGCGACCAATCGAATCGACCTCGGGGTTTTCGTCTCGGGGATCACACACCGGCCGCCGATGGTCCTCGCCAAGAGCGCAGTGACCGTCGACCACTTATCCAAAGGGCGATTCATGTTCGGCGTCGGCGCCGCCTGGAACCAACGCGAGCACGAGGCGTACGGGATCCCGTTCCCGGCGCCGCGAGATCGGGTGTCGATGGTGGACGAGACCTTGCAGGCCCTTCGCTTGGTCGAAAAGCAGGAGACGACCGACTTCGAAGGCGAGCACCTCAAACTTGCTGCCGCCCCGTTCGAGCCCAAGCCGGTTCGGGGCCGGCTTCCGGTGATTGTCGGGAGCAGACGGCCGCGGATGCTCGACCTCCTGGCCCGGTTCGGCGATTTCTGGGACGCCCCCGCCAAGCAGGATGACATCGTGTCGGTCGGGGCCATGCTCGATGCCGCCTGTGCCTCACATGGGCGTGATCCCGACGACATCGTGTGGATGCACGAGGAGGTAGGCAGGGGGGAGCACGCCACAGTCGATGGGTTGCTGAAGCGGGTCGAGACTCTCTCCGCGATCGGTGTCAGCTATTTCCTGGTGAACGTGTGGCCTGAGGAGGATCCATCGATCGTGGACCGCCTTGGTGCGGCGCTGGCTTCCATCCGAGCGAGGTGGGGGTAACCGACCTCGATGCTTCGCTGAGGCAAAAACGGCTCAAATTTCAATGTCGACCCTGGCATGCCCTACCAACGCGGGGTGGGGTACACTCGAAATTCTGCGGCGAGGTCCCTGGGAAACCCTTGCGGATCGGCGCTGCGGTGCGGCCGATTCCCGGTCGCCAGCAAAAGTCGGGCTCGCCCGGCTCAGTTGAAAGCAGGAAGGAAATCAATGAAGAGAATGAGCAATCGTCCGCGATGGCTCCTTTTGTTGTTCGTCTTCGCACTGGTCGCTGCGGCCTGTGCCGGGGACACCGGAGACAGCACCACGACCAGTGCTGCTGTCGAGGAGACGACGACGTCGGCTGCGGAGACGCCGAGCACTACGGCACCTGCGGCAGTCGAATCGGCTATGACCATCACGTACGACATCAGCCCGGACGCGGTATGGAGCGATGGGACGCCGGTGACGGCGAACGACTTCATCTGTACGTACAACGCGACCATGAACACCCCTGGGTCGCTTTCGACCTTCGGTTACGACCAGATGATCTCGGTCGCCGCAGGTGCGAGTGACAAGCAGGTAGTGGTCGAGTTCTCCACGGTCTTCGCACCGTACAAGGGCATGTTCAACACGATCCTGCCGGCGCACACGGCCACCGACCCGGCGTGTATGGATGTGTCCGGCGACTGGCTTGACTCCATTCCGGTGTCGGCTCGTCCCTGGATGCTCGAGTCGTGGAGCCCGGATCAGGCGATCCTCGTGCCCAACGAGGCCTACTGGGGTGACGACACCCCGCAGGCAAGCCGTCTGGTAATGGTCCCGAGGGTCGAAGATGGAGGCATTGCCGCTCTCGGAGCCGGCGAAGTCGACTTCATCTTCCCGCAGGCCTTCGCAGGCATCACCGATGCGCTGGCTGCAGACACCATCGACTTCGTACCGGGTTACGGCACGAACTACGAGGGTCTGTACTTCCAGCAGGGTGACCAGCGGAACGGCCCCTTCGCCGACGATGTCTTCCGGGAAGCCTTCTCGAAGTCCATCGACCGCGAGCTGATCCTGGCGAACATCTACGATCCGATCTTCCCCGGCTCCCAGCTGCTCCAGTGTGGGCTTTGGGTCCCGACCATCGGTCCGTGGTGCCAGAACGACCAGTTCAACGAAAGCTATGACCCCGAGGGCGCAGTGGCGCTTCTCGAAGGTGATGGCTGGGCCCTCAACGATGAGGGTTTCTGGGCCAAGGACGGAGCTGCTGCTCCCGAGATCAAGTGGATGATCAACACTCCCAACCCGCGTCGTGAGGGCACACAGGCTCTCCTGATTCCGGTGTTGCAAGAGGCCGGCTTCAACGTCGTCGCCGACAATGGTGACGCCGCGGCAGTGTTCCAGCAGCGTTTGCCTGCTGGCGACTACGACCTCGCGATGTACATCAACACTGCATCTCCGGACCCGAGCGTGACGGGGATCATGAGCTGTAGCCAGGTCCCGAGCCCCGAGAACAACAACATCGGCCAGAACTCAGTGCAATGGTGCAATGAGGCCGCCAGTGAGCTCATGCTCCAGTCGGACACCGAAATCGACGAGGCAGCCCGTGCCGAACTGATCCATCAGATCGGGCAGGCTCTGGTCGATGACTCGGTGATGTTGCCGTTGTTCCAGTTCCCGAACATCGCCGCCTGGCGGACCGATCGGATCGAGGGCGATGCCCCAGCTGCGGACGCGGCCAACTACCGCGCCTTCAACAACAGCTCCCAGAACTGGGTGCCGCTCGCTGACTCCGGTGAGATCATCGTCGGTGCCGAGCAGTGGCCCGAGTGCATCAACGTGATCACGGAGTGCGCCAACTCGTCGTGGATGGTTTGGACCACCGCATTCGTGGTGCTTCCTGCCGTCTATGACACGACCAGCGATGGTGGGTTCGTGCTCACCAACCTGATGGCGAGCGAACCCGTGGTAACGGTTAACGAGTAGATCAACTAGCGTGTTTGGGGTGCCCGCCTATGGCGGGCACCCCAAGCCATTTCGGTGACGTTTTCGGAGGGACGAGACGATGGCGAGGTTCATCGCTATGCGAGCGGCATGGGCGATCCCCGTGCTGCTCATTGTCACTTTCCTCACCTTCTGGGCGGTCAAGTCCGCCACCGACCCGGTCCAGAGCTATCTCCGGATCAACACCCGAGCCACTCCCGAGATGGTCGAGGAGTACAAGGAAAAGCACGGCCTCATCGGCTCGACGCCTGAGCAGTACTTCCGTTGGCTCGGCAACTTCCTCACCCTGGATTGGGGCAATTCGATCAAGGGCAACCGCCCGGTCTGGCCTGACCTCAGATCGGCGATGGCCAACAGCCTGGTCCTCGGGATCACCGCCAGCCTGGTGGGGATCACCATTGGCTTGGGGATCGGGATCCTCTCGGCATTGCGCCAGTATTCGAAGTTCGACACGATGAGTACGGGTGCCGCCTTCGTCGGGACTATCGATGCCGCCGTTCGTGTCCGCGATCCTGCTTCAAGTCTTTTTCGCCATCATGCTCACGCAGTGGCTGGGCCTGGATGAGCCGTTCCTGCCCGTGGCCGGGGTCTATCCACCTGGCCATACCGGGTTCGACCTCGGCCTGCGAATGAAGCACATGATCCTCCCAGTCACCGTCGTGGCGATCCAGATCATCGCCGTCTACAGCCGGTACATGAGGGCTTCATTGCTCGACGTCAAGGAATCCGACTACATGCGGACCGCGCGAGCCAAGGGGATCTCTGGAGAGGCGCGCCGTCACCCACCACGCTTTGCGCAACGCGATGATCCCGTTGGTCACCATCGCCGCCATCGACTTCGGAGTCATCATCGGTGGTTTGATCATCACCGAGCGGATTTTCGAGTTCAGGGGGACCGGGGACTACCTGATCACCGCCCTCGGCAATGGCGACTTCCCCCAAATCATGCCGCTGATGTTCATCATCGTGAGCTCGGTGATCGTCTTCAACCTCCTGGCCGACGTGACCTATGCCTGGCTGGACCCGAGGATCCGCCTTGGTTGACCTACTGCACCCGGTCCCGGACAGCCCCGCTGAAGCCGTTTCCACCGAGGAGTTGGAGGGTCTCCCGGTCCAGTCGAGGTCCCCGACCCAACTGGCGATACGCCGCTACCGGCATCACCGCGCGGCGATGATTTCCAGTGTGGTTCTGCTCCTCATCACCCTGGCATGTGTGTTTGCCACCTTCATCGCCCCCTACGGTGAGAACGAGGCCATCGACTCCGCCGACGGTGGGTTGCGCAAGGAGATCCTGGTCCCGCCCAACTCCCAGTTCTGGTTCGGCACCGACTCCATCGGGCGGGACCTCTACTCCCGGGTGCTCTATGGGGGCAGGGTCTCACTGTTCGTTGGCATCGCCAGTGCGATTTCGGCAGTCCTCATCGGCACAGCAGTCGGCGCTTTCGCCGGCTTCAGAGGAGGGAGGATCGACAACGGTTTGATGCGGTTCACCGACCTGTTCCTGGGGCTTCCGTTGTTGGTGCTTCTGATCGTGATGCGGCTGTTGCCGGAGAAACAGCCCTGGGCGGCGACGGTGCTCGGTGAGCCGGGGTCGAAACGCTTGATGGTGACTCTGATCACATTGGTCTCATGGATGGCAACCGCAAGAATCGTGCGCGGAGTGGTCCTCAGCCTCAAGGAGAAGGAGTTCGTCGAGGCGGCTCGGGCCGTGGGTGCCAGCGACCGCCGGATCATCGTGCGCCATCTGGTGCCCAACACCATCGGTCCCATCGTGGTCTCGATGACGTTCATCGTGGCCGGCGCCATCGCCCTCGAGTCGACTCTGTCATTCTTCGGTTTCGGGCTCGATCCGACTCAGTCTTCGTGGGGCAACCTCCTCGCCGACGCCGGAACCTCGGTGATAACAGGAAAATGGTGGCTGGTCCTATTTCCGGCGCTCGTGCTGCTGATCACGATCCTCTGCATCAACTTCATGGGTGACGGGCTCCGTGACGCACTCGACCCCAAGCAGGAGCAGAAGGTCGTGAAGCTCGACGCGCCGCCGGGATACACACAAGCTGCCGACCAGGCCACCAGCGGCCCCGCCCCCGGATGACCGAATCGGTCCTATCGGTTCGCGACCTCAACGTATCCTTCCCAACACCAGACGGGTGGGTACAGGCGGTCCGTGGGATCAGCTTTGATATTGGCCAGCACGAACTGCTGGGCGTCGTAGGCGAGTCGGGATCGGGAAAGTCGGTGACTTTCCTCGCCGTGATGGGCCTGCTCCCGAAGAGAGCGGTAGTCACCGGCTCGATCAGGATCGGCGGACAGGAACTGGTGGGCCAGCCGCCGGAGGAGGTGCGCAAGGTACGCGGGAAGCGAGTCGCCATGATCTTCCAGGACCCGCTCACTGCCCTCAATCCGGTCCATCGTGTGGGCGCTCAGGTCGTGGAGATGATCCTCGCCCACCAGGACATCTCGAAGGATGAGGCCGCTGCCAAAGCCGTCGAGTTGCTCGATCTGGTCGGCATACCCCAGCCTGAGACCCGGGCTCGACAGTATCCGCACGAGTTCTCGGGGGGGATGAGGCAGCGTGCCGTGATCGCGATCGCCATCGCCAACTCGCCGGAGATCCTCATCGCCGACGAGCCCACCACTGCCCTCGACACCACGGTCCAGGCCCAGATCCTGGATGTGATCCAGCAGGTGCAACACGAGTTGGGAGCGGCGGTGGCCTTCATCACTCACGACCTTGGAGTGGTGGCTCGAATAGCCGATCGGGTCCAGGTCATGTACGCCGGTCGGGTCGCCGAGCGTGGCGAGGCGCACGACATCTTCCTCCGCCCTACCCACCCCTACACCCGGGGCCTGCTCAACTCATTGCCCGACGCCGACATCGAGCGGCTGATACCGATCCCTGGTGCCCCGCCCAACATGCTCCGCCCACCCAGCGGCTGCGCGTTCCGCATCCGCTGTCAGTATGCAACCGAGGTCTGTGCCGGGGCCTTGCCCGAACTGGTGCCGTACGGCTCCGTGGAGACGGCATGTGTTCGGGTCGAGGAGATCGCCGCGGAGGTGAGCGCTTGACCGAGCCGTTGTTGGAGGTCAATGACCTCTTCAAGCTGTTCGATGTGAGACAGGTCGTCGGATCCAAGGTGATCAAGCACACTGTCCACGCTGTGTCCGGAGTCAGCTTCAACCTGAACGCCGGGGAGACACTGGGGTTGGTCGGAGAGTCTGGCTCGGGCAAGTCCACCGTCGGGCGCTGCGTGCTGCGCCTCCTGGAGCCGACATCGGGCTCGATTCGCTTCCGCGGCGAGGAGATCACGACGCTCGGTCGGGAGGACATGCGCGAGCTTCGGTCGGAGATGCAGATCGTGTTCCAGGACCCCTATGCGTCTCTCGACCCCCGGATGACGATCGGGACCGCCATCGCCGAGCCCTTGGAGGTGCACGATGTTCCCGGTGACCACGATGCCATCGTCGGGGAACTACTCGAGTTGGTGGGACTGTCCCCCGACCACGCCAACAGATTCCCGCATGAGTTCTCCGGTGGCCAGCGCCAGCGGATCGGGATCGCCCGGGCGCTCAGCCTGCGACCCTCGCTGATCATCCTCGACGAGCCGGTCTCGGCTCTGGACGTTTCGATCCAGGCCGGCGTCCTCAACCTGCTCGAGGATCTGCAGAAAGAGCTCGACCTTGCCTACGTCTTCATCGCCCACGACCTGTCGGTGGTCCGCCACATCAGCGATCGAATCGCGGTGATGTACCTCGGCAAGCTGATGGAGGTCGGCGACCACAAGGACGTCTACGACCGGTCGATCCATCCCTACACCCAGTCGCTGCTCTCGGCGGTCCCGGTGCCGGACCCCACGATCGAGCGGACCAGGAAGCGGATCGTGCTCGAGGGGGACCTCCCGAGCCCGGTAAACCCGCCCTCCGGGTGCCGGTTCCGCACCCGGTGCCCGATTGCATTCGATTTGTGTGCCGAGGAGGTCCCCGAATTGCGGGAGATGTCCACCGGGCACTTTGCCGCATGCCATGCCCCGCTCTTGCCGGGCCAGTCCCTCGCCGAGGTAGTCGCTGCGAAGGCTCCCGCCGGCGGGGTTCCCACCGAGGCCTGATCAGGTCGCAGTGAACCGGTAGACCGTGGTCTGCCGGTATTCCTCACCCGGCTCGAGGATGGTCGTGGGGAAGCCGGGATGGTGAACGGAGTCGGGGAAGTGTTGTGGCTCCAGGCACATGGCTCCTCTGGTCGGATAGACCACGCCGTGCTTGCCCCGGGTCGGGCCCAGGTGGTTTCCGGAGTAGACCTGGAGCCCGGGCTGGGTGCCCAGCACCTCCATGACCAGCTTGCTCGATGGCTCGGCGACCCGGGCCATCAGACGCAGGGACGAGTCCCAGCCGTCTATGGCGAAGTTGTGGTCGACGCCTTCTCCGGGCTCGAACCGCAACGCGTCGGCGCGTTCGCCGATAGGCGCCGGTGAGCGGAAGTCGAGTGGCGACCCGTCCACCGAGACGAGGTGGCCGAGAGGGATCAGTGCATCGTCGATCGGGTTGAAGCGCTCGGCATGCACCTCCAGGAGGTGGTCGTCGATGGTGCTCGCAGCCTCGACGCCGTTGAGGTTCCAGTAGGTGTGGTGCGTCATGTTGACCGGGGTCCGTCGGTCGACGCGTGCCCGGTATTCGATTTCCAGCCCATCATTCGTGACCCGATACTCGACCTCTGCCTCGAGATCGCCGGGGTATCCCTCTTCCAGGTGCGGGCTGAAGTAGTTGAAGCGCGCCGAGGACGCGTTGCCGATCTCAACCTGCCATGTCACCTGATCGAACCGTCGTGGCCCACCTCCGTGGAGGTGATTGCTGTCTTCGTTGGCGGTCAGCGCATAATCCGCGCCATCGAGCGTGAAACGCGCGCCGGAAATGCGGTTCGCTACCCGCCCGATGGTCGCCCCGAAGAACAGGTTCGGGTTGGCCCGGTACTCCTCGACAGTGTCGAACCCGAGGACCACGTCGCGTGGTGCGCCATCGACATCAGGTAGGACCAGCCCGGTCAGGCGAGCCCCGTACCGGGTGAGCCCGGCGGAGATGCCCGAAGGCCCCACCAGTTGGATGGTCTCGCTCACAGCGGCGATGGTATGACTTCAGTCTCCGGCGATGAAGAACCGCCAGTCGCCGTCCTCGGTGATCCCGATTCGCCAACCGGCATAGGAGCCGAAGCCCGCGATGAGCTCCATCTCCTCCTCACCGAAGATCTCGGTGAGTTGGGCCAGGTCCTCGGCGGGGATCTCCTCCCAGGAGTCGTAGCTGAAGGCCGCGGGCCAGACGTAGAGCGTGGGCTCGCCTTCGAATTCCTGCACCGCAAATGGCGTGTCGAACAAGGCGACCAGGACCTCCAGCTTCCCCTCGCCGGCCGCCTCCCATTCGGCGATGCTGGAGAAGTCGCCTCCGCCGAAGCTGGTGAGGAGCTCTCCGGCAAGGGCGTGCAGGGCGCCGAGATCACAGGCGACGGCGGCAGCCGAGATTGCGGCTCGGGCTTCTGCGACCTTCGCCGGCAGACTCTCCTGGTCGGCGGGCACTGCCATCCCGCTCGCCGAGCACGCGGCTTCTGGTGTCGTGCTCGATAGCGCTGTCGACGTGACGGGAGGCAAGGTGGTGGCGACAGTTGATGGTGTGGCGAGTGGCGGCTGTTCCGTGTTGGAGGGCGCGAGAAGCGGGAGCACGCCGAGCCCCACTGCGACGAGGGCGAACACCCCGGCGAACACCAGCCAGCCCGGAGCATTCCTACTCGGGGCGGGCAGGGGACGGGGCCGGAGATGTGCCGTCGACTCACGTAGATCCCGGCCCGCTCGCTCCAGGCGTTCATCGACCTTCATAGTGATGCCTCCTCGATCCCTGACAGCCGTGTTCCCAGCCGCGTTCGTGCCCGATGGAGGTGGGCTTTGACCGCGCCGGCACTGCATCCGAGGACCTCTCCGATCTCCTCCATCGTCATCTGGTCCACGTAGTAGAGGACCGTGGCCTGGGCCTGGCGCCGGGGCAGGCGTCGAACCTCGTCCCAGACCTCGGCGGACTGCGGCGGCAGGTCGGTGGCCTCCTCGTCGGGCATTCCCACCCGGGCCAGGGCACGCAACTCGGCGCTCCTTCTCCGGTGGAACGAAGTGGCCCGGTTGACCAGGACCCGGCGCAGCCATGCCCTCGGGTTGTCATACCCCGAGATCCGGGTCCAGTGGCGGTGGGCGGCGATGAAACATTCCTGTGCCAGGTCCTCAGCCGAAGCCCGGTGTCCGACGAGGCCGCGCGCGACCGCCACCGTCGCTGCATATTCGCGTTGATAGAAGGTCTCGAAAGACTCGACGTTCGAGGCTCGCTCTCCCATGCCGGCCGGTTTCTCCCTGGTAGTCGGACCGTACGCACACTGATAACACGAATCAGCACGCAAATCGGTTTACCTGACTTCGGGATACCCTGACCGTCCGTGTCACAGGCGATGGCCCGACTCCTGGTGTTCGCGACCTCGGCCGCTGTTCTCGTACTCGAGATACTGGCGGGGCGCCTGCTCGCCCCGTATCTGGGTGTGAGCCTGGAGGTTTTCACCGGCATCATCGGGGTGGTCCTTGCCGGGATTTCGCTCGGCGCCTGGCTTGGCGGGCGAGCAGCAGACCGTCGCGAACCGTCGGCGCTCATCGGGCCGCTGCTGATCGGAGGGGGCCTGGCAGCGATGGCAGCTCCTCTCATCATCGACTTTGCCGGACCTCTCGCCAGCGGGGGGCCGGTTTCGATCGTTTCTTTGACCGCGATCGGGTTCTTCCTGCCCGCGGCCCTGCTCTCGGCGGTGCCGCCGGTCGTGGTCAAGGCGAGGCTTGCCTCCCTCGATGAGACCGGTTCGGTGGTGGGTTCCTATTCAGCGATTGGGACCGCTGGAGCCATATTCGGCACCTTCGTCACCGGGTTCATCCTGATCGCTTCTTTTCCGACGAGACCCATAGTCCTCGGCCTCGGGATGGCCCTGGTGGTCGGCGGGAGCCTGCTCTGGGGTGCCAGGCGAGTATCGGGCACCGTAACTTCCGCCATCGTCGCGGTCGCCCTCGGCGCGGCTCTCATCGCTGCCCCGGGCCCGTGTGACTACGAGACCACCTACCACTGCGCCATCGTCCAGCCGGACCCGGTCCGGCCTTCGGGACGGCTGCTGATTCTCGACCGTGGGTACAACAGCTACGTCGACCTCGACGACCCCACCTACCTCGACTTCCGCTATCTCGAGGCGATCTCCGATGTCGTCGACGTGGAAGCCCCATCGGGGGCGATCGATGTGGTGTCGATCGGGGGTGGTGGGTTCACGCTGCCCCGGTATCTCGAAGCGACTCGCCCCGGCACCGAGCATGTCGTGCTCGAGATCGACCGCCGCCTCGTCGACATCGGTCGCTCGGATCTCGGTTTCGAGGACGAGGCCGAAGTCGTGATCGATGACGCTCGCCGGTCGATTCAGGAAGTTGATCCCGACTCCCTCGACCTGGTCGTCGGCGATGCCTTCAGCGGGCTATCCGTTCCCTGGCATCTCACCACGTCGGAGTTCGTGTCCGAGATCTCGGACCGGCTTCGAGACGACGGGATCTATGCGGTGAACGTCATCGACTATTTCGAGGCGCCGTTCGCTCGCTCGGCTACGGCCTCACTTCTGGAGGTGTTCGGGCATGTCGCCGTGGTCGCCCCCGAGAGCTACTTCGCAGGAGGCGATGGTGGCGGAAACTTCGTCCTGGTGGGATCGGATCAGCCGCTCGACGTCTCCGCGATCGAGAGCGAGATCCACGCCCGTGGCGGCTCTGAGATCGTTGTCACCGGGGACCGGCTCGAGCAGTTCGTCGGTGATGCATTGGCGCTTCGCGACGATTTCGCTCCTGTCGACCAGATGATCGACTGGCACTACTGATCGCGACAGTTCAGGCCCCAAACGAATCTGTCGGGCACTGGTCGTCGAGGTCGATTTCCTCGCCCGAGCGGGAATAGACGTACGAGCACTCCGGCCCGCCATTGATGATGTCGAGGCTGAACACGTCGCCGTCGGCGTCGTATTCACCGGATCCGGTGACTATCAGCCCCTCGGCGAGCCCACACTCCTCGAACTGGAATCCGAAACCGAAGTCGGTCGGGGTGAAGGTCACGATCCCACCAAGACCACACCCTGCGGCGGTGTCTTCGAGTCCATCCCAGTAGTAGTACTCCGGCAGGTAGCTCAGCTCCCACTCGATGGCGTCGAGCATCGCCTCTGCGTTGTCGAACTCGCTGGCCGAAGCGGGCATGAGTGGCAGGTAGCTGTCGGCGACATCTCCCTCACACACCGAGACCGGAGGCGGCGTCCCATCGACGATGAAAGCTGTGGTGTCCTCGTCGGGACAGGGATTGCCCCGCCCGAAGATCACATGGGGACCTCCCCCCTGGGTCATCAGGAACCCGGTCTCGAGGCGACCGAACACTGCAGCGCCCTGGGGGTACGGTGTTGCCGGATCGGCGGTGGCCCCCAGCACCAGGGTTGGGACACCCTCCGCCACCAGGGGCTCGGGACGCTCGGCGTCGGTGTTGCGATCGGGCCAAAAGGCGCAAGGCAGGTCTCCATAGAAGATCGAGCCCAGGCGCTGATCGTCGTAGGAAGCGCCCGCCGTGAAGAACTCTTCGACGACATCCTCGGGCTCGTCGCCCGGGAACCCGTAGTCCTGGCATTCCACCGCGTAGTAGATGGCGTCAGACCATGAGGGGTCCTCGATGATCGACTCGTCCTGCGGTTCGATCCCCAGATTCGGGTAAAGCAGTCGGAGAAGCGGTATCAGGTCATCTCGGCCCGATTGCGCGGCCAGTGCCCGGAGAAACAGCATCCGGTCGTCCTCGGCGTACATCTGGGCGCTGGCGATGATCTCGAGATCGGCGAAAGAGAAATCCCTCGACGCCGTCGTGCCATCGGGAAGTGGGAAGTCCGTGCTGATCGGCCCCTCGGCGAGTTGGGAAGCGAGGCGGTCATAGGCCGCGCCGGGGTCGTCTCCGAAGTCATCCGTGCAAGCCGGGTCGGCGACGCAGGCGTCGAAGGTGGCCTCGAGGGTTTGACCGAAGGCAGTTGCCTGCTCGCCGTAGAAGGCAAAGTGGTCCAAGGTCAGATCGACGGTCCCATCGAGCAGCAGGCGGTCGAGGCTCTCAGGGTGGGCAGCGGCGTATGTCTGCGCCACCTGGGTCCCATAGCTCTCGCCGTAGAGGACGAACTGCTCGAAGCCGAATGTCTGCCGAAACACCTCGAGATCCTCGACGACCTGCGCTGTCGACAGGAAGGGAAGGATGTCGGGGTCGCCCATCTCGGAGACGCACTCCGAGACGAAGGTTGACGCAGAGTTCGCCAGCAGGTCCTGGCCGGAAGCCGTGCTCGGGTTGGCGTCGGTCCGATACAGCCCAAGTGCCGCCTCGGGGCAGGTGAGCCCGCCGGACATCCCGACGCCGCGCTGGTCGAAGAACACGATGTCGAAATTCTCGGTAATCGCGGGGTCGAGGGCCGAGGTGTAGGAGTCGGCAGAGAGAATGCCCGCGGTGCCTGGCCCCCCGGTGGCGGTGACGAAAGCGCCCTTGCTCTCACCGGTCGCGGGGAGGACAGCGAAGGTCACCTCGATCACCTCTTCATTCGAGCTGTCGAAGTGGTCCAGGGGCATCTCGATCGCGACGCAGGTGAAGTCCGATTCGGGGCACGGTTCTCCATTCAGTGCCTCGAGCACCTCGGCGGCAGGCCCCTCCACGAGAGGCTCGGTCGTGGCACCTTCGTCGGTGCATGCGAAGGCGAGCATGCAAACAACGGCGAGCAGCAGGGATCTCTTCACGGCCGGAATGGTACGTGGAGCCAGGGCCGGCGCCGAGTCAGTGGCTGATCTCCACGCCACCGAACTCTATGACATGGCTCCTGTGTCCGAAGGCGTCGCCAGGACCACGTCGACTGCGTCGAACGGGCTCATGCGGCGGCCGGCGTCGCGGGCCTCTTGGAGCTGGGGATCGTCGACGCTGTCCGCCATGTTCGAGAGCATGTCGAAGAACCACATGACGGCCGGCCAGGGCCGCAGCCCGATCCGGGATCGCACTTCCTCGGCTGCTCCGAGAGCGGTCATCCCTTCCTCCGGCCGTTGCTCTCCGAAGGAGAGTGCGGCGAGCGCTTCCAGCACATAACAGATTCCCTCCCGGTAGAGGAGAGGGCGAAACTCGTCGGCGGCGCGGCCCAGCGCTTCCCGCGCCTGGTCGTTGCGCCCCGAAGCCAGGTAAGTGAAGCCGAGCTGAGTCTCTGCATGGCCGACCAGGACGTCGTTGCCCAACCCCACCCCGAGTGCCCGGCACCGGAGGTGGAAATCCTCTGCCTTGTCGTAATCGCCCAGCGCGCTGGCGAGGATCCCGCATGCGATCAAGGCATATCCCTCGCCCCATTGGTCGCCAACTGCCCTGAAACGTGTCAGCGCCTCATCGAGCGCGCCCAAAGTGACAGTGGTGTCTGCGCCGAATGCGGGCATGAGCAGTCCGGAGATGAACTCCGCCCAGGCCAGGACCCCTTCGTCACCGTCGGCGTGCAACAGCGGGATCGACCTCTCGATCGCCTCCAGGGCATTTTCGTAGTCACCAATTTCATAGCCGGTGCCGCCGAGGAGCCACCAGTAGTGGCCTTTCCGCCGCGTATCTAGCACTGTCGGCGGGTTGGGAGCCGCGAGCAGCCAGGACCGGGCGGTCGGTATGTGGTTGCCTATCCAGACGAAGACCCACATTCCCTGGACGAGGCGGACCAGATCGTCCCATTTCCCAGTTGCCACCAGCCAGTTCGCCGCAGCTTCGAGGTTGGGCCATTCCTCGTGGAGGGCCTGCAGGGCTGCGGCCTGCCCGGTGTCCCGGAGAGATGGTCCCGCTGACTCGCAAAGTTGGACGAAGTAGCTCGCGTGACGCTCTCTGGCCTCATCCTCTCTTCCCGCCTCACGAAGCCGCTTCAAGCCGTATTCGCGGATCGGCGCCAGCGTCCGCATTCTCCCGGAGGTGCCCTGGACCGGGAGCACCATGCTGTTGTCGACGAGAGACGAGAGCAGGTCGAGTGCGGCCAAACCTTCGTCACCTGTGTCCTGGACGCTGTCGATGGTGAAGCCCCCGCTGAACACGCCCAGCCGGGCGAAGAGCTTCTGCTCCGGTTCTGTGAGAAGCTGATAACTCCAATCGATGGCTGCCTCCAGCGTCCGTTGCCGGTCGGGAAGGTCCGCTGCGCCCCTTCCCAGGATCTGGAGGGAGCTCTGCAGGCGATCTGCCAGCGAGGCCGGGCTCATGGTGCGGAGCCTGGCGGCTGCCAGTTCCAGCGCCAGGGGCAGCCCGTCGACCAGACGCACGATCTTGGCCACGCTTCCGGCATTGTCCGGGCCAAGCCTGAACCCTGGCGCCACGTGCTCGGCGCGGTCCACGAACAACTGGGCAGCGGGGGAGGCGGCCACCGCAGCCGGGTCCGACAGCTCCATCGGAGGGGTGGCGAGCGGATCGATCGCGTATTCGTGCTCGCCTCCGATTCTCAGCACGACGCGGCTCGTGAGCAGGATCTCGAGGCCCGGGCTGGAGTCGAGCAGGCGCCCGATAAGCGGCGCCGCGTCGACGACCTGCTCGAAATTGTCGAGGACGAGCATCACCTGTTGGTGCTGGAAGGCGTCAGCGACGGCATCGAAAGCTTCACCTTCGATGGGAATCCCGGCAGCTTCGCCGATCGCCATGGCCACATGATCGGGATCGGACAGGGTGGCCAGGCTCACGAAGTACACCCCGTCCGGGAATGACTCCGAAAGCTCCTCGGCGGCGGCCAGCGCCACTCTCGTCTTGCCCACGCCTCCAGTCCCGGTGAGGGTCACCAGGCGCACCTCGGGTCGGGACATGAGCGCGGCAACCTCTCTGACCTCGCGATGGCGGCCGATCAAGGTGCCGTGAGCCACGGGGAGTCGGACCTTGGCCGAGGAGCGGGCCCGCGGGGGCGGGAAGGCAGAGCGGAGACCCGGTGCTATCACCTGAAAGAGCCGCTCGGCACGGGAAAGCCCCTTCAATGCGAAGGACCCCAACTCGTTCATCGCCCACGGGTGCCCTGTCCCTTCGGTCAAGGCGTTTACCGCGGCGGACACGACGATCTGGCCACCGTGCGCAGAAGAGGCGATACGGGCGGCTCTGTGCACGTCGAGGCCTACATACCCGAGAGAGCCAAGGGTCGCTGTGCCGGTGTGGAGCCCGATACGGCACCGCAGTGGCGCATCCTCACCCTGTCTGATGCCTGCCAGCGAGATCTGGATCGCGATCGCTGCTTCCACAGCCCGGTCGGCATCGGGGAACACCACGAAAGCCCGGTCGCCGTCGATGTCGGCAATCTGGCCACCATGATCCCGGGCCTCCTTTCGAATTGCGCCGTGGTAGTCGGCGAGGAGCCGCGGGTAGTCGGCACCCAGGGACCGGAGCAAAGTCGTCGACCCTTCGATATCGCAGAACATGAAGGTCATCGTCCCTTCCGGGAGCAGGGCAGGACCTGGGTCGGATGCGGTCAGGCCGGCCAGGACCGTTGAGATGTCGGTTACGAGCAGTTCGGCGAGGTCCCCTGGGGCTTCGAAGACCCTGATCGCGGTGCGACCCTCGGTCTCGACCCGGGACAGGAGGTCGATGAGGGCGTCTTCTCGATCCGGTGCGGGCTCCTTCACATATAGGAGGCGCGGCCGGTCGGTGGCGAGGCTTCAGCTCCGCCTCGATCTGAGACACGGAAGCCTCCGAGGTCACCGATCCGTAGGACTGCCAATAGATGCCGATGAACACGTCGGCGTCGCCGGGGCCGGGAGCCAGGGCCTCGGGCTCCGGTCGGGCTCCTCCCAACCCGATCAGCACCGGAGACATGCGCAGGCTGCGGATCGCCGCGCTGGCCGCTTCCCGCTCCGGTGTCAGCTCGCCCGCAGTCGAGGAGATGTAGACGCGGAGCCGCTCTCGGCCCGCCCCGTCGGCGCTCATCAACCCGGGACCGGTGACCCGACTGCCCCCACGGGAGCGGCCATTCCGGCCAACGCGAGGTCGATCGCCTCGTCGGTCGTCAGGCCGCGCCCTTCCAGGAAATGCCGTCGGTAGGCATCCTCACCGAGAGCCGAGGATGCCGTGAGGACTGCCTCCTCGAAGAAAGGTTGCAGCCAGGGCACCACCATCTGACCCGTGGCTTCCCGCTTCAGTTCCGATGCCCCGAGGAGCTTGGCCGCCAGCTCATGGTCCCGACTTGCAGCGAACACAGCCATGATGCTGAGACAGTCGGCAATCCCCCTCGAATCGCGGATCTGTTGGCGGATGCGGACACTCTCCGTCATTCGGGTCGCCGCCTGGCTCAGGTCGCCTGAAAAGTAGGCGAGCAACGAGAGGCTGAGCTGGGAATGGCCGATTCCCCATAGCAATTCGTGCTTGGTCGAGATGTCGAGAGTCCTGCCCACCAGGAGCTTGGCGGTCTCGAGGTCGCCCTCCAGCCAGGCGACATGTCCCAGTCCGTAAGGGGCCCAGCCCTGTGAGAGCCAGAAGTACCCGATGCGATCGGCGAGCGCGATGCTCTCGTTGAAGGCCGATTTCGCCTCCTCCGGTTGGAACAGGTTGTAGTAGAGCATCCCCTTCACCGAGAGGGTCCACGCCAGCCAGTACTCGTCTCCGAGCTCGCGTCGCATGTCGGTGGCCTCGAGGATGTAGCCGCCCGAGGCCTCGGGGTCGCCCTGGAGTTGGCTGAGCCACCCCGCCGACAGGAGGGCGGCAGCCCGGGCCTCGCTCGGGGCAGCCGGGGAGCGCTCGAGAAACCTCTGGCTCCAGTCGAGGCCTTCTTTGACCATGCCCCGGATATCCCAGAACAGCCAGAGCAATCCCACGATGAGCATCCCGTCTTCCTCGGCGGAAGAGTCGTCGAGAGTGAGTGCCCACCCCAAGGCCTCTCTGATGTTGTGGATCTCCCGTTCGGCTTCGTCGAGGAGCGAGGTGAATTCAGGGGAAGGTGAGCCGGCTTCGAGTCTGCGGGCCAGGTCGAGACACCATTCACGATGCCGTTCCCGAAGGGTGGCCTCCTCCCCGGAAGCCTGCAGCGACTCGAGCGCAAATTCGCGCAGCGTTTCCAGCATGCGGTATCGGGGCTCGCCCAGGTCGTCCAGATAGAAAACGGCCAGGGACTTGGCTACGAGGTCGCCGAGGCGGTCGAGTACCTCATCACGATGATCGTCGTCGGCGCACACCCATTCGGCAGCCTCGAGGCTCCAGCCTCCGGCGAACACTCCGAGGTTGCGGAACAACATCTTCTCCTCGGGCTCCAGCAGGTCATGGCTCCATTCGATCGCGGCACGGAGAGTCCGATGTCGTTCGGGCGAACCTTCCATGCCCTCGGTGAGGACGGCAAACCGATCGGAGAGGCGCTCCAGCAACTGCGAGGGCGACATGATTCGGAGCCTGGCCACGGCAAGCTCGATGGCCAGGGGCAGCCCATCGAGCTTGCGGCAGATCTCGGCGATGACGAAGGCGTTCTCCTCGTCGAGAGTGAAGTCGGGCGACCACGGCGACGGCTCGGGAGACGAACATCGCCACGGACTCCACGTCGGAGATCGGGCTCAGGTCGGTCATTCCGGGGTCGGGGACTTGCAGTGGGCTCAGGGGATACTCCTGTTCCCAGCGGACCCGGAGCGGGACGCGGCTCGTGACGACGAGCTTCATGTTCGGTGCCTCTTGAAGGAGGTCTCCGAGCTCCAATCCGGCGCCCAGGAGATGTTCCATGTTGTCGATGATCACCAGCATCTGGCTATCGCCGGCCACCGCTCCCACCGCTTGAGGAATGGTCCTCGCTTCGGCATCGAGGATCCCGAGTACCCGGCCTATCGCCGGCAAGACGAGGTTTTCGTCCTGGATGCCGGACAGGTCGACGAAGTTGACCCCTCCGGGAAACCCCGGCGACAGGCGGCCGCCGAGCTCGATGGCCAGCCTGGTCTTGCCTGTCCCGCCGGCGCCGGTGATGGTCACCATGCGCACGCTGTCACGGCTCATCATCTCGGTCAGTGCCGCGGAGGTCCTCGCTTCGCCCAACGAGGGCTGACTCGGGTGTTGGCAGGTTGCCGACCCGGTACGGTCGGGCCCTGGGCGTGGTGGTGGGGAAGGTCTCGTCCGTGCGGAGCTGACTCAGCCGCTCCGGATCCGGCAAGGCGGGTAGGACGAAGGGGCCGAGGTCGTCGAAAGTCCATTCGAGTGCTTCGCCACTGTTCTCCAGCAACTGGCGGGTGATCGCCGAGACCAGGATCTGGTTTCCATTGCTGACGCTGCCGATCGCGGCAGCCCGGTTGACTTCGAGCCCGAAGTAGCCGAAGTCGGACTTGGTGGCTTTCCCGGTGTGAAGGCCGATCCGGGGCCGGACCACCACTCCGGGTGGCCAGGGCTCCTCGGCCAGAGTGGTCAGATGGCGACGGCCGCCTCTGCAGCCTCGACGACGCTCAGATAGACCATGACCACCCCGTCTCCCTCGGTCGAGGTGACCATGCCATCGTGCCGGGCGCCAACTGAGGTGACCAGGTCGTGGTACCGGTCGAGCAGGGCTTCGTATTCGCTGCCCAGGCTTTCCAGCAATGACGACGAGCCTTCCATGTCGCAATGCAGGAAGGTGACGGTGCCTTCGGGAAGAAGGCCAGGATCGATCTGTCCCAACTTCATCACTCGGCGGAGTCGTCTCCCCTCGCCCCCAACTCGTGGTCGAGCAGGAAGATGGCGCCCGAGTCCCCACCGGCGAGACGGATTCGGTCGAGGATGGTCTGAACCATGGACTCCTCCTCGTTCTGCTCGGCGATGAAGGCCTGCAGGAACGGGAAGCTCGCCAGGTCGTCACGGTCGGAAGCCAGGCGGTAGAGGTCGTGGATCGCCAGGGTCACGGCTTGCTCCTGCGCCAGGGAAGCCTCGAATACTTCCTCGGGCCCTGCGAAGTCGGCCCGCGGTGCTGCCACTTCCCCGATCATCACCCGGTTCCCACGATCGAGCACGAAACCCATGAAGCGGTCGGCATGGATCCGTTCCTCTTCGGCCTGGCGTCGCATCCAGCTGCTCATCCCCACGAGGTTCTTGTCCGAGAAGTACGCCGCCATCTGGAGGTATGCAGTAGCGGAGCCAAGCTCCATGGTCACCTGGCGGTTGAACGCTGCTTCCAAGTCCTCCGGCATTTGCATGAATCGACTCCTGATTTTGGCTGGTCCGCCATCGTATCGGGCATCGAGGGCCGGCAACCTTCGGCATCGGAAGCTGGAAGCGGAATTCCACGCCGGGCTCGGTAACGGGGTGGTGCGGAGGCCCGGCTCGAGCTCGAGCTCCGCCTCACCCGGGCCATGAAGACAGGAGGTAGCTGGTCTCCTCGCCGTACTGGGGCGTTCCAACCTGTAAGGACAAAAATTGGGTTGACTTATTACATGACCTGCGGTACGGTAATGATCGTATAGACCAACACTCATTACATGGAGGTGATGGCACATGTTGACTCCATACGCAGCCTTGGTGATAAGCAGGGAGATCATGGACCACCGGCAGCGCGCCGCAGAGCGCGACCGCCTCTTCCGGTCCTCTCTCCGTTTCGGTCGCAGAGGTGGCCGGGGCCGTCCATTGAGCCATGAGGAGATCAACCGTGTTTCTCGCTGAATGTGATCGGCTGGGTCGTGACGTGATCATCTGGACATCGAGTATCGATGGGATCCAGAACACCGAGAACGGCATCCTGGTCCACTATCAATGTGCCTGCGGTGAGCGGGCTGAGATGCTGACCGGGTCGGCCTCGCCGGTCAGGGTGAACGTCCACGTCGGGGCCGCCGCCTAGCGGTCCCCGATCGGCTCAGGTGTGCCCGCTGAGCCTGGTGTCGGCGCTTCTTCCCACCACGAACCAGATCGAATGGACCGGGACTTTCCCGTCGTTGTAGAGCCGATGGGGCAGTGTGGAGTCGAAGGCGATCGAGTCGCCAGGGCTCATGCTGTGCTTCTGGAAACCGACCTGGACCCCGAGGGTTCCCGAGATCACGTATCCGTACTCCCGGCCGTTGTGACGCATCAGCGAGTCGTCCGGGGTCGAAGAGCCACCCACGTCGTAGATGACGTGCAGGAAATCGACGCCGTCCTCCGTCTCCGAGGTCAACTGCTCCCAACGGACTCCCGAGGCGAGATCGACGACCGCCCGCTCCTCGGGGTGAACCAGGGGACCGGGCGCCGTGGCCGCTCTGCCGTCGACTCGACGCTCGCCGGAGTGATCTCCGCGGATCACCCGCTCCACCGACACGCCGAGCTCGGTCACGATCGCGTAGAGCGTCCCCACCGACGGCTTGGAGAGCCCGCTCTCCAACTGCGATATCAGGCTTGCCGATAGGCCGACCCGCCGGGCCAACTCCCGCTGGCTGATCCCGGCCTTGAGCCGCTCCTCCCTCAGTCGATCGCCGATCCCGTCGAGATGCTGCTGGAGCTCGGCGGTCTGTTGTCTCTGGCTCACGTCAGCATCCAGCCGCCATCGACGTAGAGGTTGACCCCATTTACCGACGGATTCTCGAGCAGGAACACAGCGGCGTCGACGACATCGGCCATCGCCACCAGGCGACCGGTGGGAGTCCGAGCCACGACTGCGTCGAGCGCCTTGTCCTTCCAGTACGGGCTGTCTCCGACGATGCCGGGGTGGAGCGCGTTGAACCTGATTGGCGCCAGCTCTACCGCAAGGGTTCGGATCATCGAGCTGACGCCACCATTGATGGTGGTGACCGTGGTCGATCCGGGATAGGGGCGGTCTTTGGCCCGGCCGCCGAAGATGACGACCGAGCTGTCGTCGGACATCTTCGGGAGGAGAGCGTGAACGGTCTCGATGTAGCTGACCAGCTTCATCGTGGTGAGCTCCACGGCGGCAGCGATCCGGTACTCGCGAGTCGGGTTCTCGTCGCGGGCGATTGCCGAGAGCACGAGGCGCGAAACAGGGCCGACCTCTTGAAGCGCCGGCGCTACCTGGAAGGGGTCGGTCATGTCGAAACCGATTCCGGTCACCCCCATGCCCAGTCCGGAGGCGACGGCTTCGGTGGCTGAGGGGTCCTTGCCGGTGATGACCACACGCTGTCCCGAGGAGGCGTAATGCCGGGCAACTTCCAGGCCGAGGCCCTTGGTTCCTCCGACCACCAGAACGACCTCACTCCCCATCTTGCTGGATCCTTCCTTCCGTCCGAACGCCTCGACCGCAGCCTAGACCCGTGTTGTGGTGCTCAGTATGCGTAATCGCGGTGGAGATTTCGCCGTGAATGCCACGCCGGAGCGCCCCGTCGCTGCGCAAGGTGCTGTGTAGTCTCGCTGTTGGCACCGGTCGACCTGGGAGTCGCATGTCGAGTCACATCGTGAAGAAGGTCGAGGACCACGCCTACCTGGTGCCTCCGGAGTTCGAGGGCAGGAGCACCGGGTATCTGGGCGACCTGATCGTCAACGAGGGCAACGGAGGGGTGCAGATGGGGTTTCAGGTGTCTCGCCTCGATCCCGGCGGGGCCGTAGCCCACCACCTCCACTCGTTCGAAGAGACGCTTCTATGTCATCGAGGGCGAGTTGGTCGTCGACTTGCCGGAAGGATCCTTCCGGTTCGGCAGCGGTGACTATGGACTGGTGCCGGTGGGCGTCACCCACGCGCTGAGAAGCCCTTCGTCACAGCCAGTCTCCTTCGCCGAGATGCGGGCTCCGCTCCCTCGCGAGCGGCACGGGTTCGACACCTACTTCCCGGAGGGCAGGCCGGTCGCCGAGCCTGCGACGATGGATGTCCGGGACCCGAGGAATCGGAGCTTCGGCCACATCGATCCCGAGAACATGGATCCCGGGATGCAGACCCAGGACCGTTTGGCGCTGAGTGCGAGCATGCGCACTGCACTGCTGGTCTACAGCGGGATATCGGTGAAGATGATGATCGACTCCGACCTCGGCGCCGATCTATCCACCATGTTCATGGTCCAGTACGTCCCGGGTGGCTTCGCCGGCGCTCATGACCATCCATTGGAAGAGGCATACCTGATCCTGGAGGGCGAGGTGGAGGCCGGTTTCGACGGGGTGAAGTACGAACTCGGCCCTGGCGACGTGGCCTGGGCCGGAGTCGGCTGTGTCCACGAGTTCCGCAACATCGGGGAGGGCCCGGTGCGCTGGCTCGAGACCCAGGCCCCTCAACCGCCGTCCCGTCATTCCTACCGCTTCCGGCGCGACTGGTCGTACCTGACCGAGGCCATACTCGGGGCTCCGGAGTAGGCAGAGGCCCTGCATTTTGCGGGGCCGGGGAGCAGCGGAAATGTGTAGTGTGACTTATCAGTGAGTGGTCCCCTTAACCCACTGACAGCCTCCATCCCAAGGACGGTCCAATCGAGCGCCACCCCGGGGCAAGGATGACGACGAAGACCCTGATCCGTGGGGGATGTGTCCTCACCATGGGGAAGTCCAACTTCTCGGACGCCGACGTGCTCATCGACGGTGACACCATCGCCGAGGTCGGCCCGGGGCTCGAGCGCGTGATGCCGAGCTGGTCGACGCGACGGACACGATCGTCATGCCGGGCTTCGTGGACACCCATCGCCACGTCTGGCGCTCCTTGTTCCGCAACCTCGGCGATGGGGTTTCGGACCTCGGTCCTCACTATCGAGCCGACGACGTCTACGCGGCCACGCTGATCGGCCTACTCGGGGCCGCCGATGCCGGGATCACCACCGTCGTCGATTGGTCCGACCCTCTCCAGGACGGAAGCATGGCCGAAGCTGCACTCGAGGCTCACGTCGATTCGGGGATGCGGACCATGCTCGTCGTCCCCCAGGTCGAAGCTCTGCGCAGGCTGCAAAGCGGCAGCGGCGGGGAGATGACCACTTTCGGTTTTGGCGCCACTGTCGGCGGGCCGCCTGAGGCCTGGGCGCTGGCTCGCCAAGCCGGGGCACGGGTTTTCGCCCACATCGGGGATGGCCAGGGATGGGGGGAGAGAGGTGGCGGCGCTTGGCGAGCTACTCGGGCCTGACGTGACACTCATTCACTGCACCAACATCGACGACGAGGGCCTCGATGTGGTTGCGGCAGCTGGGGCGAAGGTCGTGCTCGCCCCGTCGACCGAGATGGCGAATGGCATCGGATCTCCTCCCATTCAGAAGTTGATCGACCGCAAGATCCGCCCCGGGCTGGGCGTCGGCGACGAACGGGTCGGCCCCGGAGACATGTTCGCCCAGATGCGGGCCGCGATCTCGCTGCAACACGCCACCTACTTCGAGCTCAAGCTCGCCGGCAAAGCCGGGCTTCCCAATGTCCTCACGACCCGTGACGTCATCCGATTTGGCACCATCGACGGTGCCAGCGCCGTCGGCATGGCCGATTCCATCGGCACCATCGTCCCCGGGAAGAAGGCCGACCTGATGGTCCTCCGCACCGATCGACCCAATGTCTTCCCCATCAACGACCCAATCGGCGCCGTGGTGTGGGGAATGGACACTTCGAACGTCGATTGGGTGTTCGTGTCGGGCCGGGCCCTGAAGAGATCGGGCTGAGTTGGAGGGCGACATCGCCCGGGCCAGTGAGCTGGCGTTCGCAGCCAGGGAGAGAGTCGCCGCTGCCTCCTCGACACTCTCGCCACGGTCGCCGCTGGAGAAGCGGTATGACCGCAGCACGAATGCCGTCGTCGGCGGTCACGTCACTCGTGGTCGGCTCCCGCTATCTGCCGGTCTACCTGGCTCTGATCCTGCTGCTGGTCGTCGCCTCGATCTGGGCCCCTGCAGTCCTCTGCGGGAGTGGCCCTCGCCGCCATCGCTCCCTTCGGCGCGCTGCTCGGGATCACCGCACTCGGGCAGATGCTGGTGATCATGACCGGTGGAATCGACCTCAGTGTCCCCGGGCACCTTGACGCTTGGCGCCATCCTCATGGTCGGTGTCGGCGAGCAGTCCGACGATCGCATCGGTGTTGCCCTGATGACCGCGGTGGGGGCGGCGGTGGTGATCGGCCTGGTCAACGGGATCCTCATCGGCGGGCTCAAGCTCAACGCCCTGATCGTGACCCTGGCGGTCGGTCAGGTCGTGATCGGTGTGGTCAACCGCTACGACTTCCCGGTCCAGGCGCAGGTCCCACCGGCGCTCTCCGAGTGGACCGCCACCAAGATCTGGGGGGTGAGTCCCATCTTCTGGATCGGTCTGGGGCTGACCATCGTGGTGATGCTGGCTCTGAGGTACACCACGATCGGGCGAAAGTTCCAGGTGGTCGGTGCCAACCCGGTGTCGGCCCGGGTGGTCGGGGTCCGGGTCAATCTCTATCAGGTGTCGGCCTACGTGGTGGCGGCAGTGCTCTATGCCCTCGCCGGGGCGGCTCTGGCCGGGCTCTTCCGCACTCCGGGTGTGAACATCGGCGTCCCTTACCTCCTGGGCCCGATCGCGGCGGTGGTCATCGGCGGGGCCTCGCTCACCGGTGGCCTGGCCAGTCCGCTGTCGACCTTTGCTGCCGCCTTCTTCCTCACCGGGCTCAACCAGATGATGCGGACCATGGGGCTGCCCACCTCGCTCCAGTTCGTGGTCTTCGGGCTGGTGATCATCGGGGGGATGCTGATTTCGGGCGATCGGATCATCAAAGGCGTGGAGCAGGTGCTCCGCGAGCGGCGATCTCCGAAACGCACCGAAAACGAAAGGACCAAGACCTCAACGAACGCAAGTGGTTGAGAAAGGAGATTCGGCAATCACTGACGAGTCGACACCCATGGATGAACCAAGCAAAGGGCGGAACGCCCGATGGAGGAGGAACATGAAACGAACGAAGATCATCGGCCTCTTGGCCGTGCTGGTCTTGGTCGTGGCCGCATGTAGCAGCGAAGGCGGCGACACGACCACGAGCTGCGGCGGAGGAGCCGACGACTACCGCCGGGGAGGCGCCGACCACGACCGCCGGCGAGACGCCGAGCACGACCGCGGCGAGCGGCGAGAACCCGCTGGCCGACTACAACGAGGACCCCACGCGCTGCCGACATGGCGTTGGTAGACGAAGGCCCTCGGCGAGTGGAGCCGTCGGACGAGGCGAGCTGGAACCTGGTCCTGGCGTCGATCGCCCGTGCCAATCAGGACCTGGACCAGGCCACCATCGACAAGGCGATGGAGTGCTGGAGCAGCCAGGAATGCGACACCGGCACCGGTGGCGAGCTGATCATGGGATACGCCGACGGTGGCGGTGACGAGGTCAACGTGTGGCGAGGAGTGAGCCACATGGAGGCCATCCTCCAGGCGCTCACCTATCCCGGAGATCGGGACCATCGTCTCCACCGAGGCCAACTTCGAGGGTGATCCGGCGGTCAACGACATCCGGTTCCTGATCGACCGTGGCGTCAGCTTCATCGTCGGCTATCCCGACTGGGGCACGTATTTGAGCCCAGTGCTCCTCGAGGCCAAGGAAGCCGGAATCCCCTACGTCTCCGTTCTCGGCAGGATGGGTCGGCCTTCCCGACCAGGAGGGGGCTCTCGTCCCCGGTGAGGACTACCTGAGCGTGGTCGGCGAGGACCTGTGCGCACTGGGCGACAGCTTCGCAGGCGTCCTCAACGAGAACGTCGGTGGTGGTGAGGTCGGGATGCTCGGTGGCACTCCGGGCAACGCCTTGACCCTCGGCTGGCAGCGCTGTGCGACGCCGGCCCTTGCCGACGGTGGCTCGCAGTTGGTGAACCCACCACCGGACGAGAACACCACTACTGGCGACACCATGCTGGGTGAACAGCATCGCCCTGGACGCAGGTTCGGGCGTTGCTGACCACCAACCCGGAGATCGCCGGATGGACCTACGAGTACTCGGACGGGCTCTACACCGCCCTCCAGGCTTACGACGAGCTTGGGATCCCGGTGCAGAACCTGAGTGTGGCCCTGCGCACCGACGAGCAGACCCTGTTCTGCGACTGGGCGGAGCGCGCCGAGCCCACGTACAACATCTGGTACTCGGCCGGTGGCAACTTCCAGTCCCGGACTGGGGTCACCGCGGCGATGATGTCACTGGCCGGCGGGGAAGTCCCGGCGGAGGTGGTCGTTCCCCACGACGATGCGTCAGGTGACTGAAGCGGACTGCAACCCGGACCGGGTCAACCCGGTGGTGTCAGGGACCTCTTTGGTTCCCGACGACGTCCTGGCGTTGATGTTCGCCGGCTGATGATCGAAGGCAGTCCCAAAGGAGGGTCGAGCAGGGCCTTGTCCTCGAACTGAGCGGTGTATACCGCCAGTTCGGGGCGGTTCGGGCCCTGAGTGACGTCAGCTTCGACTGCCGCGCCGGCGAGGTCCATGCCCTCGTCGGCGAGAACGGCTCGGGGAAGTCGACTCTCCTCGGGATCGCCAGTGGGTTCGTAGAGCCCGACAGGGGATCGGTGCGCATCGGTGGCAAGCCGTTGCGCACCGACTCCCCGGCCATGGCCCGCAAGCTCGGCCTGGCGATGGCCTATCAGGACACGTCTCTGGTCCAGGCCGAGCCGGTCAAGAACAACCTCTATCTGGCCGCGCCACCCGATGACCGGCCACCGTTCCGGCAGCGGAAGAAGTGGGCTCGCAAGCTGCTCGCCGAGTTCGACCTCGACATCGAGCTGTTCCCCGACGCCCCGGCAGGGTTCCTCACCCTCGCCGAGCGCCAGCTCTTCGAGGTGGCCAAGGCGCTGGTCTCCAACCCCAAGGTCCTGCTGCTCGACGAGCCGACGACCGCTCTCGGGCCCGATGAGGTGGAGGCCTTGCATCGCACCGTCGTCGCTTGCCGGAGTAGAGGGGTCGGTGTGGTGTACGTGAGCCATCGCCTTCCCGAGGTCCTCGAGGTCGCCGATCGCATCACGGTGCTCCGCGACGGCAAGACCAGGGGCACCTTCGACGCTCGATACGACTTCCGAGTCCCAGCTGGTGGAGCTCATAGTGGGCCGTCCATTCGAGGCTGCGTTTCCAAACCCGGCACCTGAGTACACAGAAACCCGGGAGGTCCTCATCGTCGACGGTCTCCAGGGCCAGTCGTTCGGCCCGGTCAGCTTCACCCTGGAGAGCGGCGAGGTGGTCGGGCATCGCAGGCGCCGAGGGCAATGGTCAGCCCCAGCTCTTCGACTGCCTGGCCGGGAGGACTCCGCCCCGTGCCGGGCGGGTGGTGTGCGACGGCGAAGAGCTGACCCTGATCTCCACCCATGAGGCGGTCGCCTCGGGCGTGATGCTTCTTCCCGGCGATCGCAAGGGCGAGGCCCTGATGCCGGTGCTCGGAGTCAAGGTCAACGCCACCATCCAATCTCTTGCGAGCGTTTCTCGTTCTCTCGGCCTCCTGAAGCGACGAGCCGAGCGCCGAGCTGTCACCGATCTCGTCGCCGAGCTCGAGATCCGTACCCCGTCTTTGGAGCAGCCGGTCGAGTTCCTCTCCGGGGGGAACCAGCAGAAAGTCTCCGTCGCTCGCTCCTTCCTCAGGGAGCCCTCGGTGATCCTCGCCTACGAGCCGACCCAGGGTGTCGACGTGGGGTCCCGTTTCGACATCTACCGCGCCTTGCGGGCCCGCACCGACTCGGGAGCCGCGATGCTCGTCAAGTCGAGTGACCCCATCGAGCTTTCTGGGCTCTGTGACCGGGTGCTGGTCATGTCACGGGGGACCATCGTGGAGGAGATCCCCGGAGACGAGCTCGACGAGATGCGCATCGTCGAAGCGATCGTCCGCGGTCCCGGGCTCTCCAAGGCGGGGCGTTCACCACTTGGGGTCGCCATGCCCAAGGCTTCGGGAGCACCGGCGGCCTCATGACCACCACAACGCGCCTCGACTCGGCTCGTCAGGGAATGCGCAAGCTCGTGCGCAACGCCCGCGACAAGAACAAATGGCGCAAGGTGGTCAAGGTCCGGCTCTGGATGCCGGTCGTCCTTCAGATCCTCCTGGTCGCGGGCCTGGTTTGGTACACCGAGTCGCGGTTTCCCGGTTTCGTCAACGCAAACAACGTCAACCAGATCCTGATCCTGGCACTGCCCCTGATCATCGTCACCTTCGCCCAGACCCACGCCCTGCTCGTCGGTTACATCGACCTCTCCGTGGGCGCCATGATCAGCCTCGGAGTCGTCATCGCCTCCTTCCTGATCGGGGCGGAGGCGGGCGTCGGTCAGATCCTGCTCGGGATCGGCGTCATCCTGCTCTCCGGGGTGGCATTGGGGCTGGTCAATGCTGGTCTGATCCGGGGGGTCAAGATCCCCTCGATCATCGCCACGCTGGCCACGCTCAGCATCCTCGACGGGCTCTCCCTGACCCTTCGCCCGACGGCGCAGGGGACCATCAGTGGCGATCTGGTGACTGTGCTGACAGCGAGCATCGGCCCGATCCCGATCGCATTCATCGTCGTCGTTGTCGGGGCAGGCCTTCTCGACCTGTGGCTCCACGCCTCCGGATCGGGCCTCGTCGGTCCGGGCGGTCGGCTTCGATGATCGATCTGCCAAGCGCAGCGGCATCAGGTCGAACCGGATCCGGATTCGGGCACTGGTCCTGACATCGCTCCTGGCCGCTGGAGCCTCGTTCTTCGTGATGGCTCGGGCTCCGACCGGCAACGCCTCGGTCGGGTCGCCATACGCACTGAGCAGCATCACCGCAGCCGTTTTGGGTGGTGCCTCGCTGGCGGGGGGAAGGGCCACCTTCGCCGGAGGCCTGGTGGCCTCAGTCCTGCTCGCTCTCATCCTCACGGTGCTGCCGTACCTCGGCCTCTCCAACACCGATGGCCTGATGATTGTCGGTGTCCTCGTCCTCCTCGGGATCATCATCTTCCAGATCGGGGACATCAAGGAACTGGTGAAGAGGAACTACCGGCGCGCCCGTCGCCTGGTTCTCGGGAGCAGGCCTCCCAAAGCGGCGGAAATCCCTGCGTTCTACCCGGCCGGGACTGACTTCAGGGTCGTGCCCACCAACCGCAAGATCATCGAAGGTGGCGTGGTACTCAGCCTCGACCCCGAGGTCGGTGACTTCCAGAAGGCGAATGTCGTCATCGAGGGGGACCGGATCGTCGGTGTCGGTCCCGGGCTCAATGGTTCGGAAGCCGAGATGATCGACGCCACAGGGATGATCGTCATGCCCGGGTTCGTCGACACCCATCGTCATATCTGGGAGGGCGTGCTGCGGAACATCGGCACCGACGTGCCACTGGAGGGGAGGACCAGCTACATCTCCTTCGTTCTCCACAAGCTGGCGCCCGCTTTTCGCCCTGAAGACGCATATGCCGGCGACCTGGTATCGGCCCTCGGCGCAATAGATGCCGGGATCACGACCCTTCTCGACTGGTCGCACATCCAGGCCTCGCCGGCGCACACCGACGCGGTGATCCAGGCCTTGGAGGACTCCGGGATCCGGGCGGTGTTCGCCTACGGCTTCCCCTGGTGGGGGAAATGGGAGGAGCGCCAGCCAAGTTGGTTCGTCCGAGCCGCAACCGAGCATTTCTCATCCACCGATCAGAAGCTGACACTGGCCCTCGCCGCCCCGGGGCCAGAGTTCACCGACTTCGAGGTGTCGCGGGACCACTGGAAGCTGGCGAGGGAGACCGGGGCCCGGATCAGCACCCATGTCGGAGTCGGTTCCTACGGACAGGATTCGAAGGTCCAGGAGATGGGCGAGGCCGGGCTTCTCGGTCCCGACACCACGTACATCCACTGCACCACTCTCAATGACGTCGAGATCCAGATGATCGTGGACACCGGGGGCACGGTGTCGCTGGCCTCGCCGGTGGAGATGATGATGGGCCACGGAATGCCCCCGATTCAGAAGTTCCTCGACCGAGGGCTCCGCCCCAGCCTCAGCATCGATGTCGAGACCAACGTTCCCGCCGACATGTTCAACCAGATGCGCTCGGTGCTCACCCTGCAGCGAGCTCGGGCCGCAGCTGAGCGGCAAGTCCCCGGTTTCGGCTCGTGAGGTCCTCGAGTACGCCACGGTGGAGGGTGCCCGAGCCAACGGGCTCGAGTCGAGGGTCGGGACGCTGACTCCGGGCAAGCAGGCAGACGTCATCATGCTTCGCACCGATCGGGTCAACGTGACCCCGCTCAACGACCCGGCGACTGCCGTGGTCTCCGGGATGGACACCTCGAACGTCGACACCGTTCTCATCGGCGGGACACGTGATGAAGCGTCACGGCGAGCTGATGCACGTCGACTGGCCGGCGGTACGGCGAGCGGTCACCGAATCGCGCGACTTCGTCGTCGAGAAGTCCGGTTTCAAGCTCCCGAAGATCTGAGCCTGGCGACCAAGGGATGATGTACGACGTCTGCATCATCGGAGCCGGGCTGATCGGGCTCGGGGTCGGCAACGCTCTCGCTGAGAGCCTGCCCGGCGTGTCAATGCTGATCGTGGACAAGGAGGCCGATGTCGCCGCTCATCAGAGCAGCCACAACAGCGGCGTCGTCCACTCCGGCCTCTATTACAAGCCGGGTTCCCTCAAGGCGAGGCTGTGTGTCGAAGGGGGGAGGCGTGCTCGAGGAGCTGTGCACTGCCCGGTCGATCCCGTTTCGCCGCACCGGCAAGCTGGTGATCGCCACCACACAGGGCGAGCTTCCCGCGCTCGACGAGCTGGAGCGGCGGGGAAAGGCCAACGGGTTGCCAGGGCTGACCCGCGTCGGCCCCGAGGGAATCCACGACCATGAGCCGGCCGCCGTCGGAATCGACGCCCTTCACGTGCCGAGCGCTGGGGTCGCCGACTTCCCCGGGGTTGCACGCGATGCTCCGTCGCCGGCTCGAGGAGCACGGGGCCGACGGTCCGGCTCGGGAACCCTGTCGACGCGATACGGGAAGGGGTCGACGGCGTCGAGGTGGCTTTCGGTGAAGAGCGAGAGTCCGCCCGGGTGCTGATCAACTGTGCCGGGCTGCAATCGGACCGGGTGGCCGCAATGGCCGGCGTGAAGAGCACGGTGCGGGTGGTCCCATTTCGCGGGGAGTACTACACCATGGGCCCCGGCCCGGCCGACCTGGTGCGTGCGCTCATCTATCCGGTCCCCGACCCCAGGTTTCCCTTCCTCGGGGTCCATTTCAGCAGGCGCATCGATGACACGGTCGAGGTTGGCCCGAATGCGGTCCTGGCCCTCGGCCGGGAGCAGTACCGGGGAGCGGGCATCACCTGGCCGGACCTGTCGGAGACGCTGCGGACCGGAGCATTCTGGAAGCTGGCAGGCCGCCACTGGAAGACCGGAGCCGGCGGAGGTGATCCGGTCCCGTTCGCGACACCTCTATGCCAGATCGGCGCGGCGGCTGCTCCCGGCGATCCGCGCCGAGGACCTGCACCCGGGCGGTGCCGGGGTGAGGGCGCAGGCCATCGCTCCGGACGGCAAATTGGTCGACGACTTCGTGATCGAAGAGACCGGTCGCATGATCCACGTGCTGAATGCGCCGTCGCCTGGAGCCACCGCCAGCCTCGCCATCGGCGCCCATATCGCGGGCCTCACCAAGCGACTTCTCCCGGGATGAGCCTCCGTGCCGGTGTGTAGTGTGACTGTTCATTGATGGAGAGCGCCCCCAAGGTCGCCGTTCTGGGGTGCGGTCGGATGGGTGGAGCCATGGCCGCCACCTTGAGCCGCGCCGGTTTCGACCTGATCCTGTGGAGCCGGGACCAGGCACAAGGCGCGCCGGCTGGCGGAGGAGATCGGTGCAGAGTCCGCAGCGCTCCCCAAGGAGGCTGTCGAGAAGGCCGATGTGGTCCTCAGCAGCCTCGCCGACGACGAGGCTGTTCGCACTGTGTATCTGGGCCCCGATGGTGCAGTGCAAGCGTTGCGGCCCGGAGTCGTGGTCCTGGAGATGAGCACCATCTCGCCAGAGGTCGTCCATGAGATCGGGTCCTTCATCGACGAGACCGGCGCCGACCTGCTCGACGCCCCGGTGTCGGGCAGCGTCGCCACCGTCGAGCAGGGTGCTCTGACGATCATGGTCGGGGGCCAACCGGAGGCTGCAGAGACCGCCCGCCCGGTCCTCGATGCCCTCGCATCCCGGGTCGTGCCGGTTGGGCCGCGGGGAGCCGGAGCGGCCACCAAGCTGGCGGTGAACACTCTGATCCACGGCCTCAACATCGCGCTGTCCGAGGCCCTGGTAATGGCCGAGAAGGCCGGTGTCGACCGCAATGCGGCCTACGACGTGTTCGCCGGCGGAGCCGCAGGGGCGCCATTCGTCCAGTACAAGCGTGCGGCCTACGAGGATCCCGAGAACGCGGTCGTCGCCTTCAGCCTCGACCTCGTCGCCAAGGATCTGGAGTTGATCACCGCGCTTGCTCGGGCCGTCGGGATGCGAATGGACCAGGCTGAGATGGACCTGGAGATCGTAAGGCGAGCGGTGGCCGCCGGAATGGGAGAGCGTGACCTGAGCGCCATCGCCGTCCTACTCCGCGAGGAGTCGAGCGACGAGGAAAGTGAACCAGCATGAGGAGGACGAGATGACCGAGTTTCCGGTTGCCACCACCCCGGCGCCCGGGGTGATGGGCGTGGACTGGGAGCACCGTGTCGACTTCGAAAGGCTCCGCTACGTACCGGCTGGAGAGGGTGAGGCAACAACTCGAAGCCAGCGGGCTGGGAGCGCTGCTCCTGTTCGAGACATCGAACATCCGCTACGCCACGGCCACCCAGATCGGCTACTGGGCGTTCAACAAGGGTGAGCGCTGGGCCCTCGTGACCCGCAATGGGCGCCCCCGGATCTGGGACTTTGGCTCGGCGGCCAAGGCCCACCGTCTCCAGCTGCCCGACCTCTATGACACCGAGAACTCGATCGGGGGCAACACCGGCCTTCAGGGCGCGATCGGTCCCGGTTCGGGGCTTCATGCCAGGGCCGCCTCCGAGATCGCGGCAGCGCTCAGGGACGCAGGGGTCGCGGGCGAGCCCCTGGGCGTCGACATGGCCGAGACTGCGGTTTTTCTCGCCTTGCAGAAGGAGGGGCTACAGGTCACCGACGGCCAGCAGGCGATGATGCTGGCTCGCGAGATCAAGAGCTCCGATGAGATCGTCCTCCTGAGTCAGGCCAGCGCCATGGTCGACGGGGTCTACCAGGACATCTTCGAGACCCTCAAGCCGGGAATCCGTGAGTCTGACATCGTCGCCCTGGCCCACGCCCGTCTCTTCGAGATGGGCTCGGAGTTCGTGGAGGCGATCAACTCGATCGCCGGCGAGCGATGCAGCCCTCACCCCCATGTGTTCAGCGATCGCCTGATCCGGCCCGGCGATCAGGCCTATTTCGACATCATCCACGCCTATAACGGATACCGGACCTGTTACTACCGGACCTTCGTGGTGGGGAGGGCGACCCAGGCCCAGCGCGACGCCTTCAAACAGGCCCGGGAGTGGATGGACGCCGGGATCGAGCTGGTGCGTCCCGGGAACACCACCGACATGATCGCCAAGGTGTGGCCTCGGGCGGAGGACTTCGGGTTCGTCGACGAAATGGACGCCTTCGGCCTTCAGTTCGGCCACGGTGTCGGGGTCGGACTTCACGAGCGGCCGATCATCAGCCGCCTGAACTCGCTCGACGATCCGATCGAGATCAAGGAAGGGATGTATTTCGCCCTCGAGACTTATGCCCCTGCCGGCGACGGGCGCTCGGCGGCGCGGCTCGAGGAGATGATGGTGGTCACGGCGGACGGCCCGCAGATCACCACCCTCTTCCCGTGCGAGGAGTTGATGGTCGCCAATGAGTACTGATCTCGAGGCCGGTCTCCTCGATTACTCCGAGACGGCCACCCCGGCTCCCACCCGATGTCGACCCGGCGAACGATCAGATCCGGATCGACCTCGATACGCGGGTCGAGATGTTCGAGATGCTCCATGTGCTTCGCCAATTCGAGAAACGGGCCTACGACATGTTCATGGAGAACCTGGTCAAGGGGACCAGCCACCTCTCGTTGGGGCAGGAAGCAGTCGCGGCCGGCGTCGCCAGGGCGATGCGGCCCGACGACTACACGTTCGCCACCTACCGGGGTCACGCCCACACCATCGCCCGGGGAGCGGCCATGGGACCGGTCATCGCCGAGCTGCTGGGCCGGGAGAACGGGATCCTCGGCGGCAAGGGTGGCTCGATGCACCTCACGTCGGTCGAGCACGGGATGATGGGCAGCTACGCCATCATCGGGGCTCATCTCTGCGTCGCCAATGGCGCGGCATGGTCTGCGCAGCTTCGGGGGACCGATCAGGTGGCGGTGGCCTTCTTCGGGGACGGGACCACCAACATCGGGGCTTTCCACGAGGCGCTCAATCTGGCAGCGGTCTGGAAGCTGCCGGTCGTGTTCGTGTGCGAGAACAACCTGTACATGGAATACACACCGATCGACGTGGTCACCTCGACCACCCACCCGGCAGCGGGGCGGGCCGGGGCCTACGACCTGGAGCCGATCGTGATCGACGGCAACGACGTCGACGCCGTCTACGAGACCGCTGTCATCGCCATCGACAAGGCACGGCGAGGCGAAGGCCCCACCCTGATCGAGGCGGTCACTTATCGGCACGGCGGCCACAGTCGGGCAGATCCCGGCAAGTACCGGCCGGCGGCGGAAGTCGAGGCATGGAAGGTCCACGACCCGATTCCGATCTACCACCAACGGCTGCTTCGGCTCGGAGTCTCCGAAGGGCGGCTCTCCGAGATCGTCCACGAAGTGGCGGACCGGGTCGAGCAGGCGACGACATTCGCCAAAGAAGGGGCGAGGCCAGGCGAGAACGCCTTGATGACCGACGTCTGGGCAGACGGGAGCTCGGCGTGGCGGAACTGAGCTACCGGGAGGCCGTGTCTCGGGGCATCGCCCAGGAGATGAGGCGCGACCCGAGCCTCGTCATGCTCGGTGAGGACATCGCTGGAGCCGGAGGGGTGTTCAAGACCACGGTCGGGCTGCTCGATGAGTTCGGGCCGGAGCGGATCCGGGACACGCCGATCTCGGAGCAGGCAATCCTCGGCGCGGCGATGGGGGCGGCGATGACCGGGATCCCGGTGATCGCCGAGATCATGTTCTCAGACTTCCTTGCCGTCTGCTTCGACATGGTCGCCAACGAGATGGCGAAGAGCCGCTACATGACTGGCGGGCAGTTGACCGTGCCGGTGGTGATCAGGACGGCCAACGGCGGTGGTGTCCGCTTCGGCGCACAGCACAGCCAAAGCGTCGAGAACTGGTGCATGATGATCCCCGGGCTCAAGGTCGTCGCACCATCGACACCCGGAGGACGTGGTCGGCCTCATGGCCGCCGCGGTCCGGGACCCCGACCCCGTCGTGTTCTTCGAGCACAAGTCCCTCATGGCTGACAAGGCCGAGGTGCCCGACACTGAGATCGTGGGCAGACTCGGCGAGGCTCGTGTCGTTCGCCAGGGGAGCGACTGCACGATCGCCGCACTCGCCCTGATGGTGCCCCGGGCGATGGCGGCCGCCGAGCGCCTCGAGGCGGAGGGCGTCTCCGCGGAGGTGATCGACCTCCGGTCGCTGGTCCCCCTCGACACCAGAGCCGTTCTCGGTTCGGTTGCGAAAACCGGGCGCATGTTCACCGTCGAAGAGAACCCAAGGCTCTGCGGCTGGGGAGCCGAGGTGGCATCGATCGTTGCCGACGAGGCGTTCTGGGACCTCGACGGCCCCGTGGTCCGGATCACCACACCGCACGTGCCCCTCCCGGCAGCGGAGAACCTGGAAGACCTGGCTATCCCCTCGGTGGATCGGATCTACGAGACGATCAAAAAGAGCCTGGATTAGGGATGGGGAACCTTGCCACGCGGCGGTAGCCCCGGCCGACCGGCGTCTGTTTGGACGACGACCGAGGAGGTCTGACGATGAGCTGTAGGTGGTCCCTCGTCTTCCGGATTCGTATCGCAGCGGGAGCCAATCGTCCAAAGTCGGCCGGAATCAAATGACCTTTGAGCCTGACCCCGCTCGATATGACTCGATGAACTACGCCCGTTCCGGGCGGAGCGGCCTCCTTCTGCCCCGGATCTCGCTCGGGCTCTGGCACAACTTTGGCGGAGAGGGAGTCTCCGACGACGCGCGCCAGATGTTGCTCCGCGCCTTCGATCACGGGATCACCCATTTCGACTTGGCGAACAACTACGGCCCGCCGCCGGGATCGGCGGAGCGCAACTTCGGAGTCGTGCTTGCGGAGGATCTCGGCGCCTACCGGGACGAGCTCATCATCTCCACCAAGGCCGGGTACTGGATGTGGGATGGGCCCTACGGCGAATGGGGGTCCCGCAAGTACCTCATCGCATCGCTCGAGCAGAGTCTGCGCCGGATGGGCCTCGACTACGTCGACATCTTCTACTCGCATCGCTTCGATCCCTCGACCCCGCTCGAAGAAACGATGGGCGCGCTCGACTACGCGGTCCGCTCGGGCAAGGCCCTTTACGCCGGAATCTCCTCGTATGGGTCGGAGAAGACCCGCGAGGCGGCAGCGATCCTTCGCTCCCTGGGGACGCCTTGCGTGATCCATCAACCCTCGTATTCCATGCTCAACCGATGGGTCGAGGAAGACCTGCTCGCTGTTCTCGACGAGGAGGGGATCGGCTGCATCGTGTTCTCACCCTTGGCTCAAGGATTGCTGAGCGACAAGTACCTCGACGGGGTGCCGGATCGGTCCCGTGCCGTCACCGGAGACTCCTTTGACCGCTCCATGCTCAGCGAAGACAACCTGGCGCGGGTGCGCGCTCTCAACGAGTTGGCGGCTCGTCGCGGCCAGACGTTGGCGCAGATGGCGATCGCATGGGTGCTTCGCCAACCGGCGGTCACGTCGGCCTTGGTAGGGGCCCGGAACTGGGACCAGATCGCCGATCTGCTGGGCGCTTTCGACAACCTGGAGCTGAGCGATGAGGAACTGGCCGAGATCGACCGTTTCGCTACCGATGGCGAGCTCAATCTGTGGGCGGCATCGAGCGACGCCTGAGCTCGGTGTGGGCTGCGCCGGCGCAAACCACGCTGGCGATATCGTCGCCCCATGTCCAGTAGGCGAAGCATCGGCAGTGAGCACATCGTCGTGGTCGGGGCCATGGGGTCCGGCAAGTCCTCCGTGGGGCAGGGGCTCGCCCGGGAAATGGGACACGAGTTCATCGACTCCGACCAGCAGATTCGGGAGCGCACCGGGCGAGATGGGTCGGCGATCGCGGGCGAAGAGGGAATCGATGCCCTCCACACAATGGAGCGAGAGGTGCTCTGGGATGCGCTCGCCTCCGACCGACCCCTGGTGATCGCGGCCGCTGCCAGCGTCATCGAAGACGAAGAAGTGCGCCATGCCCTTGGTGAGCTCCTCTGTGTTTGGCTCCGGGCCGAGCCCACGTCGCTGACTGAACGTCAGGCCAGGTCCGGTCATCGGCGCCGCGCTGGTGCCGAAGAGGCTGCCCGGATGGAGCAGCGGATCACCGCTTTACGAGTCCTGCGCCGATGTCACCATCGACACGACCTCCTTGACGGCAGAGGAGGCCGTTGCCTCTGTCTTGGAGATGCTGGGAGCTCGGGATGGCTGAACAGCCTTTCCCGCTCGGGGTGAACTACTGGCCGCGGCGCAAGGCGATGTACTGGTGGTCGGACTTCGACCGAGGCGAGGTCGCCGAGGAGTTCGACGTCATCGCCTCGATGGGGATGACCGTCGTCCGGCTCTTCCTTCTATGGGACGACTGGCAGCCCACGGCGGACCGGGTGTCAGCTGATCGGCTCCGGGACCTCGGTGTTGTTTGCGACCTCGCCGCGGAGCGGGGGCTGGGGCTCGACGTCACCTTCTTCACCGGGCACATGAGCGGGCCCAACTGGTCGCCGAGCTGGCTCCTCGATCCAGGCGGCGCCTCCCACTCCTCGCCTTACGTGCGTCAGGTCATCAGCGGAGGCCGGGTGGTGGACGTCCCCTACCGCAACATGTTCCACGACCCCGATGCCCTGGAGGCTGAGCGTCTTCTGCTCCGCACCGTCGTCGCGGAGTACCGGGGCCACGATGCGATCTGGATGTGGAACCTGGGCAACGAGCCCGACCTGTTCGCCCGCCCCGACTCGGCGTGGGTAGGCCAGGCCTGGGTCCAGGAGATGACGGGCTTGATCCACGACCTGGACCCCGACCACCCGGTGACCACCGGGCTCCACACCGCCAACCTCTTCGAGGACAACGGGCTGCGAGTGGATCAGGTGTTCTCCGAGAGCGACGTGGCGGTGATGCACGGATATCCGATGTACATCGACTGGGCCCGTGACTCGCTCGATTCCGACTTCGTCCCCTATCTGTGCGCCCTGGTCATGGCGCTGAGCGGAAAGCCGTGCCTCGCCGAGGAGTGGGGAGGATGCACCGCTCCACCGCCCAGCGACTCGGTGGTCTGGGAGTGGGAGTCCTACGGTCAGGAGCGATCTCAGTTCATGGCCGGGGAGGAGGACTTCGCTCGTTATGTGGGGGAGGTGCTTCCCCGCCTCGTCGAAGTGGGGAGCACCGGCGCCTTCCTGTGGTGCTTCGCTGACTACGCCGAGGACCTCTGGGACCGTCCAAGCGATAAAC
>CAWBJJ010000007.1:0-310941 GCA_963789135.1 uncultured Acidobacteriota bacterium
TGACGTCGGGTATGGGCGGCAGCTCCTGGTCCATCGCATCGCCGGTCCCCTCGCGGACAGCAATCGGTTCGACGGACGCGTCGGCGAATTCCGGGGTTGCCGTCCTTTCGTCTCGGGTACGGCTCCATGCGTGGGAACCAAAAGCGAAGGCGAGAGCTATCCGCGGGGCCTGGTCCGTGTCGTTGTCATGGCGGCAAAGGACTGGATGGATGACAAGGCTCCCCGATTGGCCGCGGCGTTGGCCTACTACACCGCGTTCTCGCTACCCCCTCTTCTGGTCCTGCTGGTCGGACTCGCGGGCCTGATCTACGGCGCCGACGTGGTCCAGGAGCGGTTGGTGGCGCAGATTGCAGGTTTAGTGGGCGACGAATCCGCGGCGCTGCTTGGACAAGCCATCACGGAGGCGCAACAGACTACGGGGACAGGCGCTGCAGTCTTGATCGGAATCGGCGCGCTGGTATTTGGAGCCACCGGGGTGTTCGGCCAGCTTCAAGATTCGCTGAACACGATCTGGGAGGCGCCCCCACGCAAAGCGGCCGGGATCTGGGGGTTCCTCCGGAGCCGACTCCTCTCCCTGGCGGCAGTCCTGGGAACCGGTTTCCTGCTCCTGGTCTCACTGGCCGTAAGTGCGGCGATCGGGGGGATCGTGGAAATGGCGGGCCAGGTCGATCAGCTCGAGCCGCTCCTCATCACCATGGACCTGATCGCATCGACCCTCGTGATCACAGTGATGTTCGCCCTCATGTTCAAGTTCCTCCCCGACGTCGAGATCGCCTGGCGTGACGTATGGTTTGGAGCGTTGGTTACAGCCGCACTCTTCGTGGGCGGCAAGTTCGGCATCGGCCTGTATCTGTCGATGAGCGATGTTGGATCTGTGTACGGCGCTGCCGGCTCGCTGATCATCATCTTGGTATGGATCTACTACTCGGCGCTGATCCTCTTTTTCGGCGCTGAAATGACCCAAGCTTGGGCGACCCAGCGTGGTCGGCATGAGCCCGAGCCGACGGGGCAGGCTATGACGCTTACGCTCGAGGAGACGCAGGCGGCTGTCTTGCCCGTCGCAACCCGGCCGGGTTGGCTGGTCGTCACTGCCTTTTGGTCCGGGTGGCTGGTCGGTCGAAGGTCTTCCGACTGATCGCATCTCAGATGGGGCGTCGCTCCGCGATTGTCCTTGGGCGACTCGTTGCCTATCGAGTTGCCTCCGTCGCGGCTGTCTCTCGGCTCGAGGGTGCCCTTGCAGTAGTTCCGGCTCCTACCTCCTCAAGAAATTTCGTTTCTGCTCTCTGTCTATCAACCCGTGAAGGACTCGAGCCTGTTCGCGAGTTCCTTCGGACGGCTGAGAGCGGGGCAATGCCCGCCATCGATTTCGTCCGGCGTGATTGCCAGGCGCTCGCCTGCAACACGGCGTACGAAACCCGCCGGGAGGAGGCGGTCGTCGCGACACAACAGGACGCGTGTGGGGACGTTTGGCCAGGCGTCGAGCGGCCAGGGCTCGCCCATGCGGGCCTCGGACTGGTTGCGTCCCTTGCTTAGTGCTTCGGTGGCGAGGTCTCGGGGTACGTCGTGGTAGAAGATCTCGACCGGGTCGTCGTAGTGCTCGCGCTCTTCATGGTCGTATCCGGTGCTTGTCCAATACGACGCCGGCGAGTCGCCGGGCACGGGGATCATCGGCGCGATTAGGACGAGGAGATCCGAAGCGACTCGATCACAGACAAGTGGTGCTGTGAAACAGCCGAGTGATTGCCCGACAACGACGAGATGCTTACTCCTGCCGATTGAATCGACGACAGTGTTCGCATACTCCGGGAGTCCGGCTGCGTCATCCTCGCAGGGAAGGTCGGGCGCGACCGTGTCGTGACCCCGGGCCCGCAGCTCGGCCTCCAAGAGATGCCAATACCAGCCGACGTCACCGGCGCCGTGAATCAGAACGTATGTCGCCTGGAGCATGGTGGCTGGCACGATCAAGCTCTAGAAGCGTGTCAGAGGTCGTCATTCCTCCAACCTCATTCCCCATCAAAAACTCGGCCCTAGACCGCTCAGCGTTCCAGAATGCGGCGAAAGACAGCCGCCTTTGTCATGAGCTGTCGCTGGGGCTTCAGACGACGCGACCAGACGAGCACCGGCGCGTCATACGGAAGATGAAAGTCAATGGAGCCGACTCCGACGGAAGCAGACACCAAAGCGCCAACCTTCGCTGGACTAAGAGTCTTGTCGACTTCTTGGTGAGCTATATAGGCGACTCGAAGCTTCCCGTTCGCGATCAAGTTGCCGAGGTCTGGGTTGTCCTTCGCATCGCTGAGAATCGCCCGGTTGCCGATGATCTGCATGCCGACTGTGAGTTCCTCGGGAGTGACTTCCTTCACGGCCGGATTGTCCAGCAGTTCCTCGTAGGTGAGTGTCGATGTCATTGCGGATTTCATTCGGTTGGGTGAGTCAGTTGTCTCTACCCCGTCCGAGCCATGGTCTAACGCTGAAAAGGCGGCCCTTAATCGCCGGCTTCCGATAACACGGTTTCACCCACGTTGAAGTACCTGGCAGGACCATCGGCGAACAGGCTGCGAGGTCGGCTGTATGTGGTCAGCATCGCCGTCGACCGATGCCCAGTGATCTGAGTGATGACCCGATCAGGCACCCGACGCCGATCTGCTTCAGAGACGAAACCGGCGCGCAGGCTGTGACCGCCCAACGTGTCGGGGTTGATGCCCACTCCTCCGCCATGTTCCTTGACGATCCTCGAGATGGCCTCACCTGACAGCTTGGAGCCGATGTGGCCCCACCGGGTCACCGATCGGAACAGTGGCCCGCCATCGGAAACCCCAAGCCACGACCTCAGCGCCCGGACAGGACAGACCAAAGCATCGGAGTGGTATGCGAGTGGAATCTGACGCCCACGCCCCTCCTGGTCGGTTTTCGACCGTCGGACACGAAGGACGAATCCCTCGGGGTGTTCGGTGAGGTCGTCGCGCTTCAGATCGGCGAGTTCGGAGCGCCGGCACGCCGACCACCAGCCCACGACCAGTACCGCCCGGTCCCGCACTCCCGCGCACTCTGTTCAAGTCGAGCGTTTCCACCATCGCCTGCAGATCCTCGAGATAGATAGGTCGCCGCTGCAAAGGTTCGGAGGCATGGACTCGCTTCACTCCAGCCAGGATGGCCCGCACTTTCGGATGCGAAGTCGGACTCAAGTGTCCGGCCTGTTCGTGTGCCCACCGGATCGATGACAACCGCCGCGCCACGGTTCCCGGCTTCACCTCGGACGCCTCCGCGGTAATGAACAATGCGACGGCTCCCGGGTCCACGGGCATAGTTGGAAGGCCGCGCTCTCGACACCAAGCGAACCATCGACGCAGATCCGACTCATATGCCCGAAGGGTGCTCGGGCTTCGGGAGGCTCGTAGGTAGTCAGCGGCCTGGTCAGTGAGGTCCTCGAACTCCGCGAGTTCAATGTCATTGGCGATGGCAAGTGTCATCGGCCCTGTCTCCTTCTCGGAGGCATTGGCAGAGTCGTGCGAACAGCGGATAACAATGGCTGTTCGGTGAATCGTGACCTGGGGTTTTGCCCCGTAGCACACCGGTTTTCGGGTTCGGACTGTTAATCCATTGGTTGTAGGTTCGAGTCCTACCCGCGGAGCCGTCTTTCGTACGTCGGCACCATCGGAGAACTTCGCAGTCACGATTCGGATTCGAAGGACTTGATTGGCGAGCGTTGCCGACGCCTGTTACCAGGAGTTATTGTTGGCGTTGGACCAATGCCAGCACTTCGGCCGCGGTGGCGCTGGGGTAAGAGACGTAGATGTCATGTCCCCCATTGAGCTCGATCTGGCGGGCGTCAGGGCTGGCTTGCAGCCATACCGCCTGGTCCTCCACGTCGGAGGCGCCTTGGGTCGCGGTGATCACGGTTAGGGGAGCGGGGAACGACACGGGATCGTTCGCAAAGCGACTTTCGAACTCCGGAACGATGTCCAAGTGTTCCAGGTTCGTCGGGTGGTCCCAGGCCAGCTCGGGGATCGCGGCTACCGAAAGGGAAGCGTCGGGCGCTGGCACGTCTAGCAACACCACCCCAACCACATCGTCGGGATAGGTGGCGGCGTAATAGGTCACCACCATGCCACCAAACGACGAGCCGACCATCACATACGGCCCACCAACACCCCCCGCGCCGAGCAGGTTGTGAAGATCGTCGATGACATCGTCGGCGGTGCGCGGCTGGTTCGGAGCGGGATCGCTCCCGTCCCAACCGGCGCGGCCGTACGCACACACCCGGGTGTCCGCGGCAATGGCACGCGTGAAAGCGGCCCCGCTCCCGCCAAAATCGGAGATCCCTGCAGCATCAGGATGGCCCGACTCCAGAACGACCGTGGGACTGCCCTCTCCCCAGCAGGTCAAGTGGAGCTGCCGGTCATCAGCCACCTCGAACATACCCTCGACTGTCGGGCTGGCGAGCACGTCCGATGCTGTGGTTGTGGTCTCGTCCGATGAGGCGTCCGTCATCCCAGTCGTCGATGAGGATGGCTCGGAGGTGCCACCACATCCCGCGGCCAAGAGCAGACCCAGGACCAGCCCGGCAATCGCGAGACGGCGGTTGTGCGGCCCGTCAGCGGCGACCGCCAATCGGCTGAGGCCCTGGTCGGGCGTGAGCTCCAGGTTCATCAAGGTCTCTCCCCTTCCCTATGTACGGAAGTTAGGTGAGGGGACCGCGCTGCAGGGCCGAACGCCCGAGCAAGTTTCGCGAGGTCGTCGCGGCTAGCCGGCTAACTGACCAGCACCGGCCCACCGGTGCCCCCTATGGGCGAGCCGAGTAGGTCGTCGATGGTGGGGAATGACCTGGTGGCTGTAAGAAGCTGAAGGTTCGGCTGTTCGCCGAGGGAGGCCAGACCGTGGGGAGCGTTTCAGGGCGCCAGTGAGCGCGACGTGCGGTTATTGCACTCCGAGCGGAGGGCGAGCGATGACGTCAGGGGTAGGTTCGGGTCTTTGGAGGGAGCGTGGCCGAGAACGAGGAAATCTGGCGCGAAATCTTCTCTGAGGGGAACACGCGCCTCGACAAGGGGAGAGCGTTCTTCAGCCTGCTTCCGTCTGACCCCCGTTGCATGTTCTGTCACGGGCCTTTCGATGGGCCAGGAGGACGGTTGATGGCGGTCATCGGGCGGGGTCAGTCACGGGAGGACGCACGTATCTGTAACGCGTGCGTCAAACACGGTCAAGATCATCCAGGGGGAACCCACGTCGACATTGCCACCGTGTTCGCTGACATGCGGGGATCGACACCGACCGCTGAACGCATCGGCGATCGAGCTTTCCAATCGCTAATCAGTCGGTTCTTTCTCACCTCGTCCAAGGTCCTGATCGACTCCGGAGCGCTCCTGGGTCGCCTGGCGGGGGACCAGGCCATCGGCTACTTCGTTCCTGGTATCGCCGGACCAAAGTATGCCCGGGCTGCCCTCGACAGCGCTATCGAGCTCCTGCTTGCGACAGGACACGCGGACGAAGATGGACCGTGGATTCCACTCGGTGTGGGAGTGCATGCAGGAAACGCCTTTGTCGGGTTGCTTGGTGAGCAAGGCAGGGCCACGGAACTCACCGCTTTGGGTGATGACATCAATGTTGGAGCACGGCTAGCCGACGTCGCCGATGTGGGTGAGATTCTCGTGAGCCAACAGCTCATCGAGAAGATCGGCCTCGACATTCAGGGTCTCGAACGCCGGACTCTTGAGCTAAAAGGCAAGTCAACACCTTTGGAGGTCGCGGTCGTCACGCTGACGCGATAAGCCGACCTCCCCCGCTTGGATTGGACGGCGGGGTGGGCGGGACTCACTAGTCCATTGCGTAGGTTCGAGCCCTACTCGCCAGTCCGACGTGCAAGATCCCGATCTCGTCACAGAGGCGCGCATCCGCCAAGGAGGCTTGATGGAATCCGATCAGAGGACTGCCCGGATCTTCGGGGTCCTGTTCATTCTCACATTCCTGACATCGATTCCGGCCTTCTTTCTCTTCCAGTCAGTTCTCGACGACCCGGCCGGCTACATCGCTGGTAGTGGGAATGACAACCAGATCTACCTGGCAGTCCTCTTGGAGTTTGCTCTGATCATCACGAACGTCGGAACGGCCGTCGTCCTCTACCCGATCGCACGGCGACAGAGCAAGACTCTCGCTCTTGGCTACGTCGCCGCTCGAATCATCGAATGCGTCTTCATTGCCGCCGGGATCATTTTTGTGCTCGGGATAGTGAGCCTGCGTCAGACCTCTCCGGATGCAGCCGACCTCGCCGTGTCGCTTGGGTCGCTCAAGGATTGGACGTTCCTGTTCGGCCCTGGATTCATCGTCCCCTTTGGGAATGGGCTGATACTCGGCTACCTGATGTACAAGTCCGGCCTCGTACCGCGGCGCATGACGTGGTTCGGAATGATCGGGGGACCGATCCTCCTGATTGGGAGTATCGGCACGCTCTTCGACTGGTGGGGGGCAGGCAGTTCGGTCTCCGGCCTCCTGGTAGCCCCGGAGTTCATCTGGGAGGCCTTCCTGGGCATCTACTGCGCGATTTGGGGCTTCCGGCGCGACTCGCCAATCCTCCAACTCGGGGAGTCTGGCGCGCATGCTCGCACCCCATTGACCTGATCCCTCTTTCGCTGGTTTCGGGTCCATGGTTGGGGGTATCTCAGGTGGTCACCGACGCCGGAGGAAGCGTGGAACAGAACCTTGACCGTCCGATGGGAGGTTGGTCCGACGACCAACTGCTGGAGGAATACCGCTATCTCACAGCCGACCTCTCCGACAGCGCGGATCATGTCGGTCCGGATGTGTCTGCGATCACCGAGGAGTTGCGGCGCCGAGGCTTGTCATTCCCCGACGTGCCGACCGAGGTACCTAGGACTGAATCAATTGACTGGAGCGGGGGAAGCGCAGAAGATCCTGGGTCGGGCGCCCTCCCACCTACATGAAGATCGCCTGCGATCAGCCGTCGCTGCGGCATGCGGTCTATGCGGGATAGTTGCGCCGGACGATCTCTATAGCGGTATCTCGGTCTGCTTCGTGAACAAGCAAATACGACGGCTCCAAAGCCGAGAGACCACCAGTCTCTGGGTGGAGGTTCTTCATCAGACGCACCTCGAGCCCGACGTCTTTGCATGCAGCCTCGATGAGGCTGGCACGGAAAAGGTCGTATCCAACCTCGATTCTCACCGTCTGAGTCTCCATGAAGGCCTCGGAGGCTAGTGAGCCCAGGGATCTTGGTGACACGGCATACCTAGGCAGGAGTGATCTACGCCCCGACCGCGACCGCTCTGCTTCGGCGAAGGGAGTTCAGGATGATCCTGGCCTCCTCGTCATCGACGTGGCGTCCAAACTCCTGCTCGATCACGCTGAGAACATGGGGATCAGATTCCTTCTGAATCGCTCTGCCTTTATCGGTGAGAGCGAGCTGAAAGACCCGGCGATCTGTGGGACACGCAACCCGCACCACCAGACCTGCTTCTTCGAGGCGGTCGACGAACCGGGTGGCCCCACTCTTGGTGAGAGTGGTCTCCTCAGCGAACTGGCTCATCTGCATCGAGCCGCCGGCAAGTGCGATCTCAACGAGCGCTTCGTACCAGGCTCCCGATATTCCCACCTCGCGCTGCAACGCCTTGTCGAGGGCAGAGGTGACCCGGGAGTGGACATGCATGATCTCGCGCCACGCTCGCACCTGGTCAGAAGGGGGTCTCGCCATGAGCACCATGATATCCGGGAATAGTTGCGAAGCACAATGGTTGTAATAAGCAACCAACTGTGGTCGAGCAAAGGAGACGACGTGAGCATTGAGACCGCCACCAGACCCGAAATCGGGTCGGGCACCTGGGTGTTCGATAAGGCCCATACGAAAGTCGATTTCCTCGCCAAGCACCTGATGGTGACAAAAGTGCGAGGACATTTCGACAACTACGACGCGAAGGTCGAGATCGGTGAGGATCTGAGAGACTCGACAATCGAGGTGAATTTCGATGCTTCGAGCATCACCACCGGCGCTGCCGATCGTGACAATCATCTTCGGTCGGGCGACTTCCTCGACATCGAGAACCACCCGGAGCTCAGCTTCGTCTCCACCGACATCGCCAGTCAAGGTGACGTCTGGAAGGTCAGCGGCGACCTGACCATTCGCGGCACAACTCGACCCATCGTGCTCGATGCGGCGTACGAAGGTTCCGCAATCGACCCCTGGGGCCGGGAGCATGTCGGGTTCTCGGCGAGGGGTCAGTTCAATCGCGAGGACTGGGGTCTCATCTGGAACGCGGCCCTCGAGGGCGGCGGTTGGCTGGTCTCGAAGGAGGTCCGCATCGAGATCGAAGGCCAACTGGTGCGTCCTTAACTCCTAGTGCTTCCTCCGTAGAGACCCGCCCCGGCACATGCCGGGGCGGGTCTCTTTTCGACGTCGAAGTCCAACACCGTACGGAGAAGTTGCGGTTGACGGGTTGAGCCCGGGCCGGTCCTCAGCCCAGGTAGTTCCAGAACCAGGTTTGAGACCGGCGTACCCCGCCCGTGACCAGGCTTCGCACGATCTTCACCTGTCCTGGTGCGGAACCGGTCACCCGGGCGCTGACCCGCTTCGCCGACGACCCGCCATCATCGAGAACGGTCACCGATGAGCTACGAGCCCCCGTGGGATGGCGGCCGGTCACCTGCCAGCCACCCTGGTACCCCCAGAGCTCGACCGTCAATGAGGTCCCGGTAGTCGAAGTCCTGATGGTCAACGGTGAGGCAGTGTCGTTGCGGAACCGATAGTCGATCGACCTGTAGACGAGGGTGGCCTCGATGCCCAGGGGGTAACGCGAGATCCAGGCGCTGTGTGGTTGGTGGGCGAGCACTCTGAAGCCTCCCCAGAAAACCGCGTTGTGAATGGTCGTGCCGAACTGGCTGACCCCGCCTCCAACGGCACAGCATTGGCCTTCGCCGGCAAGCAGGTAAGGAGCGGGGACATAGCCCTTTGCAGTCGTTCTCGGACCGATCACCGCATCGATGGAGAGAGACTCACCCGGAAGGAGTACGTAGCCGTTCAGAGCCCGTGCCATGGTCCGAATGTTGGTGACCCGGGCTTCACAACAATTGAAGAACGTTGTGAACCTCGACACCCGCTCGACAGGCAGGTCACCGTGGAGGTCGACGGCGGTGACCGACGTCCACCCAGTCTGGTATCCGCTTCCTTGACGGGTGGGGGAACCCAGGCTGCCGTTGGCTGCGATGTTGTAATGCGAGTACCGGCCGTCGCTGCTCCGGTAGAAGATGAGCTCGTCCTCCGCGTCGCCGTCGAGGTCGACGGCGGTTATCGAGGTCCAACCGGTGGCGTAGCCGGTTCCCTGGCGGGTCGGAGCGCCCAGGCTGCCATTGGCTGCGATGTTGTAGTAGGCGTACTTGCCGTCGGTGCTCCGATAGAAGAGCACTTCGTCCTGGCCCCCACCGTCCAGGTCGACCGGAGTTATCGAGGTCCAACCGGTGGCGTAGCCGGTTCCCTGACGGATAGGCGTGCCCAGGCTGCCGTTGGCTTTGATGTTGAAATAGGCGTACTTGCCGTCAGTGCTCCGGTAAAACAGCACCTCGTCTTGGCCGTCACCCTCGAGGTCGAGGGCCGTGATCGAAGTCCATCCTTTCGCATAGCCGGTGCCTTGGCGGATAGGCGTGCCCAGGCTGCCATTGGGGGCGACGTTGAAGTAGGCGTACTTGCCGTCGGTGCTCCGGTAGAAGAGCATCTCGTCCTGGCCCCGGCCGTCGAGGTCGAGGGCGGTTATCGATGTCCACCCCTTCGCGTAGCCCGCGCCCTGGCGGATCGGTGTGCCCAGGCTCCCGTTGCCTGAGATGTCGTAATAGCCGTACGATCCGTCGCTGCCTCGATAGGTCAGCAGCTCGTCATCTGGGTCGACACCCGAAGCCGCGGCACTGGGAGCAAGTGCTGCTGCGACGACAAATGTGGCGGCAATCGCCGCCATGAGGAATACCCCACGTCGAAGCAGGTCAAGGGCATTGCCGGCCATCGCCGGTCAACATAGCGTCGGGCCGGTTGCTACAGCGGGTCTGTGGGACAAGCAGGGTCTCAGGAGTGGGGCGCGTGGTCCGCGTAGCGGACCTCCCACCCCTCAGGCCACCGTGCCGGATCGATGGCCTCCTCCCACACATCGAGGAGTCCAAGCACGGCGTTCGCAAGTGAGTTGAGCGCAACCCGGGGGTCGATCCCGGGTAGCAGGTCCCGGCTTTTGGCAGCCGATTGAACATATGCCATGACTGATATCTGCCCACTTGGAGCCAATACGAAACCCGGGAAGCCCTCGAACGGATCAGCCCACAGGCCAGGGAACGGCTCTCTCTTCGGCGAGGATCGCAAAGTGTGCCTGGAGGTCGGTCGCGTAGTCGCAAGCCCCCGTATTGCGGAGCCGGATCGCGACCCGCCTGAAGTACTCGCTGATCTGCATCGGATTGGCGTCATAGGGCTCGTACCAGGTTGCCCCGAGCACGTCCCGACCTCCGTCTTCGCTGTTGCTCCGGATGAAGAGGTGGATCCAGCCGTAAGAGCCACCGTCGATGATCTTTTGCGTCGTTGGGGAGCGTCGCTCGTGGGAGCAGGCATACATAAACCGCTGCATTTCCTCGGTAGGCAATGCGTCCGCGGGTCGGCTTGGGCGTTGGCTCATCTCGTAGCCTCGATCGCTCAGGCTATTGCCGGAGCGTCACGGCGCCGGGGATTGTCAGCCCTGGTTTTCGGGTGGCTTCTGCCGGGCCGCGGACCAGGTCAACCAGATCCCGATGAGGACGGCCAAAGCACCCAGGATGACCCAGGTCGTCTCTCCGGTCATCCCGCCCTCCGGGGCGAAGGAGACATCGAGGCCCTGGAGGATCCACACCGCACCGGCCAGGGTGAGGATGATCCCAAAAGCGAGCCGTACCTTGTTCATAGCGCCGACGCTAGCTCTTGACAGGACTACCGCCGTCTGTGGATAATCGCCGCACATGAAGGCGAGCCTTTCCCCGATGGTTTCTGGCGCCAGCGAGCGCCCCTTCGGGTTCGCCTACTTCTTCTACTTCGGCGCCTAGCGCCGATTCACCCCACCCCCGCGCCACTCCACTTCACCTCCGACGCAACGCGTCCTCAACCGATTGAAGAGATGAGCACCAACGACCACCTCGAAGAAGACGACATTCACCAGATCAGGGACGACATCGATCGGGTCGATGCCGAGATCCTGAAACTGCTCGCCGAGCGGAAGGCTTTCAGCTTGCGCATGGCCCGGGAGAAGGGGCTGCACGCTCGTCCTTCACGGGACATGTCTCGTGAAGAGGACCTGATCTCCGATCGGATCAATTCCGGCATGACCCACGACCTCGACTCCGGGCTGGTCAACAGGTTGTGGCGGGAGATAATCAACGACTCGGTCCGCGTCCAGCAGGAGTTCCTCGGCCGTAGCGAGGCAACGCCTGACGGAGTCACCGTGGCCATCCAGGGGATCGACGGCTCGTACAGCCACCTTGCCTCGCGTCAGTTCTTCGACGGCAAGGGACTCACGCCGAGCTACGTCAAGGCTCACACCTTCGCCGAGGCGGTCCGCGCCGTGCAGCAGGGAAGTGCCGACGTCGCAGTGCTCCCGGTGGAGAACACCACCTCGGGGGCTATCTCGGAGGTCTATGACCTGCTGTTGGACAGCCAGCTCCACTTCATCGGTGACGTGCGCTTCAGGGTCCGTCACTGCCTCCTCGGCGTGGCCGGAGCATCGGTCACCGGGCTGCGCCGGATCTACTGCCATCCCCAGGCCGTCACCCAGTGCGCCGAGTTCCTCGCCGGGCTGGACCACTGTGAGATCGTCTACTTCTCAGACACCGCCCTCTCCGGGAAGATGATCGGGGAGATGAACGACCCGACAGTGGCCGCCATCGCCAGTGAGGAGGCGGCCCGCCTCTATGGGCTCGACGTGCTCAAGACCGGGATCGCCAACCAGGACGAGAACTACACCCGGTTTGTGGTCGTTGCCTCTGACCCGGTCGAGGTCCCCGACGGGGTGCCAGCCAAGACGTCGATCGTGATGGCTGTGGGCAACCACCCCGGTGCGCTGATGGACGCCCTGGCGGTGTTCCGGGAGGCGGACATCAACCTGGTGATGCTGGAGTCACGACCGATCCCGCACAACCCCCGCGAGGAGTTGTTCTACCTCGACTTCGACGGCAATCTCTCCGACCCGGCGGTTCAGGCGGTGTTCGACACCCTGACCAAGCAGGTCCGGTTCCTCAAGGTCCTCGGCAGCTACCCCTCGCGTGATCTCCGTCCCCGGCCGGTGCGCCGGGAATCGGAGCGACTCGAGCCTCAGGGCCTCGAGGCGATCCCGGCGACCGCGCCGGTGTCGAATGGCCCGAAGGGAGTCAAGCTGGGGAGCAGGGTCCACAAGGAGAACAACACCGTCGTCGAGGTCCAGGGCGTGGAGATCGGCGGCGAGCAGATGGTGGTAATGGCCGGCCCGTGCGCGGTGGAGTCGTGGGACCAGGTGATGGCCGCAGCCAAAGGAGTCAAGGAGGCGGGGGGCTCCGTACTCCGTGGCGGCTGCTTCAAGCCCCGATCCTCCCCCTATTCCTTCCAGGGCCTGGGCTACGAGGGCCTGGAGATGCTGGTGGAGGCGGGCCGCGCCTACGGCCTCCCGGTGGTCACGGAGGTCCTCTCGCCAGAGGACGTCGAGGGCATTTCCCGAAAGGCGGACATCCTCCAGGTCGGGGCCAGGAACATGCAGAACTTCTCACTGCTCAACGCGGTAGGTCGAGCTCACCGCCCGGTGCTGCTGAAGCGTGGGATGAGCTCTTCGATCGAGGAGTTGCTCCAGGCCGCGGAGTACATCCTGGCCGGTGGCAACCAGGAAGTGATTCTATGCGAGCGGGGAATCCGCACCTTCGAGACCGCGACCAGAAACACGCTCGATCTGAGTGCGGTCCCGGTGCTACGCCGTCACACCCATTTACCGATCATCGTCGACCCGTCGCACGCTGCCGGGGATCGGGAGCTGGTGGCGCCACTAGCCCTTGCGGCTCAGGCGATCGGTGCCGACGGCTTGATCATCGAAGTCCATCCCAACCCCGACGAGGCTCTCAGTGATGGGCCTCAGTCGCTGCGTCTCGAGCAGTTCGGGACCCTGATGGGGGCTCTGGGTTTCGCGCCCGCCCGCTAGGCGGACTGGCTCCCCGTGGTGTTTGGGAGCCAGCTCGGCCGGTCCGATTCGTGGCGAGTGATGGCCTCGTCATGGATCATGGTGGTGCCGATTCGGTCCAATCCGTGGAGAAGGCGGTCCTTGGTCGAGGGGTCGAAGTCGAAACTGGCCTCGAACTCGTCGCCGGTGACGGTTTGCTGCTCCAGGTCGATGGTGATCGTTGCCTCGGGGTCCTGCGCCATCTCCATCAAGCGGCGCACCTCGACATCGGGTAGCTCAACGATGAGAAGGCCGATGTTCGCCGAGTTGTTACGGAAGATGTCCGCCGTCGATGGGGCGATGACGGCGTCGAAGCCCCAGTCCTGAATTGCCCATGGCGCATGCTCTCGAGAGGAGCCACAGCCGAAGTTGGCGCCCGCGACCAGGACCTTGGCTCCCCCTCGCTCCGGGCGATTGATGATGAAGTCCTCGATCTCGGACCCATCGTCGTGGTGGGCCCAGTTGTAGAAGAGGAACTCGCCGTATCCGTCGCGTTCGATCCTCTTCAGGAATTGCTGGGGGATGATCTGGTCGGTGTCGACGTCGGCTCGGTCCAGTGGAAGCATCGGTCCCTGCACCACCCGCACCGGCTTCATGGCTTGCCCCAATCCCGGACATCCACGAAATGCCCCGCCACTGCGGCCGCGGCTGCCATGGCGGGACTCACCAGATGAGTCCTGGCCCCGCGGCCCTGACGACCCTCATAGTTCCGGTTGGAAGTCGAGGCCACCCGTTCGCCTGACGGGATCACGTCGGGGTTCATCGCCAGGCAGCTGGAGCAACCCGCGTCGCGCCACTCGAACCCGGCGTCGAGGAACACCGTGTCGAGACCCTCGGCTTCGGCTTCGGCCTTCACCTGCATCGAGCCTGGGACGACCACTGCGCTCACCGAGGGGGCGACTTTTCGCCCCTCCACCACACGGGCCGCTGCCCTGAGGTCCTCGATTCGGCCGTTGGTGCATGAGCCGAGGAACACATGGTCGATCGTGATCTCGCCGATGGCCGTTCCCGCCACCAGCCCCATGTACTCCAGGGCGCGGACCGTGGCCTCTCTCTGCAGCGGGTCGTCGAAGCTGTCCGGAGACGGGACGTGGCCGTCGACGGTCGTGGTCTGGGCCGGGTTCACGCCCCAGCTGACATGGGGGACCAGCGCCGAGGCGTCGATCTCCACGACCTTGTCGAACCCGGCGCCGGGGTCGGTGCCCAGGGAGCTCCACGCTTCGACAGCCTCATCCCACGCTTTGCCGGTCGGAGCGAACGGTCGGCCCTCGATGAAGGAAATGGTGGTGTCGTCGGGGGCGATCATCCCGGCTCGGGCGCCCCCTTCGATCGACATGTTGCAGATGGTCATCCTCTGCTCCATCGACAGCGACCTGATCGCCTCGCCTCGGTACTCGATGACGTGGCGGGTGCCCCCGGCGACTCCGATCCGAGCGATGATCCCGAGGATCAGATCTTTGGCGGCCACCCCGAGGGGGAGGCCACCGGTCACCTCGACCGCCATCGACAGCGGTGTGGACTGCCACAGCGTTTGGGTGGCGAGGACGTGCTCCACCTCGGAAGTCCCGATGCCGAACGCCAGCGCACCGAACGCCCCGTGGGTGGAGGTATGGCTGTCTCCACAGACGATGAGCATCCCGGGCTGGGTCAGACCCTGCTCCGGGCCCACCACGTGGACGATTCCCTGTCGGGGGTCGTCGATCCCGTACATCGGGATTCCGTGTCGGGCACAGTTGTCCCGCAGGGCTTCCACCTGGCGCTTCGACAAAGGGTCGAGGATCCCGAGGTGGCGCCCGGTGGTGGGGATGCCGTGATCGACGGTGGCGAAGGTCAAGTCGGGTCGACGCACCCCTCTCCCGGCCTGATCCAGGCTTGAAAAGGCCTGGGGGGATGTGACTTCGTGGACCAGATGCATGTCGGCGAAGAGCAGGGCCGGGTCGCCGGGGACCACCACGTGGGCATCCCAGACCTTCTCGAAGAGAGTCCTGGCGGTCATGGAGATGCCTCGATTGACACCGGACCGGTGACTATGGCGACCACGCGGTCGCCCACTTCGGAGGTCGAAGCGTCCATTTTACCCGCTCGAAGCGAAGGCAGGGACCCGGCGACAGAGCCCACCGCCTGCTCCACCGCGGCGGAGGCCTCGGATTCGCCGATGTGATCGAGCATCATCGAGGCGGCTCCGATGGCTGCCAGAGGGTTGATCTGGCCGGTCCCTTCGAATCCGGGGGCAGTACCACCTATCGGCTCGAACATGGAAGAGCCGTGCGGGTTGAGGTTCGCCCCCGAGGCAATGCCCATCCCGCCCTGGATCGCGGCGGCGAGGTCGGTGATGATGTCGCCGAACATGTTGTCCGTGACGATGACGTCGAAGCGGCCCGGGTCTTCAACCATCCAGAGGCATGTCGCATCGACGTGGGCGTAGCCCGTCGTCACGTCCGGGTACTCGGCGGCGACCTCGTCGAATACCCGGTCCCAGAGGTCCCAGGCAAAAGTGAGGACGTTCGTCTTGCCACACAGGGTGAGATGGTGGCGAGGCCGGCTGCGGGCGAGGTCGAAGGCATAGCGAATGCACCGCTCGACTCCGAAGCGGCTGTTGACCGACTGCTGGACCGCCACCTCGAAAGGTGAGCCCTTGGCGGTGAACTCGCCGGCTCCCACGTAGAGGCCCTCACTGTTTTCCCTGACCACGACGAAGTCGACGTCGGCTGGCTCGATGTCCCGCAGCGGGCTCCGCACACCGGGGTGGAGCTTGACAGGGCGGAGGTTGATATACAGGTCGAGCTCACGTCGAAGGCGGAGCAGGATGTCCTGCTCGAGGATGCCCGGCGGCACCTCGGGGTGTCCGATGGCTCCGAACAGGATGGCATCCACCGACGAGAGCGCCTCCAGGTCGGATCCGGTGAGCGTGTCACCCGAGCGGAGGTACCGGCTGCCACCGATGTCGTGATGGGTGTACTCGACGTCGAACCCGAACACCGACGACGCGTGATCGACGACCTTTATGGCTTCTGCGACCACTTCTGGTCCGGTCCCGTCACCGGGGATGACTGCGACGCGATGTGCCGTCATCCGAAGGACGCCGCCACGCCGTCCATGATCGCAAGGCGGGAGACGACCTCGTCGACGATGCGGACGAGCTGTTCGTCGCTCAACGCTCCTGACCTGTCGGCTGTGTCCTTCATGCTCTCGAACGCCTCCTCGAAGGCAGGCCCGCTCAGTTCGATGCCCATCTCCGTCAGATGGTGACGGAAGGCCGCGCGCCCCGAGTGCTTTCCGATCACTATCGACGAGGTGACACCGACCGCCACGGGATCCATGATCTCATAAGTGCTCCTGTGCCGCAGCACCCCGTGCTGATGGATGCCGGACTCGTGTGCGAAGGCATTTCGCCCGACGACGGCCTTGTTGAACTGCACCGGGTAGCCGGTCGTGTCAGCGACCAGCAGCGAAGTCTCATGGATCTGCTCGGTAGCGATCCCGACATCGACGCCGTAGGCGTCACGTCGTACACGCAGCGCCATGACTACCTCCTCGATCGACGTGTTGCCCGCTCGCTCGCCGATGCCATTGATGGCACCCTCGACCTGGCGTGCCCCGTTCTGCACCGCGGCCAGCGAGTTGGCCACGGCCAGCCCCAGATCGTTGTGGCAGTGGGTGGAGATGGTCACCGCCTCGCCCTTGACCTCATCGACCACCCGAGCGATCAGATCGCCGTAGTCGGAGGGGGTGGCGTATCCCACCGTGTCGGGGATGTTGATGGTCGTGGCTCCGGCCGCAACCGCCGCGGCACAGACGGCGATCACAAAGTCCGGGTCGGACCGAGTCGCGTCCTCGGGTGAGTACTCGACGTTGCCGGTGAGCGCGCTCGCTCGTTCCACGGCCTCCACTACGGCGCACATCACGTCGGACTCGGTCATCCGGAGTTTGTGCTCCATGTGGATTGGCGATGTAGCGAGAAAGACATGGATCCGGGGGTCGGAGGAGTGCCGGATCGCATTCCAGGCTCGCTCGATGTCGTCGGCTTGTGCTCGAGCGAGCGCGGCGATGGTTGGCCCGTCGACCTCCCGGGCAATCCTGGTCACCGACTCGTAGTCACTGGGGGAGGAGGCCGGGAACCCGGCCTCGATGATGTCGACGCCGAGTCGCGCCAATTGCGTGGCGATCGCCACCTTCTGGTCGGGGTCGAGGGCGATGCCGGGGGCCTGCTCGCCGTCTCTCAGGGTGCTGTCGAAGATCTTCACGTGGTCCTGCATGTCTGCTCCAATGCGCTCGGGGTAATGGGTGCTGTGACGCCGGCAGGCCGCTTGACCTACCGGCTAGCTAAGGGCGAGGGCCCCGAGTGCGACGAGAAGCGATAGCCGGGTCACGACGCGACCCCGGCTGTGGCAATGGAAGGGCTGAGCTCCGACTCACGGCGCATGGCGATGCGTCCCGACTTCACCAGGTCGACGATCCCGTACCCGGCCATGTGGTCGAGAAACGTGCTGAGGTGGGACGGGCTGCCCGAGACCTCGAACGTGATCGAGCCGGTGCCGAGATCGATGACCCTGGCGTCGAAAAGAGAGGCGGTGTCACGCACTTCTCCGCGGTTCACCGGGTCACAGCGAACCCGGGCGATCATCACTTCTCGTTCCAGGGAGGCGCCGGCTTCGAGCTCCTGGACCTTGATCACATTGACCAGCTTGTTGAGCTGTTTGGTCAACTGCTCCAACTCAGGAGCGTCCACGACCAAGGTGATGCGAGACCTGCCCTCGACATGAGTGGGGCCCACCGCCAGGGAGTGGATGTTGAAGCCGCGATTGGAGAACATCGCCGAGACCCGTGCGAGGACACCCGGCTTGTTCTCCACCAGCACGGTGAGGGTGTGCTGCATCAAAGATCGTCCCGGCTCATGACGATCCGGTCGTTGGATCCGCCGGCGGGGACCATCGGGAAGCACATTTCCTCGGTGTCGACTACGACCTCGAGCACAACCGGGCGGTCGTTCACCGACAGCGACTTCTCGATCGCAGGATCGACCTCGGATGGATGATCCACTTTGAGCCCTACGCACCCCATGGCCTCGGCGAGCATCGGGTAGTCGGGGGTGTGCGTGGTCAGGTCGACCGCCGACAGCCGACCCCCATAGAACAGGTTCTGCCACTGCTTGACCATCCCGTACCCGCCGTTGTTGAAGACGGCGATCTTGACCGGGATGTTCTCGGTGGAAGCGGTGATCAACTCCTGGCACGTCATCTGGAAGCAGCCGTCGCCGTCGAGTGCGTAGACAAGATCGTCGGGCCGGGCCGCCTTGGCCCCGATGGCGGCGGGCACCGCGAAACCCATGGTCCCCAGCCCACCGGAGTTGATCCAGGAGCGGGGCTGCTCGAACCCCCAGAACTGCGAGGCCCACATCTGGTGCTGGCCGACGCCTGCTGCGACCACTGCCTTGCCACCGGTAGCGGCATGGAGGCGCTCGATGAAGTACTGAACCTTGATCGGGCCATCGGGCTGTTGGTCGTAGGCGAGAGGGTGGCTCTCCTTCCAAGCCCCGATCTGGTTCAACCACTCGGTGCGGGCCGGGGCCTGGGCAGGGTCCCGGCGGGACGTGAGCTCATCCAGGAAATGGGATAGGACCCAGCGGGCATCACCCACGATCGGGACGTCGGCCGTGCGGACCTTGCCGATCTCGGCGGGGTCGACATCGACGTGGATGATCTTGGCTGCCGGCGCGAAAGACGAAGGGTCGCCGGTGACCCTGTCGTCGAAGCGGGCTCCGAGACTGATGAGCACGTCGGACTTTTGGATCGCGGTGGTCGCGGTGTAGAGGCCATGCATGCCGGGCATCCCCAAAGCCAGCGGGTGGGTGTCGGGGAAGGCGCCGCGGGCCATGAGAGTGGTGACCACCGGGACATTGGCCGCCTCGGCAAAGGCCAGTAAGTCTGGTGCAGCCCCCGCCTTGATCACGCCGCCTCCCACGTAGAGGACCGGGCGCTCCGCAGCCTCGATGAGATCGATTGCCGCCCTGATCTGGATCGGATGGCCCTTTGTGGTCGGCTTGTAGCCGGGGAGCTTGGTGTCGACCGGCTCGTGCCAACTCGTGCGCTGATTCAAGATGTCCTTGGGAAGATCAACAAGCACCGGTCCTGGCCGCCCCGTGGATGCGATGTGGAACGCCTGGTGGATGATGTCCGGAATCTCGTCGGCGTCGGTCACCAGGTAGGAGTGCTTGGTGCAGTGCATCGCGAGGCCGGTGGTGTACGCCTCCTGGAATGCGTCAGAGCCGATCGCCGTCGTGGGGACCTGGCCGGTAATGGCAACCAGCGGTGTGGAGTCCATCAGGGCGTTCTGCAAAGGGGTAATCAGGTTGGTGGCGCCCGGGCCCGAAGTCGCCATGACCACGCCGACCCGGCCACTGGCCTGGGCAAAGCCCTCCGCCATGTGCCCGGCCCCCTGTTCATGTCGGGCGAGAACGTGGCGGATCGGGCTGTCGACCAAGGGGTCGTAGGCGGGGAGGATCGCCCCCCCGGGCACACCGAACATCACCTCGACGCCCTCGTGCTCGAGGCTGCGGAGCAATGAATTGGATCCGGTGTATGTCTTTTCGCTCATGAATTTCAACAAAAAACCCTCCGGGCGGGAGGGTCGAGCGCACGCAGTGGACGGCGCGCGCTACTCGATAAGGAGTACTACGTCGGCGGCGAAGTCCTGCTTCATTGTCATTCGAGTAAACACCCTGGTCAGCGTGATGTCAAGGTCACTACAAGGGATCGGTGCCCTTGCCTCCCGCCTTGAGCCTGTTGAATGCCGCTGATGTTCGGCGTAGTGGAGCTCGGAGGCACCAAGGCACTGGTCGGCTTTGGGGACGCGACCGGGACGCTCGCGGATGTCGAGCGCATCCCAACCACCAGTGCGACGGAGACGCTATCTCGGGTCGTAGCCCATCTCGGGCTCCGTGACGATCTGACTTCGATAGGGATCGCCAGCTTCGGCCCCCTGGAGTTGCGCAACGACCAGGTCGGTTATGGCCGGATCACGAATACCACCAAGGCCGGCTGGTCACAGATATCGGTCCTGGAGCCGGTCCGAGCCGCATTTGGGCTCCCGGTCGGGCTGGACACCGATGTGAACGGCGCTGCGCTGGGAGAGGGTCGCTGGGGTGCAGCCCGCGGGCTTCAGGACTTCGCCTACCTGACGGTGGGGACCGGAATCGGTGGCGGTGCGGTCTCCGGAGGAGGCCTGGTCCGGGGCTTGTCCCATCCCGAGATGGGCCATGTGGTCGTCGAACGACGTGCCGATGATCGGTTCGAGGGGATTTGCGAATATCACGGGGGCTGCCTGGAGGGGATGGCCAGCGGTCCCGCTCTCGAGGCGAGGTTCGGGAGCGCTTTCTGAACGCGACCCCGAAGAGGTGGCTGAGCTCACCGCTTTCTACCTGGCGCAGGGGATCAGAGACATCGTCTACACGCTGTCCCCACAGCGGGTTGTGGTTGGCGGCGGTGTGGCGGGTGTAGCCGGCCTGATCCCGGCCATCGAGCGCCACCTCCTGGATCGACTGGGTGGCTACCCGGGCCTGGCCGAGCATGGCCCCGGATTCGTGGTTCCGGCGGGGCTCGGGGAGCGATCGGGCTTGGCCGGCGCCCTGGTTCTCGCCGAGAATGCCCAGTCCTGATGGGCACCCCACATCTCCAGATCCGACCTGGAAACCCCGATTTCCTCGATCTCCCCTGGGGTGAGCCGCTGGACGCGTGGTCGGTGGACCGACTGGTGGAAATGCCTTCCGGTATTCACCGCCACCCGGTCCGTTTCGTTGCGTACGACGAAGGGGTGTACGCGATCAAAGAGCTGCCCCGACGCCCGGCCGGCTCCGAGTTCGCGGTGCTGCGGGCGCTCGAGGATCAGACCAAGCTGGCGGCGACCCCGGCCGGTCTGGTGTCCAGAGCCTGGCTCGACGAACGGTCGGAGCAGTCGGCCGCAGTGATCACCCGTTTTGTTGATCATTCCTTCCCCTACCGGCACCTGGTGAGCGGCCCCGGATTCGGGCGGCGCCGGGCCCAATTGCTCGACGCCATTGCCGGGCTCCTGGTCGACCTTCACCTCGCCGGGTGTTACTGGGGCGACTGCTCGCTGTCCAACGTGCTCTACCGGTACGACGCGGGGGCGATCGAAGCCATCATGATCGATGCCGAGACTTCGGAGCTGCACCCATCCCTCTCCGACGGGCAGCGCGCCCACGATCTGGGGATCATGCGGGAGAACCTGGCGGGGGAGATGGCCGACATCGCCGCCGAGCACGGCATCGACATGGACGACGCCGATCTCTCCCTGGGTGACGACGTGGAGAGGCGATATGTGGGCCTGTGGGCCGAGCTCAACGAGGACCTGATCGTCTCGGCAAACGAGCGATATCAGATCCGGGAGCGCATCGCCCGCCTCAATGAGCTCGGATTCTCGGTCGACGACGTCGACCTCTCACCTATTGGGAGCGGCGATCTGGTGAGGATGAGAGCGCGGGTCGGTGGTCGGACATTTCACAGCCAGCGCTTGCCGCGAGCTGACAGGGATAGAGGCCTCGGAGAACCAGTCCCGGCACATCCTCAGTGACTTGAACTACTACATCGCAAAGTCGGGGCAGACCTCGGCGACCGGAAAAACGGTCTCGGTCATGGCGTGGCTCACCTCCTGTTACGAGCCGTTGCTGGCGAGGATCTCCGAGACCTGGAATGGGGATCCGATCCAGGGGCTGTGCGACCTGCTGCAGTTTCGGTTGACAGTCGCCGGCGAAAGGGGGTCCGACGTGCCCAACGACGAGGCACTCCAGCTTTGGTCCGAGGCGGGGTATCCGGGGTTCCCTGTCTGACGCCTAGCTGGTCTTGGTCACCTTGCTCAGGCCACGGGGCCGGTCTGGATCGAGTCCACGGGCCACCGTCAACCGGTGCGAGAACACCTGGGCTGCGACGATCGCCGGGATCGGGGTCAGCCACTCCTCGAGCCCTTCTGGGATCGAGATCGATTGTCCGCTCAAGCCCCGGCGGTCGGAGATGCTCAGGACCTGCGCACCCATGCCGGCTGCCTGTTCCAGAGCGGCAACCTGTTCGTCATAGGTCGGGCCTTGCATGGTGATCGCCAACACGGGATAGCCGGGCTCGATGACTGCTATCGGCCCATGGAGGAAGTCTGCGGTGGAGAAAGGCTGGGCCACCACGTAGGTGAGTTCCTGGAGTTTGAGCGCCCATTCGAAGGCGGTGGCGTGGTTGTAGCCCCGGCCTAGGACGGCGCAGTGCTCCATGTCGGAGAGGGTGGCGGCAGCCTTCTCGGCGGCCGCCTCGTCGTCGAGCACCTCAGCCACCGCCGTCGGGATACTGACGAGAGAATCGGCTCCACCGCTGATCGAGTCCGAAATCAGGCCGATCACCGCCAGCTCGGAGGTGTAGGTCTTGGTCGCCGCCACTGCTCGTTCCTCGCCGGCCATCAGGTCGACGACCACATCCGCATTGGCGGCCAGAGGAGATCCCGGCTCATTGGTGATGGCTACGGTGGGCCGACCCTGCCGTCTTCCCTCCTCCAGGACCGCCACGATGTCGGGGGACTGGCCGCTCTGGGAGATACCTACGACCAGCGCATCGGTGAGAAGAGGGGGCCGGTCGTAGAGCGAGAAGAGCGACGGCGTGGTCAGTCCCACCGAGAGCTGGTTACGGGTTCCCCAGACGTACTGGGCATATCGAGCGGCGTTGTCCGAAGTGCCCCGAGCCGCGACCACGGCATGGGTGCATCCCGATGCCAGTCCGGCCACCTCCTGCGCCGACCCGACATTGCCCTCGATGACCCGCGCCAGGACCCGGGGCTGTTCCCGAATCTCGTCGATCAGTCCCATGAGTAGGTCCCCGAGCGGCGGTAGGCGACCTCACCATCGACCATGGTGATCACGACCGCGCCCTCGGCATCGAGCACGGAGAGGTCGGAGCGCAACCCGGTCGAGATCTGTCCCCGGTCGCCGAGACCGAGCAAGGCGGCTGGGGTCGAGGTTGCGCATTTCACGGCATCGGCGAATCCGGCGCCGGTCCATCTCACCAGGTTGGCAGATCGCCTCTCCCATGGTGAGCACGCTTCCGGCGAGGTTCCCTTCACCAGTTCGGGGCCCGGTCTCGTCCACGGTTGTCTCCAGGCCTCCGAGGAGATACTGACCCGGGCCGAGCCCCATCGCAGCCATGGCATCGGTCACCAGGATCAAGCGCTCCGTTCCGCAGGCTCTGCCAGGCGAGTCGCACCGCCCCCGGGTGGCTGTGGAGGCCATCGACAATCAAACCACAGGGTCGGGTCGACTCCAGGGCAGCCCCGACCATCCCCGGCTCGCGATGCCGGAACGGGGTCATCTGGTTGAAGAGGTGGGTGACCGCCGACCAGCTTCCATCGAGGGCCGCAGATGCCGTCTCGAAGTCGGCCCCGCTGTGACCCGCCGAGACCACTACTCCCGCCGCGGACAGGACCGCTGCCGCGTCTCGGGCACCTTCCAACTCGGGTGCGATGGTCACCATCCGCACCACCCCCGACGCTGCCCAGGATTGGGCCTGCGTCCGATCGGGGAGGCGAAGCAGGTCTGGGTCATGGGCCCCGTTCCATTCCGGCGAGATCCAGGGGCCTTCGATGTGGAGCCCGAGCACGGCCGCTCCCTCATATCCGAGAGGCGGCCCTGCTCTCAGGACCTCGATGGCACGGTCGGCGACCTCATATGGGCTGGTGACGATCGTGGGGAGGAATGAGGTGACCCCGGTCTCAGGTAGCCGCGTTCCCACCTGCCAAATCGTCTCCGGGTTGGCGGTGAAGTCGTGGCCGAAGGCACCGTTGACCTGGATGTCGATCAACCCCGGGATGACGGTCAGGCCTTCGACGTCGATCGGTTCGGCACCGGGCGCGGCTCCGAGGGCCAGGCCCTTGTCGGTGGCGGTGACGTCGGTCTCGAGCCATCCATCGGGTGTGAGTACCTGGCCGCCGGTGAGTGCTCTCATATCGAGAGGCCGTGCCCGCGGGGGTGGAGGCCGGGAATCGACACCGGCAGCGACCCGTGGGTCGCGTGGGTCCCCTGGAACAGGGATCTGGCCAGTGCCGTCACCGAGGGCTCCAGAGCGCCATAGGTGCAGAGATGGGTGGGTGCCGTCGGGAAGCCCATCAGGTCGTAAGGGGACCTCAGTGCCACCGAGATCACGGGTTTCCCTGTCTGGAGCAACCCGTTGACCAAATCCGCCTGCTCCGTGCCTGCGTTCACCGTCCCTACGACCACCAGTTGGTGGTCTGCGGACTGATCCAGGATCGCCGAGATGTCGGTGGGGCCTGGCCGATGTGGGTAGACGACATCGGTCACTTGGGGGTGGTGGGCGCGTAATGCTGCGGCCAGGCTCGGTGGATAGAGGTTGGTGGTGTCGGCGGGGGTGACCCGGCTCGGTACCGGTTCCAGCGACAGGATCCGGTCGGAGGTATCGAGGCGCAATGGAAGCAAGCCTTGGTCGTTCCTGACAACGGTCACCGATCTCTCGGCCAGATCGGCAGCGAGGGCGAGGTGCTCCCGTCGACCGACGAGTGCTGGATCCGGCTTGCCCACGGCGATGCCCTTGCGCATCCGCTCGATTCGTCGCCGGGACTCGGCGAGGACGTGTTCCGGGATCAGGCCCCTCGAATAGCCGCGCTCCACGGCGCCGCGCACCCGCTCCTGGAGGTCAGGGTCGGGCATGCACATCAGCAGATCGATCCCGGCGCGCATCATGGCGACCACTTCGATGGCCTGGGTCGGGCCTTGATCGACAGCCCCCATGTCCAGGGCGTCGGTGATCACCACCCGGTCGAACCCGAGCTCGCCGCGGACGAAGCCGATCCCGGCCTCCGAGGCAAAGATCGGGATCTCGCCGTTCCCGGTCAGCGCCGGCACGACGTAATGGCCGATCATCACCATCCCGACCCCGGCCTCGATCGCTGAGCGAAACGGCCGAAGCTCGGCTCGCCTCCAGGCGCTCCCTGTCGAAGTCGAGGACTGGCAACTCGTAGTGGGGGTCGACGGCGATGTCGCCCTGACCAGGAAAGTGCTTCACCGCACCGATGACACCCGCCGATGCGAGACCGCTCACGGTGGCGGCGGTCAGTAGGGCGACCGACTCCGGATCCTCGCCGAAGCTGCGAACGCCGGTCGATGGGTTGTCCGGGCGCACAGAGATGTCGGCAACCGGGGCGTAGTCGACATTGATCCCGACCGCGGCCAATTCCTCGCCCATTCGGTTGGCAACCGCCGAGGCGAGGTTCGGGTCCTCGGTGGCGCCCACTGCCATGTTCCCGGCGAAGGGAGTGGACCCGGCAAGGCCGAGCAGCTGCCCTCCCTCCTGGTCAACGGCGATCAGAAGTGGATGGGGCCCCGAGTTGAGCTCTTGGAGCGCGGCGGTCAGCCGGGCCGTCTGCTCGGGCGACTTCATGTTCCACTCCCGGAACAGGGTCACACCCGCAGGTGGGGACTCCTCAAGCCTGGTTTTCAGCCACTCGGGAACCTCGGTTCCCTCGAAGGCCAGCATCAGGTGGGGATCGGCGACGCTCAATGTGGTGGCGATTGAACTACATGGCACCGGACAAGGGGACGAGCAGCACTAACTTGCCGCCCGGCATGACTCAGACCCGAGATCGGCAGTGGTGGCAGGACGCCGTCTTCTATCAGATCTACCCACTCAGTTTTGCCGACTCCAACGACGACGGATTCGGGGACCTGGAGGGCATCATCGGGAGACTCGATTACCTCTCCGAGACTTTGGGGGTAGATGCCATCTGGCTGTCTCCCTTCTACAAGAGCCCGATGGAGGACTGGGGATACGACGTCTCCGATCACACCGACGTCGACCCGTTGTTCGGCGACCTCGAGATCGCCCAGAGCCTCATCGATGAGATCCACAAGCGGGGAATGAGGGTCATCGTCGACTACCTGATGAATCACACTTCGAATCAACATCGCTGGTTTCAGGAGTCGCGGTCCTCGCGGGACAACTCAAAGCGCGATTGGTACGTGTGGCGCGATCCAGGGCCCGACGGTGGAGAGCCGAACAACTGGGTGAGCGTGTTCAGTGGCCCGGCATGGACCTTGGACCCCACCACCGGCCAGTACTACCGGCACACTTTTCTCCCTCATCAGCCCGACCTCAACTGGCGCAATCCCGACGTGGTGAAGGCGATGCTCGACGTGGCGCGGTTCTGGCTGGACCGTGGGGTGGACGGGTTCCGGGTGGATGCCGCCCATCAGATGATGAAAGACCCCCGGGACCGGGACAACCCGCCGGCTCCGGAGGACCGGCTCCGTCCGTGGAAGGACATGGGGGAGTACGACTACTTCATCCATCTCTACGACTTCGGGCATCCCGACGTCCACGTGGCGCACCGCGAGTTTCAGGCGGTCCTCGACGAGTACCCCCATCAGCCATTCGCCATCGGGGAGATCCACATCTTCGACCTCCCGGAATGGGCTGCCTACTACGGGGAGAACCTGGACCAGATCGTGCCCTTCAACTTCCACCTGATGGTCACCCCATGGGACGCCTCGAGTATCCGGGCGACGGTGGAGTCGGTGCTCTGGCATGTTCCCGAAGGTGCCTGGACCAACTGGCTGCTGGGCAACCACGATGAGATCCGGCTCGCCACCCGGCTGGGAATGCTCGATGCCAGGCTCGGTGCGGTGCTGTTGCTCACGTTGCGCGGCACTCCGTTTCTCTATTACGGGGACGAGCTGGGCCTTCCCGAGACCCGGATACCACCGGAGGAGGGGCGCGATCCCTGGGGTGCCAACGTCCCCTACCTGAGCCGGGACGGCTGCCGGACCCCGATGCAATGGGACGAGACCACCAACGCCGGGTTCTGTGCCACCGTCCCCTGGCTACCGCTCGATCCGGAGCAAAAGGGCCTCAACGTGGCAGCAGAGATCGAGGATCCCAACTCGATGCTTTCGTTGCACCGGCGGCTGCTCGCCTATCGGAAGGGATCAACCCCGTTGAGGCAGGGGAAACTCCTGACCAGTCCGTTGTCCAATGAAGACGTCTTCGTCTACGAGCGCTTCACCGACGATCAGAGAGTTCTGATCGCGCTCAACATGAGTGACCAACTGCAACTCCTTGCGGTGGATGAGGGGCGAGTGGTCCTCTCGACACATCAGGCTTCCGGGCGGGAGGTTGGTCCCGAGGGGCTGTTCCTTGGCCGGCGAGAGGGCGTGGTCGTGGAATTGGCCGCTCCCGCCGGCGGATGAGAGCGCTATCTTCGACCTGACATTTCCTCGGGAGGAGACGCCTTGGCTGAGATCAAGTTGGACCGAGTCGGAAAGATCTACCCCGACGGCACCCGTGCGGTCGGCGATCTGGATCTGACAATCGAGGATGGCGAGTTCCTGGTTCTCGTCGGGCCTTCCGGCTGCGGGAAGACGACCGCCCTGCGGATGATCGCCGGTCTCGAGGAGATCAGTGAGGGAACGATCGCCATCGGCGACCGCGTAGTCAACGATGTCGCCCCCAAGGATCGCGACATCGCCATGGTCTTCCAGAACTACGCGCTCTATCCCCACATGTCCGTGTTCGACAACATGGCCTTCGGTCTCAAGCTGAGGAAGTTCAAGAAGGAAGAGATCGAGCGCCGGGTCAAAGAGGCGGCTGACATCCTGGAGATCGGTGAGTATCTCCAGCGCAAGCCCAAGGCGCTCTCCGGGGGCCAGCGGCAGCGGGTCGCCATGGGCCGCGCCATCGTCCGCGAGCCGGCAGCGTTTCTCATGGACGAGCCCCTCTCCAACCTCGATGCGAAGCTCAGGGTGCAGATGCGCGCCGAGTTGGAGCGACTCCACACGAGGCTGGGCACGACCACGGTCTATGTGACCCACGACCAGACCGAGGCGATGACTCTGGGAGACCGGGTCGCCGTGCTTCGACCGGTCTCGGTGGCTCGGCCCTTCAACCTGCAACAGGTCGGCCCCCCGACGGAACTGTTCGACAAGCCCGACAATCTCTTCGTTGCCGGGTTCATCGGAAGCCCGGCCATGAACCTCTCCTACGGCCACCTCGAGAACGAAGGCGATCAGGTGTGGGCCGTGACCACTGGAGGCTTCCGGGTGAAGGTCGACTCCCGGTCTCTGGAGTCGCACCCGGGGATCGAGAGCAATATGAACAAGGAGGTCGTGATCGGGATCCGCCCCAATTCTTTGGAGGCGGCACAGGTGGCAGGGCCGGACCCTGACCGGACGATCACCGCTCAGGTCGAGGTGACCGAAATGCTCGGGGCTGAGACCTTCGTCCACTTCACGGTCAACCGCCCCCCGGTGGTGACTCCAGACATCGAAGAGCTTCTCGCCGACACCGGACAGGACCCGAGCGCCCTTGGAGACACCACGAACTTCATCGCCAGGGTGAGTCCCGACGCACGAGTGACCAGGGGCGATTCGATCGACCTGATCGTGGACTGCGCCAAGCTTCATTTCTTCGATCCCAAGACCGGTCTCCGGATCGGATCCGAGCTCCCCGTCCCGGTCGAGGCCTGAGCCGCACTTTCACCTGCAGTTGCGGCGCCTCGATCGAGGCGGAAGGCCGTGAAGCCCTGGTGGCACCGGTGAAGGCGCACTTCGACGCCGAGCATCCCGGCATCGGAGTGAACGAGATCGGGGTTCGCAACTACCTGGAGTCCGAAGACCGCCTCACCGGACCGAGTGAGCCGGTGGGAGCGCTCGGCGAGGTGGAGATCCGCTCAATCGGCCCCGAAACCCTCGAGGACATCCTGTCGTTCTTCGACCACGACGCCTACGTCGGCTACCCCGCCTGGGGCTCGTGCTATTGCATGCACTACGCCGTGGGTGGTGCCGGCGACACCGACGCCTGGTCGAACCGAACCGGTGCCCAGAACAGGCATGACCAGGCCGATCTGATCATCGCCGGAGGGACCACCGGGGTGGTGGCCTACGTGGATGGGAAGCTCGCCGGCTGGTGCAATGCCAGCAGGCGCTCCACATTTCCCGACTTCACGACGGGCGACGACGACGATGACCGGGTCGCGTCCGTGGTCTGCTTCGCTATCTCGCCGCCTTACCGGGGCCTGGGCCTCTCCGACCTTCTCCTGGACGGAGCCTTGGAGCGCCTCCGCGAGTTGGGGATGGAGCGGGTGGATGCCTATCCCCGGCCCCACCCTGAGGACTGGGCGCTCTCCTACCGAGGCACGATGAGCCTCTACCTGGACCACGGGTTCGAGGAGGTTTCCGCGGACCCGATGGTGATGTCCCGCTCACTGTGATGTCCCGGCGATGAGCGAGCGACTCGACGGGTGGATGGACGGCTATGTGGCAGCTTGGGCAAGCAACGACCCTGCGGAGATCGCAGCCCTCTTCACCCCCGATGCCGTTTACGACCCCCAGACGGCCATCGGGGAGTTGCATGGAATCGACGAGATCGTCGCCTTCTGGATCGAGGTCGACGACGACGAGGACGACTGGGACTTCGAATGGGTGCCTGTCATCGAGAGCGATGAGGTCGCCATCGTCACCGGTGCCACCACCTATCTCGACCCGGCCGCGAGCTACCGAAACCTGTTCGTCATCCGCTTTGCCCCCGACGGGCGTTGCCAGGACTTCACGGAGTGGTACATAGAAGAGGAATCATGACGACCGCTTTCGTCCTCGGTGGAGGGGGCCGTTGGGGAGCGGTCCAGGTGGGGATGATCAAGGCGCTCGAGGAAGCCGGGATCCGTCCCCAGGTTGTCCTCGGGACCTCCATCGGCGCCTTCAACGGATCGGTGATCGCCGACCGCCCCGGTCCGGATGGCGTTAAGCGCCTGTCGGATCTCTGGTATGAGATCTCTCGCTCGGGAGTCTTCTCCGGAGGCTCCTGGGAGCGGGTGAAAAACACGGCGACCTTCAGCGCAGGGCTTCATGAAACCGACCGGGTGCGACGCCTGTTGGAGAAGGTCCACTCGCCGACACGGCGAATCGAGGACCTCCAGATACCGTTTCAATGCGTGGCCGCCTCAATCGAGCGTGCTGCGGAGCATTGGTTCACCAGAGGACCGCTGATCGACGCCATCCTCGCCTCTGCCGCGGTCCCCGCCCTGTTCCCCCCAGTGGAGATCGACGGCGAGCACTTCTACGACGGTGGGCTGGTGAACTCGGTGCCCCTGGCCCGGGCCCTGGAGTTGGGGGCGACCGTGGTCTACGTGCTCCAGGTGGGCAGGCTCGAAGCGCCACTCCGGCCGCCGAAACGCCTCCATGAGGCCGCTCTCATCGCATTCGAGATCGCCCGGCGCCATCGCTACACGACAACGGTGGAGAACCTGCCCGAAGGCGTGGAGCTACACCTGCTGCCCTCAGGAAACCCGGTGGCCTTCGACGACAGCCGGCAGCGGAAATGGAGGGATGTCTCCGCCACGGACGATCTTGTTCAGGGGGCCTATGAGGCCTCGGTCGCCTACCTCTCCGGCGCCGTTAGTTGAGTCTCCCTCCACGATGGCTGCGCAGGGTGCTCATCGATCCTGCGATCACGCTCCTCGTAGTCCTCGCAGCGTTGTCACTCCCACTCTGGGCGATCGTTGCCGCCTTTGTTTCCCGTTATGTCCCCGGGAAATGGCGAATACTTCGCCTCGCCTGGTTCCTGTTCCTTTACCTCGCGGTGGAGGCGCTCGCCCTGATCGTCATGTTCGGGCTGTGGGTGGGATGTGGGTTCGGATGGAAGATGAGATCTCCGGCCTTCCAGAACGCCCATTACTGGCTGCTGGGTTGGATACTCCGCCTGGTCATCGGGTCGGCGAAGCGCAGCTTCAAGCTGGAAGTCGAGATCGAGACCCCACCGCCGGTCACTGCTGGGGACCCGGACCGGAAGCCGATCCTGGTCATGAGCCGACACGCCGGGCCTGGCGATTCGATGTTGTTGATGGATGCGCTGTGCAACGGCTACCAGCGCCAGCCGAGGATCGTGCTCAAGGACTTCCTGCAGTGGGATCCGGCGGTCGATGTGATACTCAACCGACTACCCGCATCCTTCGTGCCGACAGCCAGGGGCGCCGACAAGGACCCGGTGGTCGAGGCAATCGCAGACCTCGCCGAGACCATGGATCCCGATGATGCCTTCGTCATCTTCCCCGAGGGCGCCAACTTCACCGTTCGCCGAAGGGAGCGGGCAATCCAGAAGCTGATCGAGATCGGTCGCCCCGACCTCGCCGAGCGAGCACGTGACCTGAAGTTGACCCTGCCTCCGAAGGCGAAAGGGGTGATGACGGCGCTGTCCACTGCTCCACCCAACGCGGAGGCGTTCTTCGTCGGCCATGCCGGTTTGGAATCGTTCATCACTCCGGGTGACATCTGGCGGGCCATGCCGATGGACACGACGGTGGCGGTGCGGATCTGGCATTACACGGCGGAGGCGATCCCGCCGCCGGAGCAGCAGGAAGTCTGGCTCTACGACGTCTGGGGCGAGATCGACGACTGGATCGAAGGGCGCTTGGCGGTCACCGGCTAGGGCGCGGTCTTCGGCTCCATGAACGGCATCATGGTGCGCAGCTCCTTGCCCACCTCTTCGATCTGATGGGCCCGGTTGATCGCCCGTTGCTCGTAGAGGAAGGGGGCGCCTTCCCGGGCCTGCGCCATCCACTCGTGGGCGAAAGCGCCCGATTGGATCTCGGCGAGCGTGTCCCGCATTGCCTGCCTGGTCTCCTCGGTGACAATGCGCTTACCGCGGGTGTAGTCCCCGTACTCGGCAGTGTCGGAGACCGAGTAGCGCATCCAAGAGAGGCCACCCTCGTAGAGGAGGTCGACGATCAACTTCAACTCGTGGAGTGTCTCGAAGTAGGCCGACTCCGGTTGGTACCCGGCCTCCACCAGCGTCTCGAATGATGCCTTGATCAGCTCCGAGACACCGCCGCAGAGGATGACCTGTTCCCCGAAGAGGTCGGTCTCGGTCTCCTCCTTGAACGTCGTCTCAAGGATCCCTGCCCGCCCTCCGCCGATCGCCGACCCATAGGAGAGCGCCAGTTCATGGGCATTGCCCGACGGGTCCTGGTGGACCGCGATCAGGCAGGGAACACCCGATCCCTGCTCGTAGGTGCGCCTCACCAGGTGTCCCGGGCCTTTGGGTGCGATCATCGCGACGTCCACGCCGTCGGGGGCGACGATCTCGCCGAAGTGGATGTTGAACCCGTGGGCGAACATCAGGGTGTCGCCCGGCTCGAGGTTGGGTGCGACCGACTCCTTGTAGATGTCGGCCGCCACCTGATCGGGCACAAGCAGCATCACAACATCGGCCCAGCGCGCCGCCTCAGCGGGGTCGAGGACCTTGAGCCCGGCCGCCTCCGCCTCGGCCACACGATCCGAGCCCTTGCGCAGGCCGACGACGACGTCGACGCCTGACTCCTTCAGGTTCAAGGCATGGGCATGGCCCTGACTCCCGTAACCGATGACCGCGACCTTCTTGGAGCGGATCACGTCGGGGTTCGCGTCGGAGTCGTAGTAAATGGTCGCCATGAGCGAATTGTGGTCGGTTTGATGTCGTCGCCAAACCCGACCCCGTAGGATCTCGATCCCAATGGCCCAAAAGATCAGATCTCAGGAAGTTTCAGAGGGTGTCACCAGGTCGGGAGCTCGCGCCATGTTGCGTGCGGTGGGTCTTACCGACGAGGACTTCACCAAGCCACAGGTCGGCGTGGTCTCCGCCGGCAACGAGGTGACCCCGTGCAATCTCACCGGCCCCGAGCTCTCCCGGCAGGCCAAGTCCGGCCTGGTCGAGGCCGGGGGAGTGGGAATGATCTTCACCACGATCGCGGTCTCGGACGGGATATCGATGGGTCATGAGGGGATGAGGGCATCGCTCGTCTCCCGCGAGGTGATCGCCGATTCGGTGGAACTCGTGATGCACGCTGAGCGATTCGACGCCCTGGTCGCGATCGCCGGCTGCGACAAGTCGCTTCCGGGAATGATGATGGCCGCGGCCCGGCTCGACCTTCCCGCGGTCTTCCTATACGGGGGCTCGAGCCTCCCCGGGCACTACCGGGGCCGCGATATCTCCATCATCGACGTATTCGAAGGGATCGGGGCCGAGTTCGAAGGGAAGATGACCGTCGAGGAACTCATGGAGATCGAGAAGGCTGCCTGCCCCGGCGCAGGGTCGTGTGCCGGGATGTTCACCGCCAACACCATGGCCTCGGTTGGAGAGGCCCTGGGCCTCGCACTACCCGGCTCGGCGGCCGTGCCCGCAGTCGATCCCAGGCTCAACGAGTACGGACGACGCTCCGGAGAAGCGGTGATGAAGCTGTTGGAGGCCGACATCCGACCCCGTCAGATCATGACCAGGCCCGCCTTCGAGAACGCGATCACAACGGTCATGGCGCTCGGAGGCTCGACCAACGCAGTCCTCCACCTCCTGGCCATCGCCCGGGAGGCCAATGTGCCTTTGGAGCTCGACGACTTCGACCGGATCTCTCGAAAGACCCCGCACCTCGGAGACCTCAAGCCGTTCGGGCGCTACCACATGGTCGACCTCGATCGGATCGGCGGGGTCCCGGTGGTGTTGCGGGCTCTGCTCGACGAAGGGCTGTTGCACGGCGACGTCCTCACCGTCACCGGCTCCACGATGGCCGAGAACCTGGCCGACGTGGCCATTCAATGCAGAACAGGATGTGATCGCTCCTCCGTCGCGCCCGCTCGCCGCCGAAGGAGGGATCGCCGTGCTCAGGGGAAACCTGGCGCCCGACGGCGCCGTGGTCAAGGTGGCCGGCATCGATCTCGATGTCTTCGAGGGCCCGGCTCGGGTCTTCGACGGGGAAGGCGGAGCGCTTTCGGCTCTCGAGAACCATGAGATCCATCACGGCGACGTGGTTGTCATCCGCACCGAAGGCCCCAAAGGCGGCCCGGGGATGAAGGAGATGCTCCAGATCACAGCTGCGATCAAGGGGGCGGGTCTGGGCAAAGACGTGCTTCTCATCACCGATGGCCGATTTTCCGGAGGAACCACCGGGCTCTGTATCGGCCACATCGCCCCGGAGTCGGAGGTCGGAGGGCCGATCGGGTTGGTGGCTGAGGGAGACCGGGTCAAGGTCGACGTGTCCGGCCGGCGGCTCGACGTTCTGGTGACTGATGAGGAGTTGGAGCAAAGAGCTGCCACCTGGGCCCCCCACCCGCCACGCTACGAAACCGGGGCCCTCGCCAAGTACGCCCGCCTCGTGGGATCGGCTTCAGTGGGGGCGGTGACCGGCTGACAACCTGCAGGCCAGGGTCGGCACGGGTAGCTTTCCCTTCGTGACACAGCCCGAGCCATCCGTCGATGCCGACCTCGAGACCGAGATCGAAGCCGCGGTCGATGCCGAGGTAGAGACCGAACTCGACGCCGCGGTCGATGCGGTGGTCGGCATGGAGCTCGACGTCGAGCCCGTTGAGGATCCTGAAAGGGATTCGACGGAGCCTGAGTCGGACCGTGACGGCCTGTTCACTCGAATGGCCCGTGGCGCCAGTGAGCGAGTACTGGACGTGGTCCAGCCTGACATGGTCCTCGACCACGTCGACATCAACGCATTGTTGGATCGTGTCGACATCAACGCCCTTCTTGACAAGGTCGACCTCAACGCAGTGTTGGAAAAGGTGGATATCGATGCCCTGTTGGCCCGGGCGGACATCGACGCCATCATCGCCCAGATCGACGTTCGGGCGATCGTGGATCGGGCTGGGATACCCGAAATCGTCGCCGAGAGCACCGGCCAACTGGGCACCTCGGCACTGGACCTCTTCCGCAAGCCGCTGGTCGGAATCGACGAAATCGTATTCCGGGGGCTGAATCGGCTGATCGGGAGGAATCCTTCTGAGTTCCCCGACGGGCCGGGTGAGTTGACCGCTTGGGTCGATGAGCAGATCGACGCCCGAGCGGAGGTTGTGGGCCGGGAGCTCGCCGAGGGACCGGGAGCGGCCAAGACCGGGCGTTATGGGGGCCCGATCACCCGGCTGCTCTCGTTCATGCTCGACACGGTGGTTGTCACCACCGGGTTCACCGTGATCGTGGCCGGGTTGAACTTCCTCATCGACCTGCTCTCGAGCGGATCGCTCGTCATTACCAACACGGGCCTCTGGTACGCCGTGGGGCTGGCGGTATTCGCATTCATCTATCTGTGGTTCTCGATGGGGATCTTCGGCAAGACCTTGGGGATGACAGTGCTCGGGTCTCCGCGTAGTGGGAAGCGACGGCTCCGTGCTCAAGGGAAAGAGAGCCTTCGTCAGGACAATTACTTTCCCGCTGAGTTTCCTCGTGTTCGGATTAGGCCTCTTCGGGATCGTCTTCGGCAAGGAACGGAGAGCGTGGCACGACCACTTCGCCGGTTCGGCAGTCGTCTACGACTGGGGGAGCCGCTCAGCCCAGATGCCCACTCCGCTCGCCGACTGGCTCGAGCGCCGGGGCACGCTGTAGCGCTTCGACCTTCACCAATGTCGACTTGAACCCAGGAGTCCGGGACTGCGGGTCGACGTCCCGGCCTACCAGAACATTGGCCTCGGGGTAGTACATGACCGCGTTCCCGGCCCGGATGTCGATGGGGCGGACCAGAAGGCCATGCATGATGCCGGTCGCGCTGCTCACCGTCACTCTTTGCTCCTGGGTCAACCCGAGGCGGGTGATGTCGGTCGGGCTCATCAGGATCACGTCACGGCGATCCTGGCCCCGGTACAGGTCGGAGTCCTCGTAGACGACGGTGTTGAACTGACCTTCACTGCGCACCGTCATCAGCCGAACCTCGCCGTCTCCACCCGCCAGGGAAGGCACTTCGACCGGATGGAATCGGGCCTTGCCAGAGGCGGTTGCGAACACTCCCTCGTGGAAGGTCCGGCCCCCGATCTGGAACTCCTTTTTCGTCTGGTCGATATCGCCAATCGGCTCGTAGCCGGGGATCACCTTGGCAATAGCTTCCCTGATCCGGCCGTATCGACGCATCGAGTCCCAATCCAGGATCCGGTCGCCGGTCACCATCTTTCCGATGTCGGCGATGACCGCGACCTCAGCCCGGGGCCCTTCGTGGCGGGGCGGGCCGCCATCGGAAAGGCGCACGTAGTTGAACATCGACTCCTGGGTGGTCGGCTGTGGCTCCTCGTCGCGAGCCAGCACAGGGAGGATGAGCGTCTCCTTGCCCCGGCCCGATGCGTGCCCCGTGTTGAGTGTGGTGGAGAGGTAGACCACCAAGTCGATGGAGCCCATCGCCCGAGTGGCGAACTCTGAGTCAGGGTTGGATCCGTACAGGTTGCCGCCCAGACAGAGGGCGAATCGGATTCCCCCGGCCTCTGCCTCCAGGACCGAGGCCATGGTGTCGAGCCCGGTGGTGGTTGGCATGTCGACTCCGAACTCGGCCTCCAGGGCGGTGAAAACCGTGTCCTTGACCTTGGGGGATACCGCCATCGACCCGATTCCCTGGACATTGGAATGGCCTCGGAGCGGGAGCAGCCCTTTGTGCCGGCCTCCCAACATCCCCCGGGTCATTGCCAGATTGGCGATCGCCTGAACGTTCTGCACCCCGTGCTCATGATGGGTGATCCCCATCGCCCAACAGAAGACTGCGTTGGTCGCGCGTGGAATAGGTGTCGGCGACGCGATCGATGGTCTCCCGGGTCACCCCCGACTTCTCCACGATCTCGGTCCAGGGCACGGTCTCGATCAGCTGTCGAAAAGCGTCCCATTCCTCGGCGCGCTCTCGCAACGAACTCCTCGTCGACGGCACCGATCTCGATGATCCGCTTGGCAACTCCGGAGAGGAAGGCGATATCCCCGCCGATATGCGGCTGGACGTACTCGTCGGCGATCTTGCTCCCGAAGAACAGGCTCCTCATGTCCGACGGGACCTTGAATCGGACCAGGCCTGTCTCGCGCAACGGGTTGACCACGATCACCTTCCCGCCGCGACGCTTGAAATGGGCAAGCGTTGTCATCAGCCGAGGATGGTTTGACGCCGGGTTGGCCCCGATGATGAACACCACATCGTCCTTGCCCAGGTCGGCACAGTCATCCAACTGGACGGTGGCGGTGCCCGACCCGATGACGCTGGCCAGGGCCACTCCCGATGCCTGGTGGCAGTAGTACGAGCAGTTGTTGACATTGTTGGTCCCATAGATCCTGGCCAGCAGTTGGAGCAGGAACCCGGCCTCGTTCGAGGATCGCCCGCTCGTGTAGAAGAAGGATTCGTTGGGGGCGGTCGCGGTCATCTTCCGGGAGATGCGACTGAGCGCCTCCTCCCAGGAGATCGGCCGGTAGCGGCGGTCGAGGGGGCCGGAGTACAGAGGCTCGGTCAGTCGACCTGAGGCTTCAAGCTCCCGCGGAGTGAATCCCTTGAGCTGCTCGTTGTCGAAGTGGCGGAAGAAGCTGGGCTTGATCGCACCCTGCATGTCGGCGGCCATCGCCTGGATCGACTTCTTGCAGACTTCGGGGAAGTGGCCTCTCTCGTTGACCATGCCACCGAGTTGGCCGCCCATTCCCAAGGCACAGGTCTTGCACGCGTTCTTGGAGCGGAGCGCTCGATACAGGTTGCGGTACCCGCCGGTCTCACGGGCCCTGCGCAGCGTGTAGAAGATCGCCGGGAAACCGCCGCCCGCCGAGACCTGTCTCATGAGAGGAAGCCTAGGAAGGTCATGGGCGGAAGCGGTTGGGGAGGGTGGTCCCGGGATCGACTCCGGCATCGACGAGGGAACGGGGCAGCGGTTCGCCCAACACCTGGCTGGCGATCAGAGCCCCGTAGGCGGGGGAGGTCATGATCCCGGTGCCCCCCTGGCCCACCAGCCAGAAGAAGCCGGGATGGCCGGGCTCTTCTCCGATGACCATCTCGTGATCGGGTGCAAAGGTTCGCAGCCCCACCCACTCCGAGTTGACGCTCCGGATCCCGAGGGTGGTGGCAGTGTTGATGCGCTCGATGGCCAGGGCGACGTCTTCCGCCCGGGGCCGGGGGTCGCCCGGCTCGTCGGGCACCTCCTCGGCGAGCGAGCACAGGATCTGGCTCCCATCCGCCTTGAAATAGAAGTTGTCCTCGATCTCGTCGACGAGCGGCCATCGCGCCCACGCCTCGTTGCCGGGCACCATGAAGGCGGTTCGACGCTTCGGAGTCAGCCCGATCGGCTCGATCCCGGCGAGGCCCGCCACCACATCGCCCCAGGCTCCAGAGGCGTTGATCACCGCGTCGCAGTCGATGCTCCCGGTTGGGGTCGATACCCGCCAGCCATCTCCGGCGGCGGTCAGCTGCTGGACCGGGCTCGAGGTGAGGATCGTCGCCTGGTTTCGACGCGCCAGGCGGACGAAAGCCTGATGGAGCGCGGCAACGTCGAGGTCGCCGGCGCCCGGCTCGTAGAGGGCCCCGGCGAGGGGCTCCGGCCTCAACACTGGCACCAGCCCCAGTGCTTCTCCTGGGTCGAGGACCTCGACTGTGGCTCCGAGCGTCCGTCCCTGCTCCGCCAGCAGCGTCAGCAGTGCAGCCTGCTCGGTGCGGGCGATCCACAGAGCGCCGCGCTCGGTGATGAGTGGGCCATCGGCTACGCCCTCCGGTGGTCCTTCCAGAAAGGCCTGACTGGCCCGGGCCAGCGGCCTCGAGGACTGGCCCCCGTAGCTGGCAGTGAACATCGCAGCCGAGCGGCCGGTGGTGTGAAAGGCGAGTGCACGTTCCATTTCGATCAGGGTCACCGACCCGTGAGGAGCGAGGTTGGCGGCGGCGGCGGCCCCGGCGATCCCGCCGCCTATGACCACGAAATGGGGCATCGAGCCAGCCTACGGACAGCAGGGTCGCCACTCTGGGACAATCAGGCCGTGGCCATCGTCCCGATGCCGAGCCGATTCGACTTTCCCGATCCCCGCTACGCCGACGGGGATGTGGTGGCAGTAGGTGGGGACCTTTCCCCGGGCACCCTGCTCAGCGCCTACCGAATGGGAATGTTCCCGATGAACCTCACCGATGGTCACCTTGGGTGGTGGTCCCCGATGGAGCGAGCAATATTGCCGTTGAAAGGTCTCCACATCAGCCGCTCGCTTCGCCAGTCGACCCGCAGGTACCGGGTCTCGGTGGACGCCGACTTCGAGGGCGTGATCGCCGAGTGCGCCGACCCCGACCGCCGGGGAGATGGTTGGATAACCGAGGAGTTCGTCGACGCCTACATCGAACTCCACCGCCTGGGTTGGGCGCACTCGGTCGAGGTCTGGGACGACCAGGGCGACCTCGCCGGTGGCCTGTACGGGGTGGCGATTGGCGGGCTGTTCGCCGGTGAGTCCATGTTCCACGATGCCAGAGATGCCTCCAAGGTGGCACTGGTCCACCTGGTGGTGATCATGAACCAGGGCGGGGGCAAGCTCCTCGACGTGCAGTGGCAGACCCCGCACCTCGAGTCCCTCGGTGCCCTTGTGGTGGGCCGTGATGCCTACCTCGATCTCCTATCCGAATCGCTGTCCGGCCCCGACCCCTTCGCTTCTGCCTATGAGGTGGACAGCCTGTAGAGTCGCCGCACTTCCCCGGGAGGAGTGCTTTGCGGCCCGTGATTGCGGGAGTCGATCTCACATCAATGGGCCGGCGTGTAGCCGACCGGGCCCGGATCATGGCGGAGACAACTGAGAGCGATCTCCATCTTCTCCATGTCCTCGAACCCCTCGGAGAGGCTCTGATCGAGCCCGGCCTCGCCAAGTTGATGCGCGAGCATCAGACAACCGAAGCCGGCCGTCTCGCCGACTGGATTCGTGAACGCACCGATATCCAGGTCGACCTGGAGGTGGTCAAGGGGTCCCCGTCCTGGGAGCTCGCGGCCCGCGCCAAGGGCGCCGAGGTGGTGGTAGTCGGGTCTTCGTCCATCGACGCATTCGCTGTGGGGCCGGTGGCGAGGAGAGTGGCTCGCAAGGCGACATCCGACACGCTCGTCGTGCGCCGCCAGCCTCGGGTCCCGTATCGCCGCATCATCGCCGCGGTCGACTTCTCCGAGCAGTCCCGGCTCGCAGTCAATCGGGCCCTGGAGATGTTTCCCAACGCCGAGGTCACCGCGCTGTTCTCCCTTCCCTCCCGCTTCGACCCAATGCTCTCTGCCGCCGGGCTCTATCGGGAGGAGCTGGAGGCATCGCGCGCTCAGCGACTGACTCTGGCCGAGGAGCAAATGGAGAAGTTCACATCGGTGTGGAACAGCGATGTGGGGACCCTGGTCGTCGACGGCCCTCCCACAGAGACGATCGATGAGATTGTCCGCAGACGGGGTGCCGACCTGGTCGTGGTGGCGAGCAGGGGAGGATCGGCAACTCGGATGGTCCTGCTCGGCACCATCGCTGAGGGCCTGGTGTCGGAGGCGCCATGCGACGTGCTCGTCGCACGGGCCCGCACCGCCTTTCGACGCCCTTGAACTAATGCAGAAGAGGGCGGCTCACGCCGCCCTCTTCCGCCTCCGCCCGCCTCCTTCAGCCGACGTTGGCCAGGGCTTGCCTCAGCGCCCTTGCTGTGAACACCTTTGCCAGATGACCCTTGTACTCCACCGAGCCGTAGAGGTCTTCGAGGACCGTGACCCCCTCCAGTGCCTTCTCTGCGGCCGCCTTGATCGCGTCTTCGGAACCGTCGGTGCCGATCAGGGCCTGACCGACCCCTTCGGCAAGCATCGCCTTGGTCCCGACTCCGGTGAGGGCCACCCGGGCGTCCTCGACGGTGCCGTTGGACTTCTCGCACCCAGGCTGCGGCGCCGGCCACCGCGTAGTCGGAATGGCCACCGCGACGCCCAAGTTTGTCGTACGCCGAGCCTTCGCCCGGCCCGGCCTTGGGGATCCTGATCGAAGTCAGGATCTCGTCCGGCCGGAGGTCCGAGGTGAGGGCATCGACGCAGAAGCTCTCCGAGTCGATCTCTCTCGTTCCCGAGGCTGACTGGGCGACCATCGTCCCCCGGCAGGCGATGACTGCCGCCGGCTGGTCGGCCGCCACATCGGCGTGGGCCAGCGAGCCGCAGGTCGTGCCCCGGTTCCGCACCTGGACATCCCCTGTCAGGGAGGCCGCCATCGCCAGAGCCGCTGCATTGGACGCGACCAGCGGGTCGGACGCGGTCGTGGCGTGACGCACCAGGGCGCCTATCGAGATGTGATCTCCTCCGTCCTCGATTGCGTCGAGGCCGGTGATCCGGCCGATGTCCACCACCATCCCCGGGGAGAAGAGCCTCATCTTCATCAACGGGAGGAGGCTCATGCCACCTGCCATCACCTTGGAGTCGTCACCGAGTGCGGAGAACGCCTCCTCGAGGCTGGCCGGGGCCAGGTAGTCGAAGCTCCTTGAGTACATGTCAAGCCCTCGCTTCCTGCATCGCCTGCCAGACCCGCTTCGGCCTCACCGGCATGTCGACGTGTTTGACCCCCATCGGGGTCAATGCGTCGACCACCGCGTTGACGATGGTGTGGGCCGAGCCGATCGTCCCCGCCTCACCGATGCCCTTCACTCCCATCGGGTTGATCGGTGACGGCGTCACCGTGCGATGGAGGTCGAAGGAGGGCAGATCGGCAGCCGTCGGCAGCGGGTAGTCGAGGAGGGACCCGGTGAGCATGTTCCCGTCCTCGTCGTAGATCGCCTCCTCGAACATCGCCTGGCCGATGCCCTGGGCGATGCCTCCGTGCACTTGGCCGGCGACGATCATCGGGTTGATCACGTTGCCGCAGTCGTCGACGGCGTGATACTCGAGGAGCTTCACGTCACCCGTTTCCGGGTCGATCTCGACCATTGCCAGGTGGGTCCCGAAGGGCCAGGTGGCGTTGCCCGGGCTGAAGGCAGTGTGAGCTTCGAGCCCGCTGTCGACGTCGTCCGGGCTGGTGTGCGCCTGATAAGCAGACTTGGCGATCGCGGCCCACTCGACCCTCTTGTCCGGTGAGCCGGCGACGTGGGCGCCGCCGTCGGCGAACTCGATGTCGTCGGCGGACGCCTCCAGGATGTGGGCAGCGATCTTGGCCGCCTTCTCCTTGACGATCTTCGTGGCCTCGAACGTGGCCGTCCCGTCAACGGAAATCGAGCGGCTTCCGAATGTGCCGATCCCCATCGGATGCTCCCGCGTGTCCCCGTAGAGCACCCTGATGTCTTCCACCGGGATTCCGAGGCCGTCTCCGACGATCTGGGCCCATGCCGTCTGGTGACCCTGGCCGGTGGGCCCGGTGCCGATGACAACGGTGACGGTGGCATCCGGATTGACCCGAACCAGCCCCGAGCCGTTGAACGACGCGGGCAGCCCGTAGTTCGCCCAGGAGAACCCGATCTCGGCGAGCACAGCCGGTCCGAAACCGCAGACCTCGACATAGGAGCCGACTCCGACCCCGACCAGCCGGCCCTCGGCGCGCGCCTCCTCTTGCCTGCGCCGCATCCCGGCGTAGTCGCTGACTTCGATCAGCTTGTCCACGGCGGCTTCGTAGTCTCCGGAGTCGAGCGAGAACCCGCATCCCATCTGGGCGGGAAACTCGTCGGGCTGCCAGAAGTTCTTCCTTCGCACCTCGAACGGGTCCATCCCGATCTCATGGGCGTAGGCGTCGATGATCCGCTCCAGGTAGTAGATCGCCTCGGGCCGGCCGGCGCCTCGATAGGCGTCGGTGGTCATGGTGTTTGTCACCACGCACGCCACCGTCCACGACACTGGCATCTTGTATTGCCCGGAGGCGATCCAGAGCCCGAGGAGCGGGATGGCGACGGTGAAGTTCTGGGTGTAGGCGCCCATGTCGGCGAGGGCGTCGAGCTTGTAGCCGAGGAACTCGCCGTCCTTGGTCCCGACCAGAGTGGCGGTTCCGATCCAGCCCCGCCCGTGGATGGTCGACCCTGACGCCTCGCGCCGTGTCTCGGTCCACTTCACCGACTGCCCCAGATCCTTGGCGGCGAATGCCACCAGGATCTCGTCGTTGTAGACGTTGAGCTTGGAACCGAACCCACCGCCGACCTCGGGCGCGATCACCCGCACTTCGGTGGACCTCATCCCGAACGTCTTCGCAATGGCCCCCGCCAGGGCGTGAGGTACCTGGGTCGAGCTGTAAACCGTGAAGCATCCGTATCCAGGGTTGAAATCGGCGAGCACCGACCTGGGCTCGATGGCCACGGGGATCAGCCTCTGGTTGATCATCTCCAAGGAGACCACCACGGCGTCATCACGCTCCATGGCCGCGTCGACCTGTGGGGTCTGATCTTCGAGTCCGAGAGCCTCCCAGTATCCGTGGTAGGTCCAGGTGTGCAGGACGTTGGAGTCGAGCTCATCGTGGACCTTGACCTCGTCTGATGCGGCCTTCTTGAGGTCAATGATCGCCGGAAGCACGTCGAAGTCGACCTCGATCGCCTCGGCGGCATCCTGGGCTTGGTAGCGGTCCTCGGCCACGACCATGGCGATCGCCTCGCCGACGTGGTTCACCTCACCTTCGGCGAGCAGCGGCCGCAGCTTCCCGATGGGCACTTGTGCCAGCAACGGGCCGAGATGGGCGACATCGTCATGTGTGTAGATCGCGACGACGCCCTTCATTTCCTTGGCGGCAGAGGTGTCGAGCTTGGTGATCTTGGCTCTGGCTACCGGGGAGCGAAGGAAGGCGACATGGAGCATCTCGGTGCGGGCCAGGTCGTCGACGTATTCCCCATAGCCCTGGATCAGGGCCGGGTCCTCACGGCGGCGGACCGCGCCACCCATGACACTTGTGGTCGCCATCAGCTGTCCTCTCCCCAATCGGGCGCAGGTGGCTCTTCACCGCGCATCTTGGCCCCGGCGTACTCGACTGCCCGAACGATGTTGTGATAGCCGGTGCAACGGCAGAGGTTGCCTTCGATGCCGTGGCGGATCTCGTCTTCCGATGGGTTGCTGTTCTCCTCGAGGAGCGCGGCCGCTGACATGATCATTCCCGGGGTGCAGAAGCCGCATTGAAGGCCATGGCGCTCCCAGAAACCCTCCTGAACCGCATGAAGCTCGCCGTTGCTGGCGAGCCCCTCGATGGTGGTGATGTTGGATCCGTCGGCCTGGACAGCGAGCATGGTGCAGGACTTGACCGGCTTGCCGTCGAGATGGACCGTACAAGCGCCGCAGTATCCGGTCTCACAACCGACGTGGGTGCCGGTCAGGTGGAGATTCTCCCGGATCAGATGCACCAGGAGTGTCCTGGGCTCTACGTCTGCCGACACCTCCCGTCCGTTGACAGTGAGGTTCACGTTCACGAAGACCCCTTTCGGCCGCGGCGATGGGACCGGGGGAACCTATCAAATCCGGGGAGCGCGTGACGCCTGGAATGGGGTTGCTCAGAGCGACGAGCCGAGGGCGAGGATGTTGCCCTCCGAGTCCTTGAACCAGGAGGTCTTCTCCCCGTCGGGAGAGTGCAGGATTCCGTCCACCGTCCGGAAGTCATCGCCGAGGTCGTAGTCCTCGAACACCACGCCGCGCGAGGCGAGTTCTGCCCTCACCCCGTCGAAGTCATCGACGACGAGTCGCACGGCGGTGGCCTTGTTGGTCCCGGCGTTGTCGGAGGGGTAGATCTGGAATTGGGCGGTGCCGGTGTCATAGAAGAGCTCGTCACCGGGCTCGACCGGCTCCAGCCCGAGCTTGTCCGAGTACCAGGACCGTGCCCGGTCGATGTCCGAGGCGGGGAGCTGTGGGTACATCCTGAACTGCATCTGAAGGCCTTTCGATGCGACCGTACATCGAGCTCCTCCTTGTACCCTCCGATTTAGCGGGCCCGTAGCTCAATCCGGTCAGAGCAGCGGACTCATAATCCGTTGGTTGCAGGTTCAAGTCCTGCCGGGCCCACCAGAAACGAAGGCCTCCCTCTAGCGATGAGAGTCTGCCGGGGTGTGAGGTCAAGACCCCCGGTTTACGTTGAGCGTGACTACCTCGCCATTGGCAAGGCTGGCGGTGTCATCCTCGATCCAGTCGGTTACCTCGTCATCCACGACATCGAGGTTGTCGGTCCAGAAGCGAGTGAGCGCCTCCCGGATCTCATCGTCTGGCCGACCGACAAGGGTTGCTGCGAGCCGGTTGAAGTCAGCCTGCATCTCCGCCAAGTCTTCATCGATGACCTCATCGATTGTGTCCTCGACCTCTTGGGGAGTGTCGTCAGTCATGGTCGAAGCATACAGACGGGGTGTCGGCCGGCTTTGTGACACAGAATCCAAAGGAACCAGAGAGTCGAGCGTCGAGCACTAGCTTCGATACCGACACACGAAGGAGACCGATGGCGCATTACCTGACGGGAGAAGCCTTGGCTGCCCTCACGGACGACGAGTTGTGCGAGCAGTTCCGATTGACGAGGCCCCGTGGAGAGACCCCGCCGTTGGCCGGGAACGACGATGGCGACGCGGCCCCGGGCCCGAGCGGACCGCATCTCCAGTACGCCGAGGAGGTCAGCAGGCGCAACAGGGGTGGGGCAGGCCTCAACTGCGGCTAGTCAACGGACGACCGGTCCCAGGGATCGAGGAATACCGGATGTCAGACGATCGCGGACAGCCCCCTTCCCTTCCTCCACGCTGGTTCATTCGCCTCGCCTGGTACGTCCACCGAGGTCTATACCGCGTCACTGGCGGTCGTTTCGGCCTGCGTCGTCCCGACACCAATCAGTGGGGCATGATGCGGATCACGACCATCGGGCGCCGTACCGGCCAGGAACGAAGCGTCATACTCGGCTACATCGAGGATGGGCCGAACCTGGTGACGATTGCGATGAACGGCTGGGCCGACCCCGAGCCCGCCTGGTGGCTCAACCTTCAGGCGAATCCTGGTGCCAGCGTCGATGTTCCGGAGGGCCGACTGGATGTCAGGGGCCGAGCGGCCGAGGGGGAGGAAAGGGAGCGTCTCTGGAGACGCTGGTGTGAGGTCGACGCCAGATTGGATGAGTATGCGCCCCTCCGATCAGGTGAGACTGCTGTGGTCGTCTTGGAGCCGTCGCCCAACCGTGGGCAGGGTTAGGTTTGCCCCATGACCGAGACGCTGTTGGTGATCCATGTCCTTTCCGCTGTCGCATGGCTTGGGGGAGGGTTCTTCAACGGCTTCGTCGGCCCGAGGATGGCCAAAGTCGGAGGCGAGACTGCGATTAGCTGGATCCGGACGGCGGTCGATGCTGCCTCGAAGTATTTCATCCCGGCCGGGGTGGTCACCCTGCTCTCCGGAATCGGGTTGGTGCTGTCAGACGATGCCTATGACTTCTCGATGGCGTTTGTCGGGATCGGCATCACTGTGGCAGTGATCGCCCTGATCCTGGCGTTCAGCATCCTGCGCCCATCCGCGGTGAAGGCGCTGGCAGCGGCAGAGGCCGGCGACTTCCCGTCAGTCGGGCTTCACGCCAAGCGTGCGGCATTGACGGGGCGGATCGTGGTGGTCCTGCTCGTCCTCACCGAGATCTCGATGGTCTTACGACTCGGCGCCTGAACTCGATCAGAGGTTGAGGGCGATCACCGCACAGCAGATTGCGATCGCCAGCGACACGAATCCCCACCACCGCTCCCGTTTCGAGCGGGATGCGAAGTTAGAGATCGTGCCCACGGTGAATACCCCGACGAGGATCCACATCCCGCCCTTCCCCCACTCGGGAACCCAGTCCGCGTCGAGGACCCCGCCCGCGGCCAGGACCTGGGCGATCAGCGCCGGGAAGACCAGGAGGCCGACAGCGCCGCTTGCCCAACGCAGCCGCGCGGGGAGCACGCCTTCGTGCCAGCCGCCCCATGCGGCGTAACCGGCAGGTGCGCCCAACGCGACGCGATGTGAAACACTCCCGCCACGGCCATCAGAACCGCGGCGATGATGGCGGCCGTCTCCATGGGCGGACGATAGCCCCGGGAGCGTCCCGCCCCAGCCGTGGAAGAATGCCCGATCGTGAGATGGATCAATCGAACCATGTGCGAGTGCGAGTGAGCAGGCGTTGAAGTTCGAGACCGTAGACCAGTACGTCGCCGCCCAACCAGAGACAGTTCAGGGCATCTTGAAGACGATTAGGGAGCGGATGAAGGAGTGGGTTCCTGGCGGCGAAGAGGTCATCAGCTATCAGATCCCGACCATCAAGATCGACGGCAAGGCTGTGGTCTATTACGCAGCCTGGAAGAGCTACATCTCGATCTATCCCGTGCACCCTCTTGATGAGCCGCTCGAGTCCGAAGTCTCCCGGTACCGCTCCGGCAAGGACACGGTTCGCCTGCCACTCGATGAACCGATGCCCTTTGACCTCATCGGGCGGGTGGTCGAGGCACTTCTGAAATCCAGCCGCTGACAGACTCGGACTAGGCAGGGACCTCCGCCGGGCGCGGGATGCGGCCCTGTGACTTCGGCCACGCCCAGAACACGTTGTCCCGGATGGCGATGCCGGCGATCTCAGGATCCAACCCGCTCTCTTTCAGGGCGACCAGGAGAGAGAGCTGGTCCCTCCGTGAGTGCTCCACCACCTCGGCCCACCAGAGATCCATGGCTCCAATGACCTCGCGTTTCATGTGCCGCCTGATCAGGACTCCTCCGATGATCGGCTTCATGCCGAGGACATCAGGGTGCGATGCTCGATAGCGCTCGAGCTGTCTGGCGCTGATCTCTTCGGATTCGTACCCGAGTTTGGCCACTGCCCTGAATTCGTCTTCCACGGTCTCGCGATGATCGTGCTCGAACCCCGCCATCGACCGGCCGGGCGAAAGGAAGTGCTCGAAGATGTCCTCAGGGGGTCGGCGCAGGAGGACGGAATTGTCTATGTACAACGAGAGCTTGTAGCGCTCTAGAAAACGATGTGCGCAAATCTTCGGGTAACGGCTGCTTCGCTGCGGATCCCCTGGTACCGCCGGAGGCACCACCCGGACCTGCCAGCTCGTGCTGGTCAGAGTTTGGTCGTCGGTGAAGCAGATGAAGTCCACCCCGGACCGACTGGAGATCGGCTGTTCGGTTAGCTCCTCATAGCCGCCGAACAGACAGGTGTAGACGCACGCCCGCCTCGGCCTCAAGGTCGATCTCCCCATCTCTAGGTCAGACCGAGATTATGACGGCAGCGAGGTCGCGCAGCCAACATCCAGGGAATCGCAGGCGAAATCGCCTGGTCGCGAAAACTGGTCGTGAGTCGCGAAAAATGGAAAGCCTCCTGGCTTGCATCCCCGGAACGGGGTGCCTACCTTCCCATTTGTCGGAACGGGGGCAACCCCGAATCGACCCCAGAGTGACCGAGAGGCCACTACGGGACCCTTCTGGGAGACCAGCCCTTCGGGGCCGGAGTCTGAGAAGGGTCGATAGCCCCGAGAGGGTGGAGGCTTCGGCCGAAACTCCCTCGGGGTTTTTCGCGTCCCGGGTCAGATCGATGCGACCGGGCTCACCTCTACCGAGTCCTCCTCGGGTGTGTGGGCATAGGCCCAGCCCAGCCCCACCAACCCGGCGCACATCGAGATCAGGCCGACCAGGGCAGCCCACCGTTCCAGACCGGCCGGCGGTCGGCTGTTTTCGTCACCGAGGTGGGCGCCGGCGAGGAACACATAAAGCCAGAGCAATCCGCCGCCGGCGAGGAGAGCCGGGACGAGGCGGCGCCCGTGGGCCCGGAACTCGATCGTGCCGAGCAGGATCAGACCCGCGACCAGCAGGGGATGGCCCACGGTCAGGCCAAGGAAAGTGAGGCCCAGCGCCACCCACCACAGCGGGCTCGCCTCTCCCCGGCGATGCAAATCGAGCCCGATCAGGTACATCCCGGCAATGATCAAGATGATGGCGAGCGCGTGCAGTCCGAGCGCAGCGGGCCAGAATCCGGAAAGTGGGCTGTCCTCGTACCAGGACGGGGCGATGGTCGTCGCGCTCCATTGGAGGAGGAAGTAGACGATCCCTCCGGCGGCCAGCAGCCGGCCTCCCGTGCGTGATCCCAACGATCTCATCGTTCCACCTCTCTCAGTTGCGGCACCCTGGTCAGGGTGACCATGGTGATGTCGTCTTCCTGCTCCCACCCGGTGCCCACGAACTCTTCGTGTGCTCTGAGGGTCTCGGCCACCAGGTCGCCGTCACCGGCGGCGACTGCCTCTCGCAGCCGATCGGTTCCGAACATCTCGCCATCGGGGCCGTGCGCCTCGGCCAGGCCGTCACTGGTGAGGGTGAGGCTCTCGGCAGGCTGGAGGGCGCCCTCCACTTCCTCGTAGTCCATCCCCGGCATGAGCCCCAGCGGCATTCCACGCACCATGATCTCGATTGCCGTGCCACTCGAGCTGAGAATGGGGAGGTTGTGACCGGCGTTGGCAGCCACCAGCGTCCCCCGAACCGGGTCGATGACCGTGAGCAGGCAGGTCACGAACATGCCGTCGGGGATGTCCGGCTGGAGGCGGTCGTTGACGTCGGCCAGAACGAGACCCGGTGGCAGGCCGCTGTCGGCCGACACCCGGAGCAGGGTTCGACAGGTCGCCATGACCAGGGCTGCAGGTATCCCCTTGTCGCTCACATCACCGATGACGACTGCAAGTCGGCCGTCAGGAAGGTGGATCCAGTCGAAGAAGTCGCCCCCCACCTCCCGAGCCGGGTGGTAGAAGGAATCGAAGGCCCATCCGTCGATGTCGGGACAGCTATGAGGGAGTAGGCCCTGCTGAATCTTCCTAGCCAGTTCGAGCTCGTGCACCTCGCGCTCCCGGTTGCGTGCGTCGCGCTCACGGGTGCGGACCTCATAGGTGAGCTGCAGGGCGGGCCCGGCGGCCTGGGCAAGCCGGTCGAGGAGGTCGAGGTCGAGGGCCGAATACCGGGAGTCGGACGAGCGCCTTCCCAGGTCGAGGACTCCCGTCAGGGAACCACCGGCGACGAGGGGTACGAGCACCGCCGACCCGTTGGAGCGAAATGGTGCGAGCCCAGGGCTCAGTGGAGCCGAGGAAAGGTCGACCGCGGTTCCGCCGCGCAGGACCTCGTGGGTTGCCGTAGCGAAAGGACCGGTGTGCAACTCGACAGACACCGGGTGCAGGGCCTGGTCGACGACAGAGACCAGCTTCGACTCGAGAGTGAGAGGATCGACCAGGCGGGCCGCCTCGCCTGCGAAGTCGTCGATGACCAATCGGGCGTCGTACCTCTCCCGGTCGAAACGGCGATCCACCGACCTCTGCACCCTTCGGCGCAGGGGATTGAACGCCAGCACCAGGCACGTCCCGAGCACAACGCCTGCGGGGCCTGAGTTCAGCCCCTCGACGACCTCTGCTGGGAAGAAGCCGGCGAGCGCGGTGATCGAGACGGTGAGGGCGAGAAAGACGAGGCCGACCACCGCGGTCACCGTTCCGTAGACGAGCGCCCGGTTGACGATCAGGTCGAGGTCGAACATTCGGTGGCGGACGATGGCTACCGATACGGAGACCGGGAACATGAGCACCGCGATCGTGAGCATGACGAGGATGTTCAGTGCGTAGACCGCTTCGAGGCGCGGGGTCACTACCACCAGGTCGAGGGCACCGGGACCCAAAGTCGGCTGCAGGATCCAAAGCAGGAGAAACGCGGCGACCGCGGCTATCAGGGACAACAAGACCGGTTTGGTCGCCGGCGCCAATGGAGTGTTGCGACGCCGCTGGACCTGTGCGGAAAAGGCGGCGATCGGGATCCCGACGAGCCATGTCACCTGAAGCCAATCCGGCCAATTGTCAGGTTCGATCGAATCGAATACGGGAAGAAGGCTCAGGATCCCGACGATCCCCGGTATCGCCACCAGCCACTTGGTCCAGGCCGGTTGCCATCTGCCGTCGGGGAACGTCGCCAGGAATGTCAACGTGACCACCCCGGCTATCGAGGTCCAGAATCCGGCAAGAGTGCTTGGGGTGATCGAGCCGATGACAGAGGCGATGGCTTCCGCCCCCGGAAGCAGATCGAGCGGGGCAAAAAGGGCCGTGCCCAGGGCGGCGAGAGTCACCGCGGCCAGGGGAGCCTGGTTCGAGGCGTCCCGTCTGGAGATTAGGAGAAGGGCCAAGCCGAGGAAGAGGCAGATCCCAAGGACATGGAGGGCCCTTTGGGAGGCTCCCAGCGTCGGCAAGTCGAAGAGCACCGTCAGCTCGGCTTCGACATGGGGGTCGACCGCCGCCGGTCCCTGGGGGAGCAATCCGTTCATTCTCCGACCGAAGAGCATGCCCATTGACACCGCTGCAGCCAGGCTGAGCACTGCAATGACAGAGATTCCGGCCCACCTCGGCAAGAGAACGGACCGAGAGGCAGGGACTGTCATCGCTCGACCCCGATCGCGGCGAGGACGGCGAGGTCGTCGGGGGACACCGGGACGATGCTCTCCCCAGCCGGAGTCTTGAAGCTAACGGGACGGGGAGGACCGGTCGCCACTGCCTGGACGGGGCCCGGGAGATCGGGATCGATCCGATGACACCCGGCGCAATCGGTGCGCCCGTCCCAACACCCGTCACCCTCACATGTATCCGTTGGATCGTGTGGTACTCGAGGAGCTCCTGCGGTTTTGGTGGCGTGACAGCCGAGACAGGTCTCACGGTCGACGTCTGCAGCCACCACCATGGGGTTGTTGGGGTCGGGGCGATGCGGCACGTTCGGTTGGTCATCATTCCCGTCCCAGGCAACGGAAACCACGAAGGCGAGAAAGACGAACCCCACCGTCCTGAGAACGGGGACCAGTTGCTTTTCGCTCGTGGCCCGAAGCGGCCGATCGGCGTATCGAAGGGCTGCCAGCCAGGCCAAGCCCCAGATGATCAGAAGGAGCGCGTACCCGGTCCGGTGGGAGGACGCATCGAAAGGAAAGGCGAGGCTGGCCGCGCCGTATCCGATGCCGGCGCCCGCGATGCTGAACCCGGTCACTCGGTAGCCGGTGATCCGGAGGGCGACTACGACGCCGAGGGCGAGCAGGACCAGGGTCACGGCCGCCATCGCCGACCAGTGGGTGGTGTGGTTCTGAGCCCCGCCGAGCGCCCGGTCGAGGTGACCCTGCGCCTCAGAGACGAAGGGGAGTAGGGCTATGAAGGTGAGCAGCACGGCCCACCACCACACCGGGCCCGACCTGATCGGCACCTGCTTCGGTCGCAATACGACCACTGCAGCGACGGGCACCAGGTAGAGGAGAAGCCCCCAGTCCCAGCCGACGGTCGAGGCCACCACAATCGAGAGGGTGAGGATCGTGATCGACAACTGGAACAGCCCGGCGATGCTGCGGTCCGGGCGAAGCAGAGAGTGAGATCGCGCCGACCAGAGCGATGGTGAATAGGACGCCGAACATGACCTCATGCAGGCGGTGGGAGACCTCGGTGGCCTGGGTGGTGTCCTGGTAGGCGTCGGTGAACCAGCCGAGGATGGCGAGAAACGTCGGCGAGAGGAACAGGAGCACCACCACCGTGGCCCAAACCGAGGCTCTGAAGTAGCTGTCCCGGGTGAGCGGTGGGGGCCGATACGCCGGTTCCGGTGGTACTGGTCCGTCGGTCATCTGACTGACGGACGATCAACCTCGCCTTATGGGTGACGCGTACCCTTGTCCCCATGATCGAATTCAGGCAGTTCATCGGGGGTGAGTGGTCCGAGGCGGTTGGTGGGGGCACCTGGGACCTGGTCAACCCGGCGACGGAAAAGGTGCTCCAACAGATCCCGTTCGGAGACGAGTCCGACGCACGCGCCGCGATCGATGCCGCCGACGCGGCGTTCGACTCCTGGTCCCATCTAACCGCTTATCAGCGGGGGGCGGTCCTGGAGAAGGCGGCGCTCTACATCGAGAGTCATGCCGATGAATTCGCCCGAATCACAACCGAAGAGGCGGGCAAGCCCCTCAAGGAAGCTTATGGGGAGTGGATAAGTGCCCCCAACTACTTCCGTTGGGCTGCGGAGGAGGCGCGCCGGGTCTACGGGCGCTCGATTCCTGCACGGGTCGCCGGGCGGCGCATCGACGTCATCTATCAACCGATAGGGGTTGTCGGGGTGATCACCGCCTGGAACTTTCCGGTCTACAACCAGACGCGTGCTGTTGCGGCGGCATTGGCTGCGGGGTGCACTGTGGTGAGCAGGCCTTCGGAGTACACCCCGCGTTCGGCGATGCTCATTGCTCATGCCCTCGCCGAGTCGGGTCTTCCGGCCGGTGTCCACAACGTGGTCAACGGCAAGCCACATGAGATCGGTCAGGCGTTGCTCGACGACCCCCGGGTGCGCAAGATCCATTTCACCGGCTCGACCCGGGTTGGGAAGCTCCTCATGGATGGCGCCTCGCGCACGGTGACCCGCTTATCACTCGAATTGGGAGGCAACGCCCCCGTGATCGTGTTTCCCGACGCGGGGGACATCGCGGCGGTGGCCAAGAGCGGGCTGGTGGCAAAGATTCGGAACAACGGACAGGTGTGTGTCGCCCCCCAGCGCTTCTACGTTCACGAGGAAGTGGTCGACGAGTTCAGTGAGAGCGCGGTAAAGACTGCCGAGGGGCAGGTCGTGGGGAATGGCATGGACGAAGGCACCACGATCGGCCCGCTCATCAACGCGGTGCAAAGGGACCGCGTCGAGGACCTGGTGTCGAGCAGTGTCGAACAGGGCGCAACGGTGCTCACCGGTGGGCAGCGTCTCGACGGGGTCGGGTACTTCTATGAGCCCACCGTGCTCGTCGACGTCAAGCCAGGGAGCCCGGTGCACGAGCAGGAGGTCTTTGGGCCAGTGATGCCCATCGTGCCGTTCTCCGACGTCGACGAGGTGATCGCCCTGGCCAATGCCACCGACTACGGGCTCGCCTCGTACCTCTACACCCGGGACCTGGCCACCGCCTTCAAGGTCTCCGAAGACCTGCGCTTCGGGATGGTCGGGATCAACGACTGGTATCTGGCCACGCCCGAAGCCCCGTTCGGCGGGATGAAGCAGTCGGGAATGGGGCGGGAATCCGGGCCGGAGGGGGTCCACGAGTATCTCGAGCCCAAGACCCGGTTCTTCGGAGGGATCGGATAACAGCCAGAACCTGGTAGATTGAATTTTGCCGCACCGTTTTGGGAGGCCAGCGCATGACGCTCCACGGTGACCATCGGCTTCTCTCTCACCCGGTTTGATTGCCTCATCTGCCGACCTAACGACAGAAAGCAGTCATGCCCAATACCTTCGCCGAGCTCGGCCTGCCCGAGCACCTGATCGCGACTCTCAAAAGCCGCGACATCGAATCACCCTTCCCGATACAGGCCTCCACGATTCCGGACATCCTTGCCGGGCGCGACGTCTGTGGTCGGGCTCCCACCGGGTCCGGAAAGACCCTCGCCTTCGGATTGCCAATGCTCGCACTCCTCGGGCGGGGCCGGCCCCGCCGACCGCGTGGACTGGTCCTGGCTCCGACCCGGGAGCTGGCCGAGCAGATCACCACTGCACTGCGCGCTCTCGCCAAGGCCTCAGGCCGCTCCATGGTCGCTGTCTACGGAGGAGTGGGTTACGGGGGCCAGAAGTCGAAGCTCCATCAGGGCGTCGATGTGGTTGTCGCCTGCCCGGGACGTCTCGAGGACCTCATCGCCCAGGGCGATGTGCGGCTCGACGATGTCGACTTCGTCGTTGTCGATGAAGCCGATCGGATGGCCGACATGGGATTTCTCCCCTCTGTGAAGCGCATCCTCGAGCTGACATCGGCCGGGAGGCAGACCGTCCTCTTTTCCGCCACGCTCGACGGAGATGTCGCCGTCCTCACCGAGCGCTATCAGAAAGATCCCGTTCGCCATGAATCGGAGGTCCAGCAAGACGCTCCCGGCGACATGGAGCACGTCTTCTGGAAGGTGCAACGCGCCGATCGCATGGCTCACGCTGCCGAAGTGATCTCCTCCACCAGTCCGACCATCGTCTTCACCCGGACCCGACATGGCGCTGATCGGCTGGCACGCCAGCTCGCGGGCCATGGAGTCACCGCGGTTGCCATGCACGGCGGGCGCTCGCAGTCGCAACGCACCCGGGCCCTCAAGGACTTCTCGACGGGCCGTGCTCAGGCCCTGGTCGCCACCGACGTCGCCGCCCGAGGCATCCACGTCGATGGGGTCGCCAGCATCGTCCATTTCGATCCGCCGGAGGACGACAAGACGTATCTCCATCGCTCAGGCAGAACGGCGCGTGCCGGTGCCTCCGGGTTGGTCGTCTCCTTGATCGACGGATCCCAGGTGGGTGGCACCAAGCGACTGCAACGGGCGTTGAGCCTCCAGAGCCCGATCCTGGATCGAGGGGCAGCCACCAAGACCGACTTCATTCCATCCAGGTCCGACTTCGCCCCATCCAGGTCCGTGGTCGAGGAAAAGTCGCATCGGCCATCGCATGGGCCATCACACCGAGCCGGCTCGACCCTCTACGTCGGCAACCTGCCCTACTCCGTGACCGATACGGAGCTGGAGTCGATCTTCGCCGACCACGGTCCGGTGACCTCGGCCTCCATCGTCACGTACAAGGACTCGGGACGGTCCCGAGGGTTCGGTTTCGTGGTCCTTTCCGAAGGCAAGGTCTCTGGGGCGTTGCGGGCAATCGACGGTCAGAATGTGCGCGGTCGCAGACTCAAGGTGAGTAGCGCCCGAACCCGCCCCTGAACCGAAACCGGGGCCTTGCCCATTTAGGGTGGCGCCGGTGTCCGATGTCTCGCCGCTGACCGTCGATGCGTGGAAGCTAGGGCTGATCGGCCTGGTCGCCGGTCTGATGTCTGGCGGGTTCGGGATTGGCGGGGGGATCGTCATGGTCCCTCTCCTGGTGGCGGTCGGTGTCGATCGGCATCGTGCTCACGCCACATCGCTGGCCGCGATCGTCCCGATAGCCATTGCCGGATCGGTGGCCTTCGGCCTCTCTGGTGAGATCAACCTCAACCTCGGCCTCTTGATCGGCGCCGGGGGAGTAGTCGGCTCCACGATAGGGGCCTCGCTCATGAACCGAATGAGCACCCGGTCATTGAGCATCTTCTTTGGCATCGTGCTCCTGGTGGTCGCGATACGGATGATCGCCGGGGGAGATCCGTTGCCCGGCTCAGGTGACTTCAGTGATCCGGTCCAGGTGGCGATCGCGGTCGGCATCGGTCTCATCTCGGGGTTCTTCGCCGGAGTCGCAGGGATCGGTGGGGGAGTTGTCATCGTCCCTGCCACGGTCTTGCTTCTCGGGTTCACCCAGCATGAGGCTCAGGGAACCTCGCTGGTCGCCATCGTCCTCACGGCAATCGCCGGAACCGTGGTCAACCTCAGAAACAGACGAGTCCGCCTCATGGACGGACTCGTCATCGGAATGGTTGGCGTTGTCGGTTCGGTGGTGGGGGCTCAAGTCGCCTTGGGCGTCGAGGGCCGCACCCTGTCATTGGTTTTCGGGGTACTGGTGATGGTTCTCGCACTCCGCACGCTCTTCGTGGCGTTCCGGGGTGCAGAGCCGGTCAATCAGCTCTGATCCTCGCCCTCGATCGCCTCTTGCTCTCGCTTGGGGAGCAATGCCGGGACGATCACGATGATCCCGACGACGAGCAGGAGGATCGGCCAGAACCAGGCGCCCGAGTTGACCAGCGCGTCGATCATCTGGTCCGGGGTCTTGGGGACCAGGAACAGGAGCCCGACGGCCGTGAACAGGAGTCCGGCTATGAACGACACTGCGTCGAATCTGTGCGCTTTCATTTCTTTTGATTCCTTTCGATCAGCCGCGAGTGATCTCGATGTTGCCGACGTCGACGCTGGCGTCGAGGTCCACCAACCCCAGCCGGCCCGGGGCGTCGAAGTTCAGTGTCGGATTGCCGATGCCAGAGGTCTCCTGACCAAGCCCTGAGACCTGGCCTACCGAGACTTCGGCAGTACCGGTAAGCCCGACGCCACGGGGGAGTCTGATCTCGACGTTCCCGGCATCGACCGAGACCTCGAGCTCGACGATCTCACCCTGCCACGGCAGTTCCCTGAGGTCGATCACCAGGTTCCCGATGTCCATCGAATAGCCGTTCTCCAGTTCGGCGAATGTCGCTGGGACCTCGGTCTGGTCGAACTCGTCGCTGTTCCAGCGATACTCGAACACCGGGGAGAACAGCATCATCGGGATCGCTATCACACCGACCACGATCAGCCAGCGGGCGCGGCCGATGAAGCCGCCCACCAGAAGTCCGATTCCGAGGATGGTCACTCCCAGTGCCATGTAGTGCCGAGGCTCCGGCTCGAGTGCAAGGCCAGGCACGTTGTCGAGAATGGCCAGCAGCCCGAGAGCAAGGAGGATGAAGCCGATTGTGAGCCGCCCCAGGATCGAGCGCTCCACCGGGTGGTGGGCGCTTGGGGGCAGGATTGGCGGAGTGGGCGTCGGCGTCGGAGGAGCCCCGCCGCCGATCTCGCCTCCGGACGGGGGACTCAGCTCGGTCATCGGTTGTGTTCTAGTTGTCAGCTCGGTGTCGGTGGTCACTTGTTGAACTCCCTCCTTGGTGTCGGTCTCTGATGACTCCTCTCGATTGAACAGGCGAGGGAGATCGCCCGTATAGAGGAGAAGGCCCACAATCAGCAGGCCCACTGCCCAGACCACCCCTCCGTCGAGAAACGTGAAGTTGTCGAGCAGGATCAGGGCGGCGAGAAACACCAGGCCGATTCCGACCCAGGACCTGGTGCCTGTGGCATTTCCGAACACCCGTTGCGCGGCGGACTCCGCCTGGTCTTCGGAGCGGATCAGGAACCAGCCTGCCGCGTAGAGGGCGACCCCTACTCCGCCGGCGAAGGAGAGCAGGATGAACAGCGCCCGCACCAACCAGGGTGCCATCCCTGTTCGGTTGGCGAGACCTTGGGCGACGCCGCCGAAGACGCGACCCTCGACGGGCCGCACCAATTCGTCGATCGAAGCCCGAGGGCGCGGGGCCTCAGTAGTTGTGTTTTCTTCCATGCCCCCATTGGCCCAGAAAGCGAGCCTTCCTTCAATCGGGTAAGTCCCTGAGACACACCCTGATCTCTCAGGGTTGTCCCCGATTGAGGTTGCCTGCAGAGGCCGCGATCATCTGATCGTGCAGGAGCATCCCCGCTTTCAATTCAGCCGGCGTATGACCAGGCGCCGACTCGCCGGAGTGGCCGGCGGCCTCGCCGACTCCATCGGCGTGCCCGACTCTTTCGTGCGGGCCGGGTTCATCAGCCTGGGCACGGTGTGGGGGCTCGGGGCCCTGGTCTATCTCGGGCTGTGGCTGTCGGCGATCGACCGGGTCGAGGACGTCGAGCCGCGGCGACTCGAAACCGGCAGAGCGCTGGGCCTGGGAGTGGGCTTCGCCGGGATGATGCTGCTCCTTGCGCAATTCGGCTGGTGGCCGTCCAACGTCTTGGTGCTCACCGTCTCGACGCTGGCCTTTGGGTTCGCCGCCCTCACGGGCAAGGACATGCCGGACTCGGTCGCATCCTTCTTCGACCCCAACCGAGAGCAGCCGGGCCGGTGGCGGATCCTGATCGGCCTCGGGCTCGTCATCGGCGGTCTGGCCATCCTCTCGACCAGCATCGGGCCCTTGCTCGAGGTGGGCCCGGTGTTCCTCGCCGTCGCTCTGACCGTCTTGGGGATCCTGGTTGCCTTCGGGCCTTGGGTGACCAGGCTGGCGAGAGATCTCGGCGCCGAGCGCACCGAGAGGATCCGGCAGGAGGAGCGAGCGGAGATGGCGGCACACCTCCACGACTCCGTCCTCCAAACGCTCGCCCTGATCCAGCGAAGCGACGACCCGGCGCGGATGTCGATGCTGGCCCGGCACCAGGAAGGTGAGCTCAGGGAGTGGCTCTTCGGGAACGCGCCGCTCGACGGGTCCGACCTGGTGTCGACGGCGCTCAAGCAGGCTGCCACCCGCATCGAAGCGGACCATCAGGTCCCGATCGAGGTGGTGACGGTGGGAGACCGCCCCCTGGACGAGCCTTCGAGGGCATTGGTTGGAGCGGCCAGCGAGGCTCTGGTCAACGCTGCCAAGCATTCCGGCTCCGATCGTCTCTCTGTCTACTTCGAGGCTGACGAGGGTGAGATGTCGGTGTTCGTCACCGATCAGGGGAAGGGGTTCGATCCGAAGGCGGTTCCTTCCGACCGGAAAGGGATCGCCGAGTCGATCCGGAGTCGTGTGGAGCGGGCCGGAGGAAAAGTGGAGATCAACAGCGAGCCAGGCGAGGGCACCGAGGTCGTGCTGCGGATGCCGGTGGTCGCGAGATGAGCACGAGGGTCTTCCTGGTGGACGATCACAGGCTGTTCCTGGCCGGGGTCAAGTCCGAGTTGGAGGAGGAGTTCGAGATCGTGGGGTCGGCCAACGACGTCGATACCGCAATCGAGGAGATCCGCACCGCGAAGCCTGCCGTGGTGCTGGTCGACGTGCACATGCCCGATGGAGGCGGGATCGCGGTCGTCGAGGGTGTGGCCGCTACCGACCCCGACGTCAAGTTTCTCGCCTTGTCGGTCTCCGACCAGGCGGAGGACGTGATCGCGATGATCCGTGCCGGGGCCCGAGGTTATGTCACCAAGACGATCGAGCCCGCTGACTTGGCCGATGCGATCCGGAGGGTCGATTCCGGTGATGCCGTGTTCTCCCCGCGGCTGGCCGGGTTCGTGCTCGATGCCTTCGCCGGGGCCATGCCTTCAGACGAGGACCCGGAGTTGGATCAATTGACGTCGAGGGAAAAGGACGTTCTCCGATTGATAGCCAGAGGATTCGCATACAAGCAGGTGGCTCGCAAGCTCAACATCTCGATCAAGACCGTGGAGACCCATGTCTCCTCGGTGCTTCGCAAGCTGCAACTCTCCAACCGCCACGAGCTGGCGCGGTGGGCGAGCAAGCGGAGGATCGTCTAACCCTTGACCTGGACCCCGCCCTTGAAGACGTGAGTCACGTTGCCGGGGTCGGCAAGGACTGATACATCGGCGGAGGGATCGCCATTGACACAGATCACGTCGGCGTCGTAGCCCTCGACCAATTGACCGCTCTTCGGAGCTTGAGGGCCGAGAGTGTCCGGCCCGGTCGCGGTGGCGCACTCGATTGCCTGCAACGGGGTCATCCCGGCATCGACCATGAGAGGAAGCTCCTCGCCGTTGCGACCCCAGAGCCCGGTCGCCCAGATGTCGGTGCCCAGGGCAATCCTGACCCCCTTCTCCACGGCTGTGGCCAGGTTTTGAGCGTGGACCGCAGCGACCCTCTCGCCCTTTACCCGGGCATAGTCCGGGAGGGTGTCCGCTCCTTCTGCGAGCAGGTACTTCAGAATGAACCGGGTTGGGATGAGAATCGCGCCGCTCTCCACCATGGCGTCGGCGGACTCCTCGTCGAGGTAGGTGCCATGCTCGATGGTCTTCACGCCGGCCTCGAGAGCAGCCATGATCCCGCGCTTTCCGTGGCAGTGGGCACCGACCAGGCGCTCCATGCGGGTCGCCTCGTCGACGATCGCCTCGAGCTCTGCTTTGGAGAACTGGGGGAGTTGGGGGTCGTCTAGCTCGCTCATCACCCCACCCGAGGCGTGGATCTTGATCACCCTTGCCCCGAGGCGGAGCATCCGGCGCACCCCGGCACGGCACTCGTCAGGACCGTCACAGATGGCGTCTTCTCCCCAATGTCTGGCCATGGACATCCTGGCAATGTCCAGGTCCATCCCATGTTCGTCGCCGTGTCCTGCAGTCATTGAGAGCATCGAGCCACTGGCGTAGACGTTGGGGCCTACGACCTGTCCTTCGTCGATGGCCCTGGCCAGGAAAGTGCCCATCCCGCCCATTTCCCGGACCGATGTGAAGCCGGCATCGAGGGCGCGCTTGGCGTCGGCGGTGACCCTCATCGCGGCCACCTGAGGGCGGAGGGTGTGCATCTCGGCGATGTTGGCGGTGTAGGTGCCGATGAAATGGCCGTGGCACTCCCAGAGGCCGGGCATGACCGTGTCGGTATTCACCACGGTCGCACCTTCGTCGGCGGGAGCTTCGGCTGCCGGCCCGGCGTAGCTGATCAGCCCTTCATCGATGACAATCAGCCCATCGTCGATGGGGTCGCCGCGGCCGGGGATGAGACGCTTGGCTTGGATCCTGGTCGTCATGAGCGGTTCCGGTCGAGAGGGGAACGGGTGGTGGCCTGCAAGCCACCGAAAATGATCAGACCTCCGATTTGGACTTTCGGCACGTCGGAATCGGCGGTGGTACGCGTCGCATCGTTGAACCCTCCGAAGATCACCTTCCCGGTGAAGTCGACCCGCCACCCTTCGGGGACCACCAGGGTCACTCCTCCCATCCATATCAGGACATCGAGGTAGATCCCGGTCGGTGCGGGGACTGCGCCCCGGAGGTCGAGCAGGGTCCCGCCGTACGAAGTGAGAATCTTGCCCCCATAGAAGGGATGAGCCCTGGAGGCCAGGTTATAGCCACCGAAGATGGTCACCAGGTCGATCTCTTGGGTCTCCTGACCGGCGTTCGATTTGAGAAGGAACTTCCCGGCAAGCGCTGCCGCAAAGGCCGCGATGAAGAAGATGCGGAGTGTCCTGGAAATGAATCTGATCACGGTTGTACCTTACGGCCCGTAAATGCCTTGACGGATGGTGCCCGCGCCTGGCATTCTTGCTCTGTCGAGCAGAGGTAAACCCAATATGAAGCAGCGGAACATGAACTCCACCGGAATGGCAGCCCTATTCGGCGCGCCCGTTTCTGCTGCCAACGGCGATCAGCCGAATCCCACCCGGCACCCTCTGGTCACATGATGTGACAAACAGCAACAGTCTGTTGTGAGGCCGCCGGTAAACCCGGCGGCTTTCTTTTTCTGCCGAGCACGACAGAGGAATTTCGACATGAATACACAACTCAAGACTCTCCACGACGAAGGGCGATGTAGCCAGGAAGGGCTCCACGAGCTCTTCTTCTCGGAGCGACCCTCCGACCTGGCCGAGGCGCAGATGATCTGTTCAGAGTGCCCGGTGCAGGTTCAGTGTCTCGACCTGGCGCTCAGCGAAGGTCAGGAGTGGGGGGTTTGGGGTGGGGTCATCTTCTGGGATGGCCAGCCCTTCTACCGTAGGAGAGGGCGGGGGAGACCCCGTCAGAACGATTCGGCGCTACCTATCGAGGCCGACCTGCAGGAGCTTCGGGAGTTGGTGAAGTCCGCCTGAGCTGTCGGCTCAGGAGACTGCCAATTCCCGGAGCCCTCCGGGGGTCGAGGGATGGCGCATCTTGGCCAGCGCCTTGGCTTCGATCTGGCGAATGCGCTCACGGGTGACGTTGAAGTGGCGGCCCACCTCGTCGAGGGTTGCCGGCTCGCGATCCCCGAGGCCGTAGCGCATTTCGATGATGGTCCGCTCCCGCTCGGTGAGGCGGTCGAGCACGAAACGCAGATTCTCGATGTTCAGCTTGGATGCGATCAGCTCGAAGGGGGCGGCGGCCTCGAGGTCCTCGATGAAGTCCCCGAGCATCGCATTGTCCTCACCGACCGGCTCGAAGATGGAGACCGGCTCCGGGGCGACTTTGCGGGCCTCGGCCAGTTTTTCGACGGTGAGCCCTGACTCCTCGGCCAACTCGGCATCCGTGGGCTTGCGCCCGAGACGCTTGATCAGGTTGGCCTCGGCAGTCTGCATCTGGGTGATGGTGTCCATCATGTGGACCGGGACCCGGATGGTGCGGCTCTTGTCGGCGATGGCACGGGTGATCGCCTGACGGATCCACCAGGTGGCATAGGTGGAGAATTTGAAACCCTTGCGATACTCGAACTTCTCGACGGCCCGAATAAGCCCGAGATTGCCTTCCTGGACCAGGTCGAGGAAGGGGAGCTTGGCGTGGCCGTACCGCTTGGCGATCGACACCACCAAACGAAGGTTGCAACGGATGAAGGTCTGACGGGCTTCTTCGCCGGCGTGGACCATCTCGTGGAGCTTGCGCCTCTTGGCGGGATCGTGCTCGTTGTCGAGGGCAATCTCGGCCTTGCGGCCGTTCTCGATGGCCTTGGCCAGGGCGACTTCGTCCTCTGCAGTCAACAGGTTGTAGGTCCCGATCCCGTCCAGATATTGACGGATGGCCTCGTCGCTTACTTCCCGTTCGATGGCGTTGCCTCTACCCATTTCTCCTCGAGCCTCCAGCCAGCGTAGGAACACGTCTGGTCAGTCCTGGGGATTGTCAACAGGGGTATCGACCGATTATCCACAGCAGGTAAATAGGCCGAGCGACCTACTTATCAACAGTTCCGGTGGCAAACAGGGCTGATCCGGCTTCCGGTGAGCGCCGGGGCACGCGAGAATTGGCGACCCGGGCGTTTAGCTCAGTTGGCTAGAGCACTGCCCTTACAAGGCAGGGGTCGGCGGTTCGAGTCCGTCAACGCCCACCATCGAGGAGAATCGACCTCGTGTCAGATCGACCACACCGTTCCGACCCCGACTTCGTGGTGCTCCACACCTTGCGCTGCATAGGCGCCGCCGGCGAGCAGCGAGTGGCCAATGCGGCCGACATGCCTGTCGAGGTGGTCCTCGCTCATCTGCGTGGCCTCTCAACCCAAGGGTGGGTGGCGCTCGATCCTGGGCCGTTCGGTGGCTGGAGCCTCACCGGCTCCGGCAGAGTCGTCGAGCAAGAGATGCTGCAGGCCGAGATGGATCGCACTGGCGCCGGGGATCAGGTTCGGGCTTGTTACCAGTCCTTCCTGCCGCTCAATCCAACGCTGCTTCAGGTCAGTGGCGACTGGCAAATGCGGAGGCTGACCAGCAGCACTCACATCCTCAACGATCACGCCGACCCTGACTACGACGCCGGAGTGCTCTCCCGGCTGATCCGCATCGACGACGCCATTCAGAGTGCGCTCGACGATCTGACATCTCACTGCCTACGTTTCGGTGTCCACGGCAAGCGCCTTGCGACGGCCTTGCAGCGATCACTGAACGGTGAGATCGAGTACGTCACGGACAGTCTCGAGTCCTACCACACGATCTGGTTCCAGCTTCACGAGGATCTGCTCTCGACGCTGGGCATCTCGCGCGAGGACGAGAACCGAGGTTGAACGAGCCCAGGTCCGATCACATGGGTGGGTTTGCGGGCTCGCTGAGATCCGGCGCCGGAACGAGTTGCATCGTGGGACTCACGCCAGTAGTCCCAATCGTCTGCGAGGACCCAGATCAGCTTCTCCTCGGATCCCTCGTTGGCGAGGTCCTGATCGGCTTCGATCATCCAGTCCAACTCGGGATAAGCGGAGATGACTTCCGGGGTCAGGCCTCCCTTGTAGAGGGGCCCGATCGCAGTGCCTGACTCGTCCATGGGCTGGGTCTCAGCAACCCAGACTTCGCGGTATCGCTCTGCCATGAGCCGACCCATACCCGCATCTGAACGATTCCATTCACACAGTTTGTGAGGAGCAACGACGGGGAACTGTCCCCGGCACATGACGACAGCAGATTCGATGGCGCTCGCCGACGAGGCCGGGCTCCACTACGTAAGCGACGACGGCACCGGCCTGCGACGGGTCCGGCGCGGCAAGGGCTTCGCCTATCTGGATCACACGGGGAACCCCGTCAACGGGACGACGCGGGAGTGGATCAGCAGCCTCGTGATCCCGCCCGCCTGGACGGACGTATGGATCTCGTCGGATCGTTCAGGGCACATGCTCGCCTCCGGCTACGACAGCGCGGGAAGGAAGCAATACGTCTACCACCCCAAGTGGGAGGAAACTCGTGACGCCGCCAAGTTCGAGCGCATGGCCGACTTCGGAAGGCGGTTGGTGAGCCTGCGTCGGAGGACGCACGCAGACCTGAGCGGGCCAGGGCTCTCCCGGGAAAAGGTCTCCGCCCTCGCGGTCGCGGTGATGGATCGCACGCTGATCCGGGTGGGGAATCGAAAGTATGCCGAGGAGAATGACGCGTACGGGCTCACCACCCTCACCTGTGACCACGTCGAAGTTCGCGGCCCGCACGTCCACCTCGAGTTTGCCGGGAAGGGTGGATCCGACCATCAGTTGGTCTTCAAAGACCGCCAACTCGCCGGCCTGATCGGCCAGTGCCTCGAGTTGGACGGCCAAACTCTTTTCGGATACGAAACCCCGGATGGAGTCGCTTCGATCTCGTCGACCGATGTCAACCGCTACCTGACGGAGACGATGTCCGGGCCGTTCACCGCCAAGGACTTTCGCACGTGGGGCGCCTCGACATTCGTTGCGGAGGAGTTGATGACCTCGAGAAGTGCCCTTTCTCACGAGGCAAGGGTGCTCGATGCCATCGATGCCGCGGCCGAGAGGCTGGGAAACACCAGAGAGGTCTGTCGAAGCTCATATGTCCACCCGTCGATCCCGGAGTCATTTCACAACGGCGAACTCGCCGAGGCCTGGTCTCGATCCAGGCGCGGGCTCTGGCTGGGTCGGGCGGAGGCGGCAGTCAACCGGGTTCTGCGGGAGGCCAGTTAGGACGGCCTGCTCGCTATCTGCGAATGAAGGAAATCAAGCGTGAAGAGCCCGCTTGGAGGCGATCCCCGAAGGCGATCACCAGGGCACAGACCGCAAGGAGCGACAGCGGGATCAGGATCTTTTGCCCGTCGGCCATGATGATCTTGGCCAGGATCTCGAGCACGAGGAGGGGGGAGAGCACCACCTCCACGATTGCGGGTGGCAGGACCGTTTCGAGCACCGTCGAGACCTGCGAGCTGAGGGCGGCTTCCTCGTTCCCGAAGGCTCCGGATGCCGGGGACATGCCCTGAGCCACCGCAACACCTGGTGTTTGAGGGACAAACCCGAGGCCCGATGCGTCAACCTCCTCTTGGACGCCGCCGCCCGTCGATACATTTCCCGCGGGGTCGGGATCTACGGGGATGTCGGGAACGCCGGAAGTATCAGGGGAGACCGGAGTGGGTGGGTCGTTCTGCCCTTGGCCGGCCTGGTTGCCGTTCCCGATCCCGTTCCCGTCCACCTGGCCCATTCCCCTTTCCATTGCCATTCCCGTTGCCACCTGTGGGTGGACCAGGCGTCACCTCCGAGTCAGGGTGGGTGGTCGTTGTCGATGTTGCAATGGTCGTCGTCGTCGTGGGGGTCGTCACCGTGGTCGATGTGGTCGTCGGCGCGGACGGGGTCCAGGCATCGGACAGGGCGGTGATCTCCGATCGGCTCTGACTGCGCTTCTGTTGAAGCTGTTGCTTCGCCGACCCCGCCTGCTGCCCCAGCCCTCGTAGAGCTTGGCCAGGTCATCGATCTCGTCACGCGCCTCCGTCCAAATGGCATCGATGTCCGCCTTTGCCGCGGCTTCCGCCGCCTCCACCTCGCCTGGGTCGACCATGGATGCGATTGTCGACTCGAAGGCGTCGACCACGTCGGTCATAGCGGCCTCGGCCTCGGCGACCGACGTCCAGATTTCGTCGGTGGTATGGGCCGGTGTGTGGGACGCAGCAGCGGGAAGCGCGATCAGCGCGAGGGCGGAGACGGCGAGCACGACCCTCGCGACGCGACCTGAGCGGATAGCCATGACCCTGTATTCATCGTCATTTCGAGAGGATTACCTGAGATCGCATCGTTCAAGGCGCCTGGGATGGATGCCGACAAAACACCCAATTGCGCAAGCCCAGATCTGACCTCTTCCCCATATTGCTGGTGGGCGCCACGCTCGCGGCCCTATTGGTACTCGCCATCTACCTGGTGAACCGCGAGACATCGGTCGGTATCGCCGACGCGGCTCAGACGGCGATCCTGTCCGAGTCCACCCTCAGCGCGGCGGCCGCGGTTCGAAACGTGACCAACTTCGCGATGATTCTCGAGCTGAGCGACGCCGATGGAGCCCTCGTCGACGATGCCCGGAGCGGGGCCGGCGAGGCAGCGCAAGAGCTCAGTTCCAGGTTCGAGAGGCTGGTCGCAGAGATCTCGGCCGAGGATGCGTCCACGGTGACCGCGGCCCTCGAATCGTTCGAGCGAGCCACCACGACCGCGCTCGACGAAGTGAGCGCCGGCTCGGACTCTGTTTCCGAGGCCATGGCTCGCCAGGGAGAGGCATATGGAGAGCTCAGCGCAGGTCTCACACATCTTCGCGACAGCCGGACCAACGAGATCGTTCTCGCGGGGGAGGGTGTGGGGCGGGCGGCTAATGCTGCCGCGCTTCCTGATTGTCTTCCTCTTGCCTCTCGGGATCATGTTTGTGGTCTGGCGTGCCGTGCGCCGGACCTCGGAGCGACGAATTCTCACCGAGGAGCTTCGCCACGAGCGTGAGGTGTCCCAGTCGAAGGACTCGTTCGTCGCCGACGTGTCACATGAGTTGAGGACTCCGTTGACCGGCATCTATGGGTTCGCTCTCGCACTCGAGGACGGCGACGAGGCACTTGGCCCGATGGCGCGTGAACTCATCGGCCTGATCGTGACCGAAGCAGCCGAGCTGTCACGAATGGTCGACGACCTGGTGGCTGCAGGGCGCATCGAGGCCGATGCCATCACCTACAACATCGGAACCGTGGAACTCGCTTCGGAAATCGAGGAAGTGGTTCGGCCCTTCAAGCGGCGCGGGATCTCGGTCGAGGTCGACAACATCGGCATCTCCGTCCTGGCGGATCGGCTTCGCCTTCGACAGTTGCTGCGCAACCTCGTATCTAACGCCGCCAAGTATGGCGGCACCGACATTGCCGTCACCGCCTACTCGGTGGGCGACAGTGTCGTGATCGAGGTCATCGACGACGGCCCTGGGGTGTCGGTGGACGTCGAGGAACGAATGTTCAACCGATACGTGCACGAAGGGGGAACGGCTCTGCTGCAGGGGAGTGTCGGTCTCGGACTGGCTATCGCCCGTTCCTTTGCCGAAGGCATGCAGGGCTCGCTCAAGTACAAACGGATCAACGAGCTGACAATCTTCGAAGTGACTCTTCCCATGGCCGTTCTCGATGTCGCTCCCGGAGCACCGGCCCTGGCCGCGGCCGGCTCCACGGGCTGACCCCACTCAATCAGACCCGGATCGCGCGCCCTTTGGTGGCGCCAGCAGCAATGCCAGCACACCGACGGCCGCCAGCACTCCCACGACTATGAGCCAGACCGGTGTCGATTGGCTCACGTCTACAGGAATCGGTTCAGCGACGTCTTCGACGTAGGTGACCACCGGGGTGTCGGTGATCGGAGACGGGCTGAACGCGGGACCCTTCCAGGCCTCCCGAGCTTTCTCGGGGACGACCAGGATGTGTCCCGGGTATACGAGGAGGCTGGCGAACTCCGATGTCGCCGCGGTTTCCGGGTCCCACATCTGGATCGAGTAGTCACCGGGGTAGAAGACCGAGCCCTCCTCGTCCACCGCCCGGTTTGCGTAGTAGGCGTACTCGGGGGCCTCGCCTTCGCCGATCAATTGAAGATCGGCGTTGTAGATCGAGCCGATATCGCTGGTGCAGCTGTCGTGGATGAACAGCCGATCGTTATCGAGCCAGATCGGATAGACGTCACACGCAAACTCGATCGCGGTCGCCGTGCCTTGCTCCAGGTCCACGACGTAGACCGCTCCCTGAGGGAGATTCGTGCTCCAGTCCATGGTCGAGATGACGAGATGCGAGCCGTCGGGGGAGGGCGAGGCGCTCACCACCTGGCCACGGACATCACCGAGGGGCTCGCTGAGCACGTCGAGGGTCGCGGAATCGGTGTCGAGTCGGTAGACCACTCCGTCGCCGCCGATCGCCAGCGGCCCATCGGGAGAATCGATGAGACGTTCGATGCCCCTCTGAATCGTCTCGGCGTAGTCGCCGAAACGGCGTTCCAGCGTGTTGCCGGTCGATTCGGGAAACACCGAGATGAAATAGACGGAGTCGGCCGCAGGTCCCCCGCAGATCACGTCGGTGAACCACTCGCCTTCGATCGGAACCATGGCCATCTCTTGGAGGACACTGAGGTCGCTGAACGACCAGGTGAGGATCGCGTCGGCGGTTTGACCTACGAAGGTTTCGTCGTCCGGGCAGGCGCTGAGACTCCACGGCACCGGTCCCTCGCCGTAGCCGACCGTCTGACCGGCAGAATCCAACGCGATCAGGCCGGTTGGGCCGAGATCGGCGGCCACCACCACGTGCGGCGGTGAGCCGGCGACGGGCTCCGGCAGGCCCCGAGTCGCCTCGAGAAGTAGGTCGGCCTCGGTGATAGAGCACAGGCCGCCCTCCCAATTGGCGCCGGCCCGGGTCAGGAAGATCCCGTTTCTGGAGCCAATCGGCATCTCGAAGCCACAGGCCGCCCCGTCGGCGGCGCTCTTCACGATCACGGTCTCGCCGATATCGCCCTTGAGCGACGCTTCGACTTGGAAGGTGTAGTCGATCATGTCCCCACCGTTGAAGACGTCGCCCAGCTCCTCCTTGTCGATGAGAGTGCCGACGAAGGCGCCGTCACTGGAGGCGAGGGCAGTGACCGGACTGATGATCCCGGCGCAAGTGCAGGCCGATGCCGGCTGGGCACCCTGGATGAGGAGACCAGAGGCGACACAAAAGGCAATCAGGAAGGCGCCAAGCCTGCGGGACCTGGGTGTCACGTGCACCATTCTCCCGTTTGGACGTGTTCGCCCCAGGTTTCGGTTCTCAGTTCCGGGGCCGGTCCCCCCGGATCAGGTCCTTGCCCACACCAGTGAAGAAGGTGACCCACGCCACCAGGCCAAGGAACTTGGCGCAGTCTTCGATCACCGCCGAGTAGGGGGGTGTGGGGAGATCGGCTTCACCGGCGGCGTCGAGTACGACCGATATTGCGAACAAGCCGATGGCGACGAGGAACACCGAGAGGTCAGGCCTGGCGCGCAGATAGGGCCATGCCCGCCAGATGAGAAGGATCGATATCACTCCGTAGACCGCAATAGTCACCGGGGACGGGATCCCTAGGCCGTTCTTGATCGCCTCGTGAAGGAGGAAAGCGTCGTCGGCGCCGAGGAGGATGCTGATCGCGCCACCGGCTACGAGGAGATGGCGGGCGCCTTCATCCGAGGTGGCATACAGGGAGAGCAGGCAAATGGCGGCGGCTGCGGCCCACAACGCCACACCCATGATCGATACCAGGCCAACGTACCAGGCGCCGTCGAGGGTGGCGCTCGGGTCGCGGAAGAGGTCGCTGACCGGGACGTCGCTGGTGTAGGCGAAGCCGAGGACGATGACCAGGACCGCGGTGACCGGGAGCAGGACGCGGAAGATCAAGCGACTGATAGGGGACGCACCCTCAGCTTGGGGACTGCTCTCCGCCACGAAACCTCCCAGGTCCGCACTCAGACTAAGTCGAGGTCGGTTCGACTCAAGACCCCTTTCCCGGGTTACCGCAATCGGTGCCGGGGTAAGCCAGGGCTCATTTCAGATGACCGTTATGGTGTGGCGTTGACCGAGATCGACGGAGTCTCACGGCGACGGCGTGTGGAGACTGACGTGACATGGGAGGCCTCGGTCCGGAGCGAAGGAGATCTGCGATGAGTGCTGTTGACTCACCACGCGTCCGGGCAAGGCCGGTGCATTTTTTGTTGCTCGCCCTGATCGGTGCGATGGCGCTCGTCCTTGGCGTGCATTTCGCCACCAACCGCCCCGTTGCCAACGCCGCAACGATAAGTGGTTCTCAGACCCGTTCTGCCTTCACAGTGGCCGCCGGCGACACTCTCGTCTTCGATCCCAACCAGAACACCACGCTGACCATGACGGGGAACCTGATCGTGCGTGGGACGCTGATCATGAAGCCGGCCAACGGGAACATCAGGCACACCATTCGCTTCACCGGGATCAATGAGAACAACTTCGTAGGAGGGGGAATGACCCCGCTCGCCTCCGACATCGGGCTCTGGGTGGTGGGCGCGGGCCGGATAGTCCTTCAGGGCGAGTCCAAGCCGGCCTGGGCCTACTCCTGGCAGCCGTCGTGGGACGACGACGACGCGATCGTCGCCGCTCCCAACACCTCGGGCAACAGGACCACATTCACCCAGGTCACGTCGACGCCGGCCAAGAACGCCCTCGGTTATCCCACCGAGTTGCTCAACCTGTCGCGCAACGTTCGGATCGAGGGCACCGAAACCGGATACACCCATGTGTTCATCATGTCGAGCCAGCCCTCGTCGATCAGAAACGCGACATTCCGGTACATGGCTCCCGACTTCGGGAGCTCTGACGTCACAGGGCGTTACGGGCTCCACATCCACATGTCTGGTAACGGGAGCAGGGGGACCATCGTCGACGGGCTGCTGGTCCGGGACACCAAGGGCCACGCCTTCGTTCCTCACCTGTCGAACGGGATCACTTTCCGCAACACCATCGCTTACAACGTCCGAGGAGAGGCCTACTGGTGGGACGAGGGGGCCTCCTCCGATGACATCATCTTCGATCGCGCCGTGGTCGCCGGGATGCGGGCCACGGCCAACCCCAGCAACAGCCATCGGCTGGGCGCCTTCTACCTGGGCCAGGGAGACGACGTCACGGTCACCAACTCGGTGGTGGTCGGCATGCGCCGGGAAGACGGTGCCAGCCGCTCCGGGTACATCTGGCCCGAGGACGACGAGGCAACCTGGACCTTCAAGAACAACCGGGCCCACAACAACGAGACCAACGGGATCTTCGTCTGGCAGAACAACGAGCTGCCCCATGTGATCGACGGTTTCATTGCTTACTACAACGATCAGGCCGGAGTGGAGCACGGGGCGTACACCAACTCCTACGTCTACAAGAACCTGACTCTCCTCGCCAACGGCACCGCGGTGCATTCCCATGCCATGGGCGAGCCCGGGGACGGCGGTGTCGACACCCAGATCTGGTCGAACATCAAGACCCGAGGGGGAACGCTCGTCATCGACGAGCATGCGAGAGACGCCGAGCGTCCGGTCAGATTCCTGGTTTGCGACTTCGGCGAGGTCCAGGTCGACGACAGCGGCGGAGCGGAGCCGAGCGAGTACGACTTCATCAACTGCGGCCTGGAGCCTTCCGACTTCGACCTGAGCGGAGCGCGCTCGGATTCGGTGTTCCGAGTCCAGCGCTCCAACGGCTCGGCATACCGGCTCATGGGCAACGGGTCGGTCACCTCGATCGGACGCTTCTACAACGGCCCTCTGCCCGGCAAGGGGCCGACCGTGTGTCCGGCACCTGCCAAAGCACCCGCAGATCTGCGTGGCATCGGGGACTTCAACGGCAACGGGCGCAGTGACGCCTTCTTCTACGACAGCGCCGGGCGGTGGTGGGTGGACGCCTCCACCGGATCCTCGTTCGACCGCGAACTGTGGTCGCAGTTCTCCACCGCCTCCGGCTGGTCGAGCCACCTGGTCGGAGACTTCAACGAGGACGGCCGGGACGACGTCGTGAGTTATCACCCGGGGTCGGGGAACCTGGTGGTCTCCCGTTCCACGACCAGTGGTTTCTCCAACAGCGTGTGGTCGACCTTCTCCACGAAGAGCGGATGGGGCAAGCAGCTCGTTGGCGACTTCAACGGTGACGGCCGTGACGACGTCGCCAGCTACCACCCGGGTTCGGGGAACTGGGTGGTGTCTCGGTCGACAGGGTCAGGATTCTCGAACAGCGTGTGGTCGACCTTCTCCACGAAGAGCGGATGGACCAGGCAACTGGTAGGCGACTTCAACGGTGACGGGTTGTCCGATATCGCCAATTACCACCCGGGGTCGGGGAACTGGGTGGTCTCCCGGTCTACGGGTTCGGGATTCTCGAACAGCGTGTGGTCCAACTTCTCCACCAGATGCGGTTGGAAGAGTCAGGTAGTTGGCGACTTCAACAACGATGGTCGCGATGACATCGCCAACTACCACCCGGGCAACGGGAATTGGGTGGTCTCCCGTTCCACCGGCAGTGGGTTCGCCAACAGCGTGTGGTCGACGTTTTCCACGAAGTCGGGCTGGGGCCAGCAGGTGGTTGGCGACTTCAACAACGATGGTCGCGATGACATCGCCAACTACCACCCGGGCAACGGGAATTGGGTGGTCTCCCGTTCCACCGGCAGTGGGTTCGCCAACAGCGTGTGGTCGACGTTCTCCACGAAGAGCGGGTGGGTCAGGCAACTGGTCGGCGACTTCAACGAGGATGGCCGAGCAGACATCGCCAACCTCCACTCCAACGGGAATTGGGTCGTATCGAGGTCGACGGGCTCTAACTTCAGCAACAGCGTCTGGTATCCCTGAGGACCCGACTGGGTCATGAGGTCGACTCTTCGCATCCTCCTTTTGGTGCTCCTGGTCGCTGCTTGTACCTCCACGACAGGTGATTCGTCGACGTCGACCGCTGACAGCAGTCCCACAAGCTCGCATGAAGACACCAGCACAACAACCCAGCCCTCGGAAGTGGTGCGGACCGCGGTTGCAATCACCGAGGACATGGATTTTCCCGACGGGGTGACCATCCCTGCTGATGAGTCGTGGGTGCTCGATCCGGACACCAGCATCACCCTCACCGCTTCTGGCAATTTCGAGGTGCTCGGTGAACTGGTGATGCAGCCCGCCTCGGGTGAGATCGAGCACGTGCTCCGCTTCGAGGGTGTCGACAACTCACAGTTCGTCGGCGGGGGCATGGACCCGGTCCCCACCGATGTCGGGCTGTGGGTGATGGGTGACGGTCAACTGCTGCTGGAGGGCGAGGAGAAGTCGGCGTGGGGCTACGAGTTCGACCCTGCCTGGGAGGGCGACGAGGTGTTTGCCGCCCCCAATGACCCCGGCGACTACGACGGGTTCGTCGAGGTCAGTGCCACGCCTGGCCCGAACCCGCTCGGATATCCCCCCGAACTGATGAACCTGACCCGGAACGTCCGCATCGAGGGGACGCCCGAGGGATACACCCACGTCTTCCTCCGCTCGACCAGACCCCAGATCATCCGCTACACCGCCTTGCGCTATGTGGCCCCCTCGATCGGCGAGATCGACCAGACCGGTCGATACGGCCTCCATTTCCACATGGCCGGCGACGGGAGCAGGGGATCGGTGGTGGAAGGGGTCGTCATCCGGGACGCCGGGAACCATGCCTTCGTCCCTCACGCCTCGCACGGGATCACCTTCACCGACACGATCGCCTTCAACGTCCGCAACGAGGCCTACTGGTGGGACCCGGCGCCCGAGGAAGAGGACATGTCCAACGACACCGTCGACCTGATGTGGGACCGTGCGGTGGCCGCCGGGGTCGACCTCGGTGTCTCCGGCAACCGGTTCCGTCTCTCCGGCTTCTACCTGGGCAACGGAGTGAACATGACGGTCCGGGATTCGGTCGCGGTCGGAGTCCTCGGAGAATCCGGCTCCGAGAGCTCGGGCTTCATCTGGCCCGAGGACGCAGGAGCGGTGTGGGTCTTCGAGGACAACATCGCCCACAACAACCTCGCCAACGGGATCTTTGTCTGGCAGAACAATTCCGAGACCCATCCCGTCGACCGATTCACCGGCTACTACAACGGGGTTTCAGGGGTCGAGCACGGCGCCTATGAGAACTCATATCAGTACTCGGACCTCACCCTCCTCGAGAACGGGGCTGCGGTCATCTCCCATGCTTTCGGCGAGGAGAGCGAGGGTGGGGACACCCAGACCTGGACCAACATCACCACCAACGGAGGGACTTTGGTCATCGACGAGCACGCCACCGAGTCCGAGGTCCCGGTGCGGTTCCGGAACTGCGACTTCGGGCTGGTGGTGGTCGAGGACCAGGGAGGCTCCGAGCCATCGGAATACGACTTCGTCGACTGTGGGCTGGAACCGGAGAACTTCGACCTCAGCGGCGCCTTCCATGCGGCGGTGTTCCGGGTCCAGCGAGAGGACGGCACCGCCTATCAATTGACGGGTGACGGGACCGTCACCGAGATCGAGCCCTTCTACCCGGACTGAGCCTCCAGCACCTCGCGGCGCCGCGCCAGGGCGGCCCGGGCGAACCACAGGGCATCACCGGGTCGCCCCGGAAACCGTTTGCGTGCCATTCCGGCCGACCGTCTCAACTCGAAGAGGGCGATCAACGCCCTGTCCTCGCTGTCGAACGGCGGTCCATCGCGCTGTTCCTCATATCCCCGCAGGAACGCCGTGCTGAGCGGCTCGAAATGACCCGGGACCGGACTGCTGGCGGTGAATCCACGCCCCGCCAGTTGGCGGCGGAGCTCGAAGAGGAAATTCCCCAGGTCGCGGTGAATCCGGGCACGGTTGGGAGCCACTGGAGGATCGAGCAGGTAGAGGGTGTCGTCCGGCGTTAGATGGAGGTTCCCTGGCCCGAAATCGCCGAAGGAGATGGCGCTCTCTCGTCCCGGATCGAATGTCCGGTCGATTCGGAACCTGGCGGCCAGTTGAGCGGCTTCGTCGACTTCCGTCACCGGCATCGAGTGGGCACCGTGATAAGCGGCGAGGATGGAGCCGGCCGATTCCATGCTGTCGGTGATGCGTTGCGACCAGTTCGCGGTATCGGGAGTACGCAGGATGGAGACCACATCGGCTCCCTCGACGTAGGGCATGACCAGGCCGACCGGATCCGACCCCCAGGCCAGCGGCCGAATGGCGTGGGCTCGCCCGAGATTTGCACGGTCGATCACGTCGGCGAGATCGGTCATGGTCTCGAACATCGCGGAGGCATCGCCGGGGGCCCAGCCTTCCACCGTCTTGAACACAACGTCGGGGCCCTGGGGAACACCGGTGAGGCGGTGGAACTCCGATCCGGAGCGGGCCCGTTCCCAGGTGTCGACCAGCTCGTACTCGGGGGCCTGGTCCGGCCAGTCGAAGGCGACCTGCAGGTCAAGAAGTTCCCGTGCCAGGTCGGGCGTCTCGGTCAAGGTGGAGTCAGGAATACCAGGTCGTGACGCTGAACGTGGTTCCGGTCGACCGGTTGATCCACCACTTCCCGTTCTGGTGCTGGTTGCCGACATCGGATCTGCCGTCGTTGTTGAAGTCCCCGACCAGGTGCGCCTTCCAACCGGTCTTGGTGATGAAGTTGGCCCAAACACTGTTGGAGAAGTCGGTGCCCGTCGATCGGGAGACGATCCAATTGCCCGAGGTCGAATGGTAGTTGGCGATGTCGGCGCGGTTGTCGTTGTTGAAGTCGCCGACGACCTGGGCGGCCCATCCGGTCTTGGTCGAGAATGTGCTCCAAACGCTGTTGGCGAATGCGGAGCCGGTGGAACGTGAAACCACCCAATTCCCGTTGCCCGGGTGGTAGTTGGCGATGTCGTCGCGCCCGTCGTTGTTGAAGTCACCTACCGACTGAGTGGTCCATCCGGTCTTGGTGGAGAAGGTGGACCAGATCGAGGTTGCGAAGCTGCTCCCGTTGGATCGGGCCACGATCCATCTTCCGGTTCCCGAGTGGTAGTTGGCGATGTCGTCCCGCCCGTCGTTGTTGAAGTCACCGACCGCCTGGGTGGTCCATCCGGTCTTGGTGGAGAAGGTGGACCAGATGCTGTTGGCGAATGCGGAGCCGGTGGAACGAGAGACGATCCATCTTCCGGTGCCCGGGTGGTAGTTGGCGATGTCGTCTTTGCCGTCACCGTTGAAATCTCCGACCAGCTGCTTGCTCCAGCCTGACTTGGTGGAGAAGGTGGACCAAACGGTGTTGGAGAAGGTGGTGCCGGTGGAGCGTGACACGACCCAGGTCCCGTTCACAGGGTGGTAGCTGGCGACATCGTCCTTCCCGTCACCGTTGAAGTCACCGACGACCCGACTCGACCAGCCTGATGCGGTGGAGAACTTGGCCCACTGCTTCGGAATGAGCTTGGAGCCGTTGGAGGCATAGACCCACCAACTGCCATCGCTGCCGTAGGTGACGGTGTCGGAGCGGCCCTCGCCGGTGAAGTCACCTGCGGCCCGGTACAGCGGGTTGGCCGGCGGCGTGACGGGCGGGGGCGCGGGCTGGGTCGTGGTGGTGGTGCCCGCCGTGGTCGTTGTCGTGGTCGGCTGCGTGGTCGTCGTCGTCGTTGAGGTGGTCGTTGTCGAGGTGGATGTCGAATCGAACTCGAACTCGAACTCGAACTGGAGCTCGAGGATGACGAAGAGGATGAGGTGGTCGAGGTGCTCGATGTCGACGGCGGCGTGGTGCCATCGAAGGTGACTTCGAACAGGCTCGAAGTGTCACGGTCGGTCAGCCACAAGCTTGCTTGCCCCGAGTCGAAGCTGGCAGGCGCGATCCCCATTCCGGAGATCTTGGACATGCCGGGAACAGAGGTGGCGTCGATGGTCCCATGGGACACCACCGGGTCGCCGAAGGTGACCTCGTAGATCTCCTGGTCGAGGGTGTTGGCCAGCAGCAGGTTCCCGGTTTCAGGATCCCACGCCAGGCCCTCCCAGTCTGAGTTGGTGGACGTATTGAGGTGGGCCACGCTGCGGCAGACGATGGCGCTGTCAGCCCATCCTCCGGGTCCGGGGTTGAGCTCACACAACGCGTTGTCGGCGCCGTCCACCCAGTAGAGCCGGTCGTTGTCCCGGTTGAAGGCGGGGTCCTCGGTGTCGAAGCTGTCTTCGGAGACGTCGAGTTCGATCATCCCCTCTGAGGCCCCTTCGTCGAAGTTGGTGAAGATGAATATGTGACCGTCATCTTGAGTGATGAACAGGGTGTCGGTGTCCGGGTCGTAATCGATCCCGGTGGGCTCTTCGACCTGGGTGGCGCGGCTCACCGCGTTGCTCGGTGGTCATGAACATCGACCATCCACCCGTTGGCGTCTTCGTTGTTGACGTTGGTGTCGACGACGAACAGATAGCCGTCATCACTGATCCATGCCGCGCCTGAGGGCTCGGCGGACGGGGGAGCCCACTCCCCGGACGAGAGGGACTGGATCAGCATGGCGACACTGTCGGCCCAGGCGATCGAGGCCCCGCTCAGCACCAGAGCAGCGACGGTGAGCAGGGCCACCACCGAGGTGGCCCCCGCTCTCCTCAAGAATCCCCCGCTCATCTTGTCTGACCGCCCCTCCGACCGTCAGTTACGTGCGTCCTCGATCACGGATACCAGATGACGTTGGAGAAGGCGCTCCCCGTCGACCGCGACACCACCCACCGTCCGGTCTGGTAGTGGTTGGCGAGGTCGGACCGTCCGTCGTTGTTGTAGTCCCCAACGAGGTGGGCCTTCCATCCGGTCTTGGTGCCGAAGGTGCTCCACACGTTGTTGGTGAACCCACTGCCGGTGGAACGGGACACCACCAGGTTCCCCGTCGCCGGGTGGTAGTTGGCGATGTCGGCCCGGCCGTCGTTGTTGAAGTCACCGACTACCTGTGCGGTCCATCCGGTCTTGGTGGAGAAGGTGGACCAGATCGAGGTGGCGAAGCCACTCCCGGTGGAGCGGGCCATGACCCACCTGCCGGTCCCGGTGTGGTAGTTGGCGATGTCGTCACGGCCGTCGTTGTTGAAGTCACCGACGGTCTGAGTGGTCCATCCGGACGTGGTGGAGAAGGTGGACCAGATCGAGGTGGCGAAGCCACTCCCGGTGGAGCGGGCCATGACCCACCTGCCGGTCGCGGTGTGGTAGTTGGCGATGTCGTCACGGCCGTCGTTGTTGAAGTCGCCCACCACCTGGGTGCCCCAGCCAGTCTTGGTCGAGAACGTCGACCAGATGCTGTTGGAGAAGGCGGTGCCGGTGGAGCGGGAGACGATCCATCGTCCGGTCCCGGGGTGGTAGTTGGCGATGTCGTCCCTGCCGTCACCGTTGAAGTCGCCGACCAGCTGTTTGCTCCACCCGCTCTTGGTGGTGAAGGTCGACCAGGTCGCAGTAGTGAAACTAGAGGTACCGGCCTTCAGTACCACCCATTTCCCGGTCGCCGGGTGATAGGTTGCGATGTCGTCCTTCCCGTCATTGTTGAAGTCGCCGACCACACGGCTGGTCCATCCGCTCACAGTGGTGAACTTGGCCCATTGCTTGGGGGTGAACTTGGAACCGTTGGAGGCGAACACCCACCAGCGGCCGTCACTCCCGTTGTAGGTCACGGTGTCGGAGCGGCCATCCCCTGTGAAGTCACCCGCGGCCCGGAACACCGGGTTCGCCGGCGGTGTGGGCGGTGGTGGTGGGGGCGGCCCAGGAGGGCCGATGGTCAGGCTGATCGGGGGAGACTGCACGGTGTTCTGACCGTCAGTGATCGTCGCCCGGATTGTGTGGACGCCGAGTGTCAGGTTGCTCTTGGTGAAGAAGCCACCGAGCCCGATGATGCCGTCCCGACTCGATGTCCACACGATGTCTGCCGAGATGTCCCCGTCCGGCGGGTCGATGGCACTCGCCTGGAACGTGACCGCGGCTCCTGCCGTGGCGGAGTCACCGTTGTCGGGTTCGCTCACGGTAAGAACCGGTGGTGTGTTCTCGATCGTGTTGACGGTGATCGTCACCTCGTCGAAGTTGGTCAGAGGATCGGGCGCGGCCTCGTTGGCAGTCAACTTCAGGACGTAGGTCCCTAGAGCGGTGAAGGTTGCGGTCGTGGTGAGCAGGCATTGAGGCGTCGCGCAGCTGCCGGTCCCACTGGTGAAATTCGCGACTCCAGGTCCAGATACCTGTGACCATGCCCAGGCCACGGGTCCCCCTTGGCCATCGTTGCTGATGACCCCGCCGATCGTGCTGGCAGGGCTGCCCGCGACGGTGGCATCTGCTCCTGCACTGACCCCGGGCGCCTGGTTACCCAAATTGGGCAAGCTGGTCTGCCAGATGGTGTTGTCCTCAGACGGGTCCTCATTGGCCCAGTCGATGAGGACCGGCAAACGCTGTGAGGCGGTCACCGGGTCGCGGGGGGCGATGTTGTTCCGGTAGGCCTCGAACTGGGTGCTGAACAACGGGGTTGTCGTGCCCCAAGCGGTCAATGGAAGGCCCGAGAGTGGCTTGACCCAGTAGGCGCTGTTAGTGCGGGAGTTGTCGATGCTGAAGATGTAGAGGCTGGCGTCGAGGATGGCTACCACCGGGCGTTTCCGGTCACCCACCGAACTCTGCTGGTCCATCTTCACGTTGTGCTGGGTCCAGACCCCGCCCGAGGTTCGCTTGTAGAGGACGACCTGTGGGTCGAGGGTGTGAGCGGTATTGACGAAGCTGGTGCGTTGGGTCTCGGTGGCGATGTAGATGTCGGTGCCGTTCCTGATCAAACTCAACTCGTCGTCGGCATGGACCACGGCCTGTGTCGTCGGGTTGGACCCCTGCGTCAGGGGAACAGTCTCGGTGACCCACGGTGAGGCCCCATTGAGCAGAGTGGTGCTGGAGAAGGCTCCGTTGACCATGGTCTCTGCGACGTCGATTGCGTTGCCCGGGGTGCCTGATTCCTTGGCGTGGAGCGTCGCAGTGTTGGCTGCGAAGTCGTCTACGAAGACATGAGGGTTGGGCAGGGTGGAGGCGGCATAGTCGACTCCAGGGACCCCGTCGCCATTGATGGCAGAAACCAAGTTGGCCTGGGTCAGGGCGAGGGTGGTGCCGATCAGCACATTCCCAGAGACGTCTGTTAGGGGAGCGTCCTGGAACGTGTAGGTGCGACCTTCGACGGTGACAGTCTCTCCGGCAAGAGGTAGCACAGTCATGCTCAGAGTCGCTGTGGCGAAGTCGATCGCATCCCAGTTGGCCACCTGAGCCATAGGTAGCGAGTAGAAGAGATACTTGGAGTAGCGACCGAGCTCATTGCCTCCGTCGCCGTCCTCGGCCGCGGCCACCGCCAGCGTGGTCCCCACCTGCGTGATCTGCGTCTGCCCCTCGCCGACCGGGAAGATCAGGTTGGCCGGCGTCGCCCAAGTGACGCCGTCGTCCTCGGATCGGCTGACCATCAGGCCGCCACCGTCCATCTTGGAGGCCCAGAGGTCGCCGCTGCTGTCCTTGAAGATGGCGGCCCGGGAGTTGGCGGCCTCGAAGTCGCTGATCGAGGAGGTGTGGGAGAACGTATAGGTGTCAGTTCCGTCGACGTAGGTGTAGACATAAAGGGAGGTGGTATTGGCACCGCTCATCAGCACATAGAGCCTGTTTTCGGCGTCGTCCCAGAACACGTCGGGGCGGTCGGCCGAACCGGTGCTGACTTCGACCTTGGGAGTGGGAAGTGCGCCCAGGGTTTCGGGGATCGCTTGTTGGACGATCCACCAGCCCGACTCGACGCTTGCAGGACCATTCGGCGCTGCGGCCATTGGAAGGATGGCGTCCCAACGACCCTCGACGAACCAGGAGCGGTGCTGGTTCTTGGTGTCCCACTGCCCGTCTTCGTCCTCGAGACCGGCGGTGCTGGCCCCAGGGACCATGGTCGGGCCGAGGTCACCGGACACGGCCAATGCCGGCTTCGATGCCACCACTCCGATCAAAGAAATCACCAGCGCGAAGGCCAGTGATACGACGAGAAAACGTGTGCCCCCATCCGGAGCGATCCGGCTGCCCATTGAATTGTCTCCCATTTGCCCTAGACGAAGAAGCCCCACAGCTTCAGTCGAGAATACTAAGAGGGTTCTTTGACCACTCCAAGTGGTTATCTCGACAACTTTCGCGCACCATAACATTCTCCCGGAGTAACACATCAGGCGGGCGACAGTGGGGCTCAGCGGCCCCTTCCCGAGATGGGCCCGGTCACTTTCTTCAAGAACTTGCTCAGGAATCGGGGCGCGCGACGGGCTCGAACCGCGACATACCAGCCCACGAGAAACCCAGGAGGGCGGGGCCAATAGACGGATACCGCCTCGCGCGCGGTGTCCCTGCCGATGTCGGTGAACCCGGCCCGAATTGCGGTTCGGGACTCGGTGTCCCAGAACCGGAATCGTTCCTTCCGGGAGAGAAGGTCCCGATGCTTGCGGAACATCTGGGCCCGCTCCTCGAGTACCCGCTCCTGGACCACCTCGGTGCGCGAGATTCGGTTGTAGACGTACGTCGGGTCGTCGACGGCGGCGAACCGGGTGGCGGCCCCGAGGCGCACCAGCATCTCGGTGTCGGCCAACCGGTCCAAGGTCTGATCCAGGCTCACCAACCGGTCCAGCACCGAGCGATGGATCAGCGTTGCCGGTAGCAGCACCGGGTGCTTGTCGATGAGGACCGCGGCGCCGATCTGGCCAACGGGCATGACACCTTCCGGGAAGAGCCTGGTCTCGCCGTCCTGATTGACCACCAGAACCCTGCTGTAGGCAACACCCACACCGGCATCGGGGTCGATAGCCGCTTCCAGTTGGGCGAAATGGGCGGGTCGAATCTCGTCGTCGTCATCGAGGAAAGAGACCAGGTCGGTGTCGAGGGTCTCCAGGCCCCGATTGACCGCGAAGCCATATCCGGTCTCGACCAGGTAGGCGCCTTCGCTGCGATCGGCGCCGGTGCTGATCACCCTGACCTCGGCTCCACCGAGTCGATCGGAGAGGTCGTCGACGATGGAATCGACCAACGCGGTGTCGGCCGCGTCGACCACCACGCGTATCTGTTGGACGGGCCGGGCCTGATCGAGGACCGAGACCAGCATCGTCCTCAGCTCCGGCCTCTGTCCGATGGTCGGTATCACCACGCCGAGGGTGGCTGCAGGTTGATTCCCGGACTCAGCCATGGCCGTTGTTGGAGGGTTCGGAGCTCGGCGCCGGCCCCAGGACGTCGGCGACCGCCGAGCTCGTGCCTGCTGGTGCGGTTCCATCCACCGTCACCACCTGTCGGCCCGCATCCGCCAGCCACTCGGTGACAACTGCCGCAACTCGAGCCGAGGAGTCGAGAAAGCCGAGGCGTTCCTCGCTCGAGAGGTCGGCTACCCGCTCCGACCATCCCCGGGCCTCGAGGCGAGAAGCGCAGACCTCGAGCGGGGTGTGGACGACGATCACGGCCTCAGAGGGCGGCACCGAGGACAGGTAGCGCGCGAGCAAAGGGCGATCCTCGGCCGCGAACCCGTATCCGAACAGGGCGACCGCACGCTGGGTGAACCCCTCATCGATCACCACCACGTCGCCGGGAGTGGCTTCCGCCGTCAGTTGGTAGCGGGCCGTCAGGTTGGTCACCCAACCACGTACCAGGTCCTGGCCCCGGTCTCGTCCCGCTCGGGCGGATTGCGCTTCGACCACCGCCTTCATCACATCGGGATGCTCGGCATCGAAGCGGGCCATGGCCGAAGTCCGGTCCGACGATCGCCCGTAGGCGGTCCGCCAGAGCCGGCTGCGGGCAGATCGGGAGAGACGCGCTGCCACCCGGGTCAAGGCATCGGAGCCGTGGTCCCGCACCGCAAGGCGCACCGCCTCCTCGAGGCCGAGGCCGCCCCCGGACGACGCGAAGTCGGCGGCGAGAGTCGACTTCCCGGATCCCGGAGGTCCGAGGAACTCAACGTGTCGCACGGATCTCGTCCCAGATCGCGGTCTTCGCTTCCAGCAACACCCGCTCGTAAGGGGGGCCGGCGTCGAGTACCACCCGTCCCGGGCCCTGCTCAAGAGCCGATACGGCCTTTACCTTTGCCTGGTGCTCCTCCATGCCGAGGTCGATCTTGCGGGCGCGGAGGGTGTCGATGTCGGTGTGAAGGACGATGGTGAGATCGGGCGGATCGATAGCCCGGTAGGCGACCAACTCCTTTTGGGCGCCCGGTGCTCCCGATCCTTGAAGCCTGGGGCCATCCATCGGCTCGGCCATGACCTGGAACTCGGGGAGAGGGAAGCGCTCCGCGATGACCACCATGCCTTCCTCGGCGTCCCGGTGGGCTTGCGTGGCCAGTCGCCGGCGATGTCGGGCCAACCAGACCCACTTCATGGAGTCGGTCCGCTTCGCAAGGGCCGACATCCAGCCGCCGGACTTTCCACGGCCTCGGGCGACGCTGCCTGGCTTGTTGAGCAGCTTCCACCAGAACCCCGACTTGGGCTGTCCGAAGTAGACGTGCCGAACCGCCAGCTTCGAGCCCAGCCAATACTCCAGGTCTTTGCTGAGGCGGCTCTTGCCGGAGCCATCGGCTCCGACCGCTGCCACGAAAGGTGCAACGCCTTCGAGGTGTCGGGGCGGGATACCGGCTCCGACCTTTTCCGCGATCGAGGACGAGCGAAAGCGAAGTAGCAGTCTCTTCGGGGCGGCCCGGTAACTCGGCAGCCGTTCATGACCTCGGAGCCGGCGGCGCAGCGAACGGGTGCGGTCGGCGACATAGTTCCGGTCCAGTTTCCCGGCATCCACGCGACGCCGGAACTCGATCACTTCCTCGGGATCGATGTCGAGCCCGGTGCCGGGCACGGCGGCGATCAAATCAAGGTCCTCGACCCGCTCCGAGAGCCATCGGGCTTCTTTTTGGATCCGCTCCGGGATCGGGCTCCCACCCTTCACCACGGCGCGAAGTAGCTGGCGGCTCGTGGTCTTCAACATTGCTCGCATGTAGAGGAGGGTGAGCTCCCGAGCCGGTGAGGGGATCCGAACCCCTTCGAGCTCTCCGCCATCGGAGAGGATCCAGTTCTCGAGTGGCAGATGGTGATTCTTGAGCAGGCGCTCGCCGACCACGAGGCGATAGTTGACGTCCAGGTGGAGCAGGGATCCGGTCCCGGAGTCGAAGCCGAGGTAACTCTCCACACCCGGGATTCGCCGCGCTTCATCGGGAACCATGAGCACGAAGCCCAGCTTGTCCAGGATGGAGGCAAACGCCGGCCGATGCTCGGGGCGGACCAGGAGGTCGAGGTCGGTCCGACCCCGAACCGCGGCTTCGAGGTGCTCGTTGCTCTTCCAATGCGTGTAGTCGATCGACTCGTCGAGAGCCTTGAAGAGCGATACCGACAGTTCGAGTCGATCCAATGGCCCCTCCGAGCCTTCTTTCCCCCAGATGCTGATGGGTGGGCACAGTAGTTCCCGCCCCGCCCCTGACCAGAGGCAGGCTCGCGCTGGCGCGGGTCATAGGCTCTCGGCGATGGATGAAGCCGCTGTACCCGTTCCGGTGCTGGAGTTCACCAGGGGCCTGGTGAATCCACTGCGGAACGTGCTCGATGAGAGCCTCCGCGGCTTCTATCTCTACGGCTCCTCGACGCTAGGAGACTTCGACCCCCAGATCAGTGACATCGACTTGATGCTTGTAGTCGAGGAAAAGCTCAGCGACGAGATCAAGTCCGCCCTGATAAGGATGATCTGGTCCACCGCGGCCCTGGTGCCCGCTCGGGGCCTGGAGTGTTGGGTCTTCACCACAGCGATGACCGCGGCGAAGGGTGAGATTCAGGACTACGAACTATTTGTCTACACCCATCCCCAGGAGCCGATGACCAGGGACGGCGCCACGGATCCCGGGGGAGCACCTGTCGTGGATCTCGATCTGGTCAGGGAGACCGGATTGGCGCTGTTCGGCCAGCCACCCTCCGAGTCGATCGGTCTAGTTCCCAAAGAGGTCATTCTGCAAAGCATGATTCAGCATCTGGAATATTCCCTGACCGACTCCTCGGAGTCGTACCTGGTGCTCAACTCGTCGAGATCCCTGGCCTTTGCCGTCACCGGCCGACACCTGTCGAAGATCGATGGAGCGCGATGGGCTGCCGCGAGCGGTCTGAACCCGGCACTCGTGGAAGCCGCGATCAGGTCACACCTGGGCCTCGCTCCGGACGGCCCGGCGACCTCGAAGGGCCGTCGCTATGCGGAGGATGTCATCCGGCGGATCAAGGCCGAGGTCTGAGCGAACCTCGTCAGTGGCGGTCAAGGTGACGAGCCCAATCGACCACCACGGTCAGGTATCTGCTCTGCCCGGCGATCGACCTGAAGTCCTTGAGGGTCCGGGCGTCGACTTTCACGGTTTCGATCGAGGTCTGATCGAAGTCGACTATCAGCTCGGACAGTTGACGTTGCATTCGGAGATAGTCGGTGTCCTCGGACCCGCTGACGAACAGCATGGGAACGCCCCTTTCGATGAGTCCCTGAAGTTGACCCACGGCCCTCGGATCGGCAGTTGCTTCCCAGGTGGCATCCCTGGCATCACTGCCTCGAGCTCGACTTGCGGCGACTCGCCGCAGCGCCTTCTGCGCCCGACCGACAGGCCCAACCGTTGGTGATCGGCGGTCGGACCTGGCACGAAGCGAGAGCCTGGTTGCCACGAACCCGTTCAGGCTTTCGATCTCCGCCGCCGCGGCAAGAGCGGCCCGGGCTCCGGCCGACCCCGCGACCACGACCAGCGACGGCGCCGAGTTCCGCTTCATCCACTCTGCCGCCGCAAGGAACCCGCCATCCTCAGCAGCCTGCCGAGCGGGAAGGCTGTCTCCATGCCCCTCGAGGTCAAACCTGAGAGCGGGGATCCCGATGGCGGCCAGTCGACGTGCCAGGCGGGCGCCAACCCGGCTCTCGTCCAGCGACGGGGTCAGACAGATCAAGGCTCCGACCGGCCCGGTGGCAGGGGCGTGGGTGTGAATTCCGAAGACGCGGTCGGCTTCCCCGAAGAAGGCCGGGTCCTCGACTACCGAAGCCTGCTCGGTTGCGTGCGTATGGCTCATGGGTGGCGCCCGTCGCCCGATCTGAGGTGCCGGTCGAGCCAGTCCGCGGTATCCCGCACATCGGACCCACTACGCCGGGACATCAGCTCGATGGTCGGTTCCAACCCGTCGAGCAGACGGGATGTGTCCGGCGATGCGAGCAGAGGCCTCGGAGAGCGCATCAGCTCATCACTCAGATTGTGTCGAGCTGCGGAGTCGCGCAGCGCGGTGCTCACCTTCAGCCCGGCAGCGTCGAAGTAGCCGTGCTCGGCGAACTCGTCATCGAGGAGGTCATCGGCGACACGGTCGATGAGCGTGTCGTCGGGCCGTGACGGGTCTGTGTGGAAACCCATATCGGATTCGAGCTTGGCCACGGCGAGGGCATGGATCGCGGCAGAGTCGGGCGCGCCGTGATCCCAGATCGCAAGCGGCCGGCCGTCGGCCAGTGGGGACATAGCGACGGCGGTAGCGCCCAAGCCCACACCCAGGAAGGCAATGTTTTTGGTGTCGAGCACCTCGTGGAGCCAGCCGACGGCGTCCGTGACGTCGTGTGCCATCGTCTCTAATTCCAGCTCCGACCTGCGACCGAAGCTCTGCCCGAACCCCCGATAGTCGAAGCGGAGGACCGAATGCCCGGCCCCACCGAGGAGGGCCGACAAGTCCCGGATCCGCGCCATGAGCCCCCGGTCGGTCGAGATGGGGCCTGCGAAGACCACTCCGGAAGAGCGTGACGGAACCAGTGCTAGGCGAGCCAGCTTCCGGTCGGGGAACGCGCCAAAGTATTCGAACCGCTCTTCGAGGCCGGTGCCGGGATTGATTCGCGTGGCCACCGTTCAGTGAGCACTCACTTGGCCACCTTGGCGCGACGGACCTCCGGCCCGGCGCCGAGCAACTCTGCCAGGGAGACGGTCAAGAGGTCCCTTCTGCCCAACTCTTCGAGATAGAGGCGGGTCAGGTCCTCCTTTTGGATCAAGCCCTGGTCGTCGTCCTCACTCACCGATTCACGTGCCGGCCGATCGTGGAGCAAGAGGATTCCTCCACTCCCGATCTTTCCTCGGGTTGTGGCAAGGGGGTCGTCGGGCGCCAGGCCCTTCCAGTCCTCCGAGTCCACCGACCAAAGGACGGTCTGCATCCCAGCGCTCTTCGCCACGTACAGCGAACGGAGGCCGTGGGCGCCGTATGGAGGTCGGAACAGTGAGACCTTCCGGCCGGCCACTCGTTCCAGGTTCGCGTCGCGCCTTCAGGATCTCGTCGTTGAGAGTTCCCCATCTCGCTGTCGACAGCCGGGGATGGGTCCGACTGTGATGCCCTATTTCGTGACCGCGGTTCATTATCTCGTGGACCAATTCGGGATGACGCTCGGCGTTCTCCGTGAGGAGGAAGAAGGTGGCAGGAGCGCCATGCTCATCGAGGACGTCGAGGATCCTGGGGGTCACGTCAGGGTGAGGGCCGTCGTCGAAGGTCACATGGAACACGTTGCGGTCGGTTGCCACTTCGCACAGCGAGCCGGCGAGGACGTGCGCCGGCCTCTCCAAATGGAGGGAACGGACGATGCGCGCGGTCTTGCGATATCGGGCCATGGTCAGGGATCCGGGCTGTCGGTCCCGTGCCGAAGCCGTCGGGTCATCCGAAGTGACCAGGGACCGGCGAGGGAGGCGAGCCACCAACGATAGGAGTCGGCGCGCTTTGGATCGACGCGGATGGAGCGCGTCGTCGCCCTGACCGACGACCCCCATTCCCCGGCGCGCAGGTAGGTGACGCCCATGGTGCTCAGATAGCGGGCGAACCGCCGCGGGTGTTGCTCGAAGATCTCCTCATGTTTGGCCACGGTTTGTTCCATGCCCTGGGCCCGCTCCAGGACCGCCTTTGAGAGTCGGGGCCCGGTGTGAGCCGTGATCTGATAGGTCACCGACGGGGCTCCTTGGATCGAGCTGGCTTCATTGAGGCGGAGAAAGAAGTCATCGTGCTCGCTGGCCCGGAGTGCCTCATCGAAGCCTCCCATCTCGCGCACCACCGCCGTCGGAGCAAGCAGGGTGGCATGAGTTTGAAAGCTCCCGCCGCCATCGAGGTCTTCGAGGAAGAAGTGTTGGCCTCTGGTCAGGGTGGGGGGCATCCTGGTCTTCAGGACGTTCCCGGATGGGTCGACTATCGACGCGCCGGACAGTACCGAGACCGGGTCGGGCAGCGTCGAACCGACCGCGGCCTCAAGGGAGACCTCGAGCATCTCGGGCATGATCACATCGTCGTCATCGAGGAATGTGATCCATTCACCTCGGGCCTCGGCGATGGCCCGATTTCGCGAGGCGGAGGGCCCGATCGAGGACGCGTTGCGGATCAGGCGCACCCGCGAGTCCTGGATAGCCGGCGTGAATGGAGGTTCGGACCCGTCATCGACGACGATCACCTCCAGGTCGGCAACCGTCTGTCCCAGGGCGCTGGAGATTGCCCGCTCGGCCAAGGCCTGTCGGTTCTTGGTGGGAATTACAACGGTGACTCTGGGAACTTCCATGGCGGTGTTGACCGATGAATTCTGGCCAGATCCTCATCCCGGTCAAGACGGGTCAGAGGACGGACCGGCCCGGAAGTAGAATTCCCGATCTGGGTGCGATCCAGGGCCGCGCCCCACAGTCACGAGCGAGGGTGGGTGAATCGTGCCGGACCGCGTCCGCAATGGGTTGGTCAAAGTCGAGCGAAGTCTGGCTCGTCTCCCGACCCCACTTCGGCAGGCGGGCCTCGGGCTGGTGGGCATGTTCTCCAGTCTGCTGGGTTCGATCACCAGTGCGTCCGTGAGCACCAGTGCGGTGGCGCTCACCTTCGACGATGGGCCCGATCCAGAGGTGACGCCTCGCATCCTCGACCTTCTTCAGGAGCGGGGAATTCGGGCGACATTCTTCTTCCTCTCCGAGCGTGCCGAGCAGCATCCAGAAGTGGCGGGGCGGGTGGTCGCAGAGGGGCACGAGGTGGCTCTGCACGGGGCCAACCACGACAACCTGACAACCCTCGGTTTCGGCCAGGCCATCGATCGGGTGCGCGGGGGGAAGAGTCGCCTCCGCACGGTGGTCGGTTCCCAGATCCGTTGGTTCCGCCCTCCGTACGGGGCGCAGAACCTGCGAACTTTCGCGTTGACTCGGCTGTCGGGAATGAAGGTGGTGGTCTGGTCCGATGATCCCAACGACTGGGATGACATCGACACCAGCGAGATCGTGGACCGGGCGGTCCGCCAGGCGGAGCCGGGGGCCATCGTCCTTCTTCACGACGGGTGGACGCCGACTCCAGGGGAAAGCGAAAGCCCGCCCTCTCGTGACAAGGTGGATGTCGTGGCCCGGATCCTCGACGGCATGGAAGAAGCAGGGTTTCGCTCGACGACGGTGTCCGAGCTCCTGGCAGCCGGTGCCGCGAACAAGCGGGTCTGGTTCGAGTCCGGCTAGCCGGGCTCCACGGTCCGGCCCATTCGCCCCCGCCAACCGTCCCGGATCGCCTTCCAATTGAGTTTCAGATTGGCCCAGGCGGGCCCGGGTGCGACCGGCAAGTTGACGAGCGGTTTGAGGATCCCGCGAGTCGAGGCAACTCGAAGGGCGGCTCCCGTGGCGTGGTGGAGCCGGAGCACGTAGATCGTGTTGCGAAGGCTGTAGTAGCGGCGCCATGTGGGCTCGGTGACCCGGATCGCGGCCTTCGCCGCCTTGGCGGCTGACTCGTCTTCCGACGGGAGCAGCCCTGCCTCTCGCTTCACTCCCTTGCGCCTTGCCCATTGTTCGCCGTCGGCGAAGAGCGGGTGACCGGCCGCGGTTAGCCGTAGCCCGTATTCGAGCTCTTCGAACCCGAAGAAGAGCACGGGGAGAAACACCCCTACCTCGCGCACCGCACCCACGCGGTAGGCGGGGAGACCGCCCCCGGTGATGTGGTCCACTGCCACCGCACCGTCGATTTCGGCGTCGCCCACCCGGATGACTTCACCCCTGGTCAGATCGAAGCGACCCCCGCTGATGCCGACCCCTCCCACGGCCGGGACCTGCTCGACCATGGTGCCTGCAAAGCGAGCTGCTTCTTCCAGGGCGTCGTCGAAGAAAGGCGGGTCGTCATCGTCGAAGAGGAAGATCCAGTCGTCATCCTGAGCTGTCTCGAGGAGCCATTTCATGCCAAGCGCATACCCGCCGGCCGGTCCCGTGTTCTCGGAGGCATCGAGGTAGGCCGCATCCAGTCGACCGGAGATCAGGTTCTCCACCGCAGAGTCAGAGCCGTTGTCCACCAACAAGAGGTAGTCGAGTTGCCGGGTCTGGGCCTGCAGGCGCTGCAGTGTGACCGCGACCTGCTCCGGGCGTCGGAACGTGACCAGGACGCCGAAGAACTTGGGCTCGCCGGGCTCGCTCAACGAAGCAGGAATCCTTCGCCAAGGTGGTCGGAAATGTCGATCCAGAACTCGGACCGACCCAGGATGTGGGCCTCACCTCCGACCTCGGGGATCACTCCCGGAATCCCCGCCACATCTGTGGTCTCGACCACGGTCCCGGAGAAGGTGCTCCCGACGATGCTCTCCACGACGATGGTCTCCCCGATCCCCAGTCGTCCTCGGGCGTGCTCGATGGCCAGGCGCCCGCTGACTCCGGTGCCGGTGGGGGAGCGGTCGACCTCGCCGTCGGCGAACACGCAGACATGGGTGGAGTGATTGGCGGGGTGGGTTGGAGGCCCGGTGAAGATGACCCCGTAGAGGAAGCCAAGGTCGTCCTGGACCGGGTGGGGGATCGGGCCCGCATCGACCACCGCCGCCTTGATCTGCTTACCGGCTTCGACGAGTCGGCTGAAGTCGGCCGGGGTGCAGGTGAGCCCGACAGATCCGGCGTCGACGTATGCGTAGAAGCCTCCCCCGAACGCCAGGTCATATCTCACCTCTCCGATGCCGGTCACGACAACCGTGGCATCGAGTTGGGACACGAACGAGGCGACGTTGCGGAATCGGACTCGTCCCACCGAGCCCCCCACAACTTCGGCGGTGGCCACCACCGTGCCCGCCGGGGTGTCGATGGTGAGGACGGTCTCCGGCGCCGAAGCAGGGAGGATCCCGGACTCCAGCGCCACCTTGGTGAGCGCGATGATTCCGTGCCCGCACATGGTGGAAAAGCCCTCGTTGTGCATGAACAGCACCGAGATGTCGCTTCCGGGCTCGATCGGCGGGCCGAGAAATGCGCCGTACATGTCGGAGTGGCCCCGGGGTTCCCACATCAGGATCCTGCGGAGGGAATCGAGGTTCTCCTGGGCATGGCGTCGGCGCTCGGCCATGGTCTCCCCTATCAGAGGAGGCGCGCCCTCCACGACAACCCGAAACGGCTCCCCACCGGTGTGGGAATCGATGACGACCACCTGCTCGCCGTCCGGCTTCCAATCACGGGGAGCGGTCAGGTCCACAGCGGGAGGATAGGGAGCAGCCTTCTAGCATCGGGTCGTGGCCACCGTCTCCGACGTCATAGCCCTCATCGCGATCGAGATCCCGCCGGCGTCGGCTGCCGACTGGGACCCGGTCGGGCTGCAACTGGGTGACGCCAACGCGACCGTCGAAACGATCGGGGTCTGTCATGAGATAACCGAGGACGTTGTGTCGGCGCTCGAGGCTGAAACCGTCGGCCTCTTGATCACATATCACCCGCTCCTCTTCCACCCGGTGACCCGATTCCTCGAGGGGCGATCGCCCACTGCACGGGCAATGCGGTTGCTTCGGGCCGGTGTCAACGTCATGGTCTGCCACACCGATTTCGATGCCGCCACTGGTGGCACTGCCGACGCCCTTTCCGAATCGCTGGGGCTCACGAATCCCCGGCCGTTCGGGGCGAATCCCGAGGAGAACCTGGGGAACATCGGCCGGGTCGGGGGATTCGAGGGGAGCCTCGGGGACCTCGCCGTCCTGGTCGCCGAGCGCCTGGCAGCGTGGCCTCCCCGGGTGTCAGGGGACAGCGATCGGGCCTTGGCGCAGGTCGCGGTGATCCCCGGCTCGGGCGCCGATTTCGTGCCCGCGGCGGCAGACCTGGCAGACGCCCTGGTCACGGGCGATGTTTCCCACCACCGAGCGGTGGCTGCACTCGATGCCGGGCTGGCTGTCATCGATCCGGGCCATATCGCCACCGAGCGCCCGGGCGTGGCAGCCCTGGTCGCCAGGGTGCGCTCGATGGTCGACGTCGAAGTCACCGACCTCACCCATCTCGACCCTCAGACTTGGGTTTGACCCAGCGCTACCCTCGGTCGCCCATGGAAACCACCAGTCTTGGCGACCTTCTCGACGTCCAGGACCTGGATCTTCAGATCGACCGTCTCCTCGAGCGTCGCCAGTCCCTTCCCGAGCTCGCTGCCTACCGGGAAGCCCACGAGAGCCAGCAAGCCCTGGAGGCACAGCTGACCGAGGCTTCCGCTGAGCTCAAGGCGCTGGAGCTCGACTTCGACAAGTCCGAAGGGGAGTTGGAGATGCTCGAGAGCAAGCTCGCCGAGCACGAGACCCGGCTCTATGCCGGCGGGATGAGTGCGCGGGAAACCGAGTACATGAGGCTCGAGGTGCAGAGCCTGCGCGGACAGAAGGAGGCCATGGAGGAGCGGGTCCTCGGGATGCTGGACCGGGTCGACCCTGCCGCGGGACAACGTGGTCAGGCTCAATGCCGAGGTCGCCTCGGTGCTTTCGGTCAAGGACGCTCTGGAAAACGTGATCAAGGCGGAGTGGAAGACCATCGACGCCGAATTGGCGCGGAAAGAGGAACGAAAGAAGGAAGCGATTGCCCCCGTGCCTCCCGACCTCATGGAGCTGTACGAGACGCTGCGGCAGTCCAAGGAGGGGGTGGCCATCGGCCGTTTCGAGCACGGCGTATGCGGTGGCTGTCACATGGCGCTCTCCGCACAGGAGCAGGCCGAGGCGCTCGACGCCGAAATCCCACGCTGCGTCCACTGCCGTCGGATCCTGGTCCCTTGAACCATGCTCCTCTGGCACGCCGGGGCCACGCTCTGGCTGTTCCGGTGGATCTTCCGGGACCCCAAGGTCGATGTCCGCTTTCTGCTGTTCGGCGCTCTGCTGCCGGACATCATCGACCTCCCCCTGGGGACGTTCGTCTTCCCGAATCTGTTCTCGACCGGAGAGTTGTTTTTCCACTCGTTGACGCTGGCTGCGGTCTACATGGCCGTGGTGCTGCTGGCGACGAGGCGGGGGCGCCGGAGGCGGGCCTTCATGGCGGTGGGGGTGGGCTGGCTCTTCCATTTGATGCTGGACGCCCTCTGGGCGGTGCCGGTGGTCCTGTTCTGGCCATTCTTCGGATGGGAAATTCCAATGGGGGCCGCACCGTTCTGGCCTCTGGCCTGGGAGCGCGCATTGTCCGATCCATGGCGATGGGTCCTCGATGCGATTGGCCTCGCCTATTTGGTTTGGCTGTGGTTCGCTACCGGGCTCAACGACGCGGAACGACGAGCGGGATTCTGGAAGACAGGGCGTCTCCCCGACCTGGTCGCTGACCATGCGTAGCAGCGCTGTCGCCATGCTCCTCCTGTTGGCTGTGGCGTGCGGGAGCCCGGAGACCGGGGAGACCACCATCACGCTGGGCTCGGGCGCCGGATCCCCGGCGGAGGCCGTGCAGGATCTGAGCACTTTCCTCTCCGACGGTGACTTCGCGGCAGCCAGTTCCCTGGCGGTGCCCGGTCAGGCAGCGCTTGCCTCACTGGCCGAGGGCGCCAGCACAGGTGAGGTCGCCGATGCGTTGCAAAACGGGGACACGGAGATCGCGGCCAACTTCTGGAGCGGCTTCGCACAGGGAGCGGGAGAAACTCTCGCCGGCGAGGTCACCGTCGCTGAAACAGGTACCCAGACCGAGTCGGAGATCGAGTTTCACATCGTCGAGGTGACCCCGGAGTCAGGTGGGCAGGGGCGAGTCGTCACCCAGGACGTCGACGGTTATCGGGTGGACCTGTTCGCGTCCTTCGGAGCCGGTCTCTCCCAGAGTCTCATCGTGCCCTTCGAGCAGCTCTTGGAGACCCAGAGCCAGGAAGGGGCGATCATCCTCCAGGCCTCGCGCGACCTGGTGCCGTCATTGATGATTGCTGCCTCCGACCCCACCCTGGACCCGGAATCCGTCCAGGAGATCCTGCGCCTGGTGGAGTTGATCACCAGGGTCGGCTGATCGGGTCAGAGGTTGCGTAGGACCGGAAGCACCTCGCTGCCGAGCAGGCGAATCAGGTCGGGCTGGTCGAGCGATGCCATCTGGATCGTCACGACGTCAGCGCCCAGATCCTCGATCAGCGGCCGGTAGGTGTCCACGATCTGGCCGGCGGAGGAAACCATCGGGTAGCGCCCCAGGATCTCCTCGCGGGGCAGGTCGTCGGCGCGTTCTCGGAGATCGGCGGGGTCCACAGCCTCGAGCCGTCCCGGCGCTCTGAGGCCGCGCCAGGAGTAGAGCGCCTTCCAGGCCTCGTCCTCGTTCTCGGCCATCACCGCCCAGCGCGTGGCCAGGATCAGCGGGCTGGGCCTTCCCGCGGCATCGGCGGCCTTGCGGACCGGGGAGACCACGTTCTCGATGGTCTCCGCAGGGTCTTTGACCGACGTGACCACACCCTGGGCGAGGCGCCCGGCGAGGTCGGCCGATTTGGGCCCACCCGCAGCGAGGAGGATCGGCACCGGGCCTACTGGTGGGGAGTAGAGCTTGGCGCGGTCGGTGCGGTAGTACTCACCCTCGAAAGTGAGCTTCTCCCCGTCGAGCAGCCTGCGCATGATCTCCAGGGACTCGGTCATCCGTGCATTGCGCTCGGCATAGCCAGGGAATGGATAGCCCAGCGGGCCCTCGTTGATGTTCTCCCCGGTGCCAACACCGAGAGTGAACCTCCCCGAGGAGAGGCGGTCGAGGGTGGCCGCGGCCTGGGCCACCACGCCGGGGTGGTAGCGGAAGAGGGGAGTTGTGACACCGGTGGCGAACTCGATGTGTTCGGTGGCCGCGGCCATGGCGCCAATCGTCGAAAAGGCGAACCCTGAGGCCGAGGCGTCGTCGACCCAAGGGTGGAAATGCTCCGAGACCACGACCATGTCGAACCCGGCGTCCTCGGCGATTCGGGCGTGCTCGACGAGTTGCTCTGGGTGCCACTGCTCGTGGCCGCAGAAGTAGGCGAACCTGGTCATGGCCGCACGTTATTCACTGGTAGGAGACGAACACCGGGGTCGGCACCTTGGCGATGGTGTATGCCGGGGTCGGGGTATCGGGATCCATCCTGAAGAAGTTCTTCCACCCCCACTTCCAGTGGGCATCCTCGGTGCCCTCGGTGAGGAAGCGATAGGTGTCGTCCTTGGTGGCAGTCGGGCCCTGCCCGTCCATTTGGATCACCATCTGCAACTCGGGGCGCTGCTTCAGGGTCTCACGGTCCAGGATCATCCGGGTCTGGAACTGGTGGACGAGGAGCAACTTCTGGGGAAGCCCGTTGGCCCGGACCAGGTCGGCCAGCCAGTCGACGACGGTGTTGACCTCGGCTGCGCTCACCTGGCCGGTTTGCACCAGGTGCACCTGATCGGGCCCGATCCGCCATTCCGGATCCAGGGCCAGGCCGACGAAGGGCAGCTTCAGCAGTTCCTCGTATTGCTTGGCCTGGGTGAGGAAGTCCTCCCGCCCTGGCTGCAGGTCGAGCACGACGTACATGTCGTTGGCCCGGGCCACCTCTATCCAGGCGTCGAAGGTGGAGATCGGCCACTCGAAGCTGTAGTCGCTGTCGTCGGTGGCGCTGGCACTGGCAACGCTGGCGATCATCTCGAAGGTTGGGATCACCTGGTACCCGTCGGCGGCATATTCGGTGAGGTAGGGCTGCATTCGTTCCAGCGTTGCCTCGGGGCCCTGGTCTCCGAGAGCGCCGAGACCAACCGTCTCCGGGTGCCCGTAGAAGGCGACAAAGCGGCGGGGGCGACCGGCCGGGAGCACGTGATAGCCGCCACCCGGCACCTGCTGGCCATTGGAAAGGACCGCCAACTCCCAGGGGTCGACCTCGGACACCGCCCCGATGAACCTGATCGACTCCTGCGGCCGGCCGGCGAGCGCCGTGCCCACCTGGGGATAGGCGAGGAGGTCGGTGGGATCGAAGGCGACGACACTGGCGCCAACGGCACGCCCGGTGCCCGCCGCGGAGAGGATGGCCACCGGGTTGGTGGCATCCATCAGCCACACCGACTCGGAAGAGGTGGGCCGGGCGAGACCGCTCACCAGTTGCACCGGATCGATCTCCGCTGCCGGCTGGGTGCTGGCCGTGGGTGGGGCGGTCTGAGGGAGCACCACGCGGTCCTGGGCGTCGATGGCACCGAGTGTCTCCACGATGGTCGAGGCATCGGGAGTCGAGGGGAGGCGGAAGTCGGAGGTGAGGCCCAGGGCCAGCTTTGCCTCGTCCACCGCCTCGGACACCGTGTGTTGCAGCACCGTGGCATCCGGCGGTGCCTGCACTTCGAGGTCGCCCACCACGTGCACCTGCAGAGGCTTGAGACGTCCCAGCTCGGCGGCGAGCTGCGGGTGGGGATGGAGCAAGGGCCCGCCGAGGGCTGCTGCCAGTTGGGCTGCAGTCGCCAACTCGTTGATGTCGTCCTCGGCGGCGACCACAACATCGTCGGCGCAAACGAAGATCTCACCGGAGAGGGCGAGGGCATCAGACGCCACTGACCCCGTTGCCACCGGGGCCGTCCCTCCGGTGTGGCGAACACAGACACGTTCCTGGGGGAGGGTCGTGGTGACGGCGGGGGTCGTTCCCGTGGTGCCGACTGCGGTCGTCTCCGTTGGTGTCTCGCCCACGAGGGCACTACAGGCGCTCAGGATCAGCGCGGACAAGCCAAGCCGTATCGATTTCATAGATGGGTCCCCGGTTGTCGCGCAGCGTAACGGGGACCGTTTTTCAATATCGGCGTTGCCACTTCCATACAACGCCGAGGAGCACCAACCCGATCCCCACCAGCCAGACCGGGGGAGGGACGTGAAACGAGAGAAGAAGGCACGAGATGAGGCCGACCCACGCAGTGATTCGGTGCCGGTCTACCTGAAGGGCCGAGAGGTTGGTCACCCCGTAGTAGAGGAGCACGCTGAATGCAGAGAACGACCACGCCAGCCTGATGTCTCCGAGCAGGCACACGACAACGACTAGTAGGCCAGATAGCAACACGGCGACGACTGGCTGACCTCCGTGGCTCAGCCTGGCGAGGGCTTTCGGCATGTCACCGCGTCGCCCCATGGCGAGCCACACACGGGACATCCCGAGCAGGAGGTTGAGCACCACACCCGTCATTGCTGTCATGGCGCCGAGCGCCACCACGGTCGAGAGCGGTGCCGGGATCAGCTCGGCTGGGCTCATCCCTGTGTCCACTGTCATGCCCCAACGGGGGCCGTATATGGCGCGCCCGGCGAGCTCGACACCCAGATAGAGCACGGTTGCAACCACGAGCGTGATGACCACAGCTCGCGGGATGGTCCCTTCAGGGTTCCTCACTTCCTCGCCCAGCGTCGCGATCCGCCCGTAGCCGGTGTAGGCGACGAAGAGGAAGGCGACCGCGGGCAAGATGTCGGTGACTTCGCCATCGATAGGCGGCACCAAGCCGAGTACAGGTGCTTCGATACCCGAACTGATGAAGACGAGGAGGCCTGTGAGTGTCACGGCGAGCAGGACGAGGTTCACAAGAGTGGTCCGGCGCAGCCCGCTGGCGACGAGAGCCGTGACGGCCGCAACGACTGCGATTGCGATGAGGCGGGGGTCGCCGGCGTTGATGTATTCGGCGACGCCCAGTGCGGCGGCGGCAGCTGAGGCCGTCTTGGCGATCACGAAGAGCCACCCTGCTTCGAAACCGACCCAGGGGCCGAGCGTCTCATAGGCGTATTCGTAGGTCCCGCCGGCCACGGGGAACCTGCCGGCCAGGTGCGCCGAGGACAGCCCGCTACAGAGTGCAACCAGCGCCGCAATCGGGATGGCGTAGAGGACCGCGTCGCCCCAACTGGCGCTCGCTAGCCCGATCGAGACAAAGGCCCCGGTTCCCAGTATGGAACCGAGCCCGACGACCACCGCGCCACCCAAGCCCAGTTCCCGGCGCAGCGTCCCTCCGTTCAAAACAGACTGTCCGGTTCTACTTTCTCCCGGAGCTCAGACCCGTTGTTGTGCACCGAATTCACCTGCTTGGATACCCGGTGCTCCATGATCAGGTCGGGGTCGATCTCGTCGATCAGGCCCAGCGCGGCCTCAGAATCGCGCAATTCACGATCGAGCCAGGCGTCCCACGACCCGGGTGCCAGCGAGACCGGCATCCGGTCGTGGATGCTGCGCACCACTCCACCGGCATCGGTGGTGAGGATCGAGCAACTGCGGTCCCACTCCTCTCCGATCTTCCTCGTCGACCAGATTCCGGCGAATGTCATCGGAAAACCATCGGCGCGGTACACCCAGTGCGGCGCTCGGCCCTCCGAGGCAGGCTCCCATTCGTAGAAGCCGTCGGCCGGGATCAGGCAGCGGCGTTTGGAGAAGGAGTCCCGGAACGCGCCGGAAGTTGTCACGGTCTCGAGCCTGGCGTTGATGTGGATCTTCTTGTCGTCTCCGGCGTAGTAGGGGACCAGGCCCCAGCGCATGGTGTCGAGAAGCCGCTTCCCGTCGCGCTCGTTGATTACGTACACCGGGTCGGTGGGGGCAACATTCCAATTGGGCTCCAGGGCGCCGGTGACCACGTCGTCCACGCCGAAGTACTCGGCATAGAAGTCGAGGTCACCGGTGATCGAAAACCGACCGCACACGGCTCAGAGTGCCTCGCGCGCTGATGCCAGCACCTCGAGGAGGTCCGCGACCGCTTCCGGATCGGGGACCATCGAGGAGGCCAGGGTGGGGCCCGTGCCGACGTGGACTGTGACGTCTGGTGGCCTCAGAGTCGAGAAAACCGTCTCATCGGTCACGTCGTCCCCGATGAACAGCACGTAGCTGGCAGCGAGGGAAACCCGTAGTGCCGACAGAGCCTTGCCCTTGTCGGTGGTGGAGTCGGTGAGCTCGAGGATGTCCTTGCCGTCGAGGAGGGTGAGCCCCACCGATTCGGCGGCAATCTGTCGGATCTCGTCCACCGCAGCGTTCGGGTCCGTTGCAGTGCGGTAGTGGAACACCACCGAGTGGTTCTTCTGCTCGACGACTGAACCAGGTACCTCCTGGCCGAGCTCGGCGAACCGGCCCCTGACCGCGGTCAGTGCTGGAGATTCAGCCAGCATCCCGCCTCCGGCATCGGCACCGTGCTCGCCGATCAGGATGAAGCGCCGGTCGTCGAAGCGCTCTACGAGGTCGGAGCGACGCCTGCCGGAGAGGATGGCCACATGGGTCCCTTCGGTGCCGGCGAGTCGCTTCAAGGCGTCGACAGCTCGCGGAATGGGGACCGCGGCCAGAATGTCATCGACGAGATGGCTCAAAGTGCCGTCGAAATCGGAGGCGACCAGCAGGGACGGGACGGCGCCGAGGAAGTCGATCACGCCCCGATCTCCTTCAGGTTGTGTCGTGCCCAGGCGTGGACGTCCCAGTGCCTGATGACCCGGCGCAACCTCGACATCCGCTTGCTCTGCTCCATGTCACTCATTGTGATCGCCTGGTGGAGTGACAATGCCAGGGCGTCGAGATCGTATGGGTTCACGATCAGGGCGTCCTTCAACCGCTCGGCGGCGCCGGCGAACTCGCTGAGGATGAGCACACCACTGTTGTCGAGCCTGGTCACGACGTACTCCAAGGCGACAAGGTTCATCCCGTCGCGGAGCGGAGTAATGAGCATCACGTCGGCGGACAGATAGGCACCGACCAGCTCCTCGAAGGAGAGTGAGCGGTACAGGTAATGGACCGGCACCCAAGCCGCCCGACCGAAGCGCCCATTGATTCGTCCCACCATCTCTTCGACCCGGCGCCGGATCGTCTGGTATTCCCCGACGTCCTCCCGGCTCGGCACCGCCACCTGGACCATCGACACCTTTCCCAGGAGCTCGGGATGTCGATCGAGCATCACCTCGAACGCCCGAAGCCGGAGGTCGATCCCTTTGGTGTAGTCGAGTCGGTCGACCCCGAGGATCACGTGATCGGGGTCGCCGAGGTCCGACCGGATCCGTGCCGCCGCGGCCTGGGCTGAAGGCGATGCCGCCGACTTCACGCTCTGATCGACGTCGATCGAGATCGGCACTGCCTGGCAGCGGACGGTCCTTCCCCGATATTCCAAGGCTGAGGCAGGTCCCCGGGCCCCGGCGATCTCGCGGGCGGCAGCGGCGAAATTGAGCACGGCCCGCTTGGTCTGGAACGCCAGATAGTCGGCGCCGAGCAGGCCTTCCAACACCTGAGATCGCCAGGGGAGCCGCTCGAAGATATCGATCGGGGGGAACGGGATGTGGAGGAAGAACCCGATCCTGGCCCGGGTCAGGCGGTCCCGGAGCATGTTGGGGACCAACTGGAGTTGGTAGTCGTGAACCCAGACCCTGGTGTCACTGTCGGCCACATCGGCAACCGCCTCGGCGAATCGGTCATTGACCCCCTGGTGGGGGCGCCACCAGTGTCGGTGGAACTCGAGAGGGCGGATCGCGTCGTGGTAGAGGGGCCAGATGGTGCCGTTGCAGAAGCCGTCGTAGTGATTCTCGATCTCCTCCGCACTGAGCGACACCGAGCGGTTGGTGATGCCCTCTACGTCGAAGGTTCGTTGCCGCCCACCTGGGGAGCCATCCCATCCAACCCACACTCCGCCCCGCTCTCGGAGCACCGGAGCCAATGCCGAGACCAGGCCACCGGGGCTGGTGACCCACTTGCCGCTGGATCCATCTCTGGTGACCGGGAGGCGATGGGCGGCGACCACCAGGGGGCGTTTGGAGCGGCTTCCGGCCATTGCCGCTGACCATACCGAACCCCGGCCTGCCAACATCGACGGCCATGCTGGCCGCGCTGAACTTCGGGGCAATCGGGCTTGGGCTCGGCGCCGGAACCTTGACCACATGGCTCGCGTCCCTCGCTGCCACCCTTCTGTTCGGCGGTGTCGGAGGTCCGCTCGACGCGCCGTACGCCAATCTCCTGGTCGGAATTCCAATCGGGTTCGCTGTCGGGGGTTGGGTTGCCGGCAGGTACGCCAGACACTCGGAGCGGTTCCACGGCGCGGTCACCGGACTGCTGCTCGCCGGCCTGATCATCCTTGTTTCCGGGATGGGCGGCGGCACGGTGGGCACGGGCTCTGTGCTCGGGCTCGCGCTGTTGGCGACGGTGATCTCTGGGATCGCTGGGTGGCTGGCCGGAAGGAGAAAACGGCGGCCGGAAGCCTAAAATGGGTTAGGTCGAGCCCGTTGGACGGCCGCGGTCGCAAGATCGAGGAAAGTCCGGACTCCACAGGGCACGGTGCTGGGTAACACCCAGGCGGGGCGACCCGACGGAAAGTGCAACAGAGAGCAGACCGCCGATGGCCCGCTTAGGCGGGATCAGGCAAGGGTGAAACGGTGAGGTAAGAGCTCACCAGCGTTCCGGGTAACCGGGCGGCTAGGCAAACCCCACCGGGAGCAAGGCCAAGCAGGGACGTCGGCTGCCCGCCGATCAAGTCCCGGGTAGGCCGCGTGAGCGTATCGGCAACGGTCCGCCCAGATGGATGGTCGTCCTAGACAGAATCCGGCTTACAGACGGGCTCGCAAACGTGGAGAGGGCTCCCCGAGAGGGGGGCCCTCTTCGTAAATCACCCGGCAGGTGCAGGCGGCAGCGGCCCCTCGAGGTCAGGCTCTAGTGTCTCCACGTTCCAGATCAGGTAGGCGTTTCCATCATGCTGCTGTGAGGGCGTTGACATGACCAGGCGAAGGACGACGCCCTTCTCATCGACCCAGAAGTCGGTGCCGGATCGACCGGATTCCCTCTCTGAAGCGATCTGGAAGTGGGCCGTGGGCACGCCGACGATCATTTCATAACCCACCAGCTCGGGGTCGAATCTTGGGAGCACTTCGTACTGGAGCACCTCGTATACGTCCCGCCAGTCTGGGAAGCCCTCTGCGATCGAGAATTCGAAGCGATCTGAATCCACCCAGTTGCCGCTGTCGTCTTGGACCAGGAGCATGCCGTCCCCGGGATCTACCTCGCGTCTTCCGCCGGGGTAATCCCGGATGGTGTAGTTGTCGTAGTAGGTGATGGTGTGGGTTCCCAGCTCGTCCGAGCCGATCCACCCGTCGACGACACGGGCGCGTGGATACTCTCTCTGCCGCATCTGTGTCTCAATGAGCTCGACGAGCTGTTCCAGGTTCGGGAACCCGACCGGCGCCTCGATCGGCACCGGGGTCACGAAGCCCAGCTCCGCGGAAAGTGGGTCGTCGGGGACTGAAAGCGTGGTGGTGGTCGGGACGATGCTGCTGGTAGTAGGGGGATCCGCCAATGCCTCAGTAGTCGACCCCCCGGAACCATCGGTCCCGCATGCGGCGAGCATCAGGGCGGCCGTGATCAGCACAATCGACCTCGGCCTTCGCGTTGGCCGCAGCTTGGCGTATGGACGTTGGTTCACGACGGCGGCAGCGGCCCTTGGAGCTCGGGTTCCAGTGTCTCCACGTTCCAGATGAGCAGAGGGGAAACTCCGTCTTCGTCCCGCGATCCGGAAACGATCATTCGGAGCACCGCACCATCATCATCGACCCAAACATCCCAGATCGTGTTATTCCAGAACCCGTCCGGGGGAGCTTCCACGCTGTAGTGAGCCGTTGGCTGGCCAACGATCAGGAAGTGCCCTCTAGCCACCGGATCCCCCTCGGATATCGCTGACCACGCGTACTCCTGAGCGGATCGTCCACTCCCAGAACAGGTAGGCCGGGCGCTGCCTTCGAACTCGGTCGCTTCCCATGAGCCGTCTTCCCCCTGGATCATCATCTCACCGGACCCTGGATCGACCATCCGATTGCCTTGATCGTCCTCCCATACCGTGACTCCGTCGTAGTGGGTTATCACAAAGGGGGGCACGTCCGATTCCGGGTGAGCCCATCCGCTAACAGCGCGTGCCCGGTGATGTGGCGGCACACCGATCGCCAACTGCATTCGCTCTATCAGCACCGCGAGCGTTGGGAACTCCGGGGGCGCCTCGATCGGCACCGGTGGCACCATTCCCAGTCTGGCTGGTAGTGGGTCCTGTGCTGATGTTGAACTGGTGGTGGTCGGAGCGAGCGTGGTGCCCGTCGTCGTGGTGGTGACGCTCGTTGAAGTGCTGCTCGTCGTCGCTGTGCTTGCCTCAGGGGCCTCCGGGGAGGGCGACCGGGATTCATCGGCACCGCAGGCAACGAGGACCAAAGCAGCGGCCAGGGGCGCGGCGAAACGAAGGCCTCGAAACGGGTTCACGGTCGGTCAAGCTATCCGGGGTCGGTTGCTACACCAACCGCTCCAGACCCAAATCCGGGGACTTTCAAATTCCACCAATAGCCTGATAGACGCCGAAACCTTCGAGGACGGCCGAGGGTCAAACCAGGCCCAATAGGAGGAGCTTTCACATGGTGATCAACAAGTACCTCGCGGAATTCATGGGCACGTTCATCCTGGTCTTCCTCGGGTCGATGACGATCCTGGGCAACGACCTGTCAGGGGGACCACTGCTGATAACGGTCGGGTTTGGCTTCGGTCTGGCGCTGCTCGCCGGGATCTGGGCTGTGGGCCACGTCTCTGGCGCCCATTTCAACCCGGCGGTGACCCTGGCGATGCTCCTCGAGAAGAGGACCTCGTTCGGCGATGCCATCGGTTATTGGGTTGCCCAGTTCGCCGGGGCCGGAGTTGCCTCCCTCGTGGTGTGGGCGGCATCGGATCGGCTCGCCGTTGCCCTGACCACCACCGGTTACGAAAAACTGTCCACCGGCATCCTGGTCGAGGTGGCGCTCACAGCGGTTTTCGTCTGGGTGATCCTGGCGGTGACCAGGACCGGCGCCAATCACGCCCCGATCGCGATCGCCCTGACACTGGTCGGTGTCCACATCGCGGGCATCCCGTTCTCGGGGGCCTCGGTCAACCCGGCTCGGTCGTTCGGGCCTGCAGTGGTTTCCGGGGACGCGGCTGCGTTGTCGGAGTTGTGGGTCTACATCGTCTTCCCACTGGTGGGTGCCCTGATCGCGTTTGGGCTCTACAAGCTGTTCCCCGCCGCCGGAGTTGGAGCGGAGAGCACGGACACCATCGAAGGGGAGCGCGAAGTCTGAGGTAGCGGCCCAAGCGGCCCTCCTCAACCGAAGAGCGGGTCTTCCCCCAGGTCTTCCAGGCCGAGGACCCATCCCGCGGGCAATGACCAGTGGCGGGCGCCATTGACCATCGCGTCGAGGTAGTCCGTGTCTGGCCGTAGCTCGCCGTCAGGCGAGCCTTTGGCGACGAATGTCAGACAGTCGTATTTGTTGCCCTCACGGTCGACCGCCTTCTGATCCCAGCCTGCCACTCTGCCCTCGGCCTCCTCGGCCTCGGTGAGGGCCGCGACCTGGTTGTCGGGGATCTCGAAGACCCCGCCCCACACGGTGTGCCCGGAGTCGGCCACCAGTGAGGGAGCGGCCGCCCCCCGTCCTCGGCGGGGACGAATGTGAGCTTGGTCTCAGGGAAATGTGCGGTGAATGCGAACCGGGCGTCAGGGGCCACTGCGTGAAGTCGATCCGGGTCCAGGAAGGCCGTATATGCGAAGTAGAGCGTGTGCTTGGTCACGGATGCCGGATTGTACCGCTGCCCGCCGCGGTGCCGAGTGTCACTCCGGAGGCGCGCCCGTCGGGCGGCACTTGTAGAACATGGTGATGACCGTAAGCTCTCGCCCTTCATGACAGACCGATCCCGCGCCACACGAAGCAGTTCGCAGAACGAACTGCTCGACCTGGAGCGGATGCTGCTCGATTCCGAGGTCAGGCACTCGAGGGTGGCCGTCGAGTTGCTGCTCCACCCCCAGTTCAAGGAATACGGGAGCTCCGGCCGGGTCTACGACCGCGAGACCATGATCCGAATGATGAACCGCGAGGCTGCCGGTGAGATCACGATCCGCGACTTCGAAGTCCGCATGCTGTCCGGGGACGTTGCTCTGGTGACCTACCGCACGATCGGACAGAATCAGGAAGCCCGCCGGAGCTCCGTCTGGTTGAAGGACGAGGGAAGGTGGCAGGTGATCTTTCACCAGGGCACCAAGGTGCCGAGTCGGCTGGCGATGGGCTGAGGCGTCACGGCGCAAACCTGATTTGAAGTCGAGTCACCGTTGAGGCGTTTCGAGTTCCTCCTGGTCTTCGCCGCGGTGTTCGCGGTGGCCTGGCCGGCGGTCTTCGGGGTGCGCACCCGGAGGGGCATCGTGTTCGGTGCTCTCTTCGTCGCCTTCCTCATCCACTGGCGTGTGGAAGGGCTGCGCTGGCAAATGATCCCGCTCTACATCACTGCCCTCGCACTGGCCATCGGCGATGTCATCGTCGTGGAGCGCAAGGTCGATTGGACCAGCCGCATCGCTCGTGGTGTGTTCGGGGTGGCGGGTGTCGTCCTGGCCATGGTGCCTGCCCTTGTCCTGCCCGTGCCCCAACTGCCGGTCCCTTCCGGGCCCGAGGCCATCGGCACCGTCACGCTCGAGTTGGTCGACCACGAGCGCCAGGAGATCTACGGAGACGATCCGGGTGGGCCGAGACGGCTGCCGATCCAGGTTTGGTACCCGGCCGAGGCCGGAGAGCCGGACACGACGACACCCTGGGCTGAGAACTGGGATCTGGTGGCTCCGGCCATGGCGGAATTGGCCGGGTACCCGAGCTTCTTCCTCGACCAGATGCGGTACACCACGTCGCATGCCGGCACCGGGCTCCAAGTGGCGCCGGGCACTTTCCCGGTGGTGTTGTACAGCCACGGCTGGACCGGGTTTCGGGGAATCGCCGTGAATCAGATCGAGACCCTGGTGAGTCATGGATACATCGTCATCGCTGCGGACCACACCTATGGGGCATCGGTCACGCGGCTCGCCGATGGGGAAGTGATCCCCTACTTCCCGGCCGCCTTGCCCGACGAAGAAGACCCCGAGGTGAGTGACGAGGCCTACGCCGAAGCAAGCCGGACCTTGCTCGACGTGTTCGCCGGTGATCTGATCAGCATCCTCAACGCGCTCGAGTTGGGAGACCAGGGCGCCTTCGGCGCTCTCGCCTCCAGCGCCGACCTGACCCGAATCGGCATTTACGGGCACACCGCGGGCGGGGGGGCCGCCGTCCAGGTATGCCTTCAGGACGAGCGATGCGATGCGGTTCTCGGGCTCGACCCTTGGGTGGAACCAATGCCGGACGAGCTGGTGTCACTAGAGGCGACCCGTCCCGCTTTGTACATGCGCTCCGACGAATGGCGAGACACCGAAAACGATGCCGTGCTCCGCGGCCTGTCCGAGCGGAGCGCGAACGTGACGTACTGGATCGGAGTCGAGGGGACCAATCAGAATGACTTCGTGGTGGCTCCGTTGCTGTCGCCGGTAGCCAGTGAGGCTGGTGTCACCGGCCCGATCCCCGCGGGCCGGATCCTTCCAATCATCGACCGCTACCTCCTCGGCTTCTTCGACGTGTTCCTACTGGAGACTGGCTCCGCGGCTTTGGACACCGCGAGCTTCGAAGAGGTCACAGTCGAGATCATCAGGAGATGATCAGGACTCGGGAGCCTGGCGGGTGTCGCCGGTCACCTGTTGGCCGGGCCGCTCACCCCGGCGAATCGCATCGATAGTGGCGCCGAGGGTGAGGGCGTCCGCCTCTCCGATGATCTTTCCCACAACGACACCTTCGGGGTCGAGGAAGAAGGTCTCCGGGATTCCGAACACTCCGTAGGCGATTGCGGTGCGGCTCCCCGGATCGGCGAGGTAGTCGGTCGCCTCCGACATCCCCGCTTCTTCCAGGTAGGCGAGGCTCTGCTCTGGATCCTCCTGGTATCCGATCTGGACGAACCGGACGCCGTCATCGGCAAAGGAGTCGGCGGTGGCAACAAGGTCCGAGTGCTCGTTCCGGCACTCGAGGCACCACGATGCGAAGAAGTTGATCACCACGATGTCGCCCGCCAGGTCCTGTGAGGAAACCGAGCCCTGTCCGTCCAGGGTCTCCAAGTCGAATTCCGGCGCCGGCTTCCCTATCAGCGGCGAGTCGACCAGGCCGGGATCGGCCCCAAATCCCGAGGCGAGGACCACCGCGAACACCACTGTCACCGCGATCAGGCCGATGCCGACCCAGCGCAAGACGCGTCCGCTCATGGGCAGGCCCCGCCAGTCCGCGCCAACTCGAGATCGGCCTCCACCTCGCTCCGGGAATCTGCGGGAAGGTCGGGGGTCTCGAGAACCTGCTCGAATAGGTCGACAGCAGCCTGGCTGTCGCCTACGCCGCACCATTGCACCCGCCCTTTGAGGTAGAGAGCAACTGGAGCCCCGGGCTCGATCGCCAGGGCCTGATCGAGAAGGCGGTTCGCGGTCTCCACCTCTCCGTTGCCTTCGAAAGCCATCCAACCGAGGCGGGTCAGGGCCGACGCCGCCTCGATGTCCGTGGCAATCCCGCTTTCGGCCACTGCGAGATAGTGGGGGAACGCAGACCGATAGTCGCCGGCCTCGAAGTAGCGCTCGGCGAGTGCGAGTCGCATCCCGTTGATCTGAGGGTTGCCCAAATTGGCGGCGATCACCGCCTCCATCGTCTCATTGCTCACAGTGGACAGGTCCTCGATGTCAAGGTCCGCAACTCCAGCAGTGGCTCCTTCTCGATCCTGGAGGAACGAGCCGGCAACCACCACGATGACGGCCAGCCCGGCAACCAGCACGACCCCGCCGGCCAGGACTCGCCTCCGGGATCTAGGCGAGCCCTCTGTGACCTGCTCGCTCGCCGCGGATGGATGGAGCTTCCACCAGAGGATGACGCCGATACCGGCAATGGCGACCGCGACCGGCGCGATCCAGACCCAGATGGTTGCTCCGGACAGCGGAGGATCGAGGAGCACCGCGCCGCTGTAGGAGGACAGGAGTTCGTCGATGACCTGTTGGTCGGTAGCGCCGCCGGCGACCTTCTCCTCGACCACGGCCATCATGTCCTCCGCCATCTGCGCTGGAGAGTCGGCGATCGACTCGCCCTGACAGACCGGGCATTTGATCCGTGATCCGATCGCCTCCACCCGGTCGACCTCGACGGGATCGGCGGCCACCAGCACGGCCAGGGCCACGGCCATCGCCACGATGGCGACGATGAACGCCGTGTTGGCGACCCGTTCAGACATCTGCGCTCTGGCGGTCCACCGTGTCGCGGCGCGCCGACTTCCTCGCCAGCAGCGACCAGGCCCCTCCCGCCGCCGTGGTCAGACCGCCCAGCCAGAGCAGCCAAACCATGGGGCTGGTGTCGAGCGCGAGGGTCAGTGACTCCGAGTCGAGGGCCTTGAGGGTCAGGTAGAGGTCGCCTTTGGGCGTGCTGAGAACGGCCGGGGTCACGACGCCTGCTGCATCCCCGTAGAAGTTGGCCCTCGGCTCGAGGCTGGCCACAACTGTCGCGCCCCGAAGGACTGTGATCCTCGCTCCCTCGACCACCCGATTCGGCTCAACCCGCCGGAACGGGGATTCATAGATCAGTTGATAGCCGGCGAAGTCGACGCTTTCGCCGGGTTCGAGGTCGACCACGGCGTGGGTCCCCAGATTGGCCGCGAAGGCGATTCCGATCGCAACCAGGACGACGCCCAAATGCGACACCTGACCGGCCCAGAAGGGCTGGTCGCCTCCGACGACCGTGCGCACTTCGGAGGCGAGGGAGAGGCCGGACTTCCGGGCCCGATTGCGTGTCAACGCGGCGAGGAGGCCGAAGATCGCTGAAGCCACGAAGACACCCAGGGTCACGGCAAGGACCGCCCAACCAAGGCGGGTGACGAAGAGGGCTGTCAGCAGCCCGACAGCGAGGGCGACCAGGGTCGGGACCCGCAATCGCTTCCAGAGCAGGCCCGGAGGAGCCCCACCCCACGGCGTGACCGGGCCGAAGCCCATAACGAGGAGAAGGAGGAACGAGAGCGGGACGGCCAGCCGGTTGAAGAACGGCTGACCCACGCCGACCTGGATGCCGGTGAAAGCCTCCACCAACAGCGGGTAGGTGGTCCCGATGAGCACGACGAAGCCGAAGATCGCCAGCAGGAGGTTGTTGATCAGGAAAAGGCCCTCACGGGAGACGAAGGTTTCTATGCGGGGCGAGGAGGCGACGAGGTGGGCCCGCATCGTGAACAGAGCGAACGATCCGACCAGGACCAGCACCAGGAACCCGAGCAAGGCAGGCCCGATAGCCGACTGCGTGAATGAGTGGACCGAATTGATGGTGCCCGAGCGTGTGAGGAAGGTGCCCAGGATGGTGAGGGCGAACGCCGATATGACCAGCACGAAGTTCCACGCCTGGAGCATCCCGCGTCGTTGTTGCACCAGCCCGGAGTGGAGAAAGGCGGTAGCCGCCAGCCATGGCATCAATGAGGCGTTCTCCACCGGGTCCCAAGCCCAGTAGCCACCCCAGGACAGCACCTCGTAGGCCCACCACCCTCCGAGGGTTATCCCGACGGTGAGGAACGACCAGGCGACCAGGGTCGAGCGATGGCTTCGCCGCAGCCACTCTGGGCCGGGGACGGCGAGGGCCAGGGCACCTATGCGCGTAGGCGAAGGGGACGGTCAGGCCCACGTATCCGAGGTAGAGCATCGGGGGGTGGATGGCCATGAGGATGTGGTTCTGGAGGAGAGGATTGGGACCCGGCCCGTTCACCGGTGCCTGGACCGCGGCCAGCGGCCACGGACTCGATGCAGCGCAACCCGCTTCGACGGCGCTGACACAGACTTCGAACGGGTTGGCCACTGTGAGCATCAAGCCGAAGAAGAAGATGGCCACCCCGCCCATCACCGCAAGCGCCGCGGCACCAAGCGGGTCGGGCGACTTCCGATAGCGGCCTACTACCGCCCATGTGAACGCGGCGAGGACCAGGCCCCAGAGGATGATCGAGCCCTCGAGAGCGGCCCATGCCGTGGCGACGTCGAACGGGAACGGTGTAGTCGACGAGTGGTGGTTGGCCACGTACGCCAGGGTGAAGTCGTCGGTGAGCAGTGCCAGTTGCATGGCTCCCATCGCCGCAATCGCCCCCGCGAGGAGGAGGCGCGCCGGGATGACCAGGTCGGCATCGCCACCTCGGGCGACCGCGATCCCACGCCACACCAGTAGGAGCGCGGCACAGAGTGCGGCGACGACCCCGGCAGTCCCTAGCAGGGCGAGCATCAACCCTCCGGGTAGGCCCCGCCCTCCTCGGGGGCCTCGTAGTTCTCGTCGTGTGCGATCAGGGCGTTGTCGGCGACGAAGCGATCACCGGACCAGGCGCCCTCGAGCAGCACCGGGATGTCCTCGCCGAAGAGCGACGGGGCTTCACGGGTGAGCAGCACCGATATCGATGCGCCCCCGTCGGAAACCACGAAGACAGATCCTTCGTCGGTCACCGAAAGCGATCCTGGAGCGACGGTCCCGGCGAGGCGGAAGCGCTCCCCATCGGGGAAGTCCGAACGCTGGGCAACGGCCTCGCTCGGGTAGAGGTAATAGGTGAGGTTCTCGCCGAGGCTGGTCAAGGTGATCGCCAGCACCAGGGCGATCACCCCTCCGATGCCGAGGAGCACGAAGCGGCGATGGGCCATCGTCAGGCACCGGCCCGGCGACGCCTGATGTGCAGATAGGCGGCGTAGCCGAAGATGGCCCCGTAAGAGACGAGAAAAGTCACCCAGACGATCAACTGGTCAGACATCGCCGATCTCCGAGAGCCGGGGCGGCTTGACCGAATCGCCGGCAGTCGCCTGGTCCGCCTCCAAAAGGGACTCGGCCCGAGCAACCTCGATTCGGGCCATCAGCAAGGCGACGTACACAACGGTGAACGCGATCACGTTGACGAGGATGGCAATCCCCATCTCCCGGGGCATCGTGATCCCGTCCGGACGAATGGAAGGGGTCTGGTGCAACGTGCGAAACAGATACACCGAGAAATAGACCAACGGGATCTGAATCACCGCGATCGCTCCCAGCAGGGCGGAACGCCGGGCCCGCACCACAGGGTCGGGTGTGGCTCCGCGCAGCGCCAGGTATGCGATGTAGACGAAGAACATCACGGCGGTGGTGGCGAGGCGCCAGTCTCCCCAGTCCCATGCTCGTCCCCACACCGCCTGACCCCAGACCATGCCGGTGAAAAGGCCGATCCCGGTGAACAGGACTCCGAGCTCGGCAGAGGAAGCGGCGAATCGGTCCCAGCCGTCCTTCTTCGTGATGAGCCACATCACCGATCCGAGGGCGGTCATTCCGAATGCGAGAAAGGCCAGCCACATACTCGGAGCGTGGAGGTTGATGATCCGGGTGAACTCCCCCTGGAGGGTGTCGGTAGGAGCGCTGAAGGCGAACCACAGGCCGACTCCCATCGCCACCGCGGCGACGGCGAGCAACACCTTGACCCGTGTCATCTAGATGCCTCCTCGAGGGGCCGTGCCAGGCCGACACCGCTCACCGCGAGTGCCAAGTCGGTCGCGACCAGGATCAGTATCCAGGGCAGGATACTTGTGCCGCGTGCCATAGCTTCCAGCGCCTGGGACGACCCGATGACCAGGGGTATCGAGAGTGGGGCCACGATGAGGGAGGCCAGGGCGGTGCGGTTCTCCATTCCTGCTGTTACCTCGCCTGCCAGCGTTCCCAACTCGGTGAGGCCCACGGCCACCAGGACTCCGCTCACCACCACCGGAAGCGGCCAGCCCTCCGGTAGCCGGGGGCTGTAGAGGAGGACCATCGCCACCAGGAGCACGGTGAGAAAGCCGAGCATCAAGACCGAGCCGGAGAGGGCCCTCCCGACGAAGCGGGCCGCCGGGTCGACTCCGAGGAGGGCATAGAGATCACGCCGCTCCCGGTCGTCATGCGCCGCCTGGCGCAGGGCCACCTGCATGCCGAAGAGGATTCCCAGCGCCCAGAAGACCGCCGGCCCCAGCTGCGAGATCGCCGCAAGGTCGACTCCGAGAGCGAGAGGGAAGACGAGGAGGGCGACAACGGCGAAGGGGAGCACGATTCGGAATGTGTCCCCGAGCCTCCGCTCGACGGTGAGGTCGACCCTTGCGATCTCGAGGGCCTGAGGCCAGAAACTCATGAGATCGCCTCCAAACGACCTGAGGCCAGTCCCAGCAAGCGGTTGGAATGCGCTGCCAGTTGGTCGGAGTCATGCGAGACCATGACCACGGCCCCACCAGAAGTCGTGGTCCGCTCGACGAGGGCCCCGATCAAGTCCTGCGCCTCGACATCCAACCCGGAATAGGGCTCATCGAGAAGGAGCAGGCTCGGGGAGGTGATGAGGAGGCGGGCCACCTCGATCCGGCGCAGCATGCCGAACGATGCCGAGCCACCTCGGGCGGCAGCAGCGTCCTCCAGGCCCACCACCCGTAGCGCCTTCCGGACACGGCTCCGCTCCAGACCGGCAAGGGTGACGGCATGGTCGAGGTTTTCCTCGATGGTCAGTTCCGGGATGACGGCGGGCCGGTGCGAGATCATCCCGATTCGGGCGCGGACTGAATATGTGTCCGGGGACCCCAGCGTGGCGCCGAGCACCATTCCGTTGCCTGAACTCGGTGCAATCAGTGTGGCGAACAGGCGGAGCAACGTCGTCTTGCCCGCCCCGTTAGGACCGCTCACTCCGAGTATCTCGCCGGCATCGATCTCGACGTCGACGGCACGAAGGACCACGGAACCTCCGAGGGAGACTCCAATCCCTTCCAGCGTCACCAGCCGATCCACCGGGAAAGTCTCACCACCACGGTGCCGAGACTCAAGTCGGTGGTGAAAGCTGCTGTGGGGGATTGCGGGGCAGGGCCAGCGTCCCGGTGGCATCGACCAGGCGCACGCCACGGCCGACGATCCAGCGCCATACGAGATCGGCTTCCTCGGCCACCTCGACGCTTTCCGGTACTTCCTGTTGGTCGCCCATCAGATCAGGCGCGGGGCGGAGAGGAGGGCTCCGGTCAGGACGCCACGTGGCCACCAGCCGACCGTGGTCGATCAGGGCACGGGACCCGTCGCCGCTCTCGGCTTCGGCCACCCCGAGACCGACCAGGGACTGCCAGTGGTGGCGGCGCTCGATCGCTCTCGCCAGGGCCCGGTGCCGGTCGCGGGCCCAACCCGCTTCCTCATAGCGCCGGGAAGCCGCGAATTCCTCCATGCGCGTGGCGAGGGGCGCCAACAGGGCCTGGGGGTCGTGGTCGAGGCCGTCGACAAGTCCATCTATCACCGGCTGGTAGCGCGCGGGGTCGAGTTTCCCGTCACAGGGACACATGGCAACTCCGAGTTGGGCGGGAGCGCAAACTGCCGTCCTCGAGCCGGGACGGCCGGTGCACCTCCGGATGGTGGTGGCGTCCCAGATCGCAGCCACCACCAGGTCCGCGGAACGTTTGGAGCGGAACGGGCCGAGATAGCAGACCGCCCCCTCCTTGAGAGTGCGGACCACGGAGAGCCGGGGAAACGGCTCACGGGTCACTTTCACCCAGTGCGAGGCGCGGGGTGGCTTGGACTTGCGGTTGTAACGAGGCCGGTGGGCGTGGATCAGCCTGAGCTCGGTAACTTCGGCTTCCAGGTCGGTCTCGCACACGACATGGTCGATCGTCACCAGCTCCCGGAGCATGTTGCCGATGCTCCGCCGTTCGTCGCCGTAGAAGTACTGGCGCACCCGGGCCCTCAGGTTGGCCGCCTTTCCCACATAGATCGGGGTGCCGTCGCGGTCGCGAAATATGTAGACACCGGGGCGGCGGGGCAGTCCCTCGGTGAGTGCGATCTTGGGATAGTGCGCCGAGCCCCTCGCTCGGGGGAGCTGGAGTAGGTCGTCGAGGTTGGTCACGCCCATGTTGCCGGTGCGCTCCAACAGGGCATGAAAGACATGGGCGGTCGCCATCGCGTCGTCGAGCGCCCGGTGGTTGGGGGCGATCGGGCTCCGAAAGTGGGCGGCCAGGGTCCGGAGCCGGAGATTCCTGACCTCGTCTCGGATCAGCCTCCGCGCCAGTGCCGCGGTGTCCACGAAGTCCGATGAGAGCGGGGGATACCCCAACTGGCGGGCTGCCGCGCTCAGAAAGGAGAGGTCGAAGCGGACGTTGTGCCCGACGACAACCGAGTCACCGATGAACTCGACGAAGGCCGGGTACACCGATTGGATGGTTGGGGCGGCAACCACCATCGCCTCGGTGATCCCGGTGAGAAAGGTGATCGACGGGGGGATTGGAAGGCCGGGGTCGACCAGGGTCTGGAACGACCCGACCAGGTCGCCCCCACGATGTTTGACGGCCCCGATCTCGGTGATAGCGCAGTCGCGGGGAGACCCTCCGGTCGTCTCCAGATCGAGCACACAGAAGGTGACGTCGAAGAGCGGTATCGAGAGGTCGTCGAAACTGGGCTGGAGCAGGGCGGGCACGCCCGGGACAGGCTAAGTCGAACATATGTTCGATGTCAACGGTAGGTCAGTTTGACGATGAGCGCTGGCGCACCGCCTCATAGGCCATGACCGACAGGGTGACCGAGGCGTTGAGTGAGTCGGCGGCGCCCTGCATCGGGAGCGCAACCAGCTGCCCGGCGGCAGCGCGGGCCTCGGGGCTGAGCCCGTTGCTCTCGGAGCCGACGAGGAGAGCACACGGCCCGGTGAGATCCACCGACCAGACCGACTCCGTGGACTCTGGAGTGGCGGCGACGAGGGCGATGCCCCGATCCGACAGCCAGGAAACGGCGCGCTGCAGGCCGACTACTGCGACCGGGACGGTGAAAACCGCTCCTGTCGAGGCCCGGATCACATTGGGGTTGAAGAGGTCGACTGGAGCGCCGACCGCGATCACCCCGTCGGCGGCCACGGCATCGGCGGTGCGGAGGATGGCCCCGAGATTCCCAGGCTTCTCCAATGCCTCAGCAATGAGCACGCAGGGGGTTTGCCCCGGGCTCGATCCGGTCCAGATCATGGCCGAACTGTTCGAACACCGCGATCACTCCCTCATGCGATGACCGATACGAGGCCCTGGAGAGTGCTGCCGCCGAACATGAATGGGCCTCGATGCCGGGGACAGTGGCCGGGTCGAAATGACCCGGCTCGTAATACAGCTCGACGGGACGGTGCCCGGCGGCGAGAGCCCGGTCCAGTTGGCGCGCTCCCTCGACCAGGAACACCCCCTCGGCATCACGGTTGGCGCGCTCCCGAAGCCCGGCCAGCCGCTTGATCCTCGGGTTGGAAGCGGAGCTCAGTTCGACGTCGCTCACTCAGCCTTCCCAGGACTCGAAATGGACGACGGTCTCCCGGGCCGGTGCCCCCGGGCCAGCGAGCCCGAGCGGCGGTCGGGGGCGGCTCTACCCATCGTCACCACGCCGATCGGGTGCTGGTCTGGGGGAAGCCGGAGCAACGAGGAGAGGCCGGGGAAGGAATGAACACCGAGGAAGCCGGCGCCCAAACCTTCGTCGACCGCTGCTAGGAGGATGGCCATGAGAGAAGCACCGGCGTCAACCCACCAGTAAGGGACGGGCCACTCGATCTCCTCGCCGTTGGGGCCGAGCTTGTCCGGCTCCCGGTAGCGCTCGCGGTACTTCTCTTCACTGACCGAGATCACGATGTGCACCGGGGCCCGTGAGATCCAGGGATCGAATCCGGCGGCCACATACTCGGCCTCCTCGCCGAGGTTTGCGATCTCTCGGCGGTGATCCTCTCGGGTCACCACGACGACCTCGATGCCCTGTGAGTAGCCCGCCGAAGGAGCCCGAAGTCCGGCATCCACGATCCGGTCGACCACGCCCGGGTCGATCGGCTCGGGCAGGTAGTTACGGACCATGCGGCGCCTTGTGAGCACTTCACGAAATTCCATGTGCCCATCTTGTCACCGGCGGCGACCATGATGTGCGGAAGAATCTCGGAGACAACGCGCTCCCTGTGGCTTATCGTGTCGGGGCGTTTGTCGGGTGTCCGTACGGAGGGACGAGGATGAAGGCGGGTCAGAGCGGGGGCGGATCGATGGCTGTGGTCTGGACCCGGGGCAAGGGTTGTGCCGAGCTCGCCGATCTGCTCACCGGCGGGGCCTCGAGCCGGATCACGGGCGACCTCGCCGAGGAATGCATCCATCATCGCGCCGACCTTCTCGTGTCCCGCAAACTCCCTGGCTCGTTCGACCTGGTCAGCGTGGCGGTGCCGGTCGGCTTCAACCCCGAGAACGTGACCGGCGTGGTGGCGACGGTGGCCGGTGGCCCACACTCGGTGCTCGCCGCCGAGACGGCCTCCCGGCTAGGTCGAAGCCTTGGGGTCGAAGCGGAGATGGTCTCGGCGATTGCACCGGATGACGACACCGCCGCCGCCGAAGCGACTCTGGAGCGGATCTCGGCCACGGTGCCCGGGCTCAACGGGCGGGTGATCGGGGTCGACGGGATCAGCAGCCTGGCCCAGGATCTCGACGACGGGTCGCTCCTCGTGCTGGGTGCGCCCGGTGGCTCCTGGTTGCAACGATCGTTGCTCGGTCCCGGTGCCCGTCTTCGGAGCCGGGCACAGGCAGGTGCGGTGATGGTCCGCAGCGCGCCGGACCGGGTGTTCCGGTGGATGGGGGAGCCGGTGTTCGTCGGACCCCTTCGGCAGGCCGACGACACACTCCGAATTCACCAGGAAAACGTCCTCGCCGTCGCCGACGATGGTGTCCTGGTGGGGCTGGTCCGGCGGGATCGGCTCGTGGCTGCAGGCGATGCTGCGGTGGCCACTCTGATGGAGGATGCACTCTCTGCGAAGGTCGACGAGACCATCGCCGAGGCCCGCACGCTCAGGCCGACGTTTGGGGACGATCCGATCCCGGTCACAGATCACGACGAGCACCTCGTCGGGGGTTTGTCGTTGCCAGCGGCCTGATTCCGGGCAGAATCACCCGCCGTGACTCGCAGGACCATTGCCTGGGGCGCCTTTTGGGGCCTTGTGACCCTCGTACTGATCTTTCACATCGGTGGGGGTTGGTACTTCTCCGGTGAGCTGATCCAGGACGGGTTCGTGGTGGATGCCGACGATTTGGTCGTCAGTGAGGGTGACTTCGAGCTGGAGGAAATCACCTACTCATCCCCACTGGGGCCGATGGATGCCTGGTATCTGCCCGCCGACGGCACCACCTGGGTCATCCACGTCCACGGGAAAGGCGTGACGCCTGCGGAGGCTGAGCCGCTGTTCGGCCCGATCCAGGAGGCCGGCTATCCCCAACTCGCCATCACCTACCGGAACGACGACCTGCAGGCTCAGGACCCGTCCGGTTACTACCAATACGGGGCGACCGAGTGGGAAGACGTTGCGGCGGCCGTGGCCTATGCCCTCGACAACGGGGCCGACAACGTTGTCCTCAACGGCTACTCCACCGGAGGGGCACACGTGATGTCGTTCATGTATCGGCAAAACCTGGACTCGGTCGTTGGTGTCATGCTCGACTCCCCGAACCTCGACTTCGGTGAGACCGTCAACTACAACGCCTCACAGCGCGACCTGCCCTTGTTGCCGTTGCCTGTCCCGCAGACTCTCACCGCGGTCGCCAAGTTCTTCACCTCGCTCCGAATCGGGGTCAACTGGCAGTCCCTCGACTACATCGAGAAGTCCGATGGCACCCTCCGTCGGCCGGTCCTCGTCCACCATGGGACCGAAGACCTCACGGTCCCGATCAGTGAGAGCATCGAGCTCGCTGAAACCCACCCCGATTTGGTGAGGCTGATCCAGGTCGATGGCGCCGACCACGTCGGCTCTTACGATGCCGACCCGGCCAAGTACGTGGATGAAGTGCTCGCCTTCCTCCAAGAAGTCGGCTGACAAAGCGCTCTCACACCTAGGGTCATCGGACTGTGAGGGCCACGGCCACCTCCCCAGCCATGATTCGCCTCGAGGAGGTGACCAAGGTGTTTCCCGGCGCCTCGCGAGCTGCTGTCGACGGACTGAGCCTCGACGTGGAAAAGGGAGAGTTCGTGACTCTGGTCGGCCCGTCGGGATGCGGGAAGACCACCACCCTCAAGATGATCAACAGGATCATCGAGCCGACGTCAGGTCGGATACTCCTCGACGGTCGGGACGCGCTCGCCACGCCGCCACATGAGCTGCGGCGCTCGATCGGCTACGTGATCCAGCAGATCGGGCTCTTCCCGCACCGAACCATTGCCCAGAACATCGCCACCGTTCCCGGGCTCTTGGGGTGGGACCCGGATCGGATCGAAGCTCGGGTGAGCGAGTTGGCGACAGTCGTCGGGCTCGACAGCGAGATGCTCGGCCGGTATCCGGCGGCGCTGTCAGGAGGCCAGCAACAGCGAGTTGGAGTAGCTCGCGCCCTGGCTGCCGACCCACCGGTGCTTCTCATGGACGAGCCATTCGGAGCCGTGGATCCGATCGTTCGCAAGCGCCTCCAACGCGAGTTCCACGAGCTCCAGGAGAGGCTGGGGAAGACCGTGGTCTTCGTGACGCATGACGTGGACGAAGCGATCCTGCTCGGCGATCGGATGGCGATCCTCAACGTCGGGGGAGTGATCGAACAGTACGACGAGCCGGAGTCGATCCTCGCCAACCCCGCCAACCCGTTCGTCGAGGACTTCCTGGGCGGGGAGCGAGGGCTGAAGCGGCTCGCCTTGCTTCCCGTCGGCGAGGCCGGGATGAGAAGGGGCCCGGTCGTCGAGGTCACCGCGACACCGGCGGAGGCGAGGAAGGTCATGGAGGAGGAGTCAGTGGACTGGGTTGGCCTGCTCCAGGACGGCCGGCTCCTGGGATGGGTCGATGCGTCGTCGATCGGGAGCGTGCCTCTGAGCAACCTCGACCCGAGGCCATTCCTGGTCACCCTGAGCAGCCAGGCTTCGTTGCGCTCGGCACTCGACGCGGTCGTGACCGGCCACGCCCGGGTGGCGATGATCGTCGATGACGGCGTCTACAAGGGGATGCTCGACCTGGAGGGAATCGCCGAGGAGATAACGGAATGACCTCGCCCATGGCCCAGGCATCGCCCCTGATCGACTGGGAGTGGATCTCGAGAAACCTGGGGGAGATCGCCGACCGCACCTGGCAGCACCTGTCGCTGACAGTGGTGTCGGTGGCGCTCGGGCTCCTCATCTCCCTGGGCCTGACCGCGATCGCTTTGCGCCGCCGCTGGACCTACGCCCCGATCACCTGGGTGACGGGACTGCTCTACACCATTCCTTCGCTGGCGCTGTTCGCACTCCTCGTCCCGATCGTGGGGCTGAATGCGACCAATGCCGTCATCGCCCTGACCTCGTACACCCTGCTCATCATCTTCCGCAACCTGGTGGCAGGGATCGATGGTGTGCCGGGCCCGGTGCTGGAGGCAGCCGACGGCATGGGTTACACCCGCCGCTCCCGGTTCTGGCGGATGGAGGTCCCGCTTGCCCTGCCGGTGATCATCGCCGGTCTCCGAATCGCCACGGTGACCACCGTCGGCCTGGTGACGGTGACCGCCGTCCTCGGATTGGGCGGATACGGCTACTTCATCCTGCGCGGCCTCAACACCTTCTTCTGGACTCAGATCCTGGTCGGGGTGGTGCTCTCGGTGCTGCTGGCAACGCTGTTCGATCTGGGATTCGTCTGGCTGCAGCGTCTACTCAGCCCATGGGCGAGGCGCGTGGGATGAGCGTCTGGCAGTCAGTAGCGGAGTTCCTCTCGGAGCCTTCCACCTGGTCGGGCCCGAACTCGATCTGGGTCAGGCTCAGCCAGCACGTCCTGGTGTCTGTGGCAGCAGTGGTCATCGCCGGGCTGCTCGTCCTCCCGGTGGCCGTTTGGCTAGGCCACATCCGGAAGGGGTCCGACATCGCAACCGCAGTGGTCAACATCGGGCGGGCGATCCCCTCGTTCGGCGTGCTCGCGATCGCATTCCTGGTGTTCGTTCAAATCGGCGCCGGTATCGGCGAGCCGTGGGCAGTCCTGGTCGCGCTGATCTTCCTGGCGGCACCGCCGATGTTCACCAACACCATTGCCGGCATCCAGACGGTCGAGCCGTCGACGCTGGAGTCGGCCCGGGGCATGGGGCTCACCGAGAGAGAGGTGCTGACCGGGGTGGAGCTGCCGCTCTCGATGCCGCTGATCATGGAGGGAGTGCGCATCGCCTTCGTGCAGGTGATCGCGACTGCCACTCTTGGTGCGCTCGTCGCTTGGGGCGGGCTGGGCCGGTTCATCGTCGACGGATTTGCCCAACAGGACGTCGGAGAGCTGATCGTGGGGGCGGTTCTGGTCGGAATCCTGGCGATCGCCGCCGAGCTGGGGCTTTCGGCTACCCAGCGGGCGACCACGCCACGTGGGTTGCGGATTGGCAGATAGCGGGAATCGCATTTCACCATCTACGGTTGGACCTGCGGAGCCCCGGGTACGGGGCTCTTCCACAATCCATAGAAGGAGATACCCATGCGGAGCTTCCGCTTCCGCGCCGTTGGGGCGATCCTGGGCTTGGCCGTGTTGGCTGCAGCCTGCGGATCGGGTGACGGCGCATCTGACGGCGAGCCGATCACGGTGGCGTCGTTCAACTTCAACGAGTCTGTGATCATCGCCGAGATCTATGCCCAGGGCCTCGAGGCCAACGGCTACACGATCGAGCGACAGCTGAATCTCGGAGCCCGGGAAGTGGTCAAGCCGGCGCTTGAGTCCGGCGAGGTCGACCTCGTTCCCGAGTACACGGGGACCGTTGCCGGGTTCCTAGGTGTCGAGCAGTCAGCAGACCCCCAGGTCACGTGGGAAGCGGCCAGAGATGCCTATCTGGACCTCGGCGTGACCCTTCTCGCCTTTAGCCCCGCCCAGGACAAGAACGCCTATGTGGTAACCGCCGATACGGCTTCCGAATTCGGATTGACCACCGTCTCCGACCTGCAGCCGGTTGCGGGGGAGATGATCTTCGGTGGGCCCCCGGAATGCCCGGAGCGGCCACTCTGCCTCCAGGGGCTGGAAGAGGTCTACGGGTTGAACTTCGCCGAATTCAAGGCACTCGACGTCGCGGGGCCGATCACCATCGCCGCCCTCGAGGGCGGGGAGATCGACGTTGCGCTCCTCTTCAGCACCCAGGGGATCATCGCGGCCAACGGATGGGTTTCACTCGAGGACGATCAAGGGTTGAACCCGGCGGAGAACGTCGTGCCCGCGATTCGCACCGAGGTGGTCGAGGCCCACGGTGACGAGTTGGTGGCGCTTCTCGATTCGTACTCGGCTGCCCTGACCACCGAGGACCTGACCGAGCTCAACAAGCGAGCCGACCTCGATGGCGAGGATCCCGCCGAACTGGCCGCCGGGTGGCTCGCTGACAACGGGTTCGTCGAATAGGCAAATCTGTCACAGGCAATTCGTACCTTCTGCCTCAGGAGGTGCGAATTGCTCATCGACTGCCGGCAATGTGCGATGCGGGACACCCATGCCTGCGATGACTGCGTAGTCACCTTTCTCCTGGCCGGGTGTCCCCTCGAATTGGACGACTCCGAGGTCGAGGCCCTCGACAACCTGGCCGGCGAAGGCCTGGTGCCTCGTCTCCGCCTCGTTCCCGTCGAGAGGAGGACCGGCTGAAGGTCGATCACCGTTAGCCTCATCGAGGCATGGTCAAGGTCTACGCCATCGCGCTCACATTGGGGCTGATCGGGCTCCTCGTCATCATCCTGGGTGGTGCGTTCGCCGAGAACACCGGTCATGACGACCGTGACCCGGGTGTGAGGTGGGGAGCCACCGGGAGGACCGTGATCGGTGCGCTGGTGGGCTTCGGCATGGGTGGGATGTCCGCCGAGTTCGCGCCTTTGGGGTTCAGCTGGCAGATAGCTCTGCTGCTGGCGATCGCCGGGGGGGTTGCTGGCGGGCTTTGGGCCCGATTCGGGGCGAGGGTGCCCGAGACTTGATCCTGGCCATCTCCGACGTCCATTTCGCCCTCGACGCGTTGCGTCGGGTGGTGAGCACCGGGCACACGATTCTGATCCTCGGGGACCTGGTGAACCTCACCGACTACCGGACCGGAGAGGGTGCGGTTGCCGATGTGCTCGGCATCGAGTTCGCCCGGGAGACATCGGCAGCGCGGGCGGCGGGGGACTACCACCGGATGCGCGACCTCTGGTCGGAGCAGGTCGGCTCCGACTTCGAAGAGGTGAGAACCAGGATTGGGGCAGCGATCGATGCCCAGTACGAGATGGTCGCCGCAGCGCTCGAGGGAGGGCATGGTTACGTGATCCACGGCAATGTCGACCGCCCTTTGAGCCTGCAGGCGGCGCTCCCGCCCAGTTTCGAATACGTCCACGGCGCGGCAGTCGATCTGGAAGGCGTGAGCTTCGGGTTCGTCGGGGGCGGTGCTCCCACCCCACTCCAAGCCGAGGGCGAGATCGCCGAGGACGAGATGGCCCGAATCTTGGAAAGCCTGGGCAGGGTCGACGTGCTGTGCACTCATGTCCCTGCGGCGGTGCCTGCTCTGCGCACCGATGTGATAACTGGCAGGGCGGAGCGAGGATCAGAGGCGGTTCTCGAATATCTGAGGCGGTTTAGGCCCCGGGCCCACCTCTACGGAGACGTGCACCAGCCACAAGCCACTACCTGGCGCGTAGGGGCAACCCTTTGTCGGAACGTCGGCTATTTCCGGGCCACCGGAAGGGCTTTGCCCCTGGATCCCACCTGGCTCGCAAGTCCAGGTTCCCACTAGGCTCGAAATTTCCGAAGAGAACACCTGGAGAGATGGCCGAGGGAACCTTTCAGAGCCTGGAGATAGACGCCCCGGCCGAATTGCTTTATGACACCGCAGCCGACATCGCCTCCTATCCGGAATGGGCGACCGGAGTCAAAGAGGTCGAGGTCTTAGAGCGCAACGCCGAAGGACAGGTGGCTCGAGCCCGGTTCGTGATCGAAGTCATGGTCAAAGAGATCGAGTACGTCCTCAAGTACGACCACGACCGCCCCAACCGATTGAGCTGGGTCGCCGAGGAGAGTGAGGATCTGAAGATGCTCGAGGGCTCGTACGCCTTCTCCCCGAGCGAAGGCTCCACCGAGGTGCTGTACGGGTTGACCGTCGAGCCCAACTTCTCGATGCCCGGCTTCCTGAGGCGACAGGCCGAGAAGCAGATCGTCACCACGGCCTTGCGCGGCTTGCGCAAGCGGGTAACCGAAAGAGGCTGATCGATGCGGATCATCCTGGTCACCGGCAAGGGAGGGGTGGGCAAGACCACGGTCGCTGCCAGCACCGCACTTGCGGCCGCAGATGCCGGATACCGGACGCTAGTCACTTCCACCGATCCGGCTCACTCACTCTCCGACGCATTGATGGTCCCTCTGGGCAGCGACCCCGGGCCGGTTGTGTCCGCCCTCGACGGGCAGCAGATCGACACCCAGCGCCAGCTGGACCGCTACTGGGGATCGATCCGGCGCCAGCTCATGGACGTCCTCGATTGGGGCGGCGTCGCGGGCATCGAAGCGGAGGAATTCCTCGTGTTCCCGGGCATGGACGAGCTGTTCGCGCTTCTCGAGGTCAACCGCCATGCCCGCTCGGGTGACTACGACGTCATCGTCGTCGACTGCGCACCCACCGCCGAAACCCTGCGCCTGCTCTCTCTTCCCGAGGTTCTCAGCTGGTACTTCGAGAAGGTCCTGCCCACCGAGCGCCGGCTGATGCGCGCTGCGAGGCCGATCCTGAGCCGCCTCACCGACCTGCCCATCCCCGAAGACGAGGTCTTCACGGCTGCGCAGTCGGTGTTCGAGTCGATCGAGAGCGTGAAGACCCTGATGTCTTCTCCCGAGGTGACCTCGGCGCGACTCGTGATCAACCCGGAGAAGATGGTGATCGACGAGGCACGGCGCACCTACAGCTATCTCAGCCTCTTCGGTTATGGAGTGGATGGGGTGGTGGTCAACCGGGTCCTTCCCGACGCCGTGGCCGACCCCTATTTCGAACGGTGGAGGGCGATCCAGAAAGGCCATCTCGACACGATCGAAGATGCCTTTCCGGAGGTGCCGCGGATGTTGCTCCGCCTATTCGACGACGAGATGGTGGGCGTCGATCGGCTCCGTTACATGGCCACCGAGCTCTACGGGGACCAGGACCCGGTCGCCGATTTCGTGGCCACCCGCCCATTCCGGATCTCCGACGGGCCCGGCGGCGTCTCGATGGAGGTCGACATCCCCTTCGTCGAGAAGTCGGAGATCGACGTCTACCGGCACGGTCACGAGATCTACATCCAGGTCGGCCCCTACCGCCGCTCGTTCATCCTCCCCGATGCCCTCCACCGCAGAGAGGTGACCAGGGCCCGTCTCGACTCGGGGACTCTGACCGTGTCCTTCTCCGACCCGGACGCCCGGTCGTGACGGATTCATCAGATGTGACCCAGGCCCTGTCCCGGGCCGGGCGCCGCGCCCTCTATCACCTGGTCCAGGCCGCGGTGGAAGGTCTCAAGGCGGTGGAAGCAGTGATCGAAGAGATAGGGAGCATCGGCGACGGCGACGAAGAGGATCAAGCCTCGGAGCGGACCAGGATCGAAGTGGAATGAGCGAAGACAACCCGAGCTTGAGACCCGACGAGATCCTGCCGCCCGATGGAGGCACGAGTGATGTGAGGCGTCTCGCCAAGGACGCCATTCTCGTTCTCCCAAACATGTTGAAGCTCATAGGCCGTCTTCTCAAGGATCCCCGAGTCCCGCGGCGGTCGAAAATCGCGCTCGGCATGGCATCGGCCTACGTGGTGAGCCCTATCGACCTGATCCCTGAGGTGATCCCGATCGTCGGTTGGCTCGACGACCTGCTCGTCATTGCCTACGCCCTAAACCGGTTCATCGAGCGCGCCGGCCCCGAGATCGTCGAAGAGCACTGGGAGGGAGAGGGCGACGTCTTGGGCTGGATTCAGGAAGTGCTCGGGCTCACGAGCAATCTGGTGCCCAGGAAGGTCAGAGCGGCGTTCGACCGGCTCGCCGGCTAATCGCGACGGCTTACGCTTCCGATCATGCCCTTCCAAGATGGCATCGCCGACTTTCGCTCGGACACGGTCACCAGGCCCACTCCCGGGATGATCGCCGCCATGGCGAGCGCCCCACTGGGCGACGACGTGTATGGGGACGATCCCACGGTGAACGCCCTCGAGGAGGAGTCAGCGGCTGTGGTCGGCAAGGAGTCAGCAGTCTTCGTTCCCACCGGGACGATGGGGAACCAGCTCTCGATCATGGCCCAGACCAGGCCGGGCCAGGAGATCCTGGCCCATGAGGGCAGCCACAGCCGGAGCATTGAAGCCGGGGCCCCACAAGCTCTGTCCGGAGTCGGGTTTCGGACCGTCAATGGCGACGGGGGGAGGATCGAGCCCGACGACGTCGAGACCGCGATGGAGATGAGCGGCTTCTTCCCCCACATCGGGCTGATGATCTGGGAGAACACGCACAACCTCTCCGGCGGTCGAGTCATCCCCATCGACCTGATGGAGAAGACCTCGGCCGTGGCCCGCACCCATGGGCTGGCCATCCACATCGACGGGGCCCGGATCTTCAATGCGGTGTCGGCCTCCGGGGTCCCCGCGGACCGCTACGCCGCGGTCGCCGACAGCATCCAGTTCTGCTTCTCCAAAGGCCTCGGGGCCCCGGTCGGCTCGATCGTCTGCGGATCGACTGAGCTGATCAAGGAGATCCGCTACCTGAGAAAGCGCCTCGGCGGGGGAATGAGGCAGGCCGGGGTGCTCGCCGCCGCGGCCCGGGTGGCACTCGCCGAAAGGGACCGCCTCTCTGAGGATCACGCCCTCGCCGCCGAGCTGGGAAAACTGCTCGCGGACAGATTCCCTGATGCGGTCGATCCGACCGGCATCGAGACCAACATGATCTGGGTCGACCTCGAGGCCACCGGCCTGGAATGGTCCGACGTCGCCTCCCGGTTCGAGCGGGAGGGCATCAAGGCCAATCCGCCAATCGTCGGGCCGCTGGCGGCTGGTGACCCATCGTGACGTCGATGCCTCCGATGTGAGGCGCCTGCTGGGAGCACTCGGGTAACCAGTCCATCGAAGAGAGGGTCGGATACCAAGTGAGTGTCGGAGTCCTGTTCCCTGGTCAGGGAAGCCAGCACGTGGGAATGGGGAGCGACCTCTTCGATGCCCGCCCCGACCTGCTCGGCCCGGCTGCCGACGACATCCTCGGGTTCTCCCTTCGCGACATGTGCCTTCACTCCTCTGAGGAGGAGCTGACCCGGACCGAGCACGCCCAGCCTGCACTCTTTGCTCTCTCTTACGCCCTCTGGGATCAGCTGGCCACCGAGATCGGGCTCTCCCCATCGGGAGCGGCGGGGCATTCCCTGGGTGAGTACACCGCATTGGCAGCTGCAGAAGCCCTCGATTACGAAGCGGCGCTACTCGGTTGTGGCCAAGCGAGGTCGGGCCATGGCAGCGGCGGCGGCGTTGGCGCCCTCGGGGATGGCGGCGCTGCTCGGTGCCGACTATGAGCGTAGCGGCAGAAGTCTGCGCGCAAGAGCAGGGCAGGCGGAGGCTCGCTCCAGGTAGCAAACGTGAACGCCCCGGGCCAGGTGGTCGTCGCTGGTTCGACGTCGGATATCGAGTGGCTGGTGGCCAATTCCGCCGATCTCGGAGTCCGGCGAGTGATCCCGCTCAAAGTCTCGGGTGCCTTCCATTCCAGCTTCATGGAGCCCGCGGCCACCGAATTGGTGGCGGCGCTGGAGCCGCTGAGCGTCGAGGCACCGCGATTTCCGGTGTGGGCCAATGCCACGGCCCGCCCTCACGAGACGAGTGCGATCAAGGAGCTGCTGGCCCGCCAGGTGGTGGCTCCGGTCCTCTTCTCCGAGAGCCTGACCCAGATGGCGGCGGCAGGCATAGATACCTTCGTCCACGTCGGGCCCGGCGACGTCACGGCAGGTCTGGCCCGCAAGACGATCCCGGAGGCAACGGTCCTCTCCGTGTCCTCGCTGGCCGACATCCGAGTCGCCAGCTGACGCCATCGGTACCATGGGCCGGCCATGAGGAGACGAGCTTGAAGAACGCCGAGATAACCGGCTGGGGTATGTGCATGCCCCCGAACGTGCTCTCCAACCACGATCTAGAGCAGACTCGTCGACACCTCCGATGAGTGGATCACCACCCGGACCGGGATCAAGGAGCGCCGGATCAGCCATGTCGAGGCTTCCGAGCTCGGTGCGGTGGCCGGTCTGCGCGCCGTCGCCGCCGCAGGAAAGACCGTCGAGGACGTCGACCTGATTCTGGTGGCCACCTGTACGGGAGATTCGATCATTCCCTCGACGGCTTCAGTGGTGCAGAAGCATATGGAGGCATGGAATTCGGCCGCCATGGACATCAACGCGGCCTGTTCGGGATTCGTATACGGGCTGGTGGTCGGCACCAACATGATCCGGGGCGGGACCAACAAGAACGTGCTCGTGATCGGGACCGAGAAGCTCCACTACGTCATGGACTTCACCGACCGCACCACCTGCGTCCTGTTCGGGGACGGGGCGGGGGCGGTCCTCCTCGAGCCCACCGATGAGGACATCGGCGTCCTTTCCTCTGAGCTCGGGATGGACGGGTCGGTAGGTCACATGCCTCGAGACTCCACGCGACGGCACAGCAGGAGATCGGGACCAACCCGACCCTGCCCTGTGCTCCATCACCATGGAGGGCCAGGAAGTGTTCCGGCGAGCAGTGACCACGATGGCCGACTCGACCGCCCGGGCCATCGATGATGCCGGGCTCACGCTCGGCGACGTCGATCTGCTGATCCCGCACCAGGCCAACGTCCGAATCATCGATGCGACGGCCCGGCGTCTCGGGGTGGACGAGGGGAAGGTCTACGTGAACATCCACTCCTATGGGAACACGTCGGCGGCCACGATCCCCGTGGCGCTGACCGAAGCCCTGGAGGAAGGGCGGATCGCCCCGGGCTCGAATCGTGGCATTCACCGCCTTCGGCGGCGGGTTGACATGGGGATCGGCCGATCTACCGGTGGGGCTCCCGGGTCGAGCCGCTCGGCAAGAGCGACGCCGAACTGCCTCCGCCGGACCGGACCACCATCGAGTTGCTGCAGCCCAACTTCGACTTCTTCGGGCTACCCGAGAAGTTGTCATGACCGGGTCGGTGGACGGAGAGGGTCGCCCTGGTCACCGGAGGTTCCCGGGGAATCGGTCGGGCCATTGCGCTCCGGCTCGCAGGCTCCGGGCACCCGGTGGTCGTGAACTACGCCAGCAACGCATCTGCCGCCGATGAGGTGGTGAACCTCATCGAAGAGGCCGGGGGGCGGGCTCTCGCCTATGCAGCCGACGTGGCCGACGAGGACCAGGTCGAGGAGATGTTCGCCAAGGTCAACGCGGAGCTGGGCCCGGTGATGGTGCTGGTCAACAATGCGGGCATCGCCAGGGACAACCTGCTCCTCAGGATGAGCGCCAGCGATTTCGACGCGGTGATCGACACCAACCTTCGTTCCACTTTCCTTTGCACCAAGCAGGCATTGCGGGCGATGCTCAAAGCGAAGTGGGGAAGGATCGTGAACATCGCCTCGGTCGCCGGGATCGTCGGCAACCCGGGCCAGGCGAACTATGCGGCATCCAAAGCGGGCATGATCGGATTCTCGAAGTCGATCGCCAAGGAGATCGGGTCGCGGGGGATCACGGTCAACGTCGTTGCCCCGGGATTCATCTCGACGGACATGACCGCCGGCCTCGACGACGCAGAGAAGGGCCTCACCGGGTCGATCTCGTTGGGGCGCTTCGGAGTCCCCGACGAGGTGGCGGCGGTCGTCGATTTCCTGGTCTCGGACGGTGCCTCTTATCTCACGGGCCAGGTGGTGCCTGTCGATGGAGGGCTGGCCCTGTAACTTTCGGCAACCCATGACCAACGAAAGGGAGCAAGAGAATGGATAGAAGCGACGTGGCCGAGCGCCTCAGTGGGGTGCTCGTCTCCGAGCTGGGGCTCGATGCCTCGAAGATCACCGAAGAGGCGCACTTCGAGGAGGACCTCGATGTGGACAGCCTCGGTGTGGTCGAGTTGCTGATGGCGCTCGAGGACGAGTTCGGAGTCAAGATCCCGGATGAAGAGGCCGAGTCGATCATGACTGTCGGCCAGGCCATCGACGTGGTCTACGGCAAGCTGGAGAGCTGAACCTCGATGTCACCGGAACGGCGGCGAGTCGTCGTCACCGGGATGGGAGCGATCACGCCGATCGGTGATGACGTCACCGCCACCTGGAAGTCGATGCTGTCCGGCGTGTCTCGGTGTCGACCAGATCACCCAGTTCGACACCACCGGATATCGCACCACCATCGGTGCCGAGGTCAAGGACTGGGACCCGGAGCGTCATTTCGACCGGCGGGAGGTCAGGCGACTCGATCGTTACACCCAGTTCTTCCTGGTCGCAGTTCGCCAGGCGCTGGAGCAGTCGGGTGTCTCCTTCGCCGAGGACGACGAGGCCGCGGCCCGGGCCGGGGTCATGGTCGGCGCCGGGTTCGGAGGGATGGGCTCGTTCATCGAGGAGATCACCACCCTGATCGAGCGGGGACCGGACCGGGTCAGTCCCACGGGTGTGCCCCGGATCATCCCCAACATGGCCGCCGGGCTTGCCTCGATCGAGCACAACCTGTTGGGCCCCGTGTCGTGCGTGGTGACCGCGTGCTCGGCCTCCGCCAACGCCATCGGTGACGGGGCGGAGTGGATCCGACGGGGAATCGCCGACGTCGTAGTGGCCGGAGGGGCCGAGGCCTCGATCACCACTTTCGGCATCTCGACCTTTGCCCAGGCCCGTGCGCTCTCGTCGCGAAACGACGAGCCTTCCCGGGCGTCGCGCCCTTTCGACGCAGAACGCGATGGCTTCGTGATGGGGGAGGGGGGCGCCGCCCTGATCCTGGAGGACATGGACGCACGCAGAGGCGCGGGGTGCCGAGGTTCTCGCCGAGCTCACCGGCTATGGGATGTCGGCCGACGCCTATCACATAACGCTTCCCCGGCCCGGGGGAACCGGAGCGGCACGGGCGATGACAGCGGCCCTTTTCGACGCCGGGCTCGATCCCTCCGACATCGGGTACGTCAATGCCCACGGCACCTCGACCGAGGCCAACGATTCAACCGAGACCGCGGCGATCAAGATCGCCCTGGGCGAAGCCGCCTCCAAGATCCCGGTCTCGTCGACCAAGTCGATGACCGGCCACATCCTGGGCGGTGCCGGCGCCGTGGAAGCCGTTGCTTCCATCATGGCGCTTCGGGATCAGGTCCTTCCGCCGACGATCAACTACGAGGTCCCCGACCCTGAGTGTGATCTCGATTACATCCCCAATCAGGCCCGATCCGCCGAGTTGAGCCATGCAATCTCCAACTCCTTCGGGTTCGGTGGGCACAACGTCAGCCTGATCTTCAGCAAGGTCTGATCAGGGAAACTAGCGATCGAGAGGCGGTGTTCGATCGTACGGAGGGCATGTGTCAGAGCCGTTCGTCCCAACTGACTTCGAGGTCCCGTTGAGCTTCGATGGGCCTGGCTTTCATCTCGAGCCACTCGGCCCAGTACACAATGAACGGGACCATCAAGCTTGGATGTCGAGCATCGAACACATCAAGGCCACCCCAGGGATGGAGTGGCGTGATTGGCCGTCACCCATGACTCTCGAAGAGAATCTGGCCGACATGGAGATGCACGCCAGAGAGTTCAACGATCGAGAAGCGTTCACCTATTCGATCCTCGACGGTGACATGGTCATCGGGTGTGTGTACATCTACCCAACTGAGGACGACTACGACGCTCATGTGCGCTCATGGGTCACCGGAAGCCGGTCAGAGTTGGACCCCGTCGTCTGGGAGACTCTCAGCGAGTGGCTCGCTGCGGAATGGCCGTTTGGCGAGTTCTTCTACGCAAGCCGTACTTGACTACCAGCACGCTCGATGCGGGCGCGGCGGAAAAGGTAGGACCGGGTCGTAGTCTCCTCGCATGACGACAGGGGACAAGAAGGCCGACAAGGAAGCCCGCAAAGCCGCCGAAGCTGAGGCCCGACAGCTTGCCGCTGAAGCCAAGAAGCTGGCCGACCTCGAAGCCAAGTTCTGGGCCGCCCCCTACGGTCAAGCTCGGAGTGCAAAGCTCGCCCGTGATCGTTTTTTCCAGATCGAGATACCCCTCGACTCCACAAGACACACCGGTCACATGGGCGATATCAGCGTCTCCGCCAGGAAGCACAGCGGTCAAGGACGCACCCTGACCGATATCGAGGCCGAAGGCTGGGAGTTGATCCAGGCCGGATTCGTGTTCAAGGAGACCGGCCAGATCAGCCGGGACAAGTTCTTGTCGAGCGGCCAACAGGTGAACACCACCGGCGAGACCTGGGGCGTATACCTATTTCGAGCCACCGACGCGCCGGCCAGAACCGATGAGGTTTGGCTGACCTGGGCTGCGCAGACTCCCGGCTTTCAGGCGTGACAGCTGCTTTCTGAGCCTCGCCGCCGCTAGGTCTCGCGCTTCTCGTTCCACTCCGCAATCGAGCGGTAAACCAGGGCCAGGATCAACGCCGTGGCGATTGTGACCACCAGAAACGACACCACCGAGATCCCGAATGCCCAGCCCGGGCAGGACGAGACGTTTCCCGCCGCATCCTCTGTCTGACAACTGACGTCGGTGACCACCCAACCCAGGGCGCCGGCGAGCAAGCCCAGGGTGATGCTGGGTACCGCGATCCAGGGGTTGGGAGTCCGCCTCAGCGCGGCCTGCCCCGCTCATCGAGGCGGGCTGCGTCCAGCACTTCGCTGGGTGCGAGCTCAGGGGGAATGGGGAAGACCGTGCCTGCCTCCCGCGGCGGATGGAAGGCGACCTTGACTTCGGGATGCCATGCCAGGACGACTACGACCAGCCCGAGGGCGACGGCGGCCGCAATCGCGAATGCTGGTTGAAAGGCAGCCAATGCCAGTGCCAGGAGTGGCCACAGCACCCGGACAGTGAACAGGCCACCGGGGAGGACACGGGCGTACCAAAGCGCTGCGACGGGGGCGGTGAGCGATATCACCAACGTGGCAGCGGTTGGCCCTTCCCATGCCGCAAGCCCGAGCACAGCGGGTGCCCCCAGCAGAACAAGCGGAACTACGACCGCCCTCCATGGGGGCCCGGTGGCAGCGGGAAGCTTGCGCACGCCCCGGGTCACCACCGGGAGCAGGTAGAGCACGACGGCCCCCAGGGAGGCGAGCAGCGAGGCGAACCAGAGAAAGTCGACAGGCCGAAGCACCGCCAGCACCAGAGTCAGGCCAAGGACTGCAAGGACCGTCCTCCATGCCCAGCGCCCGCCAACCACGATCACCCCTACGACGCCCACCGTCACCGTCTCCAGCATGCCGAGCCCGACCAGGAACACCGACCAGGGAGGGAGGGGGCCGGGGTCGACGAGGAGAGCAACGACCCAGAGCACGACTGCCAGCAGAGGAGCCGACGAGGCGAGTGCCACCTTCACGGGGCGAGTTTCGCAGTGGAGCCCGTCAAGCCGAAGTCGGTGCCGAGCCTCCACCGGGGTGGGTGAGGACCCGAAGTGCCGGTTTCTCGCCCGAGACGGCGGCTTCGCCGGGCTCCCAAACCGTTTCCTCCCGCCACACCGCCCCCGGGCGCAGCGTCACCACTGCTCCGTGCCCTGGCTTCTCGTCGTGCAGGCCGGACACGGTGGCGCCGATCAACCGGAGCCGGCCGGCCTGGATCGGGTCCTGATGGGACACGATCACCACGTCTCCGTGAGGGTGCTCCACGTCGAGGCGCCTCGCGGTGGATGCCATGCGGTCGGCTAGGTGGTCCAGGGTCTCCTCGGCGAAAGGAAGCTTCTCGGGAGTTTCGAGGTATGCCTCCAACTCACCCGGGAAAGCCTCCGGAAGGTCCCGCCAGGTGTGGCCGCGCCACCTCGAAGTGACTCTCCATTCGGTGAGGCCGGGATCGACCTTGACCGGGACGGCGGTGCGGGCAGCGATCTCCTCGGCGGTGCGCAGCGACCGCTCCAGGGGTGAGGACCAGATGGCGACCACGGGGCGGGCGCCCAGGTACCGGCCCACCCGTCGCGCCTGGTCGACACCGTAAGGGGAGAGCCCAAAGCCGGGCAGGTCGGAGTAGACGACATGGCCAGGGTTGTCGACTTCGGCGTGGCGGACCAGATGTACGAGTGCGGCCATCGCCACACAGTCTGCCCGAAGGTGTCCCCGGTGTCGGGTAACTTGGCCGGGTGTGGACCGAGCCCATCCTCCACGTCGACATGGATGCGTTCTTCGTCGAAGTGGAGAGGCTGGAGAGCCCGGGGCTTCGGGGGAGGCCCGTAGCGGTCGGTGGCACCGGTACTCGGGGGGTGATCGCCAGCGCTTCCTACGAGGCAAGGGCGTCTGGTGTCCGCTCCGCGATGCCCACCATCACCGCCCTCCGGCTCTGCCCCGAGCTGACCGTTGTTCACGCCGACCATCACCGCTATTCACAGGTCTCGGAGCAGGTCTTCGAGGTCTTTCGGTCGTTCACACCACACGTCGAGGGGTTGAGCCTGGACGAGGCCTTCCTCGATGTATCCGGTTTGAAGCGCCACTACTCGACGCCGGTCTCCGTCGCTGAGGCCATCAGGGCGCGGGTCCGCGAAGCGATCGGGCTCCCCGCCTCCGTGGGAGTGGCCGCCACCAAGTTCATGGCCAAGCTGGCGTCGGAGGCCGCCAAGCCGGATGGCTGCCTTCACGTTCCCGCAGCGACCCAGCTCGAGTTCCTTCATGCCCTTCCGGTCAGCGCACTGTGGGGAGTGGGCCCGGCCACTCTTGCTGGCCTGGAGCGGCTCGGGGTTTCCACCGTCGGCGAGCTCGCCCAACTGCCCGAGGGGACGATCGTCTCGGCCCTGGGGCAGGCCAATGGGCGCCACTTGCTGGCGCTGGCCAACGGGAAAGACGCCCGACCGGTGGTCGGAGACCTGGAAGCCAAATCGGTTTCGGTCGAAGAGACCTATGAGAGAGACCTGGTAGGTCGCGCGGTCTGGGAGACAGCGCTCCTCGCCCATGCCCAGCGGCTTTCAGGGCGCTTGCGCAGGAGTGGCTTGGCGGCACGGACCGTGACACTGAAGGTCCGATACGACGACTTCTCCACGGTCACACGCAGCGTCACCGGTGAGCCTGTGGACAGCCCCCGTGACTTGTTTCGCTGCGCACAGGCCCTACTCGAAGACGTCGACCTGGACCGCCCGGTGCGCCTGCTCGGCCTGGGCGGAACGAAGCTCGAGGTCGGCAGCGACCCCCGCCAACTAAGCCTCGATGGCGATGAGCAATGGGAGAGAGTGGCGGACGCGGTCGCCGGTGTGAGGGACCGCTTCGGTGAGCGTGCGGTCGAGCCGGCCCGACTTCTACAAGGCCCGGCCCCGGAATAGGCGACTCGCCAGTGAAACTGATTTCGGGTGGCGTGTATTGTTTCCGTAGGGCGTGGATCTAGTTTGACCACGAGGAAGCAATGCCCCTCGACGACCACGAACAGAAGATCCTGGCGGAGATCGAGCGCCAGTTCTACGAGGAAGACCCTGAGCTGGCGCGCGCCGTTCGGGACATCAGCCGCCCATCCCGGATGGGCACAAGGCTCGCCGTACTCGGGGTGATCGCCGGCCTCGCCATCGTGATCGGCTTCTTCGCCAAGAACACCTTGATCGCATTCCTCGGATTCGCCCTCCTTGTCACTTCGGCAACAGTGCTCGTCACCGGGATCCGGGCTCGCGGATGGGAGCGCCCGGAGCCCGAACCCGACGACGACTGAAATCGTCGTCCGAACCCAGCTCCCTCAGCGTCGCGCCTGTCCGGGAACGGCTAACGTTCCCGCCCCCGGCGGCATCCCAGAGAGGATGGGATCGCCCCCCAAGGAGGAGACACGGCCCCACCCTCAGGGTCGTCGCTGAGTTTTTAGGAAGGGACGAGTGGAGCAGTCATTCACAGCCGAGCAGGCATGCCGGCTGACCAATTGCACGCATCATCAACTTCGCTATTGGGACCGGGTAGGACTCGTCAAACCATCGATGCAGCAGACCAAGGGCCGACCGGGAGTGAGACGTCTCTACTCCTTTCGGGACCTGGTGGCGCTGCGGGTAGTGCGGAGCCTGCTCGACAACGGCATGTCCCTGCAGCGGGTGCGTCGGGCGTGGGACTACCTGCGTCGGGAGGGGGAGATGGAGGACCATCTCGCCGAGGTCAAGCTGGTCACAGACGGTCAGACGATCTTCCACGTCGGCTCCGACGAGGGTGAGCTGATGGACGCTCTTCGTCAGGGTCAGCTCGCGTTCTTCGTCGCCATCGACGAGATCGCCCGGGAAGTCGAGGAGGACGTCACCCGATTCGAGCTCGACCGGAGCCGCTTCCTAGACATGTTGCGCCGCGTCGAGGACGACGTTGCCGAGGAGCAGCGAGCCGCAACTTCCTGAGCGGGGTCAGCCCCGCCGGGTCAACGACTTCAAACTGAACGCGGCGACCGCCCGCTCTGTCTCTTCGTAGCTCTGCTTTATCCAGCGATCTACGACGTCGAGGTCAGATGCAGCGCCGTACCCGTTCCTGCCCCCGTAGATGGCCGCCGAGTATGAGCGGGCGAGGGGCAGCAGGCGGCTATCGGTGCGTGAGGCGAACTCGATCGGAGTCTCGTGCTCGGGGATCGGCTCCCCGAGGTCGGCGAGGCGATCGACGATCTCCTCCCATGCGGCGGTCACGTCCCCGTCCGAGAGCCGTGCCCGGCGCCCACGACGTCGGACCAGTTTGACCGCGGGGATCGCCAGGACGAGCACGGCGAGCACCGGGATCACCCACCACCACCGGGCGAAGTCGAATCCGGATCCGGTTCGGTTGACCGGGCTGCCTTCGTCACCTTCGGGCGAGAAGCCGTCATCGAGGAACCCGGGGCGGTCAGATCCGGCCGCAGCGTTGGGGTCCGGCGGGGGCAGGTACGCCACGGGGTCGAACTGGGCGGAGATTCCTTCTGGCTGAGAGCCATCGCCGCGGGGGGTCGGGTCGAATTTCACCCAACCAAAACCGTCCATCCACATCTCCACCCAGGCGTGGGCGTTGTTGTCCCGGACCACGATCACTTCGGTCCCGTCGGCTTGGGGCTGAGCCTCTCCGGGGGTGAAACCCCAGACCACCCGACTCGGGATGCCCATGGCCCGCCCCAGGACCGCCATCGCTGCGGCGAACTGCTCGCAATACCCGGTCTGGTAGTTCTCGGATTCCGGGTCGTTGAGCCAGGCCTCGAGGTCGAGTGCACCATGGCCGGTGGAGACATTCGTCGAGTAAACGAAATCCCCGTTACGGAACCAGTCCTCCAGCACCCAAGCCGCCTCGAAGTCGGTCGTCGCTCCCCGGGTCACGCGGTTGGCGATGGTGAACAGGCCGAGTGGGGTGTCGGGTGGCAGCTCGATGAATCGCTCGAGGTCGGCGGGCCGGGGCCCGGAGTCCGGCGCCGGTGCCGGGCTCGCAGTGAACTCGCCGTCGTCTGCCGCGTTCTGGAACATAGGGCTCAGTTCCCCTTGGGGCGTGGACGCCAGGGCGCCTAGATCGGCGTCGGTCAGCGGGAGCACTGTCTCAACTTGGTACTGGTCCCCTTCGCCGAGGAGGGCCTGGTAGAGGACCGAGCCGTCAGATGTGACCTGAAACCCGCTCACGTCGATGTCGTCGGACTGCAGCACCTGGGCCAACCCGGGGGTGGGGACCACGGGTGAGCGAAGCAGGTCGATCTGGATCCGGGAGGTGAAGGACTGTGTGCTGCCCGCGTAATCCTGTCCCGGGTCGCCGCCGGCCACGGCAGGCGAATAGAACTCCACGTCCTGGAGCGAGGGCCGCCATTGGGTGCCGTCCCAGGTGTCGAGGCTCTCCATCCTCCAATAGACCTCAGAGGGATCGGGGGAGCTCTCGCTGAGAGTTGCCCTGAACAACTGGGCATTGGTACGGGTGACCACCCGCTGATGGAGGTCGGCAAGGCGATCGAAGGCAACCCCTCCGAATCCCGGCCCGTAGCCGCCTCCCAGCCGCCACTGGAGATTGCCGGTCGAGGGCACCAGGCCCGCAGAAGCGGTCGTGGCGTAGATGGCACCGAATCCGATCAGGAGCGCGGCGACGACGGTGACCGCCTGGGCTCTTCGGGGGAGCGGTCTCCCATCGGCGTCCCGGAGCCGGCCGCTCTCGTTGCGCCGGTCCAGGGCGATGCCGGCTATTCCGAGAGCGATGACGATGATCGATGCTGTCATCCATCCCCGGCCTGCCTCCCGACGGTCCATGACCGCGAACTGCAGGTAGAGCGCCAGCGGGGGAATGATCATCGCGTACGCCGGCCCGCTTCCAGCACCCCATACGTACAGCGCTCCCAACACCCACATCAGCACGGCGAGGACGCCGATCAGGCCCGATGTCGGGAACACCGGGGCCACTCCGAACCGGATCAGATCGAAGGCCTGGCTGAATTCCCGGATCAGCTCCCCGGGCGTGTCCAGGGTGGGCACGAACCCGGCGACGAGGGTGCGGGGCACCGTGATCCGGAGGAACAGGGCCAGGCCGAGCAACGGCGAAGACCGCGACCTGAATCCGCCGGCTCTTGGTCAGCTGGCCGAGCAGCCACCAGACGACACCGCCGAGCAGGACCGAAGCCACCATGATCAGCTGCCACTGCGGGGCCTGTTCGCTGGTGTCGAGGAGCCGGCTCATGCGAGCCAGCATCAGCACAAAGGCTGCGATTCCGGCTATCCGACCGAGGCTGTTGTCCATGAGGTCCTCAATGTCGCCATCCAGGCCGGGGCCCAGAGCTGGTCGGGATGGATGGACACGGTGGCCACACCGAGACGGTGAAAGCCGACCAGGGTCTGAGAAGTAGAGGCCGAGACACTCATCAGCACCGTGGTCGGGTAGTCCCGGGCCAGGAGCTGTTGCACGGAGAGCATCGACCGGTCAGCGATACCGGTGATGATGACCAGGGCACCACCACCACCCTTTTGGCGGATCCTGGTGGCGACGGCCTGGATGTCGATTGCGGGGTCCGGCTGAACCAGGGCGAGGCGCTCCATGGCCGGCCCGTAACGGGAAGCATCGATGGGCTCCGCATCGCCCGCCCAGAGGTCGGCATCGAACCCCGAGGAAATGAGGTGGGTGATGACCGAGGCGGCGCCCGACACCGCTTTCTCGAACCCGTCTTGGGACTCGTAGCTCCCGGTCCTGACGTCGAGGAGGACCAGGGCCCTCGACTGCCATGGGGTCTCCAACTGGCGGATCATCAGTTCGTCGGTACGCGCCGAGTACGGCCAGTGCACCCTTCTCAGGTCGTCTCCCCGTTGGTACTCGCGCAGGGTGTAGAAGTCCTCACCGCCACGGCGACTGTGCTCGGGGCGGGAAGCCGCCATGGCGGGGTCCTGGCCCCGGACTATGGGGAACCCGCTCAGATCCTCGAGTGCCGGGTAGACGACGATCCTGTCGACGGGGCCGAGATCGGACCGCGTCTCAGCGAGCCCCAGCGGGTCGGTGCTCCGGATCGTGGCCGGGCCGACCCGGTAGACGCCTCTCGGCTTGCAGGTGACCCGGTAACTGGCAGTGGTGGTCTCGAGGGGCTTGATCCTGGCAACCTCGAAGTTGGCCATCCCCAGGCGATTGACGTCGTCTTCCAGGGTGACGTTGGACACCGAGCGCCGGGAGCGGTTGGAGAGGAGGAGGGTCACGCCTGTGGTGTCACCGTCGTGGACGATGGCCGATCCCAGGCGGCGGCTCACTTCGAGATCGGGACGACGGAGACGGACCCAGGCGATAGCGGCCAGTTGAGCGAGCAGCAGGAACGTCGCCGTGAGGAAGAGCTCGAGGTCTCCGAGGGCGACCCAGAGCACGACCAGGGCGAGTCCGGCCCCGGAGAAGCCCCAGCCCCGGAGGGTTGGCATCAGGTCGCGATCCGGGTGGTGGTTCCCGGGACCCGCAACCTCGACATGATCTCGTCGATGACGTCGCCAATCGCTTCGCCACGCATCTGGGCCTCGGGGCGAAGGGACATCCGGTGCTCCAGGACTGGATGCGCCAGGGTCTTCACGTCGTCCGGGATGACGTATTCCCTGCCCTCCGAGGCCGCGTTGGCCCGTGCCAGCCTTTGCAGGAACAAAGCGGAGCGCGGCGAGGCGCCGAGCAGGACATCGGGGTGGGAGCGCGAGCCGTCGACCAGGTCGACGATGTAGTTCTTCACCGACGGCGAGACGGCAACCTCGCGGGCGATCCCGACCATCTCATCTACCTCTTCGATCGAGACCACCGGCTCGAGGTCGAAGAAGGTCGAACGCACGCCGTGGGTGTCGAGGATCTCCAACTCTTTGGCCCGGCTTGGGTATCCGATCACCACTCTCATCATGAAGCGGTCCAGTTGGGCCTCGGGAAGCGGGTAAGTGCCCTCGTGCTCCAGCGGGTTCTGAGTGGCCATGACCATGAAGGGAAGGGGGAGTGCCCGGGTGATCCCGTCGGAGGTGACCTGGCGCTCTTCCATGGCTTCGAGGAGAGCGGACTGGGTCTTGGGGCTCGCCCGGTTGATCTCGTCCCCGACTACCAGGTTGGCGAAGATCGGCCCCGGCTTGAACTCGAATTCGCTCCGGTTGCGGTCCCAAACAGAGACCCCGGTCACGTCCGAGGGGAGCAGGTCCGGTGTGAACTGCACTCGGTTGAAGATGCTGTCGATGGAGCGGGCAACGGACTTTGCGAGCTGAGTCTTGCCTACTCCGGGCACGTCTTCGACGAGGACGTGTCCCTCGGCGACGAGGGCGAGCAGGACGAGCTCTACGACATCCCGCTTTCCCTGGATCACGGTCTCGACATTGGCTGCGATTCGGTCGAATCGCTCGCTGAACGTTGCGATTTGTTGTGGTGTGGCCTCGCTCAAAACACGACTCCCGGGTCGTTGCCCATGGGGCATGGACTGTACATATGACAACGAAGTCGACACGCTAGAGTGTTCCCCGGGGAAAGGGATTGGCTGAATGGGACAACGGCTGGGGTTGCGAACTGGCCTCTGGAGTCTCTTCCGCACGCCCACACTCCTCTGGGAAGCCGTTCGTGCCGCCATCGCCATGCGGGGCAGGGATCGCTTGTCCCCCTCCAGCCAGTATCTGGCCTGGCGTATGCACACCGCCTACGGCGACGATGCAGTGACAGCCCGGTCCGAGGACCTTGCCACCTTCCTTCGCTGGCGCCGTGTGATGAGGAGCCTGACTTGACCACCAAGTTGGTTGGGCGGCTCCAGGACATCCCTGGCGTGGCTGCAGTGTCCGTCAACCTCGAGGAAGAGGGCGGAGGCATCAACGTCCGCCTCCAACCCGATGCCGACGAAGCCGAGGTCTTGGAACGGGTCAGGGCGCTGATGGTCGCCTACAACTTGCGGTCAGACAGCGTTCCCACCATTGAGGGTGGGTCGCAGTCCACTTCCCGGAGGTGATGGCTTCGGTGTCGACGTGAAGATCACCCCGATCAAAGGCGGGGCCCGGGTCGAGGTCATCGGTGACGCGGTGCGATCGTTCCGTGTCGTGCCTCCCGACCCGACCGCGGTCGCTCAGGGGCTCTCCGACGCTTGGAGCCAGGTGTTGGGGCGGCCCCCGATCGAGATCTCGAACGTCTCGATCGATGATGATGGCCGGCTATTGGTGACGGCCTCGATCGATGGGATCGAGCGTCAGGGTGAGGGAAAGCTCGACGAAGGCTGGGCCAGTGCCCTGACCAGGAGTGTTGGCAGGGCGATTGGGGTCCTCGACCCCAATGAGGACCTGGCCGAGCCCGATCTTCCCGCCACTGCTTGGTAACCTCGCCCAAGCGAACCAAGACTGCTTATGGCCAGGGTCCTTGTACTCAATGCGAGTTATGAGCCGCTCTCGGTGGTTACCACCCGCCGGGCGGTGGTCCTCGTGCTGCGCGACAAGGCGAGCGTCGTCGTCGGCCGTGACGAGCTGTGGTCCTCTGAGTCCTCCAGTGTCGAAGTTCCATCGGTCGTGCGCCTCAATCGGTTCGTGAAGGTTCCCTACCGTCGTGCGGCGCCGGTGACGAGACGGGCAGTGTTCGGGCGCGATGGCCACCGCTGCCAGTACTGCGGTGGCCCGGCCGAGTCTCTCGATCACATCCTCCCCCGCTCGAAGGGCGGGGACCACACCTGGGACAACGTGGTGGCCTGCTGCCGGCCCTGCAACATCCGAAAGGGCGACCGTCTCCCCGCTGAAGCCGGGCTCCGCCTCGACAGTCAGCCCGGCCCGCCCCGGCAATACGCCTGGATCTACGCCTCCACGGGCTATCAGGTCGACCCCGCCTGGGGTCCCTACCTGGGCGCGGGCGCCGCGTAGCAGCGCCCGCATCATCGCAATCGCATATCGCTTGACGCTTCGCGTCTGAACCCTTCTCGTACTCCGTCGTTTTGCGTTCTGCGTTTTGCGTTCTGCGGCGCCGAAGGCGGCGTTGTGGCGCCTTCGGCAGCCCAGGTGGGTCAAAAGGTTGACAAGTGGGGGGAAGTGGGTCATAGTGGCATCGATGCCCGAAAGGGGGTCATGCAGGTGCGGACGGACGGAAACGAGAAGAAGTGTTCCTTGGTGAGTTCTTCCACAGTCTCGACGGCAAAGGGCGGGTGGTCATGCCCTCCGCTTTCCGCCGTGGTCTCGAGGAGGGTTGTGTCCTTGCCAAGGGCCAGGACGGCCAACTGGTCGTCTTCTCTGTCGACGACTTCCAAGCAAAGGCCGCCGAAGTGATGGAGCGGGACCAGAACCGGGGCGGCAGGCGCTTCTCGCGGACCATGTTCGGTGGCGCCGATCTGCAGTCGATCGACAAGTCGGGGCGGCTCATCGTAAAACCCGACCTGCGCGCCTTCGCCGGGCTCGATGGGAGCACCGAGGTGGCGGTAGTCGGAGTGTTCGACCACGTGGAGTTGTGGAACAGGGATCGCTACGTGGCCGATCGGGCTGCAGGCGACGAGATCTTCGTCGAGGAGGACGAGTGACCTGAGCAGGCCGACGCTGGTTCATCGCCAGCCCCCCGGAACCAATTGGAAGGCCCCTGACTCCGCCCGCTTCCTGATTGGTACCAGCGCCCGGGGGGCTGGCAATGAACCAGGACCGGAATACCGCAGACCGGGACTATCACCGGCCGGTTCTGGCGGATGAAGTCGTCGGGCTCCTGGCCCCCGTGCTTCCCGGAGTGGTGGTGGACGCCACATTCGGGGGAGGGGGCCACGCCAGGCGGTTGCTGGATGAGTTCGGAGACGATGTGAAGCTGATTGCAATCGATAGAGACCCTGAGGCCCTGGCCAACGCCAGAGGCCTGAGGGTGTCGTCGGTTGCGGGCAACTTCGGTGCGCTCTCCGAGTTGGTCGGATCGGTTACCACGGAGCCAATCAGCGCCGTCCTCTTCGATTTCGGAGTCTCCTCGCATCAGCTCGACGAGCCAGCCCGCGGCTTCTCCTATCGCAACGACGGGCCGCTCGACATGCGCATGGGCCCCGACGCCACTCTCACCGCCGACGAGATGGTCAATCAATGGCCAGAAGACCGCCTCGCGCGAGGCGATCCGGAGGCTGGGCGAAGAGCCGCTGGCCCGTCGCATCGCCGCTGCCATCGTCGCCGGCCGTCCGATCGAGTCGACCGGCCAGCTTGCGGATGTGATCGCCGGAGTCATGCCCGCGGCACGCCGTCGCGCCGGTCATCCGGCCCGCCGCACCTTTCAGGCGATCCGGATGACGGTCAACGACGAGTTGGGGTCGATCGCAGAAGGGATCGACCAGGCGATCCAGATCGTGAGACCTCGAAGGCCGGATCGTGGCCATCTCATATCATTCGCTGGAGGACCGGATCATCAAGCACCGGTTCGTCGCCGGCGCCACCGGGTGCACCTGCCCACCGGACATGCCCGTGTGCGGTTGTGGCAAGAGCGCCGAGCTTCGCATCCTCACCCGTCGCCCGCTCCGGGCGTCGGCCGAAGAGGTCGAATCCAACAACCGGGCCCGCTCCGCGGTGCTCGAGAGCGGCAGAGAAGGTGGCGGCATGACAGCGCCGCCCACTTCGCCGCATTGCCAGGCCGGAGTCACTCCGGGTGGTACAAGGTCGCGGTCTCAGAAAGCTGACCCTCGCCCCATGGATGATCGTGTCCCTCATCGCAGTGATTGCATTCCTCGGACTGGGTTTTGCCCGGACCTCGCTCGACCGCTCCGCGTTCGAGCTCTCCGAGCTGAATCGATCGATCTCGGAGGCTTCGGCGCTCAACGAGAGCATGAAGCTGGAGATCGCCCGCCTGGAGAACCCGGCCCGTGTCGCCCCGCTCGCCGAGGAGCTCGGGCTGGTCATCCCTTCCAACACACATCAGCTGTTGGTCGACCTCATCCCCACCGGCCCCAAGCTGGCCGACGCCGCATCCGACGGAGAGACGCAGTGACGACCCGACGCAGCGCTGGAGCCGGGCCGATGGGCGGAGCGGGGAGCTCCGATCCACCGGGGTTCCGGCCGGGGAACTGACCTGGTGGCCGGCCCGACGGCTGCCCGCCGCTTGAACCCTGCGGTCGCCCGGCTGGCGTTGATTGGGGTATTCCTCGTGCTGGCCTGGGGGGCAATGGCGTACCGCCTGGTCCAGGTCCAGGTGTTCCAGGCCGAGGAGCTCGCCGATCAGGGTCTCTCGCAGACGCCTCGTCTCCCGAGAGCTTGCCCCACAGCGAGGGAAGATCTACGACCGAAACGGGGAACTGCTGGCGATGACCGTGGAGGCACAGAGCCTTTACGCCGTGCCCTTCCCAGGTGGAGGACCCGCTGTGGGTGGCACAACAGGTGGGAGGGATGCTCGGCGTCGATTCAGCGTTGCTCATGGACCGGCTGGGCTCGGATCGGGACTTCGTCTATCTCAAACGGCAGGTCGAACCGGTCCTCGCCGATCAGGTGTTGGCCTTGGAGATCCGGGGCGTTTATGGCCTCCCTGAGCCGACCCGGGTCTACCCGGCGGGCCAGGTGGCCAGTCACGTCACCGGGTTCGTCGACATCGACGGCAACGGGCAGGAGGGCCTGGAGTACGTCTACGACACCGAGTTGCGAGGTGTCGAGGGCCATGCGCTCTTCGAGCGCGACCTCGACGGCCGCCCGATTCCCCAGGGGATCAGCGACATCGTCCCCGCCGAGCCGGGTGTCGATCTGAACACCACCATCGATCTGGCTCTCCAATATCAGTCACAACAGGCATGCCTTCGAGCGGTGGATCGCACCGATGCCCGCTCCTGTTGGGTAGTGGTCCTGGAAGTGGAGACCGGTGAGGTCCTGGCCATGACCGGGGCCCCGGTGTTCGACCCACAGACCCGTCAGAACGTGGATCCCCGGTGCGCGGAGGCCGAGGACCCGGCCCGATGCCTCGCATTCTCCAATTTCGTGGTCCGTGGCCTCTATGAGCCGGGATCGACCCAGAAGCTGATCACTGTCGCCGCCGCCCTCGAAGAGGGTGAGGTCAGGGTCAACTCGGTGATCCCCGACGTTGCCGACGTCCTGGAACTTCGTGAGGACGCATGCAGTTCGAACGACGACAGCGTATTCGGTTGCTACCGGGACTTCGATGAGCACGAGACCGCCGATCTGACCGTGGCCGAGATCTTCACCCAGTCCTCGAACGTGGGCTCGATTCTGGTCGCCGAGAAACTGGGGCAGAGCCGACTTGTCTCCTACATCGAAGCCTTTGGCCTGGGGGCCAAGACCGGCATCGACTATTCGGTGGAGGCTCCAGGGCTGCTCAACTTCGAGGCCGGTTGTGAGACCTGCTGGGCCTCGGCGGCAATCGGCTATTCGGTGGCCGCGACGCCCCTGCAGATGGCATCCGCCTACGCCGCGATCGGGAACGACGGAGTCTGGACTACCCCTCACATCGTGGCCACCAAGACCGACCTCGATGGCAGCACCGAGGTTGCCGGCTATGAAACGCGACGGGTGGTCTCCGAGGAGACGGCAGTCCTGATGCGCGAGCTGCTCGCCGGCGTGGTGGACGACGGCACCGGTCAGAGAGCGACGATCGAGGGATATCGGGTCGGCGGGAAGACCGGGACCGCGAACATCCTCGGCGAGGACGGTCGGTACACCGATCTCACCAGGGCGTCCTTCGTGGGCATGGCGCCCATCGACGATCCCAAGGTGGTTGTTGCCGTCCTGGTCGACTCGCCTTCCTGGGACTATCGCACCGGTGGCGCCTCGGCGGCCCCGGTGTTCGCCGAAGTCATGGAACAGGCCTTGCATCGTCTCGGAGTCACTCCTGATGCCGGGCTCGGGTAGCGCATTGGAAGACCTTGCAGCCGGTGTGGGCGGGGCGGTTCATGGCGACCCCGGGATAGTCGTGCATGACGTCACCCACGATTCGCGGCAGGCAGGCCCTGGTGTCCTCTACGTGGCACTGCGTGGCGAGCGGCACGATGGCCACGACTTTCTCGACTCGGTGTTCACAGCGGGATCTGAGGCCGCTGTGGTCGACCACCTGACCGGTGGGGAGCTGACCGAGCTTCTGGTCGTTGACACCCGTCAGGTCATGGGGAGGCTCGCGGCGACCGTGCACGGCGATCCTTCACAGGCGATGAGCGTGGTCGGTGTCACCGGGACCAACGGAAAGACGACGGTCACTCATTTCATCGAGTCGATCAGCGCTGGGCGGGGGCCGGGTGCCCGGGCTGATCGGGACTGTGCACACCAGAGTGGGCGAAACCACCCTTGCCTCGCAGCGCACCACACCGGAGGCGACCGACTTCCAACGTCTGCTCGCCGAGATGCACGAGTTGGGAGCCGATGTGGTTGCCGCCGAGATCTCCTCTCATGCCCTCGAGCTGGGCCGAGTCTCGGCAACCAGGTTCGAAGTGGCGGCTTTCACCAATCTCTCCCAGGACCACCTCGACTTCCACGGCGACATGGATTCCTATCGAACGGCCAAGGAGCGCCTCTTCCGTGAATACGAGATCGGGACAGCGGTGCTCAATGTGGGCGACCCGGTGGGCGCCGAGATCGGCGCATGGTTTGAAGGGCCCAAGCTCCTGGTCGGGCCGGGAGGAGACATCTGGGTGGAGGAAGTCGACACCTCTTTCCAGGGGACCACTTTCGACCTCGTGACCTCCGGATCCCGGACTGCCGCTCATTCCCGCCTCATCGGCGATTTCAACGTAGAGAACGCGCTGGTGGCGACCGGATGCTGCCTGGCCCTCGGGCTCACCATGGACGAGATCGTGGCCGGGCTCGATGCCCTGGGCCCGGTCTCCGGCCGCTTCGAGTTGGTTTCGGGGGAGTCGGAGATCAATGTCGTCGTCGACTATGCGCACACGCCGGAGGGGATTCGCAAGGCGGTTGCAGTGGCGAGAGGGCTGTCGCGTGGCCGGGTGATCGCAGTGTTCGGCGCCGGCGGCGACCGTGATCGGGAGAAGCGGCCATTGATGGGGGAGGCCGCATCGGCCGCAGACATCGCCGTGGCGACCAGCGACAACCCGCGATCGGAAGATCCCGACCTCATCATCGCCGAGATGCTCGAGGGTGTCGCCCCGGGCGCGATGACGCTGGTCGAGCCGGACCGCAGACTGGCGATAGCGATGGCTCTCGACCGGGCCGACCCGGGAGACGTGGTGCTTGTACTGGGGAAGGGCCACGAGACCGGCCAGGAGATGAAGGGGGTCATCCATCCCTTCGACGACCACGAGGTGGCTCGCGCCGCCCTGGCCCGACGAGTGGATGCCGCGGGATACGAGGCAGGTTCAGGGAGCATGTCGCCGTGATCTCACTCTTGATCGCTGCCGCCGTGAGCCTGACGGTGTCGATTTTCGGCACACCGGTGGCGATCCGTTTCTTTCGCCGCCGGGAGATCGGCCAATTCATCCAGGAGGAGATCGCCGGGATGCACGGCCACAAACAGGGCACTCCGACCATGGGGGGCGTGGTCTTCGTCACGGCCGCGGTCCTCGGATATCTGATCTCACACATCCGGGTGGTCCGCCCCGAGGGGTCGCTGGCCCTCGAATTCCAGCCTCTCAGTTCCGGGGGCCTGCTCGCAGTCTTCGCCCTGACCGGGATGGCGGTCGTCGGCCTGCTCGACGACTGGACCAAATACTCGAACAAGCGCAGCCTCGGGCTGTCCAAGTCCGCAAAGTTCGGCGGTCAACTCGCTATCGCGGCTCTGTTCGCTTGGGGGGCGACCTCGGCCGGGGTGGTCACCGAGATCTCATTCGTCCGGCCCCTGGGCATCGACCTGGGCGCGTTCTTCGTGATCTGGGTCCTGATCATGCTCACCGGAGCAGCCAACGGGGTGAATCTCGCTGACGGGATGGATGGGCTCGCCGCCGGGTCCTCGGCTCTGGTGGTCGCCTCGTACACGGTCATCGCTTTCTGGCAATTCCGCAATCAACCACCTTTCCGAATCCCCGGTGTGTACGAAGCGGTGGACCCGCTCGAGCTGGCCGTGGTCTCGGCGGCGATGTTCGGCGCGATCCTCGGATTCCTTTGGTGGAACGCGCCACCGGCGAAAATCATCATGGGCGATGTCGGAGCTCAGGGCATCGGAGGGCTGCTCGCGGCACTCGCTCTCCTCACCAACACCAATCTGCTGTTGGTCATCCTCGGCGCGATATTCGTCGCTGAGACGGTCTCGGTGATCATCCAGGTCGCCAGTTTCAAGCTCTTCGGGAAACGGGTCTTTCGAATGTCCCCGTTGCATTACCACTTCGATCTCGGGGGCTGGCCCGAGACCACCGTTGTCATCAGGTTCTGGATACTCACCGCCCTGGGCGTGGCCTTGGGGCTCGGGTTCTTCTATGGGGATTTTCTCAGCCTCGAGGGGATCCTGTGAACCGACTGCTCGTCCTCGGCGCCGGGATTTCTGGACGTGCGGCGGGCCGCCTCGCCCGAAGCCGGGGGATGTCGGTGACACTTTTCTCCGATGCCGACTCGCCCGAGGCGAGGGAGGAGGGCTTCGCTCTAGCGACCGGACAGTGGGACCCTGTCCTCCTCACCGGCGTCGACCTGGTGGTGGCCAGCCCAGGATTCGCCGAGCGATCGCTTCCCGTTGTCGAGTCCTTGGAGTCGGGACTGCCGGTGTGGAGCGAGATCGAGTTCGCATGGCATCACCTCACCAAGCCGGTGGCCGCAGTCACCGGGACCAACGGCAAGACGACCGTCACCGAAGCCACTTCGGCAATGCTCACTGCATCCGGGCTGGACGCACCGGCCACGGGGAACATCGGCATGCCGCTCTCGGACTTCGTCGACGAGCCGGCGGATACGCTCGTCGTGGAAGTCTCCAGTTTCCAGCTTCGGTTCATCGAGAGCTTCCACCCCACCGCCGCGGCCATCACCAACGTCGCAGCAGATCACCTCGACTGGCATGGCTCGGAGAGCGCCTATCGAAACGCCAAGGCGCGGCATATTCCTCAATCAGAGCGAAGACGATCTTCTTGTCTTCGATGCCGATGATCCTGGAGCGGCGAGCGTTGCCGCATCGGCGCCCGGGGAGCTCTTCCCGGTCTCGGGCACACACCTCCCACAAGGAGGCGGCGGGGTGAGTGGCGGTGTCCTGGTCATCGGTGAGGTGTCGATCGATGTAGACGACCTGACCTCGCCCGATCCGATCCACCTGGTGGACCTGGCGATCTCGGCGGCGTTGGCTCTGAGAATGGGAGGGAGTGCCGAGGGAGTAACCAATGCCGCCCGCTCTTACGCCCCGGGGCGCCACCGACGGGAAACCGTCCTGATCAGGGACGGAGTGCGTTGGGTCGACGATTCCAAGGCGACCAACCCGCACTCTGCGATCGCTTCGATCCGATCTCACGATTCCGTTGTCCTCATCGGCGGCGGGCTGGCCAAGGGCCTCGATCTGGCTCCCGATTGCCCGAGAGCCGAACCTGAAGGCCGTGATCGGCATCGGGGAAGACGGGCCGGCGCTGGTGGAAGCTGCCGGGGAGAGAGGGCACATGGCAGGGACAATGGAGACGGCCGTGGCCCTGGCCGCCGAGATCGCCACTCCCGGTGACACGGTTTTGCTGGCGCCCGGTTGCGCCAGTTTCGACCAGTTCGGCTCATACGCCGAACGCGGCGAGCGGTTCGCCGCCCTGGTCGGGGCGACCACAGGAGGATGAGAGACATGGCCGCAAGCGTCACTTCCATAGCCCGTTCCCGCGAAGCAGCGCGCGATCGCGATGAGTTGAAGAAGGTCAACAACCGCACGGCCACCCTTCTTCTCGTGCTGACGGTTGTGCTGGTGGTGATCGGGCTTGGCGTCACCCAGTCGGCCTCATCGGCAGTGGCCATCGACCAGGCCCAGGACCGCTTCTATTTCTTCAAGCGACAACTGGTCGGAGTCGGGATCGGGACTGTGGCGTTGCTCGTGGCGAGCCGGATCCCGTATCGGATATACCGGCGTGTCGCGATTCCCGCGTTCCTGGCCACGGTCGCATTGCTCGTGGCGGTGCTCGCTGTCGGCCCCGAGATCGGCGGGGCTCGTCGTTGGCTCCCCGTCGCCGGGTTCAGTTTCCAGCCCTCTGAGTTCGCCAAGATCACCGTGGTCTTCGCCCTGGCCTACCTCTTAGAGAAGAAGCACAAGCTTCTCGATCGTTTCGGGCACTTCATGGTGCCGATCGTCTTCATTGTCGGGACCGTGGCGGTGCTGGTGATGAAACAGCCGGACCTGGGAACCTTGATCATCATCGGAGCCGCGGCGATGGCGGTGATCCTGGCTTCGGACGCACCGCTCCGATATGGGGCTCTCCTCGCAGTCTTGGCGGTTCTCGCGGTCGCGGTGCTCTCCTTCAGCGACGGCTACCGGGCCGACCGCATCGTTGGGTTCCTCGACCCGTGGGGCAATTCGAGCGGCGAGGGGTATCAACTCGTACAGAGCTACTACGCCTTGTCGAACGGCGGGATTTTCGGGGTGGGGCTGGGGGCGAGCCGGGCCCGGTGGTTCTATCTCCCCAATGCCCACACCGACTTCATCTTCGCCATCCTCGGCGAAGAGACCGGATTGGTCGGTGCGCTCACCGTCATCGGCCTCTTCATCGCCCTCGCCATCGGGGGGTGGACCGTGGCCCTGCGCGCCCCGGACCGGTTCGGGAGGATGGTCGCCGCGGGGATCACGGTGTGGCTCTCGTTCCAGGCCCTGGTCAACATCGGGGGTGTGCTCGGGGTCCTTCCGATAACGGGCATTGCCCTTCCATTCATATCGTTCGGAAGCACGGCCTTGATCGCCTGCATGGGGGCCCTCGGGGTGCTGGTCAACATTGCCCAGTCTGGGGTCACACTGAAGCGATGAGCTTTGTGATCGCCGCCGCGGGAACCGGGGGCCACGTCTTCCCCGGCCTTGCGGTTGGCGAGGCTCTCGTCGATCTCGGGGTGGGGCGCGACGATGTCCTCTTCGTCGGTGGGGATCGACTGGAGGCAACCGTCTACCCGGACGAGGGCTTCCCTTTCCTCCAAGTCGAGATGCGTGGGTTGCGTCGCTCGCTCTCGGCCAAGAACCTGGGGCTTCCCCGGGTGGTGCTTCAGGCGCGCGACGACATCGAGGCGGCCATGGAGGAGCGCAAGGCGAGGACGACGCTGGCCATGGGTGGCTACATCACCATCCCGGCGGGACTGGCGGCGCGCAAGGCGGGAGTTCCCCTGATGCTGGCGGAGCAGAACGCACGAGCCGGGCTCGCCAACCGGGTCGCCTCTCGGTGGGCGGTCCGCAGCTTCACGTCCTTCCCGGCCACCGAGGGACTGGAGCGAGGGGAGTGGGTGGGGAACCCGGTGCGCCGGGCGTTGGCAGACCTCGACCGGAGTCGGCTCCGCACCGCCGCCCTTGCCGAGTATCGAATGGATCCGGGGCTTCCCACCCTCGGCGTGGTCGGGGGCTCGCTCGGCGCCGGGCTGATCAACGACGCAGTGGGGCGGATGCTGGAAGAATGGGACGGCCCGCCGATACAGGTCATCCACGTCACCGGGCCTTCGCACCTGGAGGCCATGGAATCGCTGAAGCCCAGGATGGGTGTCGTCTGGCACCGGGTCGGCTTCGAAGATCGGATGGACTTCTTCTATGCCGCATCCGACCTGGTCGTGGCCAGGGCTGGAGGGGCGGTTGCCGAGCTCACCGCCACCGCCACCCCTTCCGTGCTGGTGCCCGGAGAGTTCTCGGCAGGCGGTCACCAATCGGCGAACGCCTCTTTCATCGCGGACTCCGGTGCGGCGTTGGTAGTCAAGGAGAGTGAGCTGGCATCCCTTGTCGACGTGGTCAACGAGGCCATCTTCGACCCGACGTCGCTGCACCGCATGAGTGAGGCAGCTCGTCTCGTGGGCAAGCCCGATGCGGCGAGGGTGATCGCTGGGAAATTGATCGAGGCCGCGGGATGAGACTCGAGCAGGACGCAATCCACCTGGTCGGGGCGGGCGGTGCCGGGATGAGTGCGATTGCCCGGGTGCTGGTGGGGATGGGACATCGGGTGTCTGGCTCCGACCTGCGCGGAGGAGCGACACTCGACCGGCTCGCCGATCTCGGAGTGGCGACGGGGACCGGGCATCACCCCGAACTGGCACTGGAGGCGGAACTCGTCGTCGCATCATCGGCCGTGCCCGAGCGCGATCCAGAGTTGGTGGCGGCTGCCGAGGCCGGGATTCCGGTGTGGCGCCGGCCACAACTGCTCGAGGCCCTGACCCGGCTCATGCCCACTATCGGGGCGACCGGGACCCACGGGAAGACCACGACGACCGCACTGCTCATCTCCGGACTGCGCGCCACAGGCGCTGACCCCTCGTTCATCGTCGGGGGCGACCTCGCCGACCTCAACACCAACGGTCACTACGGGCGGGACCCGTTGCTCGTGCTGGAAGCGGACGAGGCGTTTCGGACCTTCGAAGAGCTCAGGCTCATCGGGTTGGTGGTGACCAATGTCGAGCCCGAGCACATCGAGCACTTCGGGTCGAGAGATGATCTTCTGGACAGCTTCACCGAAGTAGCCGGGGCCGTCGACGGGCCCGTGGTGGCATGTTCCGACGACCCCGGTGGGGCTGAGGTCGCCCGACGGGTCGGGGCGATCACCTACGGGACGGCCGCTGGGGCCACCTGGCGCATCGAAGACTTCGAGCCCTCACGGGGCGGGAGCAGGTTTCTGCTGCGTTGGCCGGAGGGAGAGGCCGAAGTCCGTCTGCAACGGCCCGGTGCCCACAACGCGCGTAACGCAACCGGCGCGCTCGCCCTTCTTGGAGCGCTCGGCCACGACGTCGTGGCCGCTGCAGGTGGCCTTGCCTCCTTCCACGGCGTCGGCAGGCGTTGGGAGCACCGCGGCTTCGTGGCCGGGAGTCACCCTCATCGACGACTATGCCCACCACCCAACCGAGGTGACCGCCACGATCGAGGCCTCGGCAGGACTTGTCCCCGGGAGGGTCTGGGCAGTATTCCAGCCCCATCTCTACAGCCGAACTGAGCGGTTCCACAAAGAGTTCGGTGAGGCTTTGAGCCGGGCAGATGTGGTGGTCGTGACCGACATCTTCGGGTCCAGGGAAGAGCCGGTGCCCGGGGTCACCGGCGAGCTGATCGCCGACGCAGTGCGCCGCCATGGCACCGAGGTCCACTACCTGGCACACCGGTCGGATCTGGCGCGCTTCGTCGCCGAGCGTGTCATCTCCGGCGACCTGGTCTTGACCATGGGGGCCGGGGACATAACCGTGGTCCCCACCGAGATGGCGTCTCTCCTGGCCGCTCGGGTATGACTTTCGAGGAACTGGCCGACCGAGGCATCATCGAGCGGGACGTGCCTCTCGGCCCGTTCACCACGTACAAGTCCGGGGGGCCGGCTCGCTATCTCGCGGTGTGCGACGACCGGGAAGCCCTGGCGTTGATTTCCGGAACCGTCGCCGCCGAGGAGCTCCCGGTGCTGGTAGTGGGACGGGGCTCCAACCTGGTGGTCGCAGACCGCGGCTTTCCGGGGCTGGTGTTACGGCTGGGATCGGGGTTCACCGGCATCGAGGTCAGGGGTCAAGCGGTGACCGCCGGCGGGGCAGCCTCGTTGGCGAGAGTGGCCCGTGCCGCCGTCGAGGCAGGGCGTGCCGGTCTCGAGTTCTTCGTCGGAGTCCCGGGGACAGTAGGAGGCGCGGTGCGTCAGAACGCCGGGTGCTTCGGGTCCGAGACGGTGGACCGGCTAGCCGGGGTGACCGTTGTCGATCTGCGAGAAGGGGCGATCACCGAGCGGGCCGCCGGGGAGCTCGATCTCTCTTACCGTCATTCGAACCTCGAGCCGACAGAGGTGGTCATCGCAGCCAGATTCGATACCGACGCCGGTGAGGTCGAGCCCGGCCTCGCCGAGATGAAGCGCATTACGAGATGGAGGAGGGACAACCAGCCCGGTGGGACTTCGAACGCGGGGAGTGTGTTCAAGAACCCGCCCGGTGGTACCGCCGGCAAGATCATCGACGACCTCGGGCTGAAGGGCCTGAGGATCGGGGACATCAGCATCTCCGAGAAGCACGCAAATTTCTTCGTTGCCGGCGCCGATGCCACCTCCGCGGACATCATGGCCCTCGTCCAGCTGGTGAAAGACCGCGTGTTCGAGGAGACGGGAACCATCCTTGAGCCCGAGATCCAGTTCGTGGGGTTCGAGGAATGACGATCGACCCGAGGCTTCAAGAGCGGCGGCAGGCAGTCGCCGAGGACAAGGCCCGGCACAAGTTCGGCAGGCTGCTCAAGGTGTGGGCCGCGTTGGCGATCATCGGCTTCGCTGCGTGGGCCTTGCTCTCCCCGTGGCTTGACATCGATCTGGTCGACACCGAAGGGATCGCGTCCAGTGGCGCCCATGGCGTTCTCGCCGATTCCGGAGTCGTAGCCGGGGCACCGATAGTTCTGGTCCGGGCCGGTGACGTGGAGGCTGCCCTCGAGGCCGACCCGTATGTTGCGGATGCCGACCGTCGAGATCGACTGGCCCGACCGGGTCATGGTCCGCGTCGAGGAGCGGGTGCCGGTGGCTTGGGTCGAGACCGGGTCCGGCTGGAGTCATCGGGCGGTCGACGGCGTGGCACTTCCCTCGCCCGAGCAGCCCGACGACACGATGGCCTGGATCCGGCTCCCTGATCTCGCCGAAGACGACGCCGGGTCTTCCAGGGACCTGCTCGGTGCCCTCCAATTCGTGGCTGCACTTCCTCCGGCGCTCCAGGTCGAGAGCACGTTGAGGATCCGGCCCAACGGCGAACTGTGGGCCGAGATCCCTGATTTCGACGTGAGATTGGGTCGCGCCGTCGAGATGCAGGAAAAGGCCCTGAGCCTGGCCGCGCTTCTGGAGGAGAAGCCCCCGAGAGGCTCTTTGCTCACCCTGATCGCTCCCGCCCACCCTTCCTATACCCCGCCCCAGAGCCGGGATGATCGAGAGGGGAGTCAACCTTGAACTTCTACTTGAGGCTTAATGGTTTGGGGTTTACTTACCTCGTGGCCAACGGTAAACCTCTAGTTCAGCTTTCGATTCATCTCTGGAGGTATCCGTGAATTCGTCGAGTGGTGGCTATCTGGCCGTGATCAAAGTGGTGGGAATCGGTGGCGGCGGGGTCAACGCCGTGAACCGGATGGTGGAGGCCGGGGTTCGCGGTGTGGAGTTCATCGCACTCAACACCGATGCCCAGGCTCTGCTCATGAGCGACGCCGACGTGAAGCTCGACATCGGGCGCGAGGTGACCCGTGGCCTGGGTGCGGGGGCCAACCCCGAAATCGGGCGCGCCGCCGCCGAGGAGCACCGCGCCGAGCTCGAGGATGCCCTCAAGGGCTCGGACATGGTCTTCATCACCGCCGGCGAAGGTGGTGGCACCGGGACCGGTGGCGCCCCGGTGGTTGCAGAGGTGGCCCGCTCCGTGGGTGCCCTCACCGTGGGCGTGGTGACCCGGCCATTTGGCTTCGAGGGTCGGCGACGCGCAGTCCACGCCGAGCAGGGAATCGACGCGCTCAAGGAAGCAGTCGACACCCTGATCGTGATCCCCAACGACAGGCTTCTCGATGTCGGCGATCCCAGCGCTCCCATCGCCGAGACGTTCCGTCTCGCCGACGACGTGTTGATGAGCGGCGTGACCGGGATCACCGATCTGATCACCACTCCAGGATTGATCAACGTGGACTTCGCCGACGTGCGCACGATCATGGCCGACGCCGGATCCGCGGTGATGGGGATTGGGAGAGCCACCGGGGAGAATCGCGCCAGGCAGGCGGCCGAGCGCGCCATCTCGAGCCCAATGCTGGAGACATCGATGGAGGGGGCCAAGGGAGTGCTGCTCTCGGTGGCCGGGCCCTCCGAGATGACACTCCACGAGGCGACCGAGGCGGCTCGGGTCGTGGCGGACCACTCCCATGAGGAAGCAGACATCATCTTCGGCGCAATCGTCGACGATGACCTCGATCAGGAGATGAAAGTCACCGTGATCGCGGCAGGATTCGAGGCCAAGCGCGGCGGGCGCTCCAGCTCGTCTACACAGAGCCGTCCGGTGAGGAATACACCGCTCACCGACCTGAGCGAGGACACGCTCGACATTCCGAGTTTCGTCCAGGGATGATCCAGCCCCCCGGTGGCGACGGGGTGGCGTTCACAGGTGCCGGAGACGGAGACCAGCGCTCTGATGCGGGCGCCCGGGAGCAAGTGTCGAGTGCCCTGGGGATCACACCCCGTTGGGCTTGGGTGCGACAGGTCCATGGCGACGACGTGCGAGAGGCCGGTTCCCCAGGTGACGTCGGGGAGGCCGATGCCCTTTGGACCACGGTTCGCCAGCTTCCCCTCGCCGTCTTTACGGCAGACTGCTTCGGTGTCGTGCTTCAGGCCCCCGGCGCAGTCGGAGTGGCACATGCCGGATGGCGCGGCGTGACCTCCGGTGTCGTTCCCGCACTCATCGATTCGATGGCCGGGGCCGGCCATCGACCGCGGACCGCATTCATCGGGCCCGGGATCGGGCCCTGCTGTTTCGAAGTGGGCGCTGAGGTGTCGGGCCTCTTCCAGGACCACATCGCAGTCACCACCTGGGGCTCGACTTCGGTGGACCTGATCGCTGCGATCCGCAGCCAGATCGGTGGCCTGGAGCTGTCGAAAATCGGGTCCTGCACCCGCCACGACGAGCAATGGCTCAGCTATCGGCGGGATGGCACGGCATCTCGCCAGGTCACCCTGGGGTGGCTGCCTTGAGCTATGAGGAAGTCCTCGCCCGAATCGATGCTGCAGCCACCCAGGTCGGCCGTGATCCCGGATCGATCACGCTCGTGGCGGTGTCCAAATCGAAACCGGCAGAGGCTGTCATGGAGATCTATGACCTGGGGCACCGCGATTTCGGCGAGAACCGGGCCCAGGAGATGGCGGAAAAGGCGGCAGTCCTTCCCCAAGACATCAGATGGCATTTCGTGGGAACGCTGCAGACCAACAAGGCGCGGCTGGTCAGGCCTCGCACCCACCTCCTGCATTCGATGGACAGAGACGCTCTTGCCTCGGCGTGGGCAAAGGGAAGCGGCTTCCCCCCACCGGTATTGATCCAGGTCAACACCGGCTCCGAGCCCCAGAAGTCCGGGGTCGAGCCCGAGGAAGTCGAACGACTCGCCACGACGCTCGCCGGGTTGGGCATCGAGGCGCACGGCCTCATGGCAATCCCCCCTCTGGCTGATGACCCGGAGCAGATGCGCCCGCACTTTGCCGACTTGCGCCGGCTCCGGGACCGGGTCGCGCTCACCCATCCCTCGATCGCCGAGCTCTCGATGGGCATGACCGACGACTACGAGGTGGCGATCGAGGAAGGTGCCTCGTTGATAAGGGTGGGACGGGCTATCTTTGGCCCCCGAACATGACGTGGAGTGGGTGAATGTCGCTCTTTTCGAAAGCGTTGGTCTATCTCGGGTTGGTCGATGAAGACCAGATCGACGAGGAGGCCGCGGATCGCCCACAGCAGATCCCGACCGACGAAAATCCCCGTCGCGTTCAGGTCGAGGCGATCCCTCAGAGCCGGCGTGTCGAGCCGCCTCCCACCGCCCGTGCCGCGACTCGACCTCAGTCCCGGGTTGATCCCTCCGATAGTCTCGGGCTGGTGAGATCGGTGGAAGTCCAATCAGACATCCTCGTCGTCGAGGAATTCGGAGACGCTCGAATCCTGGCCGACCGGGTCCGGGACCGGGTTCCTGTGGTGCTCGACATGAGGCGGGCCGATCCCGATCTGGTGCGGCGCGTAGTCGACTTCTCGTCCGGGCTGATCTACGCCCTGGACGGTTCGATGCGGAAGGTCGGCGACGGACTCGTGCTCGTTCTTCCGCCCCGGGTCACCCTCAGTCGCGACGAGAAGCGCCGGCTGACGACTTTGGGGGCATACGAGATCGACGATCTCGACGACTGATCTGTGGGCATCGTCGAAATCATCATCTTCGTTCTGCAGATCTATTTCTATGCCGTTCTGGCCTGGGTCATCCTTTCCTGGATCCCCACCTCCTCGACCCACCCCTTGGGCAAGGTGTCGGTGTTTCTCGACCGGATCATCTACCCGGTGATACTCCCGTTGCGCAGGGTGATCCCCCCGCTGCGGCTGGGAGGGGGCATGCTCGATCTCACCCCGATCGTCCTTCTCATCGGCATCAACATCCTCATCCGCGTCTTGCACGGCCTCGGCTGATCCTTGGAAGCGGCGCGCCCGAAGTCGTAATCTCCCCGACAATCCGAGAGGTCAGGACCAATGCCAATCACACCGTCAGACATCGAGCACAAGACGTTCTCCACGGCTCTCCGTGGCTACGACCTCGATGAGGTCGACGACTTCCTCGACGAGATAGTCGTCGCTCTACGCGATCTACATGACGAGCTGGCAACGGCGAAGGCCCGGGTTGCCGAGTTGGAGGCCCAAGGCGCAGTGCCGGACCAATCTCCGACCGAGGTGGAGCAGCCCCCGGCACCAGTCGAGGCCGCCGCCACGCCTGCCGATCCCGCCGCTGTCGGCAGAGTGCTCATCCTGGCCCAGGAAGCCGCCGACCGAATCACCGACGAAGCAAAGACCGAGGCCGAGCGCGCTTTGGAGGACGCCCGAGCCGAAGCGGAGAAGACCCTGAGTGAAGCCAGGACCGAGGCCGAGTCCTTCCAGGCCGAGCGCGACCAGCGCCGGGTCGAAGCCGAGACCGAGATGGCCGAGTTGAGTGGCCTGGTCGCAGGGGTGCGCACCAGGCTGGCTGTGCTCGCCACCACGGTGGCCGACAAGTTGGACGAGATGGACTCAGCGATATCCGAGGGGACTCCCGATGACGCCTCCGACCTCGCGGACGGGGACGAGGAAGAGGAGGCCTTGGCAGTCGACGCCGGAGACGAGACCGAAGTCGGCGACGGCGATGACGAGCCGGAGCTCGACGACGGCGAGGAGGCGACGAAGAGGACGACGAAGAGGACGACGAAGAGGACGACGAAGAGGACGACGAAGGGGAGGCTGTCGACCTCGCGGAGGATGACACCGAAGAGTCGACCGGGGAAGCCGCCGAGGATGTCGAGCCCGAGGAAGAACTCGAGGAGGAGATCGAGGAGGAGGCAAGTGAGGCGGACGCCGAAGAAGGCGGGGGCGGCGACGCCGAGAGTGAAGACCGGGACGAGATCAGCTGACCGGGTCGATGGCGAGGCGGATCTGGCGTCCGTCGACATCGAAGACCTCACCCTTATCCTCAGCCGAATGCGAGATCGAGGTGGCCAGGATCTCGGATGCGATCGTTTCCCGGTGTGAATCCATTGCTGTCTTCACCTCGGGGTCCTCACTGTCCCAGAGGAGGTTGATCCGGTCGCTGACCTCGAGCCCGGCCTCCCGGCGCATGCGCTGCACGCGGCTAACGATCTCCCTTGCCATTCCCTCGGCCGCCAGTTCCTCGGTGATCGTGGTGTCGAGCGCACACGCGAAGTCGAGCCCGGTCTCCACGACCACCCCGTCACGGGCGGTGCGCTCGATGAAGACATCGTCCTGAGTCACCATGCGCCCGGCCACCTCGACAGAGCTCCCCTCCAGGATTCTTTCCAGGTCGGCGGGGCCCAGTGCTGCGATGGCAGAGGCGACCTCCTGCATCCGGGGGCCGAGCTCCGGCCCCAACTTCCTGAAGTTGGCCTTCGCCGAGAGGTGAACGAGGTCCTCCTCGTTTCCGGTGGCCGCGACTTTCTTGACATTGAGCTCGTCGGCGATCACCTCGGCGTGGCTGAGCACTGCGGCGGTCACTGCCGGGTCGTGGGTGAGAATGGTCAGCTCCGCGAGGGGCTGGCGCACCCGGTGGCCCTCTTTCTTTCGGAGATTGCGCCCCAGTCGGACCACCTCACGGACCACCTCCATCGATTGTTCCATGCCGGCATCGATCAGCGCCGCATTGGCCACTGGAAAATCACGATGGTGAACGCTGCGCACCGCATCGGGGTGGTGTCGCGCGACCAGATCCTGATAGAGATGTTCTGAGATGAACGGGAGCACCGGGGCCAGCACCTCGATGAATGTCGTCAGCACCTCATAGAGGGTTGCGAACGCCGCCAGCTTGTCGCTGTCTCCTTCACCGGACTCGCCGCGCGCCCTCCAAAAGCGGCGCCGCGACCGGCGGACGTACCAGTTGGTGAGATGGTCGATGAACCCGAGCACCGGCGGCACCACGTTGTAGAGGAAGTAGCCCTCCATCTGCGTGTTGACCTCGTCGACCAGGCTCTGCAGCACAGAGAGGATCCAGCGATCCATCTCGGGGCGGTTCTCGGGCGATGGCGCACGCCCCAGGTCGGCCATGGTGAGACGGTCGGCCTCCGCATAGGTCGTGAAAAAGCTGTAGGTGTTCCATAGCGGCAGGAGTACCGATCGGACCACCTCAGCGACCCCGTCCTTGCTGAACCGCAACGGCTCCGCCCTGAGCACGGGTGAGTTGATGAGGAAGGCTCGAACGGCATCGGCCCCGTGTTGGTCGAAGATCTCTGAGGGGTCCGGGTAGTTCTTCAGGCTCTTCGACATCTTGCGCCCGTCCTCGGCCAGGATCAGCCCGTTGACCACGCAGTTCTCGAATGCGGGCCGGTCGAACAGAGCCGTGGAGAGGACCATCAGGGTGTAGAACCAACCCCGGGTCTGGTCCAGGCCTTCGGCGATGAACTTGGCGGGGAAGGTGGCCTCGAATCGCTCCGTGTTTTCGAACGGATAGTGGTTCATCCCGTAAGGCATCGAGCCGGACTCGAACCAGCAATCGAGCACCTCGGGGATCCGGGTCATCGTCCCATGACATCCGCTACAAGCCCAGGTGATGGGGTCGATGAAGTGCCGATGGAGGTCGGTCGGGCGCTGTCCCGAAAGTGACTCCAGCTCATCGAGCGACCCGACTGCGACCTTCTCGTCGCAGTTGTCGCACTCCCAGACCGGGATGCACGAGCCCCAATAGCGATTGCGGCTTATCGCCCAGTCCCGGGCGTTTGCCAGCCAGTTCCCGAATCGCCGGCTCCCGACGTAGTCGGGCACCCAGTGCACGGTGTCGTTGAGCTCGACCATTCGGTCCCGGAATCGCTCGACAGCAACGAACCAGGTCGGTATGGCCTTGTAGATGAGGGGTGTGCCGGTTCGATAGCAGTAGGGATAGGAATGGTTGATCCGTCCTGATTCGACCAGCTTGCCGGTGGTGGCGAGGAGCTCGATCAGCGTGGAGTCGGCCTCCTTCACATTCTGGCCGGCGACGTCGGGGACCTCATCGGTGAAGGAACCACCGCGTCCACCGGGTCCACGAGGGCGTCGATCCCGGCTGCCTGCAAAGCGATGAAGTCGACCTCGCCGTAGGCGGGTGCCATGTGCACCAGGCCTGTCCCTTCATCGGTGGAGACCTCGTCGGAGTAGATGACCCGGAACGCACCCTGGTCCCAGCGGTCGCTGAAGTAGTCGAACGGGGGGAGGTAGCGGACTCCCGCCAGGTCGATGCCCCGGCCCTTCGAGGTTCCCACGAACCCGTCACCGAAGACCGACACGGCCCTGGGCTCGGCGACCCAATAATGATCCCCTTCGTGAGCCACCCTGACGTAGTCGAGGCTCTCGCCAACCGCCACCGCTAGGTTCCCGGGAAGGGTCCAAGGCGTGGTGGTCCAGATCAGGAGGTAGTCCCCGACTTCGACCTTGGCGTTGCCCTCCAGGACCTCGAGCCGAACGGTGATCGATGGGTCATCGACGTCGCGGTAGTCCAGGTTGGCTTCGAAGTTGGAGAGCGGGGTCGTCGCCCCCCAGGAGTAGGGAAGCACCTTGAAGTCTCGGTAGATGAGGCCCTTGTCCCACAGCTGTTTGAAGACCCACCACACCGTCTCCATGAAATCGGGGTCCATGGTCTTGTAGTCGTTCTCGAAGTCGACCCAACGCCCGATTCGCTCGGTGAGAGTCTCCCAAGCCTCTGTGTTGGCCTGGACCCCGAGGCGGCAGGCCTCGTTGAACCGGTCGATCCCGAAATCCGCGATCTGCCGGGGCCCGGAGATCCCGAGCTGCTTCTCGACCTCCATCTCGATGGGCAGCCCGTGGGTGTCCCAGCCGAAACGGCGCTCGACCCGGTAGCCGCGCATCGTCCAATATCGAGGCACCATGTCCTTGATCACCCCGGCCAGGAGGTTGCCGTAATGCGGGGAGCCGGTGGGGAACGGAGGCCCGTCGTAGAACACGTATTCGTTGTCGGCCGGGCGGCGGCGCACCGATTCGGCGAAGGCGTCGGTCTCCCTCCACAAGGCGAGGACCGACTCCTCCATCGCCGGGATGTCGACGGCGGGCTCGACTCGCTTGAAGTCGGTCTCGTTGCTCACAATGAGGGGTTTCCAGGGGGCGGGGGAGCGGGAATCGTAGGGAATCCCCATTGCAGTGACGAAGAACCCTGAAATTGATAAGGTTTCCGCCCTTTACGAGGTGAGTGGTGGCCAGAAGTCTCGCCAAATCGACGGTCGATCGATACCGGAAGCGTCTCGAGGAGGAGCGCGATCGGCTCCAGGCCCTGATTCGGGATTACGAGCAGGAGCTCGAGGAGGCCAGGCTCACCGAGAGCTCTTCGGACCGCAGCCCCGACCCCGGCAACGCCGAGGCGGGATCGATGAAGTTCGAATACGAGAAAGAGCTCTCGATCGAGCAGAACACCGTCGATCTCCTGGGCAAGGTGGAGCGATCCCTCGCGAACATCGACAACGGGACGTACGGGATCTGTGAGAGCTGTGGGAAGTCGATCCCGATGGCCAGGCTCGATGTCCTTCCGTACGTGACGCTCTGCGTCGACTGCGCCCGCAAGACTTGATTCGTCGCTACGCCCTTGCCGTGGGGATAGTGGCTGCCGTCGTGGCCCTCGACGCGGTGACCAAGAGATGGGCCTCGGTGGAGTTCGCTGACGGCCCATTGGTGATCATCCCCGGCTTCCTCAGCTTCACCTACGTCGAGAATCCCGGCGCCGCGTTCGGCTCGCTGCAGAATGCGGGGCCCATCCTCGGGATCATCGCAGTCGTGGTCAGCTCCGCTCTGCTGTTTTCGTTGCGCCACCCACGCCCGACCATCGAGGTCGTTGCCTTCGCCCTCGTCGTGGCCGGGGCCATTGGGGAACCTGATGGATCGGATATTCCGCGGACCCGGGCTCCTCGATGGGAAGGTGATCGATTGGATCAACCTGTGGTGGATACCGACCTTCAACCTCGCCGACGCGTCGATCACGATCGCGGTCAGCCTGCTACTGATACAGGCGTGGCGGACCCGCTGACGCTGGACGTCCCGGAGAGCCTCGATGGTGCCCGGGTGGACAAGGCGATTGCCTCCTTGCTCGGGGTGAGCCGGGCCGTGGCGCGGGCCCTGCTCGACGAGGGAGTCACCGTGAACGGACATGTCGCCCGTCCCGGCGACCGGGTCTCGCTCGGATCCAAGATCTCGACTCCCGCTCCGGCGCCGATCGCCGGATCTCCTCCCGGAGGAGGTGGCCTTTTCGGTGCTGTTCGAAGACGAGATTTTGGTTGTGGTCGACAAGCCTCCCGGGGTGACGGTCCACCCCGGTTCGGGCCGGCAGTCGGGAACGCTGGCAGCCGGGTTGCTGCATCGCTATCCGGAGTTGGAAGGGGTCGGGGACCCGGGACGGTGGGGGCTGATCCACCGTCTCGACCGGGAGACCTCCGGTGCCTTGATAGTGGCGCGCACCTCGACCTCCTTCGAGCGGCTGAGAGCCGACCTCGCCGCCCGCCGGATCGATCGCCACTACGTGGCCCTTGCGCTCAACGAGTTCGCGGTGCCCACGGGGACCATCGACGCCCCGATCGGCCCCGACCCCTCGTTTCCCACCCGTCGGGCGGTGGTGGCGACCGGCAAGCCTTCGGTCACCCACTACGAGGTGGTGGAGGTGCTCGCCGACGGCGAGGTCTCGCTGCTCGAAGTGCGGCTCGAGACGGGGAGGACACACCAGATCCGGGTTCACCTTGCGGCGATCGATCACCCGGTGCTCGGCGATCGCGCTTACTCGCCGGCCCGGTCACGACATGACGCACCGCGGGTGATGCTCCACGCCAGGTCCGTGGCTTTCGAGCATCCGGGAAGCGGGGAGCGGATCTTGGTCGAGGCTCCAATACCCGATGACATGATTGCCGTCCTCGAAGGTCTCAGACGGCCCGAGCTAGCCACATGAGACATCTACCGTTTCGAACGTGACCCAGGATCACACCACCGAGGCCCCGGTCTGTTACCGCCACCCAGACCGCCACACGCTGCTTCGCTGCAGCCGGTGCGGACGGCCGATCTGTTCGACCTGTTCGATCGACGCCGCCGTTGGCCAGCGTTGCCCGGAATGCTTGCGAACTGAGGGAGCACAACCGATCGAACGGGTGACGCCGACACCGGTCGGGACGGGCCCGGCGCCGGGTGCCCGCTATTCCGCCCGGTCCGGAGCCCCGGCGACCATGGTCATCATCGCCCTCTCCATCTTCTTCTTCCTGGTGACCAACTTCGGGCGGTTCGGCGACGACGTCTTCATCGCCATGGCACAGGCCAACGAATTGGTCGCCGAGGGGCAGTGGTACCGAATCTTCAGCGCCGCTTTGCTCCACGGTGGCTTCACCCACATCCTGTTCAACATGTGGGCATTGTGGGTGGTCGGCCCTCAGGTGGAACGGGGGGTGGGCACCCTGCCCTTCATCAGCGTCTACCTGGCAGCGGCGGGCGTCGGCGGAGCTGTCGCCTTCTACTTCGGTGGCCCGCTCGACGTCGCGGTCGGGGCATCGGGGGCCATCTTCGGATTGTTTGGGGTCTGGCTGAGCTGGGCTCTGCATCGGAGGAAGACCGCCTACGGGCGGGCAGTGCTCAACCAGCTCGGCTTCCTGCTCCTGATCAACGCGGTCATCCCTTTCATGCTCCCGGGCATCTCGTGGCAGGCCCACCTCGGTGGCTTGATCGCCGGGTTCGTCATCGCCGAGGCCTGGGCCCGGATCCAGGGGCCGAGAGCCATCGCGCTTCGCGCCGGCGTCGGTTTCGCGGTGGCCGCCCTGGCCGCGTTGGCGGTGGCGATCTGAGCTAAGGTGAAATGACAGCCGTGTCATTCGCCCACCTCCACGTTCACACCGAGTATTCGATGCTCGACGGCGCGGCCCGGATCCAAGACGTAGTCGGGGCGGCCGCCGCCGATGGCCAGCCGGCCATTGCCATCACCGACCACGGTGTCCTCTACGGGGTGGTCGATTTCGTCAAGGCGGCGCGAGAGGCAGGGATCAAGCCGATCGTCGGGATCGAGGCATACATCACCGAAGGCTCCCGGTTCGACAGGCCCCCGGGGAGCGCCAACAAGCGCTATCACATGAACCTGCTCGCCGAAAGCGAGGTCGGGTACCGCAACCTCCTGCAGCTGTCTTCGAAGGCCTATCTGGAGGGCTACTACTACAAGCCGAGGATGGACTTCGAGCTGCTGGCCCAACACTCCGAGGGGATCATCGCAACCTCGGGCTGCCTCGGAGGGCTGGTGCCACAACTCCTGGCGCCGGACTCGATGAGCGAAGAGGGAAACCAGGGTCAGGTGCGGGACTTCGACGCTGCTCGGGCGGCAGCGAGTCGGTTCCAGGACATCTTCGGCAAGCAGGGGTACTTCATCGAGCTGCAGGACCACGGGCTCCCCGCCCAGAAGGCGATCATGCCCGACCTCCTCGAGATCTCCCGCCAGATCGAGGCACCATTGCTCGCGACCAACGACGCCCACTACACCCACCGGTCCGAGCATGACGCCCATGACGTGTTGCTCTGCATCCAGACCGGCTCGTTGCGAAGCGACGCCGTCCGGCTTCGCTTCGAGGGCAACGACCACTATCTGAAGACCGCAGCCGAGATGCGTTCACTGTTCCCGTCCGACAGTTTTCCAGGCGCCTGCGACAACACGCTGCTGATCGCCGAGCGGGCCAACGTCGAGTTCGAGTTCGGCAAGATCCTCCTCCCGCAGTTCCCGGTGCCATCCGGGGAGACCGAGGTCACCTACCTGCGAAAGCTGGTCGATCAAGGAGCCCGGGACCGCTATGGGCCGAGCCCGGGGCCGGAAGTCTGGGAGCGGGTAGAGCACGAGCTGAAGATCATCGAGGAGATGGGATTCCCCGCCTACTTCCTCATTGTTTGGGACTTGATCCGCTACGCCAGGGAGAGCCGGATCAGGGTCGGGCCGGGGAGAGGGTCGGCGGCCGGGTCGATCGTCTCCTACTGCCTGAGGATCACCGACCTCGACCCCCTGGAGTACGGGTTGATCTTCGAGCGCTTCCTCAATCCGGGCCGTAAGGAGATGCCCGACATCGACATGGACTTCGACGAGCGATATCGATCCGACGTGATCCGCTACGCAGCACAGAAGTACGGTGCCGATCGGGTTGCCCAGATCGTGACCTTCTCGACGATCAAGGGCAAGCAGGCAGTCAGGGACGCCGCCCGGGTGCTCGGTCACCCCTACGGCGTTGGGGACCGGATCGCCAAGGCGATGCCGCCCGCCATCCTCGGCCGTGAGGCGACCCTGGAGCAGGTCTTGATCGCCCCGGCGCCGGACGCCGACTCGACGGTGAAAGACTGGTACGCAAACGCCCAGGGCCTGCGTGAGTTGTACGACGCCGATCCCGCGGTGCGGGAGACCGTCGATGCCGCCCGGGGCGTCGAAGGGCTGCGCCGCCAGGACTCGATCCACGCCGCCGCGGTGGTCATCGGCCCTCAGCCACTGATCGAGATCGTCCCCATCCAGCAGAAGGGGGAAGGCGCCGAAATCGTCACCCAGTACGAGATGCACGGCGTCCAGGAGCTGGGCCTCCTCAAGATGGACTTCCTCGGGCTGCGCAACCTCTCGATCATCGAGCGTTGCCTCGAGCTGGTTGAGGAGACCACGGGGACCAGGGTCGACATCGATCAGTTACCGCTCGACGACGAGAAGACCTTCGAGCTGCTCCAGTCGGGCAACACCATCGGTGTGTTCCAGCTGGAGGGCAATGCGATGCGCTCCCTGATCAGGTCGTTGCGCCCCGACTCCTTCAACGACGTGATTGCACTAGTTGCCCTTTATCGGCCGGGCCCGATGGGGGCCAACATGCACAACCTCTACGCCGACCGCAAGAACGGCCGGGCCCCTATCGAGGAGCTCCACCCCGCCCTCACAGACAAGCTGGCCGACACCTATCAGATCATGGTGTACCAGGAGCAGGTCATGACCGTCGCCCAGGAGATGGCCGGCTACTCGATGGTCGATGCCGACAACTTGCGGCGGGCAATGGGGAAGAAGATCAAGTCGGTGATGGTCGCCGAGGAGGAGAAGTTCGTTCAAGGATGCATGAGCCAGGGTCACACCGAAGAGGTGGGCCGGGAGATCTTCGGGCTCATCGAGCACTTCGCCGGCTATGGCTTCAATCGCAGTCACTCCGCCGCTTACGGCTTGGTCGCGTACCAGACCGCCTACCTCAAGGCCCATCACCCCGCCGAGTACCTGGCGGCCCTCCTCACCGCGACCAAGAAGGACAAAGACCGGACCGCTGTCTACCTCAACGAGTGCCGGCAGATGGGGATCAAGGTGTTGGTCCCCGACGTCAACGAATCCGACACCGACTTCACGGTTCGCGAAGGCGGGATCCGGTTCGGCCTCTCCGCGGTGAGGAACGTCGGCGACGGGGTGGTGGAAAAGATCGTCGCTGCCCGAACCGATCAGCCGTTCGAGTCGTTCCAGGACTTCGTCGACCGGGTCGATCCGTCGGTGTTGAACAAGAGAACTGTCGAGTCGCTGATCAAAGCCGGCGCCTACGACGCCACCGGCGACACCAGACGCGGCCTGATGATGGTCTACGAGCAGATCCTGGACGCCACCATGGAGCGTCGGCGAAACGAGGAGATGGGCCAGTACAGCCTGTTCGCAGGAGACGTCGAGGCGGTCGTGGAGACCAGGATCGAGATCCCCACGCTGTTGTGGTCGCAAAAGGTTCGACTCGGGTTTGAGAAGGAGATGCTCGGGCTCTATGTCTCAGATCACCCCCTGCTCTCCATCGGGCCCTCACTGGCCGCGGCCACAGCCAACACCATCCGCGATTTGGAGGAGCTGACGGACCGCGCCTCCGTGACGGTTGGAGGGCTCGTTGCCTCGATCACCAGACGCTGGACCAGGAAAGGGGAGCCCATGATCTTCTTCCAGCTCGAAGACGTCGAAGGCTCCGTCGAGGTGATGGCCTTCCCACGGACGGTGCATGACTTCGGACCGGTGATCGTGGAAGACGCCGTGGTCGTGGTGGCCGGCAATCTCGACCATCGAGGGGACGAGGTCAAGGTCATCGCCCGCGAGATCAAAGAGCTCGAAGTGCGGGACGACTCCTCGGTGCGGCTCCAGGTGGCAGCAACGCGACTCTCACCTGAGGTGGTCAACCGCCTGAAAGGGATACTGGCGAATCACCCCGGGTCGGCGAGCGTGTTCCTGCACATGGTCGGAGACAATGGGACCAAGGTTCTCAAGCTGGCAGACAGCCATCGGGTGGAGCCGAGGTCAGCCCTGTTCGCCGAGTTGAAGGAACTGCTCGGTCAGAAGGTGGTCATCTAGTCAGGAGCTGCCGCTCATCTGCTTCTCCGCGACCTTGGCCATCGCCCCCGCCCTCCCGTGGCGGCGGCCCAGCGCATAGGCACTCGCAGCGAATACCGCGCCCGCGGTGCCCATGGCGCCAAGGGCTATGGCCCGCTTCGTCTTCCGGGCGAAGATGACAATCGGCCAACCCCGCTCGTGGGCAACTCTCTCCAGCTCTGAATCCGGGTTCACGGCAACCGGATGCCCCACCATCTCCATCATGGGGAGGTCGGAGATCGAGTCCGAGTAGGCGTAGCTGCGGTCGAGCTCGTAACCCCTGTCTGCGGTGAGCTTGTCGATCGCTTCTGCCTTGCCCTGGCCGTAGACGAAGGGCCCGTCGAGGTCACCGGTGTAGTGCCCGGCGACGACTCGGCCCCTGGTGGCGATGGCACCGGTCATCCCAAGGGTTCGGGCGAACGGCTCCACGATCTCGTATGGGGAAGCGGAGACGATCCAGGTGTCACGCTCGGCCTCGTGATGCATCTCGATGAGGCGCCGGGCCTCGGGCCGCACTCGGGCGACGAGTTTGGGCATCACCGCCGTCCCCACCCCTTCCATGGCGCGCACCGAGGCGCCTTCGCTCCGGCTGAGGAAATCGCCCTTGATCTCCTCTGAGTTGTCGCCCTTGTCGCCGAGGAGCTTGAAGCTGATGGCGGCGACGCCCCAGCGGATCAGGTCCTCGTTGGAAGCCAACCCCTGCCTCCATGCTTCGATGCCGAAGGGAAACGCCGAAGCGCCGGAGATCAGGGTGCGGTCGAGGTCGAAGAAGGCGGCACTGCTTGCCATGCCCACAGGCTATATCGGCTCAGGGATTCCGATAGATGCCCAGGGGATGTCCGAAGCCCGATCGAGAATCCCGGCGAGCCCGTCGAGATCGGTGGGCGCCGTCGGTGACCAGGGGATGGTGGCGACCCTTGCCCCGTACCGGGACGAGAACTCGTCCCTGGTGTCACCCTGGCGGACCGTCTCCGCCTTCCAACGCGCCATGTTTGCCGCGAGTTCCGGGGAGGTTCCCGAGGGGACCCGGGCCCGAGCCCATCCCTCGGGCAGGATCCTGTTGAACACCACGGCGGCAGGCTCGGTCGCGATGGCGGGGAGCTCCCGATAGAAACGGATCGCCTCTCTCACCGGCGCAGGGTCGGCGGTGGTTATGACGATGATCGCCGACGAGCGGAGCACTTTCTCGATCTCCCTGCCCCGGCGGGCCACGCCGTCATAGGTGGTGCGGAGGTCGAGGAGGAACTCGGCTACCCGCTCCAGGAGATCAGACCCGAGGATCGAGTCAGCCATCCTGAGCACCGGCCTGGCGGCGGCGTTGAACAGCACCCGCCGCCCTGGAAGCGGTCCCCCCGTGATCCAACGGAGCAATCGACCTCCGACCAGGTCGGCCATCTGTGCCGGCGAGGTGAAGAAGTCGATGCCTCCACCGGAGGGCGGTGTGTCCACCACCACCAGGTCCCAGGCGCTGGCCTGGACGAAAGTGACGGCCTGGTCGGCCGCCGCATAGGACTGCGAGGCCGGGAAATGCTCCGAGGCTGCCTTGAAGAATTCATTGTCGGCGAGGCGGCTCGCGACCAGAGGATCGGCGTGCCGCATCGCAACCGCTCGCCAGGAAGCGCCGGCGTCGAGCATCGCCGCCCAGAGGTTGGGCTCGTCGTGGTGCGGCTGCGGCTCGTTACCGAGGTCGGTGACTCCAAGGGCAGTCGCCAGCCGACGGGCGGGGTCGACGGTGACAACGAGTGTCCTCAGGCCCGATCGGGCGGCCCGGATCGCAATCGCCGCGGCCACCGTCGTCTTTCCCACCCCACCGGCACCGGCCACGAGGAGAGTCTTGGTCACGTCCAGGCCTCGAATTCGTCACATATCCTCGCCGCCACCTCTCCAGGCGTGAACACGCCGAAGAGATAAGGGAGGCTGTGGTCGGGTGGAAGGCGCTGCAGCCAGTCTTGTTGCTCGGACCACAGGGAGCGGTGGAGGAGCGCAGCCTCCCCGACGGCGCCCCGCGGTGTGCCCAGGTCCTCGAGCTCGTCGAGGACGCGGTTGGCGACAAGAGTGCGCGCCGACACGACTTTTTCGACGTCGAGCCACTGCAGAGTCTCTTCGGTTTCGGTGGTTGGCAACTCCTCGGGAAGGGTCACCAGGACCAACTCGGTGGCAGCCGGGTTGGCGAGGAGATCGCTCATCATGTCCGCCTGGGCTCGCACCCGGCCCCCGGGGACCAACTCGGCAATGGTCAACGGTGCCCTGAGAAAGGAGCCGATCTGACCTGTGGGCGGAGCATCGGCAATGACGATGTCCCAACGGTCTTCCTTGACCTCCCACACCGCTTTGCCGATTGTGATGATCTCTCGGATCCCCGGCGCCGTGGTGGCGAGGGCGTCGAATGCCCGTGCCACCGGACCGAAGCGGGCCATCCCCGGGATGTTGAGCTGGAGCGAGAGATACTCGAGCAACGCGTCGGAACGAACCATCCGCATTGCGTGAAGGCCGGGCCTCACCTCGCGAGGCTGGAAGTCGAGGGCGCCGGTCCCGAAGTGAGTGGCCAGGCCATCGGGAGAGCCCATCTCCATTGCCAGCACGCGCAGCCCCCGTCGCTGGGCGAGGAGTGCCAACCCGGCGGCGATTGCGGACTTGCCCACGCCCCCTTTCCCCGAGACGATGAGCAGGCGCTTGTCGAGCACTACTCGCCGAGTGGTATGCGGAGAACCAGGTGCTCGTCCTCGACGCTCCACAGGGCGTTGCCGATCAAGGCGTAGTCGGTGTAGTCGCGCTCGGCTTGTTCGATGAAGCGGCGTCGCTCCTCACCGGCGACCGGCGGGAGCGGGCGCTCCTTCACCGCTGCCGCACGCTCTCTGAAGCGCTGCACCATGGCGTCGACGTCGAATTTGGCCATGGAAGAACGCTAACGCGTGGCCCTCCGCACCTCTGCCTGACGCTCACCCTCCAGGCGCTCCAGTTCGATCTCGCTGTAGTCGACGTAGGTCATGGCGTCGGCGATCAGACGGTGACCGGCGACGTCGCGGATGGCCTCGTGCATCTGCTGGGCCACGGTTCGGTAGGCGGGATGGCCTGCTACCTGGCTGCGCAACTCGATCAGATGAAAGGCCTGCCTCGGATTCATCTCCATCACGAACCGCACGTTGAAGGCGAAGGGCACGACGTACTGAGCAACATCGGAGCCGACATCGCCGCGGACCGCCTCGTAGAGCTCACCGGCTTGCTCCATGATCGAGCGCCAGTCATCTTCCATCCCGTGCTCCCGAACCTCGTGTGGCAGATCGAATCCGAGATGGGTCGAGAACCGCTGCCACTCCAGGGTCATGAGGCGATGGCGTTGCAAATCGCGGAACGCCCCAATGTCGCAGGTGACATCGAATCGATATGTGGTCCGCTCCATTGCCCGACCCGGCTTGTGGCGGCGGTTCGCCCGATCACCGACCATGGCCCTGATCAAGTCGGCCTGCTCCCCGGATGACATCGTTCGGACTCGCTCCAGGAGGGCGGCGTCGGGAAGTTCGGAGACCGCGTACAAGGCGGCGGCGGCGACCTTCACCTCGGCATCCGGGTCCCAATCGGTGAGAGTCACACCAGGGCCCGAGTCCGTGGCAGCGCCGAGGGTGGAGGCACGATCCTCGAGCTCAGTCCTCACGTCGGACAGGTAGCGGGACCACCTGATGCCGCGGTCCTCGAGGTCGACCCTGGTCAGGAAGGACGGGATCACCTGGCGGAGCTCACCAAGCATCATCGCCCCGTAGTCGCGGACCTCGGCCACCGGGCTCGCCTGCATTCTCACCAACGACATCTCGTAGGCCTGCCCCGTGCCGTAGATGCCCACGTTGGAGAGGGTGGACACCGGCAGCAGCCCGCGGACCGTGTCGCATGCCTTGGCCCGGATGGTGGCGTTCCAAACCATCTTCGAGTCGTCTTCACCCCGAGGGTGGCGCTCCTCGTAGACGCCGATCATGTAGGCGACCATCCGGGCGTACACCTCGAATGACCGGTCCATCAGTCCCACGTAGGCATCGGCATGCCTCGAGCCCGCGATCTCGTCGGGCACCAGGTAGCGATAGCGGCCGCCGAGGCGCGAGTCGTAGCGGATGTAACGCGTCGACTGCTCGAGATAGGCGGCGAGCCGTCCCCATTCCAGGGCCTTCGTGAGGAGGTTCGACGCCTGCTCGCAGGCGAGATGGGCTCCTCCGAGCTGGGCGACCGAATCGTCCCCGTAGTCGAAGAAGATGCGCTGATACAGCTCCTGCGCGTGAGCGGCCGAGCCCATCGGGTCATCCTCGAGGGCCCGTTCCAATGCACCCATCCCGAGGTCCGAGTCGGCCACGAACTCGTCGAGAAAGAGGCGGCGCAATGATTTCGAGGACCGCGAGTAGCGAGCGAACAATGCCCCCTTGACCACTTCGGGGAGGTTGATCAGGGCGAAGACCGGGAGGTCGGTGTTCGTGAAGAACCTCGCCAGCACCGCTTGCTCCTCAGGGGTGAAGGTCTCCTGGTGATAGGCCGGCACGGGTCGGCGATTGTATGCCGGCTTTCTCAGGGGCCTGGTTTATCGTGATCGGTGATGGCGTTGTTGTTGATCCGCCTCGGAACCCTCTTCCTGACCGCTCTGGCCATCGGGATCGCCATGGTCCCGATCCTGGTTCTGATCGACCTGCTCGACGGGGGGACCGGGTGGGGCCTGTGCCCGGCGGGGATCGAGGCATGTGCCAATCCGTACACCACGGCCGCCGAGTTTGCAGTGGTCCTGACCCTCGGCTTCCTGGCTTCGGTCATGGGGATCCGCCTCCTGATGAGGCTCGCCCGTCGCGTGCAATCCGGGGAGTATCAGGTCACCCAGTAGGGCTTACGATGCGCCCATGCCAGGTGCCAGGGCCGATGGGTCGATACCGAGCGCCAAGGAGCGGGGGAGGGCGCGCTCGATCCTCCGGCGCCTGACCGGCCGCTACCCGACGATCCGCACCGCCCTCGACTACGACAGCGCGTTTCGCCTCCTGGTGGTGACAGTCCTCTCCGCCCAGACCACCGACGAGAACGTGAACAAAGTGGCTCCAGTCCTCTTCGAGAGGTATCCGCGGCCCGTGGACCTTGCGGAAGCGGATCCGGAAGAGGTGGAGCGGATCGTGTACTCGACGGGCTTCTACCGGCAGAAGACCAAGTCGATCGTCCGCCTCGCCCAGGCCGTCGAGGAGCTCTTCGGCGGAGAGGTGCCCAACGATCTCGACGAGTTGGTCAAGCTCCCCGGAGTCGGCCGTAAGACTGCGAGCGTTGTCCTGGCCGAGGTGTGGGACACACCTGCGATCGCGGTAGACACCCATGTCAACCGGGTCTCGAGGCGGCTCGGGCTGACCGCAGAGACGAAACCACCCAGGATCGAGAAGGACCTCATGGCCTTGTTTCCCAAGGACACCTGGTCGGGCGTGTCGATGCGGATCATCCAGTTCGGCCGGGACGTCTGCGATGCCCGACGCCCCCACTGCGAGGCCTGTGAGCTGTTCGACCTGTGTCAATGGCCGGACCGGTTCGCGGTGGCCGCCAAAACGAAGCGGTGACGGCTCGGAGCCTCGATCGGTCGATTCTCCGTCTGGCGATCCCGGCGTTGGGCTCGCTTGCCATCGATCCGCTCCTGACGCTTGTCGACACCGCCTTCGTGGCCCAGCTCGGAGCCGTCGAGCTCGCCGCGCTCGGGGTGGACACCGCCATCCTCGGGTTTGCCTTCTTTGGCTTCAACTTCCTGGCCTACGCCACGACTCCTCTCGTCGCCCAGGCTCTGGGACGGCGCGACGAGGGGATGGCCCGGAGATGGGTGGGCGATGCCCTGCTTCTGGCTGTGGTTCTGGGAGTGTTGGCCACGGTGGTGGTCGAACTGCTGGCTCCCTGGTTCGTCGACCTCATGGGGGCCAGCGAGGAGGTGGCTGGCCCGGCCGTTTCCTATTTGAGGATACGGGCGATCGCGGCACCGGCAGTGCTGATTGCAACTGCGGCCCATGGCGCCTTCCGCGGCCATCAGGACACCCGAACACCGCTGATGGTGGCCTTGGTGGTCAACGGGATCAACCTGGTTCTCGATCCGCTACTGATCTTCGGATTCGACATGGGAGTGGAGGGCGCGGCGATCGCCACCGTCTTCGCCCAGGTGGTGGGAGCGGTGTGGTTCCTCTCACTGATCGGGCGGCGCCGGCTCGCGAACCGACCCCGTGGCCTGCGTGAGTCGCTGCCCACGCTTCTCACCCTGGGCAGGAGCGCTGTCCTGATCACGATCCGCACCGGAATCCTCCTGCTGGCCTTCACAGTGGCGGCGCGGGCGGCGACCACCATCGGCACCGAGCAGATCGCCGCCCATCAGGTCGTGCTCCAGGTTTGGCTGATCGCAGCGATGATCGCCGACTCGTTTGCGATCGCCGGTCAGGCGATGGTCGGCGCGGGCGCCGGAGCGGGCAACCGAAGGGAGATCGACAGGGTGAGCGGGCGGCTCCTCGTCTGGGGCGTGGGGGTCGGCGTCGCCATCACCCTCCTTCTCGGCGTGGGTGGGTCGGTATTTGGCAACCTCGTCGCTTCGGACGCGGTGGCAGCCCTCGTCGTGGCGACCATGCCGGTAGTGGCATGGATGATGCCGGTCGCCTCGCCGCTGTTCGTGGCCGATGGCATCTTCTTCGGGCTGTTCGCGTTGGGCACGATCCTCGCCTCGACCGCCACCGGCGCCCTGCTCGCCATCGGGCTGATCACGTTCACGCCACTCGGCGACAGCCTGACCGGCATCTGGTGGGCGATCGCCGCGATGCTGGTCGCCCGTTCCCTGGTGTTCGCCGTGAGTTATCGGAGAGCGGTGTCGGGAGTTGCCGTCAGGTCCTGACCCCGTGTCTCGGGCAGGAGGAGGGTTAGGAATGCTGCCGTTGCCATTCCCACGCCGAGGAGAGTCACTGTTTCCGAGACGCCGATTCGGTCGATGGTGAATATCCCAAGGATGAGCCCGATGGCCGATCCGGCGAGCCCGAAGTTGGAGGACGCCGTGGTCGCACTCGCCCTGAGCCCGGTGGGGAACAGCTCGGCACGATGGCTCCCCCCGGCCGGGACAAAGGCAAAGGTCCCGAATGAAGACACCATCACTCCGACCACGATCAGGGGGAGCGAGGTCGTCCAGTAGACAAGGATTCCTCCCCCTAAGGCGAGCAGGAGGCTGAGCACCGAGGTCCGGCGCCGACCCCAGGCATCGGCCAGGTGCCCGCCGACGAAGAACCCGAGCCCGCCCAGCGTGCCCCCAAGGAGGAGGATCAGCACCGTGTTCGCAGTGCTGAGCCCGACGACCTGGATCATGCGCTCGGTGGTGAACGCGATGGCGACCGCGGAGAACGCCGATGCGAGGAACCCGATCGAGACCACGACCCAGAATCGGGGCGCCCATGGGCCGAATGCGAGGTCACGCCAGTGCCCCGAGGTGTCGTGGACCTCGGTATAGACCTGGCTCTCTGGAACGTTCCTCGACAGGAAGGGGATGACGAGGAATCCGGCTGCGATCAGCAGATGGGGGATTCGCCAGCTCTGCCCCCCGCCGTCGGCGAGGGGCAGAGTGATCAGCGCCAGGCCCGCTCCGAGCGAGACCGCCGCGCCAAAGAAGGAGATTGCGTAAGCGCGAATCCCGAGGCTGACCTGTTCGGCGAGCAACACCACGGCCAGCCCAGACATGGCTGCAGTCCCGGTGCGGAGCACCGCTTGGGCGAGCCCGAACTGCCAAGCGTCGACTGTCAGGCCGGCTATCGAACCGCCGGCCACCACAAGGGTTATCGATATGAGGAACGGTCGCCTTCTTCCGCGATGGTCGCCGAGCCACCCCAGGGGTAGCGCGGCGAATGCGGCGAGGCGGGCGATCCCCAGCAGCAAGCTCATCTCACCTTCGGTCAGCCCGAGGCCGGCACGGGTGAAGGGCAGGGTGTTGGCAGCCTGAGACTGGGCGAAGCCCTGCACCACTCCGGCGGTCCACATCACGAAGACGACGCGTCGGTCCGAGGCGGTGAACCGGTCCACGGGGAGCAAGGGGTCGAGCAGGCGTCGTGACCAGGAAGGCACGGTCCGAGCGTAGGGAGTGGGCGCATGGGAACATCGCGGCGTGTTCGAGGACGTCGGCTCCGCAGCATTCCTGGTCCAGGTGCTGGTGGCGTTCGGGGCGGGGATCATCTCCTTCGTGTCTCCGTGCGTCTTGCCACTGCTGCCCGGGTACCTGTCGATGATGTCCGGCTACTCGGCGGCAGAGATTGAGTCCGGCGACGTGTCGACCCGACGCCTGACCAGGGTGATCCTGATGTTCATCGCCGGATTCACCGTGGTATTCGTGGCCCTCGGTGCGGCGGCCGGCAGCATCGGCCAGTTCCTCTTGCGGAACATGAGCTCCTTCACCCGGATCGCCGGTGTGGTCATCATCGGTTTTGGTGCGTTGATGGTGGCGATGGCAGTCTCGAATCGCGGCTTCCTCGGAGCGCTTCAACAGGAGCGCCGCCCTGAGGTCCGGCCTTCCCGGCTCGGGAAGTGGGCGCCGCCGGTCATGGGCGCCGCCTTCGCCTTTGCCTGGACTCCGTGCATCGGGCCGGTGCTCACCGTGATCCTGGCTACAGCGGCGACCCAGGACACTCTGGGCCGTGGGATCATCCTCCTTGTGGCTTACTCGCTCGGCCTGGGGATCCCTTTCCTGCTGGCAGGGCTGGGCATGTTCAAAGTGTTCGGGCGACTCAAGCCTTACCTGCGCTCGATCAATATCGCCTCCGGACTGCTGCTTGTTGCGTTTGGCGTGGTGATGGTGACCGGGAGCCTGGGGCGAATCTCGGCGTGGCTGGTCGATGTCTTCCTCGCGGTCCCGTTCCTCAACGACCTGGCCACGGTGTGATGGAGCCTCGGTTGGCTCCAGTCGCTCCCGACCTGGTCTGGTTCCGGGGTGGAGACACGGTCCGGTTCCTCAACGACATCATCTCCCAGGAGGTGGCGGCGATGGAGCCGGGCACGGTTCTTCGCTCTTTCCTGCTCAACCCCCAGGGTCGGATCGATCACCTGATGTGGGTGCTGCGTGGCGATGACGAGGTTGGTCTGATCACCGATTCCGGCCGTGGCGGGGAGTTGTCGTCGGCGCTGGGGCGTTACCGGATCCGGGTCGATGTCGAGATCAGCGACGAGCCCGGGTCCAGATGGTTGGTGGTGGGGGCGTTCGGCGAGGTGGGGATGTGGTCGCGGGATGGCGAGGGGCTGGTGGCTGACGTCTCATGGAGCGACGTGCCCCGGTTCCTGGTGGTGGGAAAGCAGCCCGAATTGCCTCCCGTCCCAGCGGAAGAGGTCGAGCGGCTACGAATTCAGGCTGGGGAGCCCCTGGTGGGGGTCGATACCGGCCATTCCACGATTCCACAGGAGACCGGTCTAGTCCCTTTGGCAGTCGACCTCGAGAAGGGCTGCTTCTTGGGTCAGGAGCTGGTGGGTCGGATCGCCCGTCGCGGGCATGTCAACAAGCATCTCCGAGTACTCGAGTTCACTGGCGATGCCCCGTCGGTGGGCAGCGAGGTGACTCACGGTGATGTCACGGTGGGCATGGTGACCTCAATCGCTGACTCCGTGGCCCTTGCCACGGTGCGACGGGAGGTAGAGGTGGGGGAGTCGGTGTCGGTAGATGGAGCGATGGCGGTGGTCGCCCGCTAACCGTGGTTCTCTCCGGAGGGTCGGGCCGCCCCACAGTGTAGTCGAACATATGTTCGTATCCTCCAGACCCCACCGACAGATTCCAGACCTCTGTCAGAAACTTCTTGTCGGCGGTGCAGCGGTTTGGGGCTGTGGTGTGTGATATGGGTGTGAACGACGAGGTGGTGTGGCGCAAACACAGCGATGAGCTGGTTCGCTACGCCTCGGTGCTCGTGGGACCGAGCAATGCCGAGGACTTGCTGTCAGCGGTTGTGACCAGGGTCCTCGTCGCCAAGGGGTCGCTGTCGGCTCTCGACGACCCTCGGCCGTACTTGTTTCGGGCGGTGACGAACGAAGCGAAGAACCATCGCCGGGCTGCCAAGGAGCTGCCGTCAACTCGCGACGACACGTCATCGCCGGAGCCGAGACCCGAGGTCCTGGCGGCGGTCTTGGCATTGCCGCCACAACAGAGGGCCGCCGTGTACCTGACCTATTGGAAGGACCTTCCCGTGGCCGAGTCCGCCGATCTCATGGGTTGCCGACCGGGAACGGTGCGGCGATATCTGGTCCTGGCCCGCCACCGTCTCAAGGAGGTATTGACCGATGAGTAAGAGCGACATCCTCGAGCATCCCGATCTACGCAGGGTCTGGGAGCGTTTGGAGACTGAGGGGCCGGTAGTCGAGTGGGACACACTGACCGCTCTTCGTCGAGTCCCTCAACGGCCCCTGGCCCGACCGCTCGCCGGGTACTGGCTGGCGGCGGCTGTCTTCGCACTGATCGTTGTCGTCGGTGGGGTGGCCTGGCTGGCGGGCGGTTCCAACGAACCTGTCCCCGGCGGGCCTCTCGCCAACCTGGATTGGGACCTGATGATTCATTTCCCCGTCCCAGCCGATCCCGAGGCCTTCGTCGATCAGATCGAGGCGATCGACGGGGTCGAGTCCGTCGACTACTACCCCAACGCTGAGGTATTCGATGAGCCGGCGCCAGCCGAATTCGACGAAAGCCCGGTTGAAACAACAATCGTCGGACCAGTCACCGGGTCTACCGGACAGGCCAGTGGGTCTACGGTCGAGGTCATGACGATGGCTGCCGCCCTGGTCGTGTTGGAAGATCTCGACCTCGCCGAGATCCGTGGCCCACGTCATCGATCAGGGGCTCGAACTCTACGTTCTGACATTCTCTGACGAGATCGCAAATGCACGCACGCGCCCACTACTTCGAATCGGTTACGAGGAATGCGAGCGTGATCGGGGAGGACCCGCTCATCTTGCAACCCCTACCGGGACCGGAGCCAGAGTTCGACACAGATGCGCTGGGCGCGGAGGTGGTCTTGATTCCCGCAGCAACGGGGGACGAGATCCCGGAGATGTTCTGGGAGCTGTCCGCTAACTCTTTGGTCGAGGAAGATGGGAACGGTTCGCCGGATCGTCCAGTGCTCCACATCGGCTACGTCGAGGAAGTCGACACCAGGGTGCTGGTGTTCGAGTCGGCAAGTGGAGGGAGATGTGAAGGCATCCTGACGCAGGGAGGAAGCGGCAGTTTCGGGTGTCACGGCTTCGCCCGCTACGGGTACGGCATTTCGGGATACAGCCGACAAGAAGGAATGCTCGGGGAGGTCGAAGTGGAAGTCCCAGAAGGCACCTCGGTGGTCACCATTTCCGTAGACGGGGATCAGCCGCGTTGGCAGAGACCAGTCGGCGGTTGGGCAGTGCTCCCGGCCGGGGCCCGTGATTTCGTCGACTTCGAAGTCGTGGCCTACGACGCCTCGGGCCAAGTGATCGGCCGCTGGGACCAAACCTACTGAGGTGCCGGAGGTGGGATTCGAACCCACACGCCCTTGCGGACAATGGATTTTGAGTCCATCGCGTCTGCCATTCCGCCACTCCGGCCGGACGGGGAGTGTATGGCCCGACGAGCCGAAAGACGATGCCAGGCAATAGCCTCTGACGGGTGAACCGACTCCACCGTCGCATCTTCCGCATCAACGATCGGATCGAGGCGATCGACGGCGAGGCGCGCCTGGTTATGGCCGAGCTCGACTACCACCGGCTGATCGACGACGACGCCCAACGAGATGCAGCCGTTGGCAACTACATCGACCGGCAAGAGGCCGGTCTCACCCGAGGCGACGTCCGTCGCTTCGAGCGGACCCTGGATCGCCTGGCCGACCGGCGGCGGCGGCTGGCGAACAAGCGGGACCAACTGCTGACCCGGCTGCCCGACTGACCGGAGCGACCGCTACCGTCGACCCGTGCCCACGCTCGCCCTGATCGACGGCAATTCCATCGCCTATCGGGCCTTTTACGCACTTCCCGAGGACCTGGCGACCAAGGGCGGCCAGGTCACCAACGCGGTGTTCGGGTTCACCAGAATGTTGATCCGGCTGCTCAAGGACTTCCATCCCGATGGGATCGCGGTGGCCTGGGACGTCTCCCGGCAGACCTTCCGCACCGAGCAGTACCCCGAGTACAAGGCCAACCGATCGGCAGCGCCGGACCACTTCCGCAGTCAGCTCCCCCTGATCGATGAGGTGCTCAACGCACTAGCAGATCACCCAACTCCGAATGGAGGGCTACGAGGCCGACGACCTGATCGCAACTCTCGTCAAGCTCACGGTCGACCAGGGGTGGGAGGTCCTGATCGTCACGGGCGATCGGGACGCATTCCAACTGATCGGAGGCCCGGTCCGGGTGGTGTACACCCGGCGCGGGATCAGCGACACCGTGCTCGCCGACGAAGGGTGGGTCGAAGAGCGGTACGGGATCACGCCGAACCAGTACGTCGACTATGCCGCGCTCCGGGGCGACACCTCGGACAACCTCCCGGGCGTGCCCGGGGTAGGGGAGAAGACCGCTTCACGCCTGGTGGCCGACCACGGCACCCTCGACGGCATCTACGCGTCCCTCGACGAGCTCACCCCGAAGCTGCGCGAGAACCTGGCGACCAACAGGGAGCAGGTCTTTCTCAACAGGGACCTGATGACCCTGGTCGAGGACCTCGAGGTCGGGGTTGGTGTCGAGGACTTCGAGACACGGGAGTGGGACCGCAAGCTGGTCAAGGACCTCTTCGACAGCCTCGAATTCCATTCGATGTGGAACGACCTCGAAGAGGCGCTCCCCTCGGCGACGAGAGAATCGGAAGTCCTCGAGGTGGAGTCACGCCTGGCGACCTCGCCGGACGAGGTGGCCGCCCTGACCGACCATCGGACCCTCGTCGTCGGCCTGGTGAGCGACGGGCAGGAGCCCTTCGGCCTGGCCGTGTCGGTCGGTCCCTCTCAGGCAGCGGTCATCCCGTTCGACGCCGCCGGCCCCCTGCTCGATGCAATGGAATCCGGATCGGCGGCAGTCGTCGGCCACGACCTCAAGGAACTGACCCGCTCGCTTCTCGACCTCGACCACGATGTCGCCAGGCTCGAGATGGACACCGCACTTGCCGCCTACATCATCAATCCATCGCAGCGCACCTACGCCCTGGAGGAAATGGCTGAACGGTGGCTCGACATCGAGCTGTCGTCACCGGACGAGGAGGACGCTGCAGGCACTCTTCCTTTCGATACGGGTCCGGATCTCGACCTGGAAGGGCGAAGGATCGAAGCGGTGCGCCGACTCGCAGAGCGGATGCGAACCGAGCTTGCCGACCGGGACGAGATCGAGCTCTTCGAGCAGTTCGAGCTTCCACTGGTTCCGGTCCTGGCCCGGATGGAGCATGCGGGGATCGGAGTCGACCGCGCCTATCTCGAAGAGATGGGCACCGACCTGAGGGAACGACTGTCCAAGCTCGACGCCCAGGTCCAGGAGCTTGCCGGGGAGCCGTTCAACGTCAACTCGACGGATCAACTCCGTTTCATCCTCTTCGACAAGCTGGGCCTGCCGGTGGTCAAGAAGACGTCGACTGGCAAGCCCTCGACGGACGCCTCGGTTCTGAAGAAGATCGACCACCCCCTGATCGAAGCCCTCCTCGAGTACCGCGAGTTGGAGAAGCTGCGGAGCACCTATGTCGACGGGTACCTGCCGCTGATCGATGTCGACGGCCGGATCCACACCCGGTTCAACCAGATGGCCGCCACCACCGGCCGGCTCTCATCTGATCGTCCCAACCTGCAGAACATCCCGATTCGCTCCGAGTCAGGTCGGACCATCCGGCGAGCCTTCGTGGCGGGAGAGGGCGCGATGTTCTTGGTCGCCGACTACTCCCAGATCGAGCTCAGGGTCCTGGCACACATGAGTGGCGACCCGTTCCTCCTCGAGGCATTTCGCACCGGGTCCGACGTCCACACCGCCACCGCGGCCCGGGTTTGGGGGCTGGACGAGGCCGATGTCAGCAACGACCAACGGCGCACAGCCAAGATGATCAACTTCGGCCTGCTCTATGGGATGGAGGCGTTCGGCCTTGCCGATCGACTTGGGATCTCCCGCGACGAGGCGAAAGACCACATCGACGCCTACTTCTCCCAGTTCGTCAAGGTCAAGGAGTACATGTCCTCGATGGTGACCCTGGCCCGGAACCAGGGATACACCACCACCCTCTTTGGCAGGCGGCGATACCTGCCCGAGTTGAAGTCGGACAACTTTCGGATCCGGCAGATGGGGGAGCGGATGGCGCTGAACGCCCCGGTCCAGGGCACATCGGCCGACATCATCAAGAAGGCCATGATCGACCTCGACGCCGGGATCAGGGATGAGGGCATGAGCTCGACGCTCGTGCTGCAGATCCACGACGAGTTGATACTGGAGTGCCCGGCCGATGAGTTGGAACAGGCCCAGAAGCTCGTGGTGGCCACCATGGAAGGCGTGGTCGAGCTCGACGTGCCGCTGAGTGTGGAGGTTGCGACCGGTCCCGACCTGGCGAGCGTGAAGGGCTGATTCCCCTAATCCCGTTGGCGGTATCGTCGATTCCTGCGTACACTCGCAGTTCCTGCAGGCCACGCGCATGCAGAGATTCCTTTCGGAGGTAACCACCCAAACATGTCCATCGACCAAGAGAACGCGCCCGTGAGCACTGCCGAGGAGGGGAGTGTGGAGGCGCCCGAGTCAGCCAACGGAGAATTGCCCGAAAACGAGGCGCCCGTGGTTGAAGAGGAGCCGGTGAACGAGGCTCCGACAATGGCCGATCCGGCCCCCGCTGAAGAGACCGCCGATGTGGCAGAGGCTCGCAGCACCGGAAGAGCCTGTCGAGGTGGCAGAGGCTGCGACAGCGGAAGACACGGCCGAGGTGGCTGAGGCTGAAGCACCGGAAGAGATCGCCGAATCCATTGCGCCGGTCCGCTCGTCGGGGCGTGAGGCCCTGGTTGCCCCCGATCTGAGTGACTTGCCCGACGACATCGGAGACGACTTCGAGCGGGCCATCGAAGCGACCGTCCTCGAGTTCAAAGAGGGCGACATCGTCGAGGGGACCGTGGTCAGCGTCGACTCCGACGGTGCCATGATCGACATCGGGTACAAGTCCGAGGGACTGATCCCGACCCGTGAGCTGTCGATCCGCAACAACGTCGACCCCAACGACGCGGTGAAGGTCGGAGACCGCGTCGAAGCCGTGGTCCTCAACAAGGAGGACGACGAGGGCCGGCTCATCCTCTCCAAGAAGCGTGCGATGTACGAGAGAGCCTGGGGGCGGATCCAACAGATCTCCGAGGAGCAGGGAACGGTTGAGGGAACGGTCATCGAGGTCGTCAAGGGTGGCCTGATCGTCGACATCGGCCTTCGCGGTTTCCTTCCCGCCTCGCTGGTCGACTTGCGCCGGGTGCGCGACCTCGACCCGTTCATCGGACAGCCGATAACCGCCAAGGTCATCGAGCTCGACCGGGCCCGCAACAACGTCGTGTTGTCCCGCCGTGCCTACCTCGAAGAGGCCCAGGCCGAGGAGCGCAACGCGTTCCTGGACGGGCTCGGGGAGGGCGAGATCCGAGAAGGGGTCATTTCCTCGGTGGTCAATTTCGGAGCGTTCGTCGATCTCGGTGGGATGGACGGCTTGGTCCATGTCTCCGAGCTCTCATGGCAGCACGTCAACCATCCTGGGGAGCTGGTCAAGGTCGGCGACAAGGTGACGGTCAAGGTGCTCGACATCGATCGGGACCGGGAGCGAATCTCCCTGTCGATCCGTCAGACCAGCGACGACCCGTGGGACGTGTTCGCTCGCGAGCACGAAGTCGGCGATGTCGTCGACGGAGTCGTCACCAAGACGGTGCCTTTCGGCGCTTTCGTCTCGGTGGCGGACGGGGTCGAGGGCCTTGTCCATGTCTCCGAGATCGCTCCACACCGCGTCGAGTCGCCGGAGTTGGAGCTCTCGATCGGTCAGCAGGTCAAGGTGAAGATCACCGAGAAGGAAGACGAGCGTCGCCGCATCTCGCTCTCCATCAAGCAGGCTTCGCCCGACTGGCAGGAGCGTGAAGCGCAGATCGAGGAGCAGAAGAAGGGCCGTCGCAAGCCTCAGAAGGAGTTCGAGCGCGAGTTCGGGCCCACCGAGGACGAGCGCCCCCCGATGCCGGTCGACGCCTCGCTCGAGGCGATCCTCCAGGAGCTCAAAGAGCGGGGCATCGGCCGACGCTGAGAGCTGAGGCTGGCGCGTCGGCCGCCAAACGCCAAACGCCGGACCGAAGGACTAGCGCATCGCGTGCATCTCTCCACAATGAGACGACCGAACTATGGAGATTGTCGCGAAAGCCTCAAGACTGACTTCTAACGGTCCGAATCATTCCTGTGGAATTGGACTTGAAACACTGGGCGGGCGCGCCCCGATCGGTAGCATGCCAAACGGTGTGCGCCGGTTCGAGGCAAGCGCCCAACCGAGGGGACAAACGAAGGGGACTCAATGGGTAGGAGAGCCATCGTTCTGCTTGTGGCCTTGATACTGGCCGGGCTCGCCGCTTGGGCGGTTTGGAACTACTTGCAGGGCATCGAAGACGAGATCGAAGCGGGTCAGGCACAGGTCACTGTGTTCCGGGCCGTTGAAGACATCCCTGAAGGCACGGAGGGAGCGATTGTCGTCTCCAACTTCGCCTCGGGCGGCGAGATGGTCATTGCCGGCACCGAGGAGCAGGAAGACCTGCCGGCCGGGGCCATCACCTCCGAGGAACAGCTGAACCAGGTTCTGTCGAACACGGTTGCAGCGGGACCGATCTCGGCGAACACGGTGCTCACCACCTCGCAGTGGACCGAGATCACCGTCGATGTCACTCCCTCTTGCGGAGCAGATCCCATCGGGCAAGCAGGCTATGTCGATCTCGACGGACAACGTCCGCGGTGTCAACGGCTTCGTGATGCCGGGCGATCGGGTGAACCTGATCATCACCCTGGACATCGCATTCGAGCTCCTGCCACCTGGATTCGAGGGCATCAGCGTCGATCCGGGAGCCGCGCCGGCTGAGGGCGAGGAACCAACCGAGGGTGGATCAGCGGTCGTCACCTACACCCGGTTCGTTTTGCAGGGCATCCCGGTGCTGGCCACCGGTCGGGACATCCGTCCTGACGAGGACCAGCCGGAAGAGGTCGAGGCCGAGCCCGAGGCACCAGTCGAAGGTGAAGCGCCGCCCGCAGAAGAGGAAGAGGACACCGGAAACGAGACCCTCTTCACACTCGAGGTCACACCCGAGCAGGCGGAGCGGATTGCATATTCGTTCGAGAATGGTTCCATGTGGTTGACCCTGGTCCCTGCAGACTTCGTCGAGGTGGAGACGCAAGGTGTCATCATCGACACGCTGTTCGGTGGAGACCTGGTCGAGGACATTTTCGGCTAGAGAACTGAGTAAGAGGTTCGACCATGTCAATGGCAGAACACAACCTATTGGTCGTCGACAAGGACGAGGAATTCGTCTCTGCGGCTAAGGAGCTTTTCGAAGGGCGGCTGCCTGTGGCCCGCTCCATCGAGGAAGCAAGCCAGACCATCGAGTCCGGGGAGCTCCGCATGCTCCTCCTCGGCCCCTCGTACAGCAACGAGGAGTCGATGGAGCAGGTGCGGAGCCTCCACAACCAGGACCCGGTCCTGGTGCTGATGATGGTCGCCGACTCGGTGACAGCCGACATGCTTCGCTACGCCATGCGGGCCGGGGTGTCAGACGTGATCGAGACGCCCCTCGACGAGACCAAGATCGAGGCTGCAATCGAGCAGTTCGCTCACGACGTCCTCAAACGGCGCAACGTCGCCGCCCGGGCGTCTCAGGAAGCGGATCGCGCCGAGCGGGGCAAGATCATCACGGTCAGCTCGGCCAAAGGCGGCAGTGGCAAGACGGTGGTGGCCACCAATGTGGCGCTTCTGCTCAACCGATTGGCTGACAAGAAAGTGGTCCTGGTCGACGCCGACCTCCAGTTCGGCGATGTCTGCCTGCTGCTCCAGCTCGAGCCCAGGTTCACCATGGTGAATGCGGCCCACGAGTTGCATCAGCTCGACTCCGAGATGCTCGACTCGCTCCTCACGGAGCACCCGAGCGGGCTCAGAGTCCTCGCGGCGCCGCTGGAGCCGGCCTTTGCCGACGACATCACCACTGCCGGGCTGATGCAGATGCTCGACGTCCTGCAGGAGACCTACGACTACATCGTCGTGGACACAGCATCGATGCTCGACGAGCTGATCCTGTCTCTCATCGAGAAGGCGGACCAAGTGCTGATGGTGGTCGACATGGACCTGCCATCGGTGAAGAACGCAAAGCTCGCATTGGAGACACTTCGTCTCCTCAAGTTCTCTACCGCCAACGTGAAGTTGGTCATGAACCGCAGCAACTCCAAGGCTCGACTCGACAACAAAGAGATCGAAGGCGCCTTGAAGATGGAGATCGCGGCCTCCGTCCCCTCTGACGCCGCCGTCCCCAACTCGGTCAACGAGGGACGCCCGGTGGTCGAGACAGACCCCAAGGGCAAGGTTGCCAAGGGCTTCGAGAGTGTTGCTGCATTGATCGCGGGGAAGATCCCCGAGAGCACGCAAAAGAGCGGGCTCTTCGGGCGTAAGTAGTGGGAAGGGTTGTGAACGGTGCCATCACTATCTGAAAGAGTCGCAGCAGCGAGGCAGAGCGAGACCGTCGATATCGGAGCGAACCGCTCCGATGCGATGAGCGAGCTCAGGGGACGCCTCCATTTCAAGGTCGTCGAAGAACTGGGTCCGACCCTCTATGACCGGCAGATGTCCGACGCCGAGCTTCGTCTCCGCGTCCTCGAGATGCTGGAGTGGGCGGTCGATCAGGAGCAGGGCCTGCCTCTCACCTCCGCGGATCGTCGCGCTCTCCTCAACGAGATCGCATCCGACGTCCTCGGATACGGGCCTATCGACCCGCTGCTGAATGATCCGGACATCACCGAAGTCATGGCCAACGGGCCATTCGATATCTACTACGAAAAGCAGGGCCGCATCCTGCTCTCGGATGTGAAGTTCGTCGACGAGGTCCATCTGCGCCGAATCATCGACAAGATCGTCGGTCAGATCGGACGTCGCGTCGACGAGGCCACCCCGATGGTGGATGCCCGTCTCCCGGACGGATCCCGTGTCAACGCGGTGATCCATCCGCTGGCAATCGGCGGGCCCTTCCTGACGATTCGAAAGTTCGCGGTCGATCCATATCAGGAAGCCGACCTCATCAACTTCGGGACCATCACCCAGCGGGTAGCGGACTTCTCACGTGCCTGTGTTCGTGGGCGGCTCAACATCCTGATCTCCGGTGGTACCGGTTCCGGGAAGACCACGACTCTCAACGTGATGTCCTCCTACATCCCCGGCGACGAGCGGATTGTCACGGTCGAGGACGCCGCCGAGCTCCAGCTCCACCAGGAGCACGTGCTCACCCTGGAGTCCCGCCCCGCCAACATCGAAGGCAAGGGCGCGGTCGGCATTCGAGACCTGGTCAGGAACACCCTGCGTATGCGGCCCGACCGCATCGTCGTTGGTGAGGTTCGTGGGGCTGAGGCCCTCGACATGCTCCAGGCCATGAACACCGGTCATGACGGCTCCTTGACGACCGTCCACTCCAACAGCCCACGTGACACCCTGTCCCGCATCGAGACGATGGTGCTCATGGCAGGCTTCGACCTCCCGGTCCGGGCCATCCGCGAGCAGATCTCGTCGGCTGTGGACCTCATCATCCATGTGTCCCGTCTCAAGGATGGGACCAGGCGGGTGACCCACGTCACCGAGGTCGAGGGTATGGAAGGCGAGATCATCACCCTCCAGGACATATTCCTGTTCGACTACGGCATGGGTGTCGATGAGGACGGCCAGTACAAAGGCCGGCTCAAGGCCACTGGAATCCGCCCCACCTTCTCCGAAGATCTCGAGAACCAGGGCATCAGGCTCCCGGCCGACCTCTTCGATCCCGAGCCCTTCGCCAGAGGTCGATAGGTGAGAAAACTCTCCCTGCTCGTCGTCGCGCTCGTCTTCGGGCTGAGCGCGACCGCGATGGCCCAGTCAACGGCGCCGGAGTTGGAAATCACGGACATCGAGGCTTCCCGGTACGCCGAAGGGGGCCAGACGACCATCGTGGTCGAGTTCCGGAACATGACGGAGGCCCCGGACCCGGCCCTGTTGGAAGTGACCGTCGACGGCCAGCCGGTGAGCAACCTCGAGGTGGCGCCGCTCGGCGAGTCCTCAGTTCCGGTTGGCGTCGTCCTCGTCATCGACACCTCAGGGTCGATGGAAGGGGCTCCGATGGAATCGGCGAAGGCCGCTGCGAAGAGCTTCATAGCGCAAAAGCGCCCTGAGGACTCGATTGCAATCGTCAGCTTCGCCGACACTGCGACCGTGCAGACCGGGTTCACCACCAACGCGAACGATCTCAACGCCCGGATCGACGCCCTCGTCGCCGATGGCGAGACTGCCTTCAACGACGGGGTGATCCTCGGCGTGAGTCTCTTCGACAACCCTTCGACCGACACCCTGATCCCGAACATGATCGTGATGAGTGACGGCGAGGACACCGCATCCACCGCCACCGCAGAGGAGGCAACCGCCGCCGTCGCCGAGAGTGGGGTGCGTACCTTCGGAGTGGCCCTCGAGTCGCCGGACTTCAACCCTGACGCAGTCGCTGCCGTGGCCGCCGCCGGCGGTGGGCTCTTCCTCTCCACCCCTGATCCCGAGGCGCTGTCGGGCTTGTACACCCAGATCGCCCGTGAGATCAGCAACACCCTGATCTCACGCTTCATCTCACCCGTGACCACGCCAGGTGACGCCGAATTCGTCGCCACGTATCCAGGCGGCCTGTCTTCGTCTGTGACGTTCGCTGTTTCGGGCTATGCGACCACGACAACCTTGGCGGTGACCACGGTCCCGGAGACGGTTCCGCCGAGCACGGTCACGGTCGAGGACTCGCTTCCTCTCCCGTCGAGCTCGCTGGCCCTGATCGGCGCGGTCGGCCTGGGACTCACATTGTTCCTGTTCCTGGTCATCCTGTTCGGCCGTGACGAAGACGAGGGCGGCGGCCGATTCGCCAAGCGCCTCCAGGCGTATGGTCGCAAGGGACGCTCCGAGGAGCTCGAGAAGAAGCCGTTCCTGGAGCGGATCCCGTTGCTCAACCGGTTCAGCCAGGCCGCCGAGGAAGAGGTCAAGAAGCGGGGCATGCTTTCAGGTGTCAATGCGTCTCTGGAGCAGGCCAACATCCCGATGACCCCTGGCGAGGCGATCCTGGCCATGTTCGGCCTGGCAGCCGTAGGTGGCGTTTTTCTCGCAATCTTCAGCAGCCCAACGACCGGCCTCATCGTCTTTGGTGTGCTGCTCCTGTTCTTCTTCTTCATGATCCGTTATGCCGGAGGTCGTGAGAAGACCAGGTTCGAGAAGCAACTCCCCGACACCCTGACTCTGCTCTCTACCTCGCTGCGTGCCGGGTATTCGCTGTTGCAGGCCATCGAGGCGGTCGCCTCCGAAGCCCCGGATCCCACCTCGAGGGAGTTCAGCCGGGCCGTAACCGAGGCCCGCCTGGGGCGCACGGTCTCTGACTCCCTTGCCGGGATCGCCGAGCGGACCCAGTCTCAGGACTTCGAGTGGGCCACCATGGCGATCGAGATCCAGCGCGAGGTCGGTGGAAACCTGGCCGAAGTCTTGCAGACGGTGGCTGACACCATGCTGGCCAGGAACCGACTGAAGGGTGAGATCAGGGCATTGACCGCTGAAGGACGGATTTCCGCCTTCGTGCTCGGCTCCCTTCCCTTCGCACTGGGCATCTTCCTCTGGTTCACCAACCGGGACTATCTGATGCCGCTCATCGAATCGCCTATGGGAAGGGTCGCAATCGTCACAGGGCTGTTCCTGATGGCGGGTGGAATTTTCTGGCTCAAGAAGATCGTGGATATCGAAATATGAACCTCCTGGAACTCGACGGACAACTGCTGGCGGTTCTCACCGTTGGCGCACTCATTTTCTTCGTTGCGGTTTGGATCGGCCTCGGGGTCACCAGAGCTCGCGAAGACATGACCAACCGCCTCGCTCTGTACGGACGCACCACCGGCGGCGTGATCCGTGACGATCAACTGACCAAGCCTCTTGCGCAGCGAACCATCGGGCCAATCGTGCTCAAGTTCTCCAACTTCCTGCGCCGGTTCACCCCGGTTGGGTACATGGAGAAGATTCAGCACAAGCTGGTGCTCGCCGGCAACCCGGGCAACCTCGATGCTCCGTCGTTCGTGGTCATCAAGTTCCTGACAACCGCCCTGGGCCTGTTGGCAGCGTTCTTCCTCGTCGATTACGGAAGCGACGGCCTACAGAGGACGGTTCTCTTCATCCTGCCCATAGTCCTTGGCTTCTTCGGGCCCAGCGCGTGGCTGCAGCGCAAGATCGACGATCGATCGAAGGCGATGCTCCGGGCATTGCCCGACGTCCTCGACCTCCTCGTCATCTCTGTGGAGGCCGGTCTCGGTTTCGACTCCGCTCTCTCGAGGGTGGTTGCAACCGTGCCCGGGCCGCTCTCCGAGGAGTTCTTCCGGATGCTCCAGGAGACCAGAGTCGGTGTCAGCCGCCGTGATGCAATGCGACACCTCATGGACCGCACCGATCTCGACGAGCTCCGCTCGTTCATGCTGGCCATGATCCAGGCTGAGGCGTTCGGTGTGACCATTGCTCGAGTGCTCAGGGTCCAGGCCGACGAAATGCGGGTGAAGCGGCGCCAGCGTGCGCAGGAGAAGGCGTTCGCGGCCCCGGTCAAGCTGGTGTTCCCGTTGGTGTTCTGTATCTTCCCGGCCTTGTTCATCGTGCTTCTTGGGCCGGCGGCGATCCAGATCGGCACCGCTTTCGTCGACTGATGGCTGAGGAGACGGCGCTCGCGCCGTCACCTCGCCGCTTCTCATTCGCCCACCTGCTGTTACTGGTGCCCTGGGTGGCACTGGTAGTGGATGCCTGGGCTCCGATCCGGGACAACTCCTTCCTGTGGCACATCCGCGCCGGTGACCTTCAGAACGGCGCCGTGGCGGTGCTGACAGCCGATCCGTTCTCTTTCACGATGCATGGTGAGCCCTGGCTCACGCAGAGTTGGCTCGTCGAGCTCCTCTACTTCTGGGGAGAGAGGAATTGGGGACTCGGTTTCGTCCCTCCGATGATGCTCTTGGCGACGACGGTGACCTTCCTCGGCGTCGGTCTGGTCGCGTTTCGACGGTCGCAGAGTGTGTCCGGGACCGCTGTGGTCCTGATCCTGAGCACGTTGCTCCTGATCAGCTTCCTGGTGCCGAGGCCGGTGATCTTCTCCTTTGCGCTGTTCGTGCTCGTGATCCTCGCCTGGGAGCGCCCGGCCACGCGTTGGGCGCTTCCGCTGCTGTTCTGGGTGTGGGCCTCGACCCACGGCAGCTTCGCTATCGGTCTCGCATATGTCGGACTGACCCTGATTGCCGAGAGTGAGTGGAAGTGGCTCCCTACGGCGATCCTCAGCGGTCTGGTGACACTCCTCACCGCTCACGGGCTCGGTGTCGCAACCATCCTTCTCGAGTTCCTCGACGCCGGCGACGCCCTCGCTCTGCTTTCGGAGTGGCGTAAGCCCGAGCTGATCTCGCTGATCTTCCTGCCCTTTCTCATCGGGCTCGCCCTCATCGTGTGGGCGGCGGTCGAAGGGCAGAGTCACCCCGCGTCACCTCTGGCTGATCGTGCCCTTCCTGGCGCTGGGACTCGGTGCGACAAGGGCGGTGCCGCCGGCCTGGCTCGCGTTGGTCCCTTGGTCAGCCTCGGGTGTCTACCGGCTCCGAATTCTCGCCAGCCCCAGGTTCACCACCGGTCAGGCATCGGTGTTCGCCTTGTTCGTCCTGGTGTTTCCCTTCTTCCTACGCTCGGATGCCTCCCTCGACCCGGAGCGGTTCCCGATCGCCGCGACCTCGGCGCTGGGCCCGGGGCACACGTTCCACGACGACCGTACCGGCGGATACCTGATCTGGGCCGAAGGCCCGGGACGACAGGTCTACATCGACGACCGCGCCGAGCTCTACAGGGATCGTCTTGCCGAGTTCGTGGCGGTTCGTAGGGTGAACAGCCCTGGGAGCCCGTGTTCGAGCGCGACGGCATCGAGCAGGTGTTGCTCAGGGTCGACGAGCCAGTGGTGGCCGACCTGAGGGCGGCCGGCTGGGAGCAGGTGCTTCGAGGACGACCAATACGTCGTTCTGGTGCCAGACAGGGGTGTAATACTTCCAGCGTGGACACTGCTCGGTTCCTCGACGACGTGGCCCTCGAGGCCGGGTCTCGACCACATCCGCGAGTCGCCTCGCGACTCTGGGATCGGTCGAGATGATCGTCCGTCGCCCTGCGGTCGACCAGCGCGAGGAATTGGACGTAGGCGGACTCGATGCCGATGCCGGCCTGGTGGCGACGACTGGCAGCTCCGGGGCGATGTCGAGCGACGAGTACCTGGAGACCCAGGTCACCTTGATGAATGCCCGGGTCATCGATTTGGTGGCCGGAGACCGCAGCCGGTGGGCCCTGGCCGGCGACCAGCTCTATGTCGACCTCGACCTGAGCAAGGACAACCTGCCGGCTGGCACCAGACTGAGACTTGGCTCGGCGACTCTCGAAGTGACCGAGATGCCACACCGCGGTTGCGCCAAGTTCGCCGGGACGGTTCGGGCCCGAGGCGCTGCGATTCGTAAACACCGGAGTCGGCGTCGAGCTTTCGATGCGGGGGATCTACGCCCGGGTCGTGGTCCCCGGGTCGGTGCACCGGGGAGACGAGATCCACAAAGTGTGATCTGTCGGGAGAGACCAAAGCGTCACAGACGTAGAAAGGGGCCCGCAAGCGGGCCCCTTTCAATCGAATGAGGTTTCGACTACTGGTCGAGACCGGAGCTGACCTCGCTGAAGGTCTCGGAGACCTCTTCACCGGCGATCTGCACGGCGACGAGGGCAACAATGGCGATCAGCACCACGAGGAGGGCGTACTCAACCATTGAGGCGCCTTTCTCGGACTGAGTCCAGCTCGTTACCTTGGTCCACAGAGCAAGCATAAACCCCTCCTTAGTCGGATTACTGGCTTGCAGTACATTGGGCAAGTTAGCCCTAGATGGTTCGGCGACAATGGGTCTACCGAACCATCAAGTCACGGCCCCGCTTCTGATGAGAGCAGACGTGATCTCGGAGTACGACTCCGACATCTCGTTGCCCCCGGCGGTGACCGCAAGCAGTGCAACAATGGCGATGAAGACGACGAGCATCGCCCACTCGACGAGGGCGGCTCCCCGCTCATCTCTCATGAATGTGATCAAGCGCCTACGCACTATTCCCTCCTGGCTTACGAGATCAGGATACGGGCGGGTGTAGCTCGCGATCATGGGTCTAACGACCCATCTCCCCTCAGGTGGGACGGGCGATACCGAGGCGAATTGCCTCGATGGCAGCCTGCGTTCGGTCGCTGACCGCCAGCTTCTGGAATATCGACGCGAGATGGTTTTTCACCGTCTTCTGTGAGATGTAGAGGCGATCGGCGAGCTCGTCGGTGGCCGATACTCCGATGGCAAGCAGCTGCAAGATCTCTTTCTCGCGCTCGGTGAGTGAAGCCGCCCCCGGGTCGAGCTGGGCCTGGCTGTAGGCCTCGAGCACTTCGTCCCGCTCATGGTCCTCCAGCTCGATCAGGTTCTGCCCGTCGGCCACGGCACGCACCGCAGCGGCGAGAGTGAGCAACGGCACGCCTTTGGAGAAGAAGGCCTTGGCTCCAGCGGAGATTGCCCGGGCTTTTTGGTCATCCGAGGCGTACATCGAGACCACGATCGCCTTGGTTTTCCTGCCCAGGTTGGCGATGGTCTCTATCCCGTCTCCGCCGGGCATTTCGATGTCGACGATCGACACTTCGGCCGGCTGAGACGACAATGCCTCGTCGAGCGCCGGGCCGCTGTCGACGACGCCGACCACTCTGGCATCGGGAAGGGAGTCGAGGGCCTGACTCAGCCCCTCTGCGAAGAGTTTGTGGTCGTCGGCGATCATGACGCGGATCATCGGTTGCCCCATTCGATAGTCACGGTTGTCCCTCTCCCTGATTCTGAGTCGAAGTCGATAGTTGCTCCAAGTTTTTCGGCACGTTCCCGCATCCCCAGTAGGCCAAAATGCCCGTCGGGCTCATATTCGGGGTCAAAGCCCTTTCCGTCGTCCTTGACCTGGCAACTGCCCCAGTCGCGATGGACTTGGCCGGAAATCAGGATGGTCGAGGCATGGGAGTGGGCATGGGCGTTGCGCATCGCCTCGGTCACGATCGAAGTCAGGTCTCCGATCAACGCGGGGCGGGGCGGCCGGCGCTCGTCGATGTCCACCACGATCTGCGGGCTGCCGTTGAACCCGGCCGTTGCCTGGAGGACCCGGGCGGTGAGGGTGGGACCGGGTGTGCTGCGGAGGTCGGCGACTTTTGCTCGCACGTCCTCCACCAGCTTGGTCACATTGGAGCGAAGGACTTTGAGGTCTGCCACCAACTCGGGGTCGCGTGTCATCTGCATCCCGGCGAGATCGAGGGCGAGTCCCAGCGAGGCCAGCGAGGGCCCGATGTCGTCATGCATTTCACGGGCGAGGCGCAGCCGCTCCTCGGCGACCGCCGAGCCGGCTATGTCCTGGAGCAGCTGGAGGTTGGCAAAAGCTATGCCCAGCGGGCGCAGATAGGCCTCCACGGCCAGGCGGTCGGCCTCTTCGAGTGGCTCCGGAGTGACCAATTCCATCATCCCCACCGAAGAGTCGGCCGTCGTGATCGGGATCTCATAGACCTGGCCATCAGGGTCGGGCACTCCCCGGGCCGCCAGCACCACCAGCCCACTCTCACCTTCGATGGCCAGTTTCCCGGCCGATCCCGGGAGCCTGGTGAGGATGGTGTCAAGAGTCTCGGCACCGACCTCGACGGCGTTGAGTCGGCCAGCGGACACGTCCTGGGAGAGCCGGACCAGCACTCCGTGTATCTCCTCCAGGCTTTCCAGTCTTTGCGTCGCCGACTCCTTTTCGATCGCCAGGTCGGCGGCCTGCTGGTGGATGTCCTCGAGAAGCTTGCGGATCACACCGACCAGGAGCACGAAAACGAGATAGAGGGCCATTGCCGGCGCCGCATCTATCAACTGCTCGCCTTGAGACAGGGTTACCAAAGCCAGCAATCCGGCAGAGAGGAGCCCGGTCATCAGACCGCTGCGGATGCCCCCATAGAGGGTGGCGAAGATCGGAGGTCCCATCGAGAGCAAGAGGTATGGGCTCGAAGCGCCCCCGGTCAAGGTCATGGCGACAATGGTGAGAAAGGAACCGAACAGCGTGAAGGTCTCTGCCCCGAAGCGGATGTGAAACCACTCGTTGGGGGCTGCCGAGGAGGCGATCACGTAGATCGTCGCGACCGCGACCGCAATCAGGGACTCAGCGCTGAATCCGTTTCCGACCAGGTCGACCACCACGGCGACCACGAGCGCGATGAACTGACCGACCTCGATGCTGAAATGGACGCGCCGCTCCCAGGGAGCAGTGACGGTCATTGGGGAAGGCTACCGTCGATCACGGTGATCACAGAGAAACGTCGCTGGGTGCTGTCCGGTGGCATCGGATCCGGGAAGAGCGAAGTGGGCCGGATGCTGGCGGCTACCGGGGTCAGGGTGATCGACGCCGATCGGGTCGGTCATCGGGTCCTGGAACCAGGGGGGAAGGCATTTGCCGGGGTAGTCGACCGCTGGCCCGAGGTGCTCCGAAATGGCGTGATCGACAGGAAGCAATTGGCGGCCATTGTCTTCTCCGATCCGAAACAGCTCCGCGAGTTGGAGTCGCTCACCCACCCTGCGATCTTCGGCAGCATTCGAAGTGACTTGGAGGGTTTCGAGGGGATCGCGGTCGTCGAGGCACCGATTCTGAGCGATGCCCTCGGTTGGCCGCGGATCGTGGTCGACGCGCCCGACGAGGTGCGGCTGGCGCGTGTGCTGGCCAGGGGCATGGACCCCGATGACGCTCGTCGTCGACTGGCGGCTCAGCCTTCGAGAGGAGAGTGGCTGGCAGCCGGCGATCTCGTGATTCCGAACTCCGGAGCGTTGGAAGAGCTGGCCCGAGCGGTCGATCTCATCCTCCCGGACCTGTAGGGCTACTCGCGAAAGGGTCGATCGCCCCACTCTCGACTCCGGATCGAATCTCAGATATGCGCTTTGGAGTCACGACAAATGGGTTCTCGGCTCCGAGGAACACGGTGGGGTCCCTTGCCGGCAGCTCCAGGTCTACGGCACAGCTCATGATGGCCCGCATGACGTCGATGTTCACCTCGTCCTCCGGTGGCTCACAGCCCGCCGGCAGGTGATAGGCGAGCAAGGTTGCCAGCCTCTCCCCGATATCACCGTCACTCCAAGTGGATCCGTCCCGGTTGACCTGGCCGCTGAACCCACTGCCGTGGTCGGCGGTGATCATCATCGCAGTGTCCGGGCCGGCCTTGCTCGTAATGCGGGATATCAATGCATCGGCACATGAGAGCTGGCCCGAGAACGCGTCCACCTGCGCCCGGTCGGAAGGGGTATCGGAGGGGTAGAGCACATCGTCGCGAACTTCACATGCCGCATCGACCGCGATTGGCGGATGGGGAAGGAAGAAGTGGGAGAAGACGTAATCGTGGACCCCGTTGCCCGCCGTCTCCGCGAGCAACTGCTCCAGGTGTTCGGCGGCCTCGATGGTCGCTGGGACTGAGAAATACCCGAATCGGCTGTCGAGCGGGACGGCCGCGATCGAAGGCGTAAGAAGGAGCCAGGTGGCCTCGTCGAGCCAGTGCGCCGCGATGCAGCGGTCGACCGTTGGGCCACAGCCCATTCCGCTGAGCCCGCTTTCGATATGGGTGTAGGCGAATCCGGCCGATTGCAAGGCAGTTGCAACCAGGTTGTCGCCACGCAGCAGCTGCCGCACCGAGCTCTCGTTGCGCCATGGCGGCAAGGGCCCGGAGACCGCGACGGGGCGCAACTCGAGTGTGCTCGACACCGAGAGGGATGTGAACGTGAGTTGTGCCCAGGCGCTGTCCGGGGTGGCGAATCCCGCCGCGTCCAGTTGTTGCTCCAGGGCCGAGTTCTCGTGGCCGATCCAGGACTCGGCGACGAGGAAACTCGGGTAGGTGTCAACGACGACGAAGACCACGTCCTCGACGATGTCGGTTGGGACGACCTGCCCGGTGGGCCTGGGAGAGGCAACTATCGGATAAGGCTCTGATTGCTCTATGTGGGCGAGGACCAAATCCACGAGCGGGTACAACCCGATGACCGCAAGCGCGACAAATGAGAGACCACCGATCATGGTGGTGCGGGCGATTCGAATTGAAGCCAACGTGACCAGCACGGGAGCCGCAAGCTTCAGCGCAGTCGGCACGGGGATCTGATACCAGAAGAAGAGGATCAAGATCAGCGTGCCTACGCCCAGGGCGGCCGCCCTCGGGTCGACACCGAACCGGGCCAGGGACATGAGGATGACGACGCCGATCACGGCGACTCCCAGTCCGATCAGGATCGGTTTCATAGGTGAGTCGAGGTCCCACGCGTTGTCGGCGACGAACTGGAGTGGTCGGTAGAGAGAAGCAGCCGTCACCAAGCCGACGGGCAAGGCCCACCGAGCAACCTTTCCCGTCTGTGAATCAGGCGATGACAGGGCGACTCCTCACGGCACGATTTCATGACGGTGGCCCCTTGTACTCTCACCCCCGTGCCTGAGTTCAAGGTTGTGTCCGACTTCGCGCCGGCCGGCGATCAGCCTAAGGCCATTGAGAAGCTGGCCGAGGGAATCAAACGGGGCGATCGCTTCCAGACCCTTCTGGGCATAACCGGGTCAGGAAAGTCGGCCACTATGGCCTGGACCATCGAGCAGGTGCAGAAGCCGACTCTGGTCCTCGCGCCCAACAAGGCACTGGGCGCCCAATTGGCGAATGAGTTCCGCCAGTTCTTCCCAAACAACCGTGTCGAGTATTTCGTCTCCTACTACGACTACTACCAGCCCGAGGCCTACATCCCGCAGACCGATACCTATATCGAGAAGGACGCCACGATCAACGACGAGATCGACCGGCTCCGGCACTCGGCAACGGCCGGTCTCCTGGTCAGGGACGACGTGATCATCGTGGCCTCCGTGTCGGCGATCTACGGGTTGGGCTCGCCCGAGCAATACATGGGCCAGCTGCTCCGCTTGGTTCAGGGCGTCGAGTACCCGATGGCCGACGCGATCAGGCGTCTGGTCGACATCCAGTACGAGCGCAACGAGGTGAACCTGATCCGGGGCAAGTTCCGGGTCCGAGGCGACACCCTGGAAGTGTTTCCCTCCTACGAGGAGACCATCGTCCGGGTCCAGTTCTGGGGCGATGAGATCGAGCGCATCCTTCGCCTCAACCCGGTCACCGGTGAGGTACTCGACGAGATGCCGGAGGTGTTCGTGTTCCCGGCCACCCACTACGTCACCGAGCGGGAGCGGATGCTCAAAGCGATCGTGGGGATCGAACAGGAGCTGACAGACCGCCTCGCCGAGTTGGAGGGCAAGGGCAAGCTGCTCGAGGCGCAGCGATTGCGGATGCGGACCAACTACGACCTGGAGATGATGCGCGAGATCGGATTCTGCTCCGGGATCGAAAACTACTCACGTCATCTCGACGGTCGCTCGCCAGGGGAGGCCCCGTACACGCTCCTCGACTATTTCCCCAAGGATTACTTGACGATCATCGACGAGTCGCACGTGACCGTGCCTCAGATCGGGGGCCAGTACGAGGGTGATCGCTCCCGGAAAGAGACCCTGGTCGAACACGGGTTCCGCCTGCCGTCGGCCAAGGACAACCGCCCGCTTCGCTTCGACGAGTGGTTGGAAAAGGCGAATCAGTTGGTCTTCCTCTCCGCCACTCCGAGCGACTTCGAGATCTCACACTCCACCCAGGTGGTCGAGCAGATAATCCGCCCCACCGGCCTGGTCGACCCCGAGGTGATGGTCCGACCCACCAAAGGTCAGATCGACGACCTGCTCGACGAGATAAGGCAGCGAGCAGTGCGGGAGCAACGGGTCCTGGTGACGACTCTGACGAAGAAGATGGCGGAGGACCTCACCGACTATCTATTGGAGATGGGGGTGCGGGCCCGCTACATGCACTCCGAAATCGACACTCTGGAACGTGTCCAGATCATGCGCGAGCTGAGACTGGGAGAGTTCGACGTCCTGGTCGGGATCAACTTGCTTCGTGAGGGTCTCGACCTGCCCGAGGTTTCGCTGGTGGCGATCCTGGACGCCGACAAGGAGGGGTTCCTCCGTTCCGACACGTCACTGATCCAGATCATCGGGCGGGCCGCCCGGAACATCGATGGTCAGGTAGTGATGTATGCCGACAACGTCACCAGGTCGATGTTGAGTGCGATCAACGAGACCAACCGGAGGCGGAGAGTCCAGGCCGACTGGAACGAGGAGCACGGGATCGATCCGCAGACGGTGCGAAAGAGGGTTTCCGACATCCTGGAGCTGGTGCAATCCGAAACCCCGAACGGTGGTCGAAGGCGGCGTGAGGTCCAGCAGCGGCGGCCGCTCGATCTGGAGAGCGACGATCTGACCCGGCTGGTGCTCAGCCTCGAGGAGGAGATGCACGAAGCGGCCAAAGAGCTCCGATTCGAATACGCGGCCCGGCTCCGGGACGAGGTCAACGAATTGAAGCGGGAGCTACGCGAAGTGGCAGAGGCCGGTTAGACCTAACTGACCGGGGTCGACGGAGCTTTCTCTTCCTCTACAGGCTTCGCGCTGAATCTGGCGACGACGCTTTTGAAGAAGCGGCGAATGTATTGGTAGCCCAGACCCACGACAGCAGCGGCGGCGAGCAGCACCTGGAGTAGGGCTCCACCGGTAACGGGGTCGAGATAGGCGAAAACGGGACGCACAGAGATCCTTTCTAGCTTACGGATAGGTATGTCGGCATGGACGACCCAGCAATGAAGTCATCAGGGTCCTGGATTTGGATCATCGAACCCTCATATCGGGACGGGGGAGTTGCATAGTGCTCGGCAGGCAAGAGGGGCAGCTCCGAGCCGTCGGCGATGCACCGGATGACGAGGCGGAACATGTTGACAAGGTGGAGGTCCTCATTCGGTTGCTCACACTGGGACGGAAGGCGCATCGAGGTGAAGGTCGACATCCGCTCTTTGACCGCATCCGGCTGCCACAACTTCGCGGTCTGCGACAACTGGGCTCGTGAATCTGGCCCATGGTCCGAGGTAAGTACCACGATGCTGTCGGGGTCCGCGGCCTCCAATAGCGTGGAGACAAACTGGTTGGCGCATTCCACCTGCTCGACATACGCCGCTTTCCTCGCCGCAACAACACTGTCCTCCAGAGGCGGGTAAGCATTCAGCCGACGCTGCGACAGCATCTCACCCGGGTTCGGGTCGCATTGCGCATCGAGGTACAGGGGAGGGTGGGGGAGGATGACATGGAGGAACACGAACTTGGGCTGATCGGGCCATTCCGAAGACGTCTGCTCCCATTCCTCGAGTTCCTCGAGTCTTCTTACGGTGGTGGCCGTTCCTGGATCACCGGTCTCCGGAAAGAGGAAGGTCCGCAACGGTGTGGCCTGAAGAAGGTCGAAAGCAGTGATGTCCATAAGCGGGCCGCCCAGGCAAACGTCCACTTCGGGTCCACAGCGATTCCCCCACCATTCGCTGGAACCATGCACGTAGAAATAGCCGAGCTCCTTGAGTGAGCGAACGACCGCATTGTCTCCGGAGGTGATCACGCCAAGAGCCCGTAGATCATTGACGGAAATGATCGGGCCTTCGCGAATGGGCAAATCCATGTCGAGCATGCTGGGAATCGAGACATGGGTCGAGCTGTAATTCGCGGTGGCTCGGGTCGAGGTGTGGAAACCGGCTTCCTCGAGCTCCTCGAGGAAGGGCGAGTTGTCGAATCCGAAGTCGGTCGCCAGGACGTCATCGCGGGCGTACCCATCGAGAACCACGAAGTAGATGTCGGGGAGGGGCTCTCGGGCCGCGAGGCCCTCTCCGGTGTACTCAGAGGCGATTATCTGCGAGTTGCCCATCGCTGCGATCAGACTCATCACGAAGGCTGCCGGCACGATCGCCAACGTCAACGCGATCGCGAATACCGCGACCTTGAACTGGCGCCTGTTGGCGAAGCGCCAACACGCCAGAGCGAGTAGGCCCATAACGACGACCTGCAGAATCCACGCCGGGGCTCCGCCGGTGAGCTCTGGTGCTAGCTGAAAGTCGATCCAATGCCAGAAGATCAAGACGGCCAGGGAGCTCATCGTTAGGGCATGCCATTTCGTCGGGGTGATCTTGGATAGGCCCCAGTACAAGAGAAGGCTGGATACGTAGACGGCCAGCGTGACGGCAATGATGCTCGGGATGCTGGCGCTCGCCCTCCAGTTCGAGGCGACGAACGAGAGCGGAAGATGGCAGGAGAGCGCGAGCAGCTGGACCGCAATCCAGGCGCGACGCGGCTCTTCCCATGCTTGGGGGGCACCTCCCAGGGTCATCTATTCAGGATGATCGGTGCATGGCAGGGCCTATTGAATGGTTCCCCAGACCCAATCCCGAAGGGGTATAAGGTCGAAAGGACCGATTCCGACCGGAGGTCGATTGTTGAGCAATGGCCAGGAGCCACTCGTGGTGTACGTGGCGATGAGCGCAGACATCATGCACCCGGGACACATCAACATCATCGAAGAAGCCCGCAAGCTGGGCCCGGTGACGGTCGGGCTCCTCACCGACGAAGCAATAGCGAGCTACAAGCGTCTGCCGTTGATGACCTATGAGGAGCGCAAGGCAGTCGTCGAACAGCTACGAGGGGTGGATCGGGTCGTCCCCCAGGACACCCTGGACTACGTGCCCAACCTGGAGAAGTATCGGCCCGCGTTCGTCGTTCATGGGGACGACTGGAAAGACGGCGTCCAATCGCAAGTCCGACAACGGGTGATCGACACCCTGGAGCGTATTGGTGGCACCCTGGTCGAGCCGGCATACACCCCAGGCATCAGCTCGACCCGAGTACAGGAGACCCTGAAGCAGATCGGGACCACTCCCGAGATTCGGAGGCGCCAGCTTCGGCGCCAGATGGCCGTCCGCTCCCCAGTGCGGATCATGGAGGCCCACAACGGGCTCTCAGGGCTGATCGTGGAACATGCCCGAGCGGAGGGACCCGATGGGCGTGCGGTCGAGTTCGACGGGATGTGGCTCTCGAGCCTCACCGACTCGACGGTAAAGGGCCGGCCCGACACCGAATACGTAGACATGACATCCCGGATGGCGACCGTTCAGGAGATATTCGAGATCACGTCCAAGCCGGTCATATACGACGGCGACACCGGAGGGTTGCCGGAGCATTTCGCCATGAAAGTGAAGACCCTGGAGCGCCTCGGTGTCTCGGCGGTGGTCATCGAAGACAAGGTGGGGGCCAAGAAGAATTCGCTGTTCGGCACCGATGTCGATCAGACGCAGGATGAGCCGGCGGCGTTCGCAGAGAAGATCTCGATCGGGAAAGCGGCGCAAGCGACGGACGACTTCCAGATCATCGCCCGGATCGAGTCACTGGTCCTGGGAAAGGAGCCCGACGATGCGATCGCGCGGGGTGAGATCTACCTGGAGGGTGGAGCCGACGGATTGCTGATCCATGAGCGTTCATCCGACCCGAGCAACCTATTTCGGGTGTTGGCCAACTTTGCGGGTCGCACCCCGCTCGTGGTGGTACCCAGCGCCTACCCCCAGGTGACCGAAACGGAGTTGGCCGAGGCGGGGGCAAGCGTCGTGATATATGCGAATCATCTCCTGAGATCGGCGTATCCGGCGATGGTGGAGACCGCCAACTCGATCCTGGCTCACGGCCGGGCGTTCGAAGCTGACCAGAACTGCCTCCCCATCGCGGCCGCTCTGGAACTCATCCCGGGCAACCGATGATCGACCCGGTCCGGGCCGTCGACGTGCTCACCGGAGCTGGGGTCAGCCTGTTCTCCGGGGTCCCGGACTCTTTGCTGAAAGAGATCAACACAGTCATCGAGGCCACGCTGCCTTCCAACGTGCACGTCCCGGCCTCGAATGAAGGGGCGGCGATCGGCGTTGCTGCCGGCCATTACCTGGCGACTGGCGAGACGGCGCTGGTCTATCTCCAGAACTCCGGTCTGGGAAACGCGGTCAACCCCCTGGCATCGTTGGCCTCCGGGGACATTTACGGAATACCGATGCTGCTCCTGGTCGGGTGGCGGGGAGAGCCGGGGCGCACGGATGAACCACAGCACCGGCACCAGGGTCGCATCACCGAGGAGATGTTGGGATTACTCGATGTGCCGGTGGTTCACCTCACCGCAGACTCCGAGGATTGGGAAATGGTGCTGACATCCGCGGTGGGCGAGGCACATCTCCGACAGGGACCCGTTGCGATCCTGGTCTCGGCGGGGACCTTTTCCTCGTCCCAAATCCATGATGGGCAGAGTCGAGCGGTTGCGCTTCATCGCGCCGACGCGATCGAGGTGGTGCTCGACACGCTTGCAACCGACACCCTGTTCGTGGCGACCACCGGATACACGGCTCGTGAGCTAGCAGCCCTGCGAGCGAAGAGAGGTGAGAGAGACGACCGGGACTTCCTCGCCGTGGGATCGATGGGCCACGCGTGCGCGATCGCCCTCGGCCTGGCCCGTGGTGTTCCTGACTCGAAAGTCGTTTGTCTCGACGGCGATGGGTCGCTGGCGATGCATCTCGGATCGTTGGCAATGATCGGCAGGGCAAAACCGGCCAATTTTGGCCAGGTGGTGTTCAACAACAAGGTGCACGAGTCGGTCGGCGGGCAGGCAACGATCCTCGATCGAACTTCGATCGCAAGAGTGGCGCTCGAGTGCGGGTACACGGCCGGATTCGTCTGCGCCAACGCGGACGAGCTCGCTGACTTTCTCCGCGAGGCGGATGAAGCCCCCGGCCCGTGGTTGATCGAGGTCGAAGTCGGAATAGGGACGCTGGAGGGACTGCCCCGGCCTAGCGATCTAGTCGAGCGCAAGAACCGTATGCGTTCGGTTCTTGGTGATGACTGAACTGCTGTTCGGCGATGGGGCCATCGCCGATCTCCGTTCGGCAGTCGCCGATTATCCGGGCCCGATCCTGGTCCTGACCGGCACCGAATCATTCGAGTCCAGCGGCGCTTCCGGCGCCGTCGAGAGCGGACTCCGTGGGCGCGGCTGGTCGAGGGTGGCGATGGGTGAGCGCCTTCCTGGAGATGAGTCGGCTACCAGATGCCTCGATGAGCTGGACGGCATGATCCCCAGCGTGGCGATCGCCGTCGGCGGGGGAGCGGTGATCGACACCGCCAAGCTGGTCTGCCTTGCCCTCACCAACGAGGGCATCGATCCTCTGTTCGAAAGACGGGACTTCAGTCCGGCGATCCCGCTGGTCGCGGTTCCGACCACCGCAGGGTCCGGTGCAGAGCGGACGCCCTTTGCGGTCGCATACAAGGGTGCGGAAAAGCACTCCATCGCCCATCCGAGCCTGGCGCCCGTGTGCGCGATCGTCGACCCAGAACTGACCTATTCCTCGCCCAGGGACCTCACCGTCGCCACCGGCCTCGACGCACTGTCCCACGCGATCGAGTCGCTTTGGTCGACTCAAGCCACGGCCGACTCTCGCGACCTCTCGAGGCGAGCCCTGTACCTCGCCTGGAATACGATCTCGTCGGTTGCCGATGCGCCCAATCGCTCCTCGCGCAGCCTCATGGCCGAGGCGTCCACGACCGCAGGCGCCGCCATTGCCATCGCCAGGACCACCGCCTCCCACGCCCTCTCTTATCACCTGACGTGGCATTTCGGGGTGCCTCACGGTCCGGCGGTGGCTCTCACGCTCCCGTCTCTGATCGAATTCAACGACCAGGCAACAGCGGAGGACACGGTGCATCCCGCTGGAGCACAAGCAGTGAGGGCCATCGTCGCCGAGATCGCCGACGTCATGGGAGTAATGGACGGGGTCACAGCAAAAGCCGCCCTCCACGACAAGCTGAGAGCCCTCGGCTCACCAACCGCCCTCTCCGACGTCGGCGTGGTTTCGGATGAATCGGTCAAGGCGCTTGTTGACTCGGTGAATCGGGAACGGCTAGCCAACAACCCGCGACGGCTGTCCACGGAGAGCTTGGCGACGATGATCGATCGAATCCGCTGATGGGCTTAAAGGACGCGCTCAAGGAATCCTCGGCGATGGGGGAATTGCTCGCCAAAGGACCGACAGAGCGCCCGGTCGTCTTCTACGCAGAGGACTCATTCACCTACGTGCAGTTCGAGGGCTACCTCGAACATCTCCTGGCGAGGGGCGAGTTTCCAGTCCACTACGTGACCTCAGATCCCAGTGACCCACTGCTGAGCTCGACCACGCCTGGGCTCGTAGTGAGGCACATCGATCGCCAGCTGGGGCGGTTCCTCTCGAAGATCAGGGGATCGGTGGTGGTGATGACGATGCCCGATCTCGGCCAGTTTCACGTTCCCAAGCCGGACGGCTGCCTGGTGCTCTACCTGTTCCATTCACTGAACAGCGCCCACACCGCTTATCGCACGGGAGCATTCGACCATTACGACGTTTTTGCATGCACCGGTCCCCACCATGTGAGGGAGCTGGCAGCGCTACGCCACGCTCGCAACCGACCACCCGCCGAGCTGAGCGATGTGGGCTATTACAAACTGGATCGGATCAGTCGGGACCATGCCGTTTGGCCTGAGACCGCGAGCGACGTCGCCGAAGTCCTCCTGGCGCCAAGTTGGGGGCCGGACAACCTCCTCGAGGCCTTCGGCGAAACCATCATCGCCGCATTGCTCGCCGAGGGCCTTCGTGTGACCGTGCGGCCCCACCCGCAATTCTTCCACTCCCTGTATCCGGGCGGCAGGGGGGTCATGGACAGCTTGGTGGCGAGGTTCGGCGGCCAGGAATTGGTGGAGTTCGAGATGTCGATCCAGAGCGAGGACTCTTTTCATCGCTCGGACCTAATGATCAGTGATTGGTCGGGAGCAGCATTCGAGTATGCACTGGGCACGCAGAGAAGGGTGCTTTTCGTCGAGACGCCGCAAAAGATCTTCAATGAGGCGTGGGCTGATCTCGGAATCCCCTCGTTCGAGGACCACATGCGATCGGAGGTCGGGTCCGTGATCCCCGGGCCGGAAATCCCCGGCATCGGCACTGTGGCGACCTCTCAGCTCGAGCAGCGAGGGTCCTGGGCCGACGAGATGGAAGCTCTTCGAAACCGCACCGTGTTCAATCCAGGAGGAAGCGCGGCTGCAGGTGCTTCCCTCATCTCCGAGTTGGTTGGCAGACTGTGAAACTCAAGGCGCACAACACGGAAGCCGATCAGTTTCAGGACTTCCCATGAAGAAACTCTCCGTACTCATGCCCGTCTACAACGAGTCCCGCACATTGCGGACGATCGTGCAGCGCGTCCTGGACGCGCCGGTCGACCTCGAGATCGAACTTGTCTGCGTGGACGACTGCTCCAAGGACAACTCCCTCTCGATTCTCCGCGAGTTGGAGGCCGCAGACACCCGGATCAAGGTCATTGCCCAGCCGTTCAACATGGGCAAGGGCAAGGCAATCCGCACCGCCATCGAGCACATGACCGGCGACATCGGGATCATCCAGGACGGTGACCTCGAGTACGACCCGGAGGAGTACCCGCTGGTCATCGGGCCCATACTCGACGGGAAGGCGGACGCCGTCTTTGGCTCCCGGTTCGCCGCCAGTCCCGTGCGACGGGTGCTCTTCTTCTGGCATTCCCTTGGCAACAAAGTCCTCACCGCTCTCTCCAACATGGCCAACGACATAAACCTCACCGACATGGAGACCTGTTACAAGGCGATCAAGGCTGATGTCCTTCACGACCTCCGCCTAACAAGCGACCGGTTCGGGATCGAACCGGAAATAACCGCACGCCTGGCAAGGCTCGGGGTCAGGATCTACGAGGTGCCGATCAGCTACCACGGTCGGACGTACGCCGAAGGAAAGAACATCGGTTGGCGTGATGGTGTGCAGGCGCTCTGGCTCATCTTCAAGTTCCGTTTCATCGACACCAGGTCATCGGTCGATCCCGGGCACTCCACTTTGGAGAGCCTGTCGTCCGCTCCGGGCGTCGCCAAGTGGACTATCGACCAGTTCAGGCGCTACTTCGGACCGAGGGTGCTCGAAGCCGGATCTGGGCGGGGGAATCTCACCGGTCACCTCATCAACAGGGAGACTGTGGTCGCAGTTGACATCGACCATCGTCATGTAAGGGAGATCGAGAAGCTGTTCGGCCACCTCGAGAACCTGAGCGCGGTGCAGGGCGACCTCGAGGATCCGTCGCTCTACGAGACCCTTCCGAATGACTTCGACAGCGTCCTAAGCGTCAATGTCCTTGAGCACCTCGACCATCCCGACGTCGCCGTCTCCGAGTTCTTCAAGTCGACCCGGTCCGGCGGCAACCTGCTTGTACTGGTCCCCGGCCACGATTGGTTGTTCTCAGACGCGGACACCGCCCTTGGCCACCGTCAGAGGTTCACAGAGAAGTCCCTGCGAAGCCTGCTGGAAGGGGCCGGCTACGAGGTGGTCGAACTTCGCCAGTTCAACCGCTTGGGGGTGCTCGGCTGGTACACCAACAAAGTGCTGAAGCGCACCGACATCGGACCATGGCAGGCCCGGGTGTTCGGACTGCTCCTTCCTGTGGCGAAGCTCATCGAGGCCCTCGCCTTTCTCCCCGGGCTCAGCTTGATCGCAGTCGGAAAACGACCATGACCGAACCGGCGGTGGCTGAGACGAGCGGCGACTCACCGCCACGAGCCCGGAGGTGGAGCACCCCACTGATCGTTGGCCTGATCGGGGTCACTCTCGCCTCCCTTGTCGCCTTTCGCGTATGGAGTGCGTTCGATCGCGACACCACGATCTTCGTCGCCTTTGGTGTCGAGTCGTTGGATATCAACCACTACGCCGAGGAGAAGCTGGGGCATGAGGTTGCCAAGCGCGCTGCCCTCGGCCACGACGGGAAGTACTTCTTCGTCCAGGCAAACGACCCGCTGGTGCTCGAGCCCGAGGAGAACATCGCGGTCATCGATCGGCCCCTGTACCGGAGCCAACGGATGTTCTATCCGCTCCTCGCCGGCGCCGGTGGGCTGCTGTCAGCGGACGCGATCGTCTGGACGCTCCTTTTCATCAACATCATCGCCATGGGGTTGGGCACCTGGGCGGTGGCCCACCTGGCACAACGGATGGGGGGCTCACCTTGGTGGGGGCTGGCGTTCGCTTTGAATCTCGGATTCATCAGCGAGATGAACATCGACGGGGCGGGAGTGGTCGCGGCGGCCGCGGCATTCGGGGCGGTGCTGATGCTTCTCGATGAGAAGCTGGGGTGGGCGGTTGCCCTGTTGACCATCTCGGTGCTCTCACGGGAAGCGATGCTGATCGCGGTCGCCGGGTCCGCCTTCTGGCTGTGGCGCCGTGACCGGAAACGGGACGCCTTGTGGATCACCGCAGTCCCCGTTGCCGCCGTTGCTCTCTGGGGAATCTATCTCCGACTCCGGATCTCCTTCGATACCGGCCTCTCCGAGGTCCAGGAGATCGGGTGGCCTTTCGGAGGTTTCCTGGATGCATTCGAGATCTGGAGGAGCGACTCTCTGAACATGGTCGCCGGCCTGGCCATGATGCTGCTTTTGGTGCTTTTCACCAGGAGAGTGCTGATCTCGGGCCAATTGGTGGGTTGGGCATTCCTCGGCTTCGTGCCCCTCGCCATCCTGTTCACCCGGCAGGTATGGCAGAGCTACTTCGACATCACCCGGGCCGCGGCGCCGGTGTTCACCGCGTTCGTCCTCCTCGTCTTCGTATCGGGGAAGGTCGCCCAACGAACAAGTGTTCGCCCCTGATCTGGATTACACTGTCGTAACTAAGGCGACCAGGCGGAGTCTTGTCCACCGACTCGATTCTCATCAGGGGTGCCCGTGAGAACAACCTGAAGAACCTCACGGTCGAGCTGCCCCGCAACCAACTCATCGTTTTCACGGGGCTTTCCGGCTCGGGCAAGTCCTCGCTGGCGTTCGACACCATCTATGCCGAAGGTCAACGCCGATACGTCGAGTCCCTGTCTGCGTATGCCCGTCAGTTCCTGGGGCAGATGGACAAGCCCGACGTCGACTTCATCGAAGGACTGTCACCCGCGATCTCGATCGACCAGAAGACGGCCTCACGCAATCCCAGGTCCACTGTCGGGACCGTCACCGAGGTGCACGACTATCTCAGGCTGCTCTTTGCCCGGATCGGAATAGCTCACTGCCCCAATGACGGGACTCCGGTGGCCCGTCAGACCCCGCAGCAGATCGTCGACCGCATCATGGAACTGGAGGAAGAGACCCGCTTCCAAGTGCTGGCCCCCGTGGTCCGCGGGCGGAAGGGCGAGTACGAGGGTTTGCTCTCCGACCTGGCAAAACAAGGTTTCGCCCGGGCCCGGATCGACGGCGAGGTCCGGGAGCTGACCGAGGAGATCAAGCTCGACCGCTACTACCAGCACACCATCGAGGTGGTAGTCGACCGGCTGGTGAGGAAAGAGGGTATGGGCCAGCGTCTTACTCAGTCTCTAGAGACCGCGCTCTCATTGACCGAGGGGGTCGCCGACATCGAGATCGAAGGCGGTCCCACACTGACCTTCTCGCAACACCTCGCGTGCTCCAAGTGCGGGCTCAGCTTCGAGGATCTCCAGCCTCGCAACTTCTCGTTCAACAGCCCCTATGGCGCATGCCCCGAGTGCTCCGGAATCGGCACTCGCTATCAGGTCGATTCGGAGTTGGTCATCGGGGACCCCGACCTCTCCCTGGAGCAGGGTGCCGTCTCCATGTGGGCCTCGAATCGAATGCGTTATTACTACCGGCTACTCAGTGGGCTCGGGCAGGCCTACGGGTTCTCCATGGACACCCCGTGGAGGGAGCTCTCTGAGGAGACCAGGAAGTTGATCCTCTATGGGACCGGGGAAGAGAGGGTCACCGTCAGCTACGTCAACCGGTTCGGGCGGAAGCGGCAATGGACAACCACGTTCGAAGGGGCCATTCCCTTCCTCACCCGTCGCCACGAGTCGGCAGAGTCGGAGTCGGCCCGCGAGTACTACCAGGAGTACATGGCGGAGGTCCCCTGTGACGCATGCGGGGGAGGTCGGCTCAACCCGGTGACTCTTGCCGTCACCATCGACGGGCGAAACATTGCAGAGGTCTCCGACTACAGCCTCGGTGATGCCCAGGAATTCTTCGAGAACCTCGAGCTTTCGGAGCGAGACGCCCGGATCGCAGAGCGGGTGCTCAAAGAAGTCCAGGCTCGGATCCGTTTCCTTCTCGACGTCGGGCTCGATTACCTGACCCTGTCCCGCTCGGCGGCAACGCTGGCCGGGGGCGAGGCGCAGCGGATCAGACTCGCCACTCAAATTGGGTCCGGGCTGGTCGGAGTGCTCTACATCCTCGACGAGCCCTCGATCGGGCTTCATCGAGCGCGACAACCAGCGACTGATCGAGACCCTGCTCCGGCTCCGTGACATGGGCAACACCCTGATCGTCGTGGAGCACGATGAGGACACGATCCGGGTCGCGGACCACATCCTCGACATCGGCCCGGGCGCCGGGGAGCACGGAGGTGACATCGTGGCTCAGGGGACCCTCGCCGACATCACCCGTGCCCAGGACTCGATGACCGGCGACTACCTGGCAGGAAGGCGGCAAATTCCGGTGCCGTTGATCCGGCGGACGGGGAATGGGGAGGCGATACGGGTCTTGGGGGCCACCGAGAACAACCTCCAGGGCATCGACGTCGACTTCCCGCTTGGGTGTTTCACCGCGGTGACCGGGGTATCCGGATCCGGCAAGTCGACGCTGATCGAGGAGATCCTCTGGAAGACCCTGGCGAGCCGGGTGAACCGAGCCCGGGTGGTCCCCGGCCGGCACAAGCGGGTCGAGGGCATCGAGCTCATCGACAAGGTCATCGACATCGACCAATCACCGATCGGGCGCACGCCCCGGTCGAATCCGGCGACCTACACCAAGCTCTTCGATCACATCCGGGCCCTGTATTCCCAGACCAACGAGGCCCGGGCCCGCGGCTACAAGCAGGGCCGGTTCTCGTTCAATGTCAGAGGGGGGCGGTGCGAGGCGTGCTCGGGGGACGGGACTATCAAGATCGAGATGCATTTCCTGCCGGACGTCTATGTGCCGTGCGAGGTGTGTGGCGGCAAGAGATACAACCGGGAGACCCTGGATATCCTGTGGAAGGGGCACAACATCTCGGAAGTGCTCGAGATGTCGGTCGAAGAGGCGCTTGGTCTGTTCGAGAACCAACCCAAGATCGTGCGGATTCTGCAGACGCTGTACGACGTCGGACTTGGCTATGTCCGCCTTGGCCAGCCCGCCACGACGCTGTCCGGAGGGGAGGCGCAGCGGATCAAGCTCGCGTCGGAGTTGGGAAAGCGCTCAACCGGCCGCACCTTCTACATCCTCGACGAGCCGACCACCGGGCTCCATTTCGAGGACATCCGCAAGCTGCTCCAGGTCCTGCAGAGGCTCGTCGACGCCGGAAACACAGTCGTGGTGATCGAACACAACCTCGACGTGGTGAAGTCGGTGGATTACGTGATCGATCTCGGGCCTGAGGGCGGGAGCGGCGGTGGGCGGATCATCGCCACCGGTACGCCCGAAGAGGTGGCTCAGGTGGGGGAGAGCTACACCGGAAAGTTCCTCAGGGAGTTGGTCGGAGGCTGAGGTGCCCCCCAACTCCCTCAAAGTCGATTCTCCTGGTGCCGATCATCATCTTGTGATCCGTCGCGAACATCGCATCGAAATCCTGGTCGTATCAGTGATCGTGCTGCTCGGCGCCTTCTATGCCCGTGCCGAGTACATCCCGCCCTGGGCCGACCGCAACCTGGAGATTGCCGAAGAGAAGTGGGATTTGCCGGTTTCCGATGTCGGGTCATGGTTTTCGGCCTGGACCCTCGGCGATGGCCAGGCCTTTGCCGTGATCGCCAGCGATCCCCTGGGGCTCAGCTTCGGGGACGACCTCCGGGAACCGGGCTACCGGTTCCAGCGGGCCGGATACTCGTGGCTGGCATGGGCCGCGAGCGGGGGCCAGCCCGGGCTGGTTCCCTATGCGCTGGCGTTGGTCGGCGCATTGGCGGTAGTCGGCACTCTTTTGCTGGCCATCTCGCTTCGGGCTCGTGTCGGTCCGTCCGCATGGTTCCTTGTCCTCAACCCGGCTCTGTACATCGGTTTTGCCGGTGACACCGCCGAACCGGTGGCGATCCTCTTCCTTGGCCTTGCCCTGGCGACCAACGCAATCTGGGCGGCAATAGCCCTCGGTGTCACCCGCCCCGATTTTCTACTTGCGATGATCGGGAGGTGGAGGCCTCTGTTTGCCGGCATCGCCGCGGCCGTTGTCATTGCCGTGTATTCGGTGTGGCATTTCGGCTTGGACACCATGCTCCCGAAGGTTGATCTGCTGGCAATTCCGCTCAGTGGTTACATCGAACACTCGACCTCTGCAGGGTGGGTCCTCGCCGTGGCCGCGTTGTCGACGCTCGTGGTGGGTGCCCGGCACCGAAACTGGGCATGGGTAGCCGTGGGTGCCTACGTGATCTCCTTTGCACCCGTGGTGACGGCCGACCCGGTCAACGCATGGCGAGCCGCCGGTCTGATGCCAGTGTTGTGGGCGTTCGGGGCCGCGGTGACCCGCTCTCAGGAAGCAGGCTCGATGGCCGAGGAGTTGCCGGCAGCGGTGTGAGCGGTCGCATCGCCCTCAGGGAGGCGCCCGAAAGAGAGGACGATCAGCACCGCAAGCGGGGCAAAGGCGCGGGCCGCGTTGTTTCCGAAGTCCCACACCCAGTTGGATGAGATCAGGGCGAGCCCGGTCCAGCCCAGGATCGGCCATCGCAGCCAGCTCGACCGGAACACGCCGACTGCGATTCCGGCGGCAATAGATACCAACGAGAAGGCGAGGTAGAACAGGTCCTCGGCGTCGAGGTTCGCCCAGTTGGCGGCGCCATCGACGATTCCCATGAAGGGAAAGGCCAGGTTCCCCCTACCGGTGAAACCATCGCCCATCGTGACGGTGAGCCAGGTCATCCAACAAAGAAGCACCGCTGTCGACACGCCGGCGATCCACCAGCGTCGCCGGTCTCGGCTGATACCGAGGCCGACCGGAGTCACCAGGTAGACGTCTTTGGCCAGGACGGAGAGCGCAAAAGACCCTGCGGGATACACGAGTCGGGATCCGAGGGCGAGCAGGCCGAGCATCATCAGTGCCAGTGCCAGCGTGTCCGATGTCAAGAGCCGCACCGACAGCCAGACGCCCGGGTTGAGCAGAACAGCGAGAGCCGCCCGGTCGCTGATCCCGGCCCGCATAGCCACGACAGCGGTAGCCCCCGCAGCCACTGCGGTAGAGACGATGCTGATGACGATCATCGCCACCAGTAATGCGCTGCCATCGAGAAGGCCGAACCCGGAGGCAAGGGCTGGGTAGAGGATTCGACGATATCGGTACGCGGCATGATCGAGCAGCGGCCCAACCTCGTTCCCATCTAGGTCCAGGCCGATGGCATACGAGATCTGGCCGTCATGGCCCGGACCCGGCGCCAGAGGGACCTGCCCCAGTTGGCTCTCGATGAGCGGCCGCAGCTGGCTGGTCTCGCCGACCTGGAGCATTCCCTCGACCCCGCCCACTGCCTCCGACTGGGACCAGACCAGGATCACCGCGACCAGCGCACCGAGCGCGGCCCATCGGATGAAGGCGGATCGGGCGGACACCGGGGCCAGTTTCCCACAGCCGATCAGGGATTCTCGGCTCAACGTGTCGGTCTACATGCCGATGTACCCTGAGTCAGCTTGGAGGGCTCCTACGACAGATACACGCCGACCCGGTTTTGGCGGCTTCCCTGAACTCGAGGGTAAGAGCGCCGTGGTCCTGGGGGGCGCCGGGTTCCTCGGCTCCCACCTGTGCACCCGGCTTCTCTATTCGGGCGCCAGAGTCACCTGCATCGACAACCTGATCACCGGAAGCGCTTCGAATGTTTCCCACCTCATGGGTGACAAGCGCTTCAGGCTCATCGATTATGACGTCACCGACTTCATCCACGTGGCTGGAGACGTCGACTACGTGATGAACTTCGCCTCACCGGCGTCCCCCGTTGATTACCTGAAATGGCCGATCCATACCTTGAAGGTGGGGGCTTTCGGGACGCACAAGGGCCTGGGCCTGGCGCTGGACAAAGGAGCCACCTTCTTCCTGGCGTCGACTTCAGAGGTCTACGGGGACCCGAAGGTCAACCCTCAGCCCGAGACCTACTGGGGCAACGTCAACCCAATCGGACCTCGGGGGGTCTATGACGAGGCGAAGCGGTTCGCCGAGGCACTGACCCTCGCATACAACCGTGAGCATGGGCTGGACACCAGGATCGTGAGGATCTTCAACACTTACGGCCCTCGGATGAGGCCAAACGACGGCAGGGCGGTGCCGGCCTTCTTCAAGGCGGCGCTCGAGAACCGCCCCCTTCCCATATTCGGAGACGGGCAGCAGACGAGATCTCTCTGTTACGTCGACGACGAAGTCGAGGGCATCCTCCGCCTGCTCCTCTCCGATGAGGTTGACCCGGTCAACATCGGCAACCCCGAAGAGGTGACCATGGTCGAGCTCGCCGAGGCGGTGCAGGACGCGGTGGGCAACCACCCCGGGATCGAATTCCAACCTCGCCCAACCGACGACCCGATGGTGCGGCGCCCCGACACTGCCAAGGCCGAGGCGATCCTCGGTTGGAAGGCTCAGGTGCCGTTGCGCGAAGGGCTGGAGCGCACTCTGCCATGGTTCAAGGAAGTCCTCGGCTACTGACCCCTAGCCTCGGCGACATGTCATGGACCGAGATGGGCGAGTGGTGGCTCGGCGAATTGGAAGCCGATCCCGCCTACGAGGCCGTTGTGACCCCGATGCTGTTCGAGGTCTTCCATCCGGAGCCGGGCGCCGTGTACCTCGACCTCGGGTGCGGTGAAGGCCGGGTAATGGCCACCGTGCTCGAAAAGGGGGCCTCGGTTCATGGAGTCGAGCTCAACCAAGGCCTCGCAGCGCGGGCCGGTGCCATCGCACCAACCATGGTGGGCCGGCTTCCCGACCTGGGCTTCGTTCGATCAGATGCCTACGACGGTGCCTACTCAGTTCTGGTGCTGGAGCACCTCGCCGACCACGGGGCCTTTTTCGCCGAAGCGGCACGGGTGGTCACGCCCGGGGGGAGTCTCTCGGTCGTCGTCAACCACCCGGTATGGACCGCTACGGGCTCGACCCCCATCACCGACGCCGACGGCGAGGTCCTGTGGCGGTCCGGTGACTACATGTCGCTGGGTCATTCCGACGAGCCCGCCGGCGAAGGCACGATTGTTTTCCATCACCGTCCGATGGGCTCGCTGCTCAACGCTGCGGCCGACGCCGGCTGGTCGCTCAAACGTTTGATCGAAGTCGGCCATCATGAGTTGGTCGACCAGGCCGGGATTCCGCGGCTGATGGCAAGTGGGTGGTCGCTTCTACCCTGAGGGTGTGTTCGACCGCCCCAAGCCTTCGGAGATCCCCAACCGCCCCGGGGCCTACATGTTTCGTGACCAGCACGGCGAAGTCATCTACGTGGGCAAGGCCAAATCGCTGAGAAGCAGGGTTTCCTCCTACTTCGGCGTGGGGCTCCATCCACGGACCCAGGGCATGGTGGACAGCGCCCGAGTCGTGGAGTGGATCATCACCGAGTCCGAGGTCGCGGCGATCATGCTCGAGTTCTCCCTCATCAAGAGGCACCGGCCCCGTTTCAACATCCGTCTCGTCGACGACAAGTCCTATCCCTACCTGGCGCTGACCCGCACCGACGAGTGGCCTCGAGCCCGGGTATTGCGAGGAGCGAAACGCAAGGGATACGAGTACTTCGGCCCCTACGCCCATGCCTACTCGATCCGAAAGACGCTCGATCAGCTGTTGCGGACCTTTCCCGTCCGAACATGTTCCGACTCGCTGTTCCAGCGGCAGAAAGCCCAGGGCCGGCCCTGCCTTCTCTACCACATCGAGAAGTGCTCGGGCCCATGCATCGGAGCGGTAGAGCCCGAGGAATATCAGGGCATGGTCGATGGCCTCGCCTCGTTTCTTCGCGGCGACACCGAGGGTGTGCTCGTGGACCTGGAATCGATGATGTGGGCTGCCTCCGAGCGTCAGGAGTTCGAGCTCGCGGCACGACACCGCAACCGGATCGAGGACGTCCGACGAGCCCTGCTTCGCCAAGAGGTGGTGACCGAGAAGCACGAGGACTTCGACCTGATCTCATTCCATGGGGACGACTTGGAGGCTGCATTCCAGGTGCTTCACGTGAGGAGGGGCCGGGTGGTCGGGCGGAGAGGGGTAGTCGTGGATCGGGTCGAGGAGTTGACCGATTCCGAGCTCATGGATCGGGTGATCCCGCTCCTCTACGGAGACGACCGTCCACCCCGCGAGGTCCTGGTCTCTGTGGAGCCCGCCGAGTCCGAATTGCTCGCAGAATGGCTCTCCGAGAACCGCGGATCCCGGGTCGACTTGAGGGTCCCGCAGAGGGGAGCGAAGCGGCGCCTGATGGAGACCACTACGACCAACGCCGCCGAGGCGTTCGCCAGGCACCGCTTGAGCCGGCACCGGGACCACAACGCCAGAGCCCGCGCCTTGCATTCACTTCAGGAAGTGCTCGACCTGCCGCTGGCGCCTTTGCGCATCGAGGCCTACGACGTATCGACGCTTCAGGGCACGAACACCGTCGCTTCGATGGTCGTGCTCGAGGACGGCATCCCCAAGCGATCGGATTACCGCAGGTTCAAGATGCGAACGGTCAAAGGCCAGGACGACTTCGCATCGATGGAAGAAACGCTTCGCCGCCGGTTCAAGGCTTATCTGGCCGAGCGGGACAAACCCCCCGCTGAGCAGGGCCGATTCTCGTACCCGCCGTCGCTGGTCTTGATCGATGGCGGCCCCGGGCAGCTGGGGCGGGCGGTGAAAGTGCTCGACGAATTGGGTCTCGACATCCCGGCGATCGGCCTTGCCAAACGCATGGAAGAGGTCTACCTGCCGGGCCTCCCCGACCCGATCCGCATTGCCAGGGATGCGGAGGCCCTCTATCTGCTCCAACAAGTCCGCGACGAGGCTCACCGGTTCGCTATCACCTATCACCGTCAGCTGCGCTCGAAATCGATGATCGATTCGGTGCTCGACGAGGTGCCGGGCATCGGCCCCAAGCGGAAGCGCGAGCTGATTCGTCATTTCGGATCCCTGCGCAAGATCAGAGACGCTCCGGCGGAGGAAATCGCCGCCGTGGTGCCGAAGAACGTCGCCGACGACCTGTACGCTGCCCTGCACAATTGATCGAGGACGCGATGGAGCTGGCAGCAACCGATCACCCACACGTCCTGGTGGTGACCGGGATGTCCGGAGCGGGCCGTTCCTCCGCCGCCAAGATCCTCGAGGACATCGGCTACACGGTCATCGACAACCTCCCCCCTCGACTCCTGGCGCTGGCCGCCCAATCCCATGACATGCCTCAACTCCACAAGCATCTCGCAGTGGTGATCGACTCTCGTGGAGGGCTCTCCATCTCGGAACTTGGCTCCGCAATGGACGAGCTGGCCAGGGAGGGCGTCCTGACCCGGGTCGTGTTCCTCGATGCAGACGACGACGTGATCGTCAGTCGCTATGAGGAAAACCGACGCCCCCACCCTCTGGGATTGTCGACGATCACCGAGGCGATCAGTGCCGAACGCGAGCTGCTGGGCGACCTCCGGGAGACGGCTGATGTGGTCATCGACACATCGAGCATCAGCGTCAACGAGCTGCGAGATCGGCTCAAGCTCCAGTTCAGCGAGGACGAGATGACCCGGCCGATGCGGGTCTCGATCCGGTCGTTCGGATACAAGCACGGAACGCCGCGTGACACCGACCTCCTGTTCGACGTCCGCTTCCTGCCGAACCCGTATTGGGTACCGGACCTGAGAGAGCTCAGAGGAACCGACCAGGCGGTGACCGACTATGTGCTCGAAGCCGAAGGCGCCAAAGAGTTCGTGGAGCGGGTCGACGACCTTCTCGAGTTCCTCATTCCCCGATTCGAGGCCGAGGGGAAGTCCTACCTGTCGGTGGGGATCGGCTGCACGGGTGGACATCACCGCTCGGTTGCCATCGCCGAGGAGTTGGGTCGCCGCCTCGCCGAGCACGACGTCACGGCTGCGGTCCGCCACCGCGACATCAACCGGTGAGAACAGAGACTTCGACCGCTCTCGAGCCGCTGCTCCTCGACCCGGACGGCCCGATCGTCACCGCAGTCGGTGGTGGTCATGGCCAGGCGGCCGCCCTCGAGGCGATCCAGTGTTACGCCGGTGAGATAGCGGCTTTGGTGTCGGTAGCCGACGATGGCGGCTCGTCGGGGCGGCTGTCTGATATGGGAATACCGCCCCCGGGCGATGTCCGGCGTTGCCTGCTGGCGTTGACCCCGGACCCCTCTCTGTGGTCCGAGTTGTTCGCCCACCGTTTTCGCGGGGGCGACGTCGCCGAGCACTCCCTGGGGAATCTGATCCTTGCGGCTCTCACCGACCTGTTCGGCGACTTCGAGTCGGCAGTGGAGACTGCCGAGCGCATGCTTGGCGCGGTCGGCACGGTGATCCCCGTCGCCGACCATCCGATCCGCCTCGAGGCCACCATCGACGGAAGGCTGGTCGTAGGCCAAAACAAGATCTCGAAGACTGTGGGGAACCTCACGGAGCTCCACATCGAGCCGCGGGATGCTGTGACGACACGACGCGCTTCTCGCAGCCGTCGCCGTGGCCGATCAGATCGTCATTGGCCCCGGGAGCCTCTACACCTCGGTCATCTCCGCTCTCAAAGTGAACATGCTTGCTCCTGCGATCATGGGCGCCGATGGCCAAAAGGTATTCATCCTCAACCTGGTAACCCAGGATGGGGAGACACTGGGAATGACCGGGGCAGATCACCTCACTGCCCTGTCCATGCATGCCGGCATCAGCGGGCCGGGGATCGTCATCTCCCACGACCGGGATTTCGAGGTCCCTGAGGGTCACGAACGAGTGACCCTCACCGTCGAAGAGGCGGCGGCGCTCGGTTGGCGGGTCATCTACGCCGACCTGGTCGACGAGTGGGCGGAATGGCCGGTCCACGACCCCCTCAAGCTGGGACAGGTGCTCGAACAACTGACGACCGACGCGACAGGCCAATGACTCCGTATTCGACCCTCGACCAGGTGGACGTGTCCGAGCTATCTGTTCTGGTGAGATCGGACCTGAACGTTCCTCTCGATCAAGGAACGATCAGCGACGACTTCAGGATTCGCGCCGCCGTTCCCACACTGGATCGACTGGTCGATTCCGGGGCCAGGGTGACCGTCTGCTCCCACCTGGGGCGTCCCGAAGGGGCCGACCCCGCATTCTCGCTCCGCCCGGTGGCGGCGAGGCTGGGCGAACTCAGCTCGCACTCGGTGGTCTTCGACGGCGACGGCGAGGGCCAGATCAGGGTTTTGGAGAACACCCGCTTCGATCCCGGGGAGGCGAAGAATGACCCGGCGGTCGCCGAGCACCTCGCGGCCGGCGTCGACTTGTTCGTCCAGGATGCATTCGGGAGTGTGCACCGGGCTCACGCTTCCACGGTGGGGGTGGCCGAACGGGTGAGGTCGGTGGCCGGGCCTCTACTCGATGCAGAATTGACGTCGCTGCGTCGCTTGCTGGAAGATCCAGTTCGGCCATACGCCATCGTCCTCGGCGGGGCCAAGGTTTCCGACAAGCTCGCGGTGATCGAGAACCTCCTGCCCAGGGCCGATGTGATCCTCATCGGTGGTGGCATGTGCTTCACGCTGCTGGCAGCAAAGGGACTGGAGGTCGGTAGGTCGCTTGTCGAGCCGGAGATGATCGAGGCCGTGAGGACGCTCATCGAAGGTCCCGACGGCGAGAAGCTGATTCTGCCGGTCGATGTCGTGGTGGCTCCGGCCTTCGAGGCCGCTGCCCCCGCGCACGCCGTCAACGTGCGGGAGATACCGCCCGAGATGATGGGTCTCGACATCGGTCATGACACGGGTTCCATGTTCGCCGGCGTGGTCCGAGACTCTGAGACCATCTTCTGGAACGGGCCGATGGGGGTTTTCGAGTGGGAGCAGTTCCGCAAGGGCACCGAAGTCGTCGCCCGAGCCATGTCGGAGAGCCCCGGGTTCACCACCGTCGGTGGAGGGGACTCGGTTGCCGCTCTCCGGCTCCTCGGACTGGAAGATGGGGTCGACCACGTTTCGACCGGAGGTGGAGCCGGTCTAGAGCTGCTCGAGGGCAAGTCCCTCCCTGGAGTCGAGGTCCTCGCGAGATGGGCGGTTGGGGCGCCGCAATGAAGCTCCCTTATCGTGGGGCCAAGACGAAGCAGATCCGACCTGGAGAGGCGATGGACGAAACCAAGAGGGTCAGGGACCTGATGGTGGGGAACTGGAAGATGAATGCCAGCCACCTCGAAGCGATCCAGATGGTGCAGAAGCTCTCTTATCGTCTCGAGTCCGACGATTACTCACGCGTCGATGTGGTCGTGGCCCCCCCGTTCACGGCGCTCCGCTCGGTGCAGACCGTGATCGAGGCCGACCGGCTCCCGCTCGGCCTCGGTGCCCAGAACGTGCACTGGGAGGATTCAGGTGCCTTCACCGGTGAAGTCTCAGCCCCAATGCTGGCCAAGCTCTCGGTGCGCTACGTGATCCTTGGCCATTCCGAGCGTCGTCAGTTGTTCGGAGAGACAGACGAGCAGGTCAACAAGAAGGTGAGAGCGGTGATCGGGGCCGGAATGCGACCCATCATCTGTGTCGGTGAGACCCTGGAGCAGCGGGAGGCTGGTGAGGCCGAGGCTGTGGTGATCAGGCAGCTCTCGGCGGCGTTGAGCAGGATCGACCCCTCCGGACTTGCCGATGCCGCGATCGCATATGAGCCGGTTTGGGCGATCGGAACGGGGCGCAATGCCCAGCCCGACGACGCGGCAGCGGTCGCCGACGCGATCCGCGCTGCTCTCGGGGAGCGAAGTTCGAGCGACGTCGCCGGGGGAGTCCGGATCCTGTACGGAGGCTCCGTCAACGCCGCCAACATCAGAGACTTCATGGCGAAGTCGAACATCGACGGCGCCCTGGTCGGTGGCGCCTCCCTGGACCCGGACAACTTTGCGTCAGTGGTGAGGTACTGGATGTGAGCCACCGGATGGTTCTGCTCCGGCACGGGCAATCGACGTGGAACCTGGAGAACCTCTTCACAGGTTGGACCGATGTCGGGCTGACAGAGAGGGGAGAGGCCGAGGCCAGGGCTGCGGGCCAGGTCATGATGGAGGAGGGCCTCGTCCCCGACATCCTCCACACCTCGGTCCTTGTGCGCGCCATCAAGACCGCCGAGATCGCCCTCGAGGAGATGGGGTTGCAACACCTACCCGTTCGACGCTCGTGGCGGCTCAATGAGCGCCACTACGGGGCCCTTCAGGGACTGGACAAAAAGGAGACCGCGGCTCGTCACGGCGACGAGCAGGTGTTGCTGTGGAGGCGCAGTTACGACGTACCGCCACCCGCGCTCGATTCCGACGACGAGCGCCATCCCCGCCACGATCCGCGATATGCCGACATGCCTGCCGACCTCCTTCCGGCAACGGAGTGCCTGGCAGACGTGGTGGTGAGAATGCTGCCCTACTGGCACGACGTGATCGTCCATGACCTGAGAGCGGGCCGCATGCCGTTGGTGGTGGCACACGGCAATTCGATTCGGGCCCTTGTCAAACATCTCGACGGGGTCAGCGAAGAGGAGATCGTCGAGCTCAACATCCCGACCGGGATCCCATTGCTCTATGAATTGGGCACTGACATGACCCCCTTGTCGAGCCGGTATCTCGGTGATCAAGATGCGATCGCCGCCGCCGCCGATGAGGTAGCCCGTCAAGCCGGATAGGCGCTACTGAGGGCCGCTGTTACAATTCGTGCTCGGCCCGGGTCCCCGGGCCTCTACTTCGAGAGAATCAATGGCAATCGTCGAAGCAATCGCAATCGTCTTTCACGTCATCCTGTCGTTGGCGCTGATCGCGTTGGTCCTGCTCCACTCCGGGAAGGGCGGCGGCCTGTCCGACGTGTTCGGTGGTGGGATGTCGACCTCGAGTCTTGGGGGCTCCACCGTGGTGGAGCGCAACCTGGACCGCCTCACCGTTCTCGTCGGTGTCCTGTTCGGGGTGAGCACGTTCAGCCTCACCTTCCTCTTGAGCTGAGGCCGGTTGTACACTCGCCCGGCTCCGGTCGGAGTGGCGGAATTGGTAGACGCGCTGGCTTGAGGGGCCAGTGGGCTGTAAAGCCCGTGGAGGTTCGAGTCCTCTCTCCGACACCCTCAAACCCACTCACTCTCGTCTCTCGGACAAACTCTTCCCTCGACGAGTAGCCATCAGAGCCTTTCGGCTCGTTAGATTCCCACCATGTTTCTCATACTCGGAATCATCCTCTGGGGAATGCTGATCGGTGCCGGCGCACAATTGATCCTCGGGCGCTCGGCCTCGGGAACCGACTGGACGATGGCCATCGTTGCCGGTCTGGTCGGCTCCTTCGTTGGTGGCATGCTCGGCAGCCTCATCTGGGGAGATGGCCTGGAACTCAAGCCCAGTGGGATCATCGGTTCCTTGATTGGGGCGGTGCTGGTGACCTTGGTGTGGCGCTGGTGGCGGGCCCGGGGCGCCAACACATAGGCATCGCCCTTCGAGGTAACGCCTCCAACCGAAAGGTTTATCAGGGTGCCTCTGTTGCCGATGATCTCAATGTCTCCCTCCATGGAGAGGTCATGGGAAGTCGGGTCGAAGACCTCCTCGGTCTGGCCAGGATGCTGGACGAGGGAAAGGTCAGCCAGAACGAGTACGAGGTCGTAAAGGCCGAGATTCTCGCCGCCCCAGCAGAGGAGTGGTTGGAGCCGATCGTCGACGCCCCGGAAACCGCGGAAGGCCTCGAGGAGGCGCTCTCCGGTCCGGTTGAAGACGCTGCCGACGAGGACGACACCACTTCGGAATCCGAATTCGCAGCGAACTTCGAAGCCTGGATCGGAAAAGCCCGAGCCTTGCCCGCCTCCTACCGTTGGGGGGCCGGCGCATTCGTGGCCGTCATCCTGGGAGTCCTGCTGTTCGGAGGCGGCGACTCACCCCCGGTGCAGGCTGCCGGGCTCCCACCGGTCGAAACTCAGGCCGAGGTGGTGGCGACCGAAGGGTCTTTGGGAATCCTGCTCGAAGACGTCGACGAGGCTTGGAACGATGCCGGAGCCCCGCCCCTGATCGAAGGAACCTTGGCCCTCACTCCCGAAGCAGGTCCGCTGGACAGCTTCTTCTATCGCTTCGACGACGCCGCGGTCCTCGCCGGGGCCTATGAGCCGGGAGAGGGCGCGGTGTACGCCCTCATGCTCCGGGTGGGGCTGATGCACGGGTCGTTGGGCGATCTCAACAGCCGTCTCTGCCACCTCCTCCACCCCTTCGATCAGACCTGCCTCGACTCCATGATCGAGAAGGGCGGGATCAGCACTGCCACGGCCGCAGAGTTCGAGGGACTCGAACACGAATCAGCCTGGTCGTTCGGCGGCAATAGTTGGCGGTTGACGATCAGCAGAGACGTGGAGACGATCCGGGTGATCGCACCCGGTCAACCCTGATCGAGCCGCGGGCCGTATCCATAGCGGCGCCGCTGCCTCCTATGAGGCATGAGGCGACTCATCATCCTCCAATTGATCCTGACGTTCGTCGGATGCTTGTCACCGGGGTCGGCACCGAGCACCGGTGCCGCCTCTCCAATCGTGTTGGCCGGCGGCATTTCTGTCGTCGGCGCCAGCAGCAGCGAGCTGGAGTTACTGGCTGGGGTCTCCCTGGAATTCGCCACGGCCGACCTGGAGATGTCCCCGGAGCTGAGGGTGCAGATCAGTTCGCGACCTGCGGACTGCGGTGAATACGAGGGGACCTATGCCTACCGGAAGCACAAGATCACACTGTGTAGGCCACCAGCCCGGGAATGGGACGCGCTGAAGAGGTTGGCGAGACATGAGCTCGGCCATGCCTGGGACGACCACAACATGACCGACGCCAAGCGACGGCACTACACGGCAAAGATCGGCATGTCGGGCGAATGGCTCGACGATCGGCTTCCCCATGACGACAGGCCCGGGGAGAGGTTCGCCGGCACCGTCGCCGCCCTGGCACAGGGGATGATCGATCGAGAGCGGTTCGACGCACTGATCGGAGTCAGGTGACCGGTCGGAGACATCTACTGCTGGTCAGGCCTGTAGGTGCCGCCCGGGCGCCGGCCGATCACTCCCGGCCGAGGTGGGCCCGAACGTGTTCGACCAGACCACCGTTGTGAACAACCACAGCGCAGTGCCCAAAAGGAGCAGTGGGAAGGTGCGGGCCACCCAGGGGTAGGCGTCCTCGCCCGCCCCGAGCCATCCACCTACCAAGGCACCGATCGGAAGCGTCGCCCACCCGATCGCCCGGCTCGCGGTGATCACTCGTCCGATCATGCTTGGTGCGGCGTAGTGCTGGCGGATGGTGGCCAAAGGGACGTTGATGGTCGAGACGCCGATCATCCAGATCATCTGGAGGACGATGGCGATCACCCCGAACTCGGTGAACATCACTGCAAAAAGCCCGACTCCGGTGATCGCCATCCCGATCACCATCGTCTTTCCCAACCCCATCGATCGGATGACTCGGGGGGCGAGCAGAGCCCCGATCACACCACCGATGCCCAAAGCCGCCAGGAGCACGCCGACCTCGACATCGGAGGAAGTCCCGAGGACGACATATGCCAGGACCACGAAGGTCGCCTCGATGAATCCGATCACGAAATTGGGGATGGCAGCGGCGATGGTGGTGATTCGCAACCTGGGCTCGGCCCAGATGTAACGGATCCCGTTGGCGGCCTCGGTGAAGAACGGTGCTCGCTCGTCTTCGGGACGGCGGTGATGGGCGACCCTCCCCACCCAATAGAGGCTGATGGCAGAGATCACGAAGGTCGCCCCGTTCACGAACAATCCCAGGGCAGGGTCCCCGGTGGCCAATGCGAACAGCCCTGCGACCAGGGGGCCCAGTGCAAAGTTCGCCTGTTGGCTGGCGGCGACGAAGCCGTTGGCGTCGGCCATTCGATCTCTGGGCACGATCGCGGGGATCAGAGTGAACAAAGCTCCGTCGAAGAGAGTCGTCATCGAGCCCACCAGGAACGCGATCACGAACACAGTGGTCAGCCCATACTCATCGAGGTTCGCTGCCAGGTAGAAAAAGGCACAGGCTCGCACCAGGTCGGTGACGATCATCACCGGGCGAAGGCTGAGTCGATCCAACAGGACGCCACCCATTAGGCCGACCAGGACTGTTGGGGCGGTCTCCAAGGCATAAGCGATCGCAAAGTCGAGGTTGTTCCCCTCGCCCGTCGTGTTGTGGATGTAACGGACCAGGAGAGGGAGGGAGAGCAGAGCTACATAGGTGCCGAACTGGCTGACGGTCTGTCCGACCCACAAGGCCATGTAGCGAGGGCCGAGCGAGGTCATCGACCTGACAACGTTCACTCCGAGGCACCATAACGGCAGGTGTCAACCTGTCCACCCTTTGTTAGCCTCTGTGCCATGGCCCGACCCCAGGAGATTCCTCAGCTCACCACCGAGCTCATCGACATGTCCAGGGAGTACCTCAAACAGGAGACTCTGGAGCCGGCGAAGCGGTTGGGCAAACACGCCGGGATGGGCATCGGGGGGGCAGTGGCAATCTCTTTCGGCAGCTTCCTGATGGTCCTGGGCCTGTATTTCGCGCTTCGCATGGCCTTTCCCGATGGTGAGTGGTACGAGGTCCTGGCCAGGTTCCTGACTGCCCTCGGGGCAGCAGCCGCCGGAGGCCTCGTCGTATGGAGGATGCAAATTGACGATCAGCAGGGATGACATCGAGGCCAAGGCCCGTCAGATCGTGGGCGCGGTCGACGAGACCAGGCAGTCGGCGAAGGACACCGCGATGCTTGCCGGGATCGCGGTCGCCGTGATCGTCGTCTTCGCATTCGTTTTCGGCCGCCGCCGCGGATCACGCAACAAGACGTTGGTCGAGGTTTACCGGGTCTAGGCGAACGGCTACTCCAGCGCCTGTGGCTCCGAGCATCCATCCAGGGCGAACAGCCCCGGGCCTTCTATCTCACTCATCTTCTCGCACTCATAGGTGAGCCACTCCTCGAACTCCGGTCCCTTGTTCACGAAGACCTCGATCGCCTGTTCGGGCCGTGTCCGGTAGACGATCAGGTCGAGAACGTCGTCGGTCTCAGCGTTGGGATCCGGTGGCTCGTAGGCGTTGAGCTCGGCAGGCTCGCCGGCCACCCGGGCATCCACGAAGCACTGTCGTTCCGGGCTTCCGTGGCCGCTCTCGTCGAACATCGCCATCTGCATGGTGAAGTCATCGCCGCAGGACGGGAGAGCGCTTCGGAACCCAAAGGCGAGCGGAACCGAGGTCGTGGGGTCTTCCTCGAGCATGGTCAACTCACAAGGGTCAGCCCCCGGCTCGAAGGAGACCAGGAGACGAACGGTCTGCGGGCTCGTGGCGTCGATGGCCATGGAACATTGGTTGACAGGCGGGTCGAGGAAGCCACAGTTGCCGGAGCAGGGTTGCTGCCAGCTCTCGATGTCGATACTCCCGAGCGGCACCTGGAGCTCGATCAGAGGGACGAGGCCGATGCGGCTCAAACGGATCTCGTGGTCAACGCCGTTGGCGGAGAGAAATGAGACCTGGCCCTCCTCGTAGCAACAATTCCGTTGCTCCTGGAAGACACGCAAGGTGACGGCTTCCGTGGGATCGGCGGTGGACGCTGTCGTCGCGGTCGGGGCGGACTCCAGGGAGGGCGTCGCCTGGCCACAAGCGGTCAGCAACAGACCCAGGAAGAGAAGCGCGGTCCACGCCTTCATCACTCTCTGACGCCTCCGGCCGTGCCCTGGGTTCCGATCAGCGCGGCTTTATGACCTCGATCTTGGGCGCCCCCACCCGGCGGTGGTGGACCACAATGGCCGAACCCTCGGGAACGGCCTTCCGGTAGAGGAGCTCCTTCTGTGGTGAGGAGCGGCGGATGAAGGACAGGGCGACCAGGCCGAGCCCCAGGTAGAGGTCCCGTTGATCGCCACGTCGCAGCCCTCTCAGGCCGCGCTCGAGGCCTGCGGCACCCCAGTTGGGGGAGCCGACCATCCAATCGATGATTCGTTTCATGTGTCTACCGTTGTCTCACCAGGGATCGGAACGCATTCAACCATGGGGAACAAGAGACTCGTCCAGATCATCGTGTGGATCGTCGTTATCGGGATGGTGCTGGGTCTGATCGTTTCGGTCATCTCGATCTTCTGATGCAATTCGAGGCGGGGGACACCGCACTCCTCATCGACTCCAAGGGTCGGCAGTTCTTGTTGAAGCTCGACCCCGCGCGCACCTTCCAATACCACCAGGGCTCGATCGCACATCATGAGCTGATCGGTCGCGACGACGGTTCCTGGGTCGAGTCCTCAGGAGGCGGGACACTGCTCCTGATCCGGCCCCGCCTCGCCGACTACGTCCTGAAGATGAAGCGAAGCGCCCAGGTCGTGTATCCCAAGGACCTCGGGCCCATCCTGGTCTATGCCGACATCGCCCCAGGGCAAACGATCCTCGAGGCGGGCACCGGCTCCGGGGCCCTGACCTTGGGTCTATCACGGGCGGTAGGCCCCGCGGGCCGGGTGGTGAGCGTGGAGCTGCGTGACGACCACGCCGCCCACGCTCGGAAGGCGATCGAGCGTTGGTATGGGGACTTACCGGCGAATCTCGAGCTCGTGATCGGCGAGGTGGCCGATGAAGTCGAGAGGGTGGCCCCGGACCGGATCATCCTCGACCTGCCAGAGCCTTGGCGAGTGCTCGAAGCTGCGGGCCTCTATCAGCCCGGGGGAGGAGTCTTCTTCGCCTACCTACCGACTGTGCCCCAGGTCCAGGCTCTGGTCGAGCAGGCGACCGTCGATGGGCGCTTCGCGCAGGTCGAGGTAAAGGAATTCCTGGTCCGGGATTGGAACGTCGCAGGCCGGTCGGTCCGGCCCGAGCATTCGATGATCGGCCACACCGGCTTCCTGGTCTTCATGAGGCGGGTCGACCGGCGCCCGGGATCGTCCGCAGAACCGCTTTAGGGCCGGTCAGACGAACCCGAAGAACTAGAGACAGCCATTCGTATACTGACCTTGAGGCGACCAGGCCAGGAGGAAGCCAGTGGACGAAGGACGCAGAACGGACGACGTCGCTCAGCTACAGGGTGTGATCACCGCCCTGGAAGAGGAGATCGCCATCCTTCGCCGTCGCCTTCGTGAGACACCAGGACGGGTCGACGACCTCGAATCCGAGTTGATCCGGACCAGGGAACGCCTCGACCGAGCTGTCTCCCAGAACGACAAGCTCTCTGCAGTGCTCGAAGAGGCGCGGGAGCAACTGGGGGTCCTCAGGGAAGAAGTCGAGAAGCTCACGGCGCCTCCCAACAACTTCGGCACGGTGCTTCAAGTCAATGGCGACGGCACCATCGACATCATGACCGGGAGCCGAAAGCTGCGCGTCGCTGCTCAGCCCAACGTCGAGGTCAAGAAGCTCCAGATCGGCCAGGAGATCCTGCTGAACGAGGCGTTCAACATCATCGACGTCCGCCACTTCGAGCCGGCTGGTGACGTTCTGCGGGTCCGGGAGACCCTCACCGACGGTCGCGTGGTGGTCATCGCCCATGCCGACGAGGAGAAGGTGCTCAGTCGGTCCGAGACCATGATGGACGTCAAGCTGCGCCCCGGCGATTACGTCCGGATCGACACAAAGACCGGGTTGATCCTGGAGAAGATGGAGCGGCCTGAGGTCGAGGAGCTGGTCCTCGAAGAGGTTCCCGATATCACCTACGAGGACGTCGGCGGGCTTGCCGACCAGATCGAGCAGATCCGTGACACCGTCGAGCTGCCCTACATGCACCGCGACCTGTTCCGTGAATATCAGCTCGAACCACCGAAGGGAATCCTGCTCTATGGCCCTCCGGGTTGCGGAAAGACGTTGATCGCCAAGGCCGTGGCAAACAGTCTGGCCAAGAAGGTCTCGGAGCGAACCGGGAACCCGGACGTTCGCTCCTACTTCCTCAACATCAAGGGACCCGAGCTCCTCAACAAGTGGGTGGGGGAGACCGAGCGCCAAATCCGGCTCATCTTCCAGAGGGCCAAAGAGAAGTCAGACGAGGGAGTCCCTGTGATCGTCTTCTTCGACGAGATGGACTCGCTGTTCCGCACCCGCGGAACGGGGATCAGTTCCGACGTCGAGTCGACCATCGTGCCCCAGCTGTTGTCCGAGCTCGACGGTGTGGAAGCGCTGAAGAACGTGGTCGTGATCGGCGCCTCGAACCGCGAAGACCTGATCGACCCCGCGATCCTTCGACCGGGCCGACTCGACGTGAAGATCAAGATCAACCGCCCCGATCCTTCCGCGGCCCGGGAGATCTTCAAGATCTACCTGGGGGAGGAGATGCCGCTCGACGCCGACGCCCTCCAGGCGGCGGACGGCGACCGCACCACTGTCATCTCGGGGATGATCACCGCAACGGTGGACGCCATGTACAGCGAGGGCGATGAGAATCGCTTCCTCGAAGTCACCTATGCCTCCGGAGACCGTGAGATCCTCTACTTCAAGGACTTCGCTTCGGGCGCGATGATCGAAAACATCGTGCGCCGGGCCAAGAAAGACGCCATCAAGCGCCAGATCGCGGGGAGCCCGCCCGGAGTCCGTCAACAGGACCTGACCGACGCCATCAAGCAGGAGTTCAAGGAGCACGAAGATCTGCCCAACACGACGAATCCGGACGACTGGGCGCGGGTGTCGGGGAAGAAGGGCGAACGGATCATCTACGTCCGGACCCTGGTAGGCGGCGACGACGAGAGCCGAATGATCGAGAAGGTCTCCCCGGGTCAGTACCTCTGATGGCGCTCCACAAGGTCCTGGGGACAGAGACCGAATACGGGATCGTGGTCAGAGGTGACGTCGGGTTCAATCCGGCGGTCGCCTCTTCACTCGTGGTCAACAGCTACCCGGGGGCTCGGGTCAAGATCCAATGGTCCTACGAGGAAGAATCACCGGGTCGTGATGCCCGGGGATTCGGACACGACTCGTTCGGCGTCGTCGACCCCGAAGGGGCGGTGGTCAACTCCGTCTTGTCGAACGGGGCCCGGCTCTACGTCGACCACGCTCATCCCGAGTACTCGTCGCCCGAGTCCTATGACCCTCTGGAAGCGGCGCTCTACGACAAGGCCGGAGAACGAGTCATGAATGCCGCGGCGGCCGCCGCCAGCACGTTCGCCGGGAAGCGGGTGTCGCTCTACAAGAACAACTCCGACGGCAAAGGCAACTCCTACGGAGCGCACGAAAACTATTTGCTGTCGAGGGAGACGCCCTTCGGAGAGGTGATCCGCTACGCGACGCCCTTCCTGGTCACCCGCCAAATCTTCTCCGGGGCAGGAAAGGTGGGCTCGGAGAACGACCGGCCCGACGTGGACTTTCAGATCACACAGCGGGCCGACTTCTTCGAGGAGGAGGTCGGGCTGGAGACGACTCTGAAGCGGCCCATCATCAACACCCGTGATGAACCTCACGGCGACCCATCGAAGTACCGGCGGCTTCACGTGATCATCGGTGACGCCAACCTCTCCGAGCCGCAGAACTTCCTCAAGCTCGGGACCACGGCCCTGATGCTGGCAGCACTCGAGGATGGCGCCCTTCCCGACCCTCTTGACCTGTTCGATCCCGTGGAATCGTGTTGGAAGGTGAGCCACGACCTGACGATGGGCCGCCCTCTCGAGCTGGACGGCGGCGGCACCGCGACCGCGCTCGAGCTCCAGGGCCGCTACCTGGAATGGCTCTCCAAGTACGTTGAGAAGGAGCTGGACGACCCGGTGTGGCGCCAGGTGATCTCAGAATGGGAGCGGGTGCTGACCGCACTCGAAGACGATGTGATGAGCCTCGCTGACACCCTGGACTGGGTGGCGAAGAAGCGGTTGCTCGACGGTTATGTCGAACGTGATCAGCTGGAGTGGTCGAACGTCAAGTTGAGGGCTCTCGATCTCCAGTATCACGATGTCGACCCCGAACGCGGCCTGTACAACCGGCTCGCGGCGGGTGGTCGTATGCGCCGGCTCTTCGAGGACGCCGAGATCGACAAGGCGGTGGTCGATCCGCCGACCCGAACCCGGGCCTACTTCCGGGGGAGATGCGTCAGTGACTTTTCCCAGGCCCTGGTCGCCGCCAACTGGGATTCGCTGGTCTTCGACGTCGGGGAATCGCATCTGAAGCGGGTTCCTATGATGGAACCGCTTCGAGGCGACGCCGATTTGGTCGGCGAGATCCTCGACCAAGCCGAAGATGCGGCCGATCTGTTGCGCCGCCTAGGAGGGTGATCTGAAGATGTCTGACCGGGAACAATCCCAATCCAAAGGACGGGGCAAGGAGCAAGAGGACGAGCAGGACCAGTCCAGCTCCAAGGTCGAGAGCGAGGCGGATCTGGAGGCCCTCGACGACCTTCTCGACGAGATCGACGAGGTGCTCGAGGAGAACGCCGAGGAGTTCGTCAAGAACTACGTGCAAAAGGGCGGGGAGTGATCGATCGGCCGCTGGGGCCGCTGCCCATCGACGCTCCGGTTCCCGGAGCCAGTTTCACCGACCTGCTGGAGTCGCTCGGGGCCAAGCCCACCTGGCCCGCCCTGAGCGGCGAGGGAGTCATCTCCGTGCCTGAGGGCACGACGGTGCTCGCCCTTCGCTTCGTCGACGGAGTGGTCATGGCCGGCGATCGGCGGGCCACCGAGGGCCATCTGGTGGCGCACCGTCGGATCCGGAAGGTATATCCCGCCGACCGTTACTCCGCAGTCGCGATCGCGGGCACTGCCGGGCTCGCCATCGAAATGGTCAAGCTGTTCCAGGTAGAGCTCGAGCACTACGAGAAGATCGAGGGGGTGCGGCTGTCTCTGGAAGGGAAAGCTTCCTTCCTGGCCCGCCTGGTTCGCGGTCAGCTGCCTCTCGCCTTCCAGGGGCTGGTGGTCGTCCCTCTGTTCGCCGGTTTCGACGAAAGGGAGTCCAGGGGCAGGCTCTACAGCTACGACGTCGTCGGTGGTCGCTACGAGGAGACCGACTTCGGAAGCACCGGCTCAGGGGCGAGACTCGCCAAGTCATATCTACGCACCACCTATCGCGAGGATCTGACTGCCGAGGAAGCCGCCGACCTGGCCGTGAAGGCCCTGGTCGCCGCGTCTCAAGAGGACACCGCCACCGGAGGCCCCGACCTACTCCGGAAGATCTATCCCAACGTGGTCCGCATCGATGCCGAGGGAGTCGCCGAGCTCGATGAGTCTGTCGTCGGGCTGCTCGCCGAGATCGCTGTGGAGGCGATCCTGTGACTATTCCCTTCTACGTAGCTCCCGAGCAGCTGGTCAGGGACAAGGCCGAGTTCGCCAGGAAGGGAATCGCCCGTGGCCGGTCGATCGTTGGCGTCGATTTCGCCAACGGCGTGCTCCTGCTCGCAGAGAACCCTTCGACCGCTCTGCACAAGATCAGCGAAGTCTATGACCGCATCGCCTTTGCAGGAGTCGGGCGGTACAACGAGTTCGAGACCCTGCGCAAGGCCGGCATCCGCCAGGCCGACCTGATGGGCTATCTCTACTCACGCGACGACGTCACTGCCATGGGCCTGGCCACGGCGTTCTCCCAGACGCTGGGCGTGATATTCACTCGCGATCCGAAGCCGTTCGAAGTCGAGGTTCTGATCGCCGAGATCAGCGAGGACGGCTCCGAGCACCGTCTGTTCCGGGTTACCTATGACGGCACCCTTTTCGATGAGCGCAACTTCGTTGCCATCGGGGGCAAGGCGGAGCAGCTCACCGAGGCGCTCGGAGAGTTATGGGAGGAGGACCTGTCCCTGGCCCGGGCCTTTGAGATCGGGGCGGAGGCATTCCGTCGCGCCGAGGGTCGGGAGAGCGAGGGATGGGAGGCCGGGATCCTCGACACCTCGAACGGTCGTCGCGCTTTTCGCCGGCTCGGGCCCGACGAGCTCGCCCCTTCCTGAGATACATCGCGACGGAGGGCTGACGCCGGTTTAGCCTGCCTGGGTGGATCGACGCATCTTCGGGCTGGAAAACGAGTACGGGGTGACCTGCACCCTGCGGGGCCAGCGACGCCTCAGCCCGGACGAGGTCGCCCGTTATCTCTTCCGCCGCGTTGTCTCCTGGGGTCGCTCATCGAACGTGTTCCTGGAGAACGGGGCCCGCCTCTACCTGGATGTCGGCTCCCACCCCGAGTTCGCCACACCCGAATGCGACACGATCGAAGACGTCGTCGCCCACGACAAGGCAGGCGAGAGGATCTTGGAAGGACTGGTGCGGGGCGCCGAGGAGCGCCTGGAGGAGGAGGGGATCCGGGGCCAGATCTTCGTGTTCAAGAACAACACCGACAGCGCCGGCAACTCGTACGGCTGCCACGAGAACTACCTGGTGAGCCGGCACAAGGACTTCCACCGCACGGTCGACGTGCTCATCCCATTCCTGGTGACCAGACAGATCTTCCTTGGGGCGGGCAAACTCACCCAGACTCCGAGGGGGACCGCCTTCTCGATCGCCCAGAGAGCCGACCACATCTGGGAGGGAGTCTCCTCGGCGACCACCCGCTCCCGGCCCATCATCAACACCCGGGACGAGCCCCACGCCGACGCCGAGCGCTACCGCCGGCTGCACGTGATCGCCGGGGACTCGAACATGTCCGAGTACGCCACCTACGTCAAGGTGGGGACCATGGTCGCCCTGCTCCAGATGATCGAGCGCGACGTTGTGTTCCGGGACCTCACATTGGAGAACCCGATCCGAGCGATCCGGGAGGTGGCGCACGACGTCACCTGCAGGCGAAAGATCCGCCTCGCCAACGGTCGGGAGCTTTCGGCACTAGATATCCAGTGGGAGTACCTGGACCGGGCCATGCGCTTTGCCAGGAGCCCTGGCTTCCCGCCCCAGGTGCAGACTGCCATCGACCGCTGGGAGCACCTGCTCACCGGGCTCGAGAAGGACCCGATGATTCTCGACCGGGAGGTGGACTGGGTGATCAAGCACCGCCTCCTCGAGCGCTACGCCGAGAGGCGCTCCCTGCCGATGTCCGATCCCAGGATGTCGATGATGGACCTCAGTTATCACGACGTCGATCGCAATCGCGGTCTCTACTACCTCATGGAGTCGAGGGGGATGGTCGACAGGGTCGTAACCGACGAACAGGTGGCGACGGCGGTCCGAATGCCCCCGCAGACCACGAGGGCGAGGCTGCGCGGTGCGTTCATAAAGGCGGCCAAGGCGCAGAAGCGGGACTTCACCGTCGATTGGGTCCACCTCAAGCTGAACGATCAGGCCCAGCGCACCGTGATGTGCAAGGACCCCTTCAAGGCCTATGACGAGCGGGTGGAGAAGCTGATCGAGAGCCTCTAGCCAGGCATCGGGTGCCGCGGGCTACAAGAATCGCACCATGCAAAACGTGGTGGAGCGGGTGATCAACCTTCTCATCTACTTGCTCGAGTCCACGACTCCGGTCACAGCAGACGATGTCCGATTCACCGTTGCCGGCTACGGCGAGCAGACCGACGAGGCCTTCCACCGCATGTTCGAGCGGGACAAGGATGTGTTGCGGCGCCTGGGGGTGCCACTGCGGATCATGCCCCTCGACTCGTGGGAGGTAGAGCAGGGGTACATGGTGGAGCGGGAGGAGTACGGGATCGCCGACCCCGACCTCACCGAGGAGGAGCGGATGGCCTTGTCGCTTGCGGCCCGCATGGTCCGGCTTGGCGGTGGGAACGCAGGAGCCGACGGGCTGGTCAAGCTGGGCGGTGTTCAGCGCGGAGCCGGGTTGGAGCCGATCGGAGCCGACCTCGGTCCGGAGTCGGAGACCCTCGGGGAGCTCTTCCATTCCGTGACGGACAGGAGGAGGGTGACCTTCGAGTATCACGGTGAGCGACGCAATCTCGAACCGTACGGGCTGGCCCATCGTCGCGGGCACTGGTACCTGACAGGCAAGGCACCCGAAGGCGAGCGCCACTTTCGGGTCGACCGCATGAGCGGACTCACCGTGGGCGATGAGCCCCAGGCGTTCACCGTGCCCCGGTCGTTCGATATCAAGAAGGTCATGTTGTCGAATCCGTGGGACGTGGGATCGGAGCCGGTCGCAGTGGCCCGCCTCCGATTCGACTCCGATGTCGCCTGGTGGGCGGCTCGGACGCTAGGCGTGTCCTTCACCGACGACGGCCCGCTCGACGCGGAGATACCTGTGGCCAACAGCGACGCCTTCATCGGCTGGGTCCTCAGCTTCGGCCCATCAGTCGAGGTGCTCGCCCCTCCTGAGCTGCGCGAAGAGATCGAAGAGCGGATCGAGGCTGCGATCGCGGGAGTGCAGTGACCAGCCGTCGCACCGTGAACCGGCTCTCCCGGATTCTCTCCCTCATCCCGTATGTGGTGTCCAAATCCGGAGTCGACGTGAAGGAGGTTCTGGAGCGCTTCGATTACACCGAGGAAGAGTTGATCCGGGACCTGAACACGGTCTTCGTCTGTGGCGTACCCGGCTACGGGCCAGGTGACCTCATGGATGCCTTCATCGACGACAACGAGGTTGTGATCGACGCCGGTGACTACTTCGCTCGGGCACCCCGGCTGACCCCCGCGGAGGCGCTGGGGCTCCTCGCCGCAGGCATGACGATCGAAGGATCCGGTCTGGGCACTCCGGAACTGGCCTCGGCCGTCGAGAAGTTGAGTCTCGCCGTGCTCGGCGACACCAAGGAGGTTGTCTCGGTCCAGGTCGGGGCCGACCCGGGCACGGTGGACCGCCTCAAGGGGTCGGCCGCCGATAGGCGGGTCACCAGGATCCGGTACCGCTCCCTGAGCCGGGAGATCGAGACAGAGCGGGACATCGAGCCGTGGACCGTGTTCACGACGCTGGGCAACTGGTACGTCCAGGCCCACTGCCGCTTGGCGGGCGCCGAACGGGTGTTTCGTGTCGATCGGATCAGGTCGATGGAGGTGCTGGAGGAGCAATTCGAGCGCCCAACCGACATCACCACCCCTCAGGTGACCTACTCGCCGTCCGATGACGACGTCGTTTGCAAGATCTCGTTGAGCCCGGAGGCCCGATGGGTGCTCGAGTACTACCCGGTCGAGGTGCTTTCCGAGGGCGATGGGGAGACGATCATCGGCTTCTCGTCCCCTGAGGCTCAAGTCCCGGCCCGGCTCCTGCTACGCCTTGGTGCGTCTGCCCGGCTGGTGGAGGGCGACGAGGTCAGAGATGCGGTCATTTCGATAGGTAATCAACTGCTCGCCAGGTACCAATAGGGTCGATCGACCTAGCGATCCGAGCTTCAGAAATACGTCAGAACTGCCGATCACCCAAAACAGATATGGGAGACCGGAGAACAGGGATGACAACCATCAAGACAACGTGTGCAAGATGTGGTGACATTCACCTGACCCCCGACGACGTTGCGCTGGAACTTCGTCCCGGAGGCCGGGAAGGTGACTACCGCTTCAAGTGCCCAACGTGCACCGTGCAGCAGCGCCGTCCGGCGAACTCACGGGTCGTCAGTGTCCTTCTGGCGACAGGGGTGACTTTCGAGGTTGTCAATCCTGATCCGATCACCGAGCGGGAGATCGAGGCGTTCGCAGCCGCCCTCGAGGCCGAGCCGGATCCGTTCCGCCTGCTGGCCGGCTGAACGCAACGATCAAGAGTCCGACGGGCGCTACGGGCAGTGCGCTCCTCGTTCTGGAAAGGTGGCGACCCTCGGGTCGCCACCTTCTGCTTTCTGGCCTGACGGCGCTTTACCATCCACCGCATGATCCAAGGCGGCGAGATCGTCATCATCCTGGTTCTTGCTCTAATCGTGCTCGGCCCCAAGCGGCTTCCTGAGGTTGCGCGGAAACTGGGAGGATGGACCGCCGAGCTCCGGGCCGCGGCGCGTGACATCCGGCAGGGCCTCGAGGCCGAGGTCGCCGACCTGAAGGACCTCGGGGATGAGGTCAGGTCGATCGGTCAGGAAGTCAAGAAACCGGTCGACGAGTTGAAGCAGCCGCTCGATGATCTCAAAGAAGGCATCCAATCGGTTGGTACCAGCCGGCTCGATTGGACCGGTCCCAAGCCGGTCTCCGGCCCCACTCCCGAGGACGCGATGAGAGACCTCGACGAGATCGAGAATGTCGACGAGGTGGACGAGGGCGCCGAGGGGGACAAAGACGCGTGAGCGGCGGCCAGCCGCAATCGATCCTCGGCCATCTCGAAGAGCTGCGATGGAGGTTGTTGCGGATCGCCATCGCCATCGTGGTCGGCGGAGCGATTGCCTTCGTCTTCGCCGATCAACTGCGGAGCGTGCTCGAGCGACCCTTTCACATTGCGGCTCCAGACTCGACGTTCCAGGTGCTCGAGCCGGGCGAAGAGTTCGGAGTCCTGATGCGGATCGGCCTCTTCGGTGGGGTGATCCTGGCAAGCCCGGTGATCCTCTTCCAACTTTGGGCCTTCATCAATCCTGCCCTCACGACGAGGGAGCGGAGGTGGGCAGTTCCCGTTGTCAGCGGGATGGTGGTCCTGTTCGTGGGTGGGGTGCTGTTCGGATACTGGACCCTGCCCAGGGGCCTGGCGTTTCTCCTCGACATATTCACCGATGTCTCCAACAACCTCAGGATCGGGTCGTACTACTCGTTCACGCTCAGGTACCTGCTCGCCTTCGGCCTGGCATTTCTCTATCCGGTCTTCTTATTCGCCGCTGCCGCCGCCGGGGTCGTCACATCTGCTCAACTGGCGAGGGGAAGGAGGTGGGCGCTCATGATCATTGTGATCGCAGCCGCCCTGATCACACCTAGCGGCGATGCTTTCACTCTCCTCGTTCTATCTGTCCCGCTGTATGTCATGTATGAAGGGACGTACTGGCTGGTGCGACTCGTGCTCAAGAAATGAGTGCGGATCCGCTCGATGCCTTCTGGGCCGGCCTGCCCTTCGCACCTGACGAGTTCCAGCGGGATGCCGGCCGGGCCATCGCAGAGGGCTATTCGCTGGTGGTGACTGCGCCAACGGGCTCAGGCAAGACCCTGGTCGCCGAGGCGGCCATCTTCCTAGCCCTCGCCGCGGGCCGGCGCACGTTCTATACGACTCCGATCAAGGCCCTGTCCAATCAGAAGTACTCCGACCTGGTGGCGATCTACGGGCCGGACAGGGTGGGACTGCTCACCGGGGACAACGTGATCAACGGGGACGCCGAGATCGTGGTCATGACCACCGAAGTCCTGCGAAACATGGTCTATGCCGAGAGCGACCGCGTCGAGTCGGTCGGGATCGTGGTCCTCGACGAGGTGCACTACCTCCAGGACCGGACCCGGGGCGCGGTCTGGGAAGAGGTCATCATTCATTGTCCCAACCACGTGCAGATGGTTTGCCTCTCCGCAACCGTGTCCAACAACCAGGAGTTCGCGGACTGGGTCGGGGAGCGCCGGGGCCCGACCCGACTGGTATCGACCGACCATCGCCCGGTCCCACTGGAATCGATGTACATGATCAAGGACAAGATGGGCTCCCAGACCCTCCACCTCCTCCCGACGTTCGTGCGCAAGGAGGGAAGGACCCGCCCAAATCCCCGGATCGAGCACATGCTCGGCCTGGAACGTGGCCGACGGCGGCGCTTCAAGACTCCCAATCGGAGCGACACCGTGGAGCGGCTGGCGGCAGACGGGATGCTTCCTGCTATCTATTTCATCTTCAGCCGACAGGGCTGTGACGCTGCAACCCATCGCCTTCTCGAAGCCGGGGTGCGACTCACCGATGCCTCAGAGCGGGCTGTCATCCGAAAGGTCGCCGAGGAGCGCACCGAGCACCTCGCCGACGAGGATCTCACGGTGCTCGGTTATGACACCTGGCTCGCCGGTCTGGAGGCTGGCCTGGCCCCACACCACGCCGGTCTGGTCCCTGCCTTCAAGGAGACCGTAGAGGAGCTATTCGAGTCCGGTCTGCTCAAAGTCGTGTTCGCCACCGAGACCCTCGCCCTCGGGATCAACATGCCCGCCAAGACGGTTGTGCTCGAGAGCCTCTCCAAGTTCAACGGCGAGTCGCACGAGCTGATGCGCCCCGGGGATTACACCCAGCTCACCGGGCGGGCGGGACGGCGCGGAATCGATATCGAGGGCTATGGGGTGCTCCTCCACTCGCCATTCGTCAGGTTCGACAACGTGACCGAGATCGCGTCGACCGGCTCGCATCCCTTGCGCTCCAGCTTCCGGCCCACTTACAACATGACCGCGAACCTGGTTGCCAATTACGAGCGGTCGCACGCCGAAGAATTGCTCGAAGCCTCGTTCGCCAGCTTCCAGAGGGAAGGGGACCGGGTAGCCGCGGACCGGACGGCGGACGCCCTGGAGAGCCAACTCGAGCGCGAACTGGCCCAGGCACGCTGTGAGCGAGGCGATGTCGAGGAATACCTGGCGCTCCTCGAGTCGACCCAACCCGAAGCCCGCAACGACCGGATCGCGTCCACCCTCAACGGCGGCCAGGTGGTGGACGTCCCGGGAGGGCCGCGGGACGGCCGCTACCTCGTGCTGCGGCGCCTTGCTCGAAAGGACGATGGGGTCCGCTATCTGGTTCTCTCGACCTCGGGTCGGGTGTCGACGCTGGGCCAACGCGATGTGGTCGCCGGAAGCGTGGTGTCGGGCGAGATCGACCTCCCCTCCGGGTTCCGCCCCAGAGACCGCCGTTTCGTCCAGGACACCATGCGGCTGCTGCGAAAGCTGCCACCGGCGTCCTCCAGCCGGCACCCGCGCCCGGCAACCCTGGTCGACCACCCGGTAGCCGCGTGCCCCGACGCGGCGCGCCACCTCGCCGCACAGCGGCGGGTGTTGCGCATCAGGCGCCGACTCGAGCAGCAGAGGACTGCGTTAATGGCCTCGGGGCACGGCCTGGTCGAGGAATTCAGATCGATCGAGGGCCTCCTCGAAGACCTCGACTACATGGAGGGGTGGCAACTGACGCCACGCGGTGAAAGGCTGCGCGGGATCTACAACGAGTCCGACTTGTTGATCGCAGAGGCACTGGAGCGGGGGCTGTTCTATGGCCTCGAGCCCGCCGAATTGGCCGCCCTGGCCTCGGTTTTCGTCTACGAGCCTCGCACCGACGCCACCTCGGTGGCCGAGTTCCCAACAGCGCCGTTGGGAGACCGGTGGGATGAGCTCGATGAGCTTTGGAAGGAGCTGGTGGAGTTGGAGCGCCACCGCCGCCTCACTCCCACCCGCCGCCCCGATCCGGGTTTTGGGACGCTGGCGCATCGTTGGGCGTCCGGAGCTGACTTCGAGGACCTGGCCGCCAAGGGCATGGCGCCCGGTGACTTCGTCCGTGTCTCGCGCCAGCTCGTCGATCTCCTGAAGCAGCTCCGTGATGTGTCCCCGGAATTGCGAGAGCCGGCCTCGCTGGCAGTTCGCTCTGTCGACCGCGGAGTGGTTGCCGCCCAAGGGGTGGGCTGATGCCGAAATGGCTGGTGGCAGTGAACCGCAGGGCGGGCCGCTCGTCGACCTCGCCCGCCGTGATCGAGGACATCGTCCACTCGGCGGGCCTCGACTACCAACTGGTGGTGCCGGGGACCGCCGTGGAGATGTCCGAGGCGCTGGTCGAAGCGGCACGCCAGGGAGTCAATCATTTCGCTCTGGTCGGGGGCGACGGGACGGTGAGCCTGGCTGCGAATGCCTTGCTCCCCCTCGATATGGGTCAGCCTCCGGTGATCGGGGTCCTTCCGGTGGGGACGGGCTGTGACCTCTTGCGAACGTTCGGGCTGCCTCAGGACGTCACCGAGGCGGCGCGCCACCTGGTGACCGACGACACCTACGACATCGATGTCGGGCTGCTCAGCGGAGAGTGGGGGAGCAGATATTTCGTCAACGTTGCCCAGGCCGGAGTCGGTGCCGCCGCAGCGGACACTGCCATGAGGATCCCACGGGGATGGGGGCCGATCAGGTATCCCATAGCCTTTCTCGGGCGCTTGCCCGGCTTCCAGCAAGCGAGCATCACTCTCACCACTGAGAGACGCGTGGTCGAGTCGGAGGCACTGGCCGTGATCTTTGCCAACGCCCAGTTCTTTGCCGGCGGTTGGAACGTCGCGCCGAAGGCGACCATGGTCGACGGCCGCTTCGACATCCAGGTGTTCAACTGTTCCAAGGCGCGGGCTCCGGCGCTCGTCCCCAAGATCATCAAGGGAAACCACCTCACCGACCCTGCGGTTCGACGTCTGTCCGCGGCCGAATTCACCCTGTCCACCGAGCCGATGTGGCCGGTGGAAGCCGACGGTGACCTGATCGGGAATACGGAGGTCACCGGGCGTGTTTGCCGCGCCGCGATACGTCTCAAGATCTGAATCGCTGCCGACTTATACTGCCCGCCCCCGAGGCTCCCACCTACCGAGAAACATGGCGACAGAAGAACTAGAAGAGATCTCCGAACTCAACGAAGAGCCCGACCTCGAGATCGAGGAGCTCGAAGACGAGCTGGTCGAGGAACTCGAGGAAGCCGAGGTCGAGGCCGAATTCGAGGAGGACTTCGAGGAGGATGTGGCCGAGGACTTCGACGCGGCCGTCGAGGAGGAAGAGGAGCAAGACGAGGAGACCACCGAGGCGCTCGAGGAGTTGGAGAGCGAAGAGCTCCAGCTCATGGACGAGGAAGCCGGGGAGACCCTCCTGGTGGACGAGGTCGAGGAGCTGCGTGCCATCCGGCGCGAGGAGCTCACCATGAACGTCGATGCCCAACTCCAGCGCTCGGATGAGTTCGTGTGCCAGTCCTGCTTCATGGTGAAGAGGACGAGCCAGCTGGCGAACCGCAAGAAGATGTTGTGCGCCGACTGTGCCTACTGATCGGGTAACGGTCGCAATCCCAACGTACAACGAACGAGAGAACCTCTCCCAGATCGTCGCCGCGGTCAGCGTCCATGGTTATCGAGTCCTGGTAGTCGATGACTCCTCACCCGACGGAACCGGCATCCTCGCCGATGAGATCGCCGCCCGTGACCCGATGGTCTCCGTCCTTCACCGCACGAGAAAGGAAGGATTAGGCCCTGCATATGCGGCCGGGTTCGACTTCGCGCTGGAGCACGGTGCAGAGACCGTCGTCGAGATGGACGCCGATTTCTCTCACGACCCGGCTGACCTCCCGCGGTTGGTCGAGGCAGTCGACCGGGGGGCAGACCTGGCTATCGGCTCCCGCTACGTGCCAGGTGGCTCGACACCCGATTGGCCGCTCCATCGTCGGCTCATATCCAAATGCGGGAATCTGTACGCGGGATTCATGCTCGGGCTTCCGGTGCATGACGCCACCGCCGGGTTCCGGGCCTTCCGGGCCGACGCCTTGCGACGTCTTCCGTACCGGGCCGCCGAGGCCTCCGGCTACGGGTTTCAGGTGGAGATGGCTTGGCGGGCCCACCAACTGGGACTCGAGATCGTCGAGGTCCCGATCAGTTTCAGGGACCGAGAGCGCGGCACCTCGAAGATGGGGTCCGGCATCGTTCTCGAAGCTATGAAGCTGGTCACGGTCTGGGGCCTCCAGCGATTGCGATTCTGGAAGCGATGAGAGTCACCGCTCGTCGTGCGGTTCCTGCCGACCTGGCGGTGCTCGTCGGGTTGTATCGGGCCCTGGAGGTGGAGATGACCGACCTCCACCTGATGTGGCCGCTGGCCGACGGGCTTCCCGAGCCGATCGAGGAGGCGTTCACCGAGGCCCTGGGAGACGAGAGCGCCCTGGTGGTGGTCGGCGAGATCGACGGCTATCCATTCGGGTTTGCGCTGGCCAGGGTGGAGCATCTGCTGCCACAGGCCAAGGGTGAGGAGGTTTGTGCCATTCGCCTCGTTTTCGTGGACCAAGAGGCCAGGGAGGTCTCTGTGGGCGAAGTCATGCGCGACCTGGTGATGTCGGAGATGAGAGGCCGCGGGATCTCAAAATTCGACGCCCATGTCCTTCCGGGCCATCGACTCGTCAAAAACTTCTTCGAGGCAGGCGGATTCAGCGCGCGTTCGATAGTGATGCACCACGATGACCATCGCCAATGACCGACCGGTGGTCGGGGTAGGCGCTGTCGTCTTCGAGGACAACCAGTTGCTGTTGGTGAAGCGGGGCCACGATCCGGGAAAGGGGTTGTGGGCCGTCCCGGGTGGCAAAGTGCGACGCGGGGAGCGCCTCGAGGCGGCAGTGGCGCGCGAGGTGCTCGAGGAGACCGGCCTCGAGGTGGAAGTGGGACCGGTGGTCTGGGTGGGAGAGCACCTATCTCAGAGCGATCACCTGGTCCTGATCGATTTCCGAGCGGAATCAATAGGTGGGTCTCTTGTCGCCGGGGATGATGCGGACGAGGCGCGCTGGGTGGCCAGGGGCGAAGTCGACGGCCTCGAACTGACAGACACCATGTACGAGCTGATCGAGTTACTCGACGAGTCGGGCTGGCGATAGGTTGGGCACGTGAAGGAAGTGATCGAGCTGCTTCAGGCGATGATCCGCAACTCGTGTGTCAACAACGGCAGCGTGGAGAGTGGCCACGAGGAACGTTCGGTGCGGACGCTGGTCGACTACTTCGGTGTTCCCGGTGAGATTTTCGAGCCCGAGCCCGGGCGGCAGTCACTCATTTACCGGGTCAAGGGATCCGATCCTGACGCTCCATCTCTGGCGCTGGCCCCACATATCGACGTGGTGCCTGCCGACCCTTCGGGTTGGTCCCTGGACCCGTTCTCCGCCGAGATCAGGGATGGCCTGGTCTATGGGCGGGGGGCGTTGGACATGCTCAACGTCACCGCGGCGATGGCGGTGGCCGCCCGCCCCTACGTACGCGGCGAGAAGAAGCCTCGGGGTGACCTCGTCTTTTGCGCCTTGGCCGATGAGGAGGGCGGTGGCCGATACGGGGCCATGCAGTTGGTGAACGAGCGATGGGACCTGGTCGGGGTCGACTATCTGCTCACCGAGGTCGCCTACCCCGGGCTTCAGATCGATGGTGAGCGAGCGGTGCCAGTCGCCAACGGGGAGAAGGGTGCCTACTGGTCGATTCTCAAGACGACCGGCTCACCGGGACACGGCTCGGCCCCACATGGCACTGACAACGCGTTGAACAAGATGGCTGCCGCCCTCAACGGTCTGGCGGAGACGCCGTCTCCGGCCGAGGTGAGCGATGACTGGGTCGTGTTCGTGCGCAGCCTCGGGCTGAGTGAAGAGTCGGTCCGGCACCTCTGCGACATCGATCAGCTCGATGACGAGATCGACAGGATCGCCGCGGCCGACCCGGCGTTGGCCCGTTATATCCATGCCGCCACCCACCTCACCGTCTCATCGAACGTGCTTCATGCCGGCACGAAGACCAACGTCGTCGCGGACCGGGCACACGCCGAGATCGACATCCGCGGGCTGCCGGGAATGGACCGGGTGTTCGTCGACTCCCATCTGAGGAAGGCGATGGGATCGGCTTCGGATCACGTGGAGATTCTCCCGGTCATGGATGGGACCGCGACGATCTCCGAGATCGGGAACCGCTTGTGGGAGGCAATCGGCGACGCCGTCGAGGACCTCGATGGTCACCGCAACCTGGTTCCAACAATGACCACCGTGGCGACCGATGCCCGATTTTGGAGGGCTCGGGGCACTGTGGCTTATGGGGTGGGGTTGTTCGACGACCGGATGACCTTCTCCGAGATGACGAACCTGTTCCACGGTCACGACGAGCGGGTCTCTATGGAATCGGTGGCTCGGACGACGGCCCTCTACGAGCGCACACTCGACCGGTTCTTCGCCGGGTGAGCGTGATCTGCGACATCGATGGAGTCGTCTATCGCGGCGACACGGTGGTCCCCGGATCGGATCGAGCGCTGCGAAAGCTGCTGGACGCGGGAACGGACCTCTACTTCGCGACCAACAACAGCACGAAGTCACCGGCGACGGTGAGCGAGAAGATCGGGCGCATCACCGGGATCTCGGTCCCACCGGAATCGATCGTCACTTCTTCCCAGGCAGCAGTCCTGATGTTGGCGGATGACCCGGGTCCGGTCCTGGTGCTCGGGTCGGACGGAATCCTCTCCGCGCTTTTCGAGGCGGGCATCTCGGTCACCGAAGATCCGCTCGAGGCCACCGCTCTCCTCGTCGGGCTCGATTGGGACCTCAGCTACGAGCGTTTGACCAGGGCGGCCGACGCGGTTCGAGCGGGGGCCCGTTTCATCGCCACCAACACCGACCCGACGTATCCGGTGGCCGGCGGCCTGCTCCCCGGGGGCGGGGCGATGGTGGCCGCGGTCGCCACCACGACTGGAGTCGCACCGGAAATAGCGGGAAAGCCGCATGAGCCGATGCGCCGCCTCTTGCGCTCGAGAGGGGTCGAGGCGGCTTGGGTGATCGGTGATCGCGAGGACACGGACGTCGCTTTGGCGTCCGCCGAGCCGGACTGGACATCGATCCTGGTGCTCAGCGGAGTCACAGGGCCTGACGGAGGGCGTGATGCCGATCACGTGGTTCCCGACCTCGAGGCCGCGGTAGATCTGGTCCTCGCCTCAGGCCATCAGCGATAATCAGCGCATGGAGCTCAGCCAGGAGCAGATAGATCGGCTGGAGGCGGCACTGGCCCGCCTTGCCGACCTCGACCCGTCCGATCTCCCGGAGCCGGCAGCGGAGCTCGCCGATCTGCTGGGCGCCATCCTCGAGGAGGAAGAGAGCAGTTGAGCCGTCAACGGCTCGACGTCGAACTGGTGAGGCGGGGGTTGGCGTCGAGCCGGTCCCAGGCGAAGCGGCTGATCATCACTCATCAGGTGGTCGTGGTCGGAGGCGGGCCGACCCGACCGTCATCGGTTGTTGCCGCAGAAACCGTCATCGAGGTCCGTCAAGGGCGGAGGCGTTGGGTCTCGCGGGGAGCCGAGAAGCTCCTTGCTGCTCTCCAAGCATTCCCCGTCGACCTCGAGGGCAAGCGGGTACTCGACGTGGGTGCCTCGACAGGAGGCTTCACCGAGGTCGCACTCGAAGCAGGTGCGTCGGAGGTGGTCGCCCTCGACGTTGGCCGCGGCCAGCTCCATCAGCGCCTGCGCGCCCATCCCAGAGTGGTCGTCGTCGAGCAGACCAACATCAGGCAGATCTCGCCGGGCGATCTGGGCGCGCCATTCCCGGCCATAGTGGTCGACGTGTCCTTCATCTCCTTGACCACAGTCGCTGCCCATCTCGCGGCTCTGGCGGGTGAGCACGCCGATCTGGTGGTGCTGGTCAAGCCTCAGTTCGAGGTGGGCCGCTCCAATCTCGGGCACGGGGGTGTGGTCCGCAACGACACCTTGCGGGCCCAGGCTGTCGAGGCCGTGATCGACTCGCTCTCCGGGGCCGGCCTTGGCGCCCAGGGTCTGATCCGCTCGCCTCTCGAGGGCGGGGATGGCAATGTCGAGTACCTGCTCTGGCTTCGCAAAGGAGCAGGGTCGGCTGTGATTGGGATGCCGGCATGAAGTTCGCGCTGGAAGTGCGACAGGGCAGGCCCCAGGCAATGGAGTTCGCCGAAGAGTTGCGAAGAGTGATCGCGGCGGGCGGCTCCGAAGTAGTCGATGCCACCGCACCCCCGGACATGGTCGTTGCTGTCGGAGGTGACGGGACGATGCTCGCCGCGGTCCAGGTCGCACTGAGGGAGCGAGTCCCGGTGCTGGGATTCAACCTGGGGACGGTCGGATTCCTCACCGAGGCCGAGCCGGCGTTGGTCGAGGATGTGGTGAAGCGACTCGTGGAAGGCGACTACGAGATCGACGAGCGAATGACGGTGAGCGCTGAAGTCAACGGCAAGTCGGCTGCCGGTGTCAACGATGTCGTGGTCGAAAAGGTGGACAGCCAGCGCTTGATCGATCTTTCGGTCGCCATCGACGGCGATCGATTCCTCACATATCGCGCCGACGGGCTCATCGTCGCCACGCCGACGGGATCGACTGCGTATTCGTTCTCCGCCGGCGGCCCTTTGGTCGATCCGCGGCTCGATTCCCTGATCCTGTCACCGGTCGCCGCGCACTCGCTGTTCGATCGGGCCCTGGTATTGCCGGCTCACACGTCCATCGACATCACCGTTGGCAACGATCGCCCGGTCAAGGTGTCGGTCGACAAGATCGCGCTCGGGCACATTGGCTCGGGTGACACAGTGCAGGTGAGGAAGGGGAGTGAGGCAGTGCAATTCGTCACCTTCGGCGACCGGCCCTTCCCGGCTTTGTTGACCGACAAGTTCGAACTCGACTGATGTTGGGGCATCTCCGGGTGAGAAACCTCGGAGTCATCGAGGACGCCGAGCTGGTACCCAGCAGCGCCTTCACCGTGATCACCGGTGAGACCGGTGCCGGGAAGACGCTCCTGCTAGGTGCGCTTCGTCTCCTGACCGGGGAGAAGGCCCGGCCCGATGCTGTGGGTCCCTTCGGCGACGTAGCTCAAGTCGACGGATTGTTGGTCGATGGCTCCGGGGAATTCGGGGTCAGTCGCACCGTGCCCCGGGATGGTCGGAGTCGCGCATATCTGGAAGGGACGATGGTCTCGGCTCGCGCCTTGGAGGACCGGGTGCTCCCCTTGGTGGAGATCGCCGGCCAGCACGATCATCTGCGGATCCGACGGCCGGCCACACTTCTCCAACTGGTCGACAAGGCGCTCGACGACCCGGGGACGGCGTCACGACGGGCGTACCAGGAGGCCTGGGAGGGGTTGGTCGCGGCGCTGGCCGCACAGGCAGACCTGGGTGGGGACCTGATGGCGCTGGAACGTGAGCTCGACCTGGTCGTTCACCAGGCACGAGAGATCGAACTGGCCGGGCTGAGCCCGGACGAGGACGAGGTTGCGGAGGCTCTGGCCTCCAGGTTGAGAAACGCCGAGGCCATCAGGACCGAGCTCACCATGGCCCTCGACGCCACGGCCACGATCTCAGAACTGGCCGGTGAAGTCGTTTCCTCGTTACGCAAGGTGGCCGACCTGGATCCCAGGCTGTTGGAAGGCAGCACGTTGGCCGAGAGCGTGAACGATGAGATCTCCGAATTGATTCGCCTCCTCCGCGACCGAGCCGATGAAGCTCAGCTCGACCCCGAGGGCCTGGCCGCAGCCGAAGAGCGCCTCACGCTGCTGGGTGACCTGAAGCGGAAGTACGGCCGAACGATTGCCGACGTCATCGGATTCGGGGCGGCCGCCGCAGACCGTGCGCGGTCCCTGACCGACCTGCTGGAACGTGCCTCCACGATCGAAGGCGAGGTCGAGTCGGCGCGCGCCCGAGTGGCCCACGGTGCAAGCGCTCTGAGGGCGGCGCGGGCTGAAGCCATCGAGTCGATCCAACGAGAGGTGGCCGGGCACCTGACGGGGTTGGGGATGCCGGGAGCTTCGATCCAGCTCAGCCTCGACGCTGTCGAGCCGGGGCCGAGCGGCGCGGACCGGATAGCGGTGCTCTTCTCGTCGGACGACCGCCTCTCGCTGGGGCGGATCGAAGACATCGCCTCGGGAGGGGAGCTCTCCCGCCTGGTGCTCGCGCTCCGGCTGGCGACCAATGACGACGAGGCCGGAACCCTGGTGTTCGACGAGGTGGACGCCGGAGTGGGCGGGGCGACCGCGTTGGCCCTGGGCAAGAAGCTCGCAGACCTGGCTCGATCGACACAAGTGCTCTGCGTCACCCACCTGCCGCAAGTGGCGGCCCACGCCGACACCCACTACGCGGTGACGCGAACGGGCGCCACCGCCGAGGTGGTCCGGGTCGAGGGGCAGGAGCGGCTCGACGAGTTGTCCAGGATGCTCGCAGGGCTCCCCGACAGCGTTGGCGGCAGGGAGGCTGCAGCCGAATTGCTGGCCGCCGCCGGGACCTGAGCAAAGGTCGGAGCCGGCCCCGATCAGTGCTACGCTGAAATCCCGTCATGGACGGGCCCCTTTTCACCCCCGAAAGCCAAGGTTCTTCAGCCGCGCCGCCAGCACCCGAGCACGAGCTTCCCACCAAGTACGTTTTCGTCACCGGCGGTGTGGTCTCCAGCCTCGGCAAGGGGATCGCCGCCTCCTCCCTGGGACGGCTTCTCAAGTCACGCGGCCTGCGTGTCGTCAACCAGAAACTCGATCCCTACATCAACGTCGATCCGGGAACAATGAATCCGTTCCAGCACGGTGAGGTGTTCGTGACCGACGACGGTGGCGAGACAGACCTCGACCTCGGGCACTACGAGCGATTCACCGGGGAGAACCTGAAACGGACCTCCAATGTGACTTCAGGGTCCATATACCTGTCCGTGATCCAGAAGGAACGCCGGGGCGACTACCTCGGTGACACTGTCCAGGTCATCCCGCACATCACCAACGAGATCAAGGACAGGATCCGGCGAGTCGGTGAGCAGGACGTCGATGTCGTGATCACTGAAGTCGGGGGAACGGTAGGCGACATCGAGAGCCTGCCCTTCCTCGAAGCGATCCGGCAATACGGCAACGAGGTGGGCAGGGAGAACGTGGTGTTCGTCCACGTGACGCTGGTCCCGTACATCGCAACGTCCGAAGAGCTCAAGACCAAGCCAACCCAGCATTCGGTCGCCGAGCTGCGGAGCAAGGGAATCCATCCCGATGTGATCATCGTGCGCTCCGATCGCGAGATCGATGAGGCGGTGCGCAAGAAGATCAGCCTCTTCTGTGACGTGGAGCCCCGCGCCGTCATTGCAGCTCCCGACGCCCGCGACATCTACGAGGTGCCTCTGGTCCTGCACGACGGCGGGCTGGACAAAGTGATCTGTGACCGTCTCGGGCTGGTCACCGGCCCGCCGGCGTTGGACACCTGGCGGGCGATGGTGGCCAAGGCGCTTTCTGCGACGGACTCGGTGACGATCGGGATCGTCGGCAAGTACGTCGACCTCCCCGACGCCTACCTCTCCGTCGTCGAGGCCCTGAAGCATGGTGTTGCCGCTCATGGCCTCAGGCTCGACCTGCGCTGGGTGCCCAGCGATGAGTTGACGGGCCTCCTCGCCGATTCCTACCTCGAAGACCTCGACGGGATCGTGATCCCCGGAGGGTTCGGATATCGGGGAGTGGAGGGGAAGATCCAGGCGATCAGGTTCGCCCGCGAGCGTTCGGTCCCCCTGCTCGGGCTCTGCCTGGGACTCCAGTGCTCGGTGATCGAGATCGCCCGCAACGTCCTTGGGCTGGCCGACGCCAACAGCACCGAGTTCGATCCCTCGACCCCACATCCGGTCATCGATCTCATGGCGAGCCAGGAGGACGTCGAGGATATGGGGGGCACGATGCGCCTCGGCCTCTACGCGGCCAAGCTCAGCGAAGGCTCCAAGGTTCGGGCGCTCTATGACAGCGAACTGGTCTACGAGCGGCACCGTCACCGTTGGGAAGTGAACAACCGCTACCGGAAAGACCTCGAGGGCGCTGGTCTGATGCTCTCTGGAGTGTCTCCGGACGACAACCTGGTCGAGTACATAGAAATGGTTGACCACCCCTTCTTCGTGGGCACTCAAGCCCATCCCGAGCTTCGCTCCCGCCCCGATCGGCCCCACCCGCTGTTCCTCGGCCTGGTCGAGGCGGCAGCCCATCACCGCTCGGCATCGGACCGACCCGTGGTGGCCACCGTCGACCTGACGGTGGAGTGAGACAGCGGAAAGCCCCGCCGTATACGCTGAGTAGCGATCCGGAACCAGGAGGACTGGAAGTTGATCGTTGGCGTGCCCCGTGAGATCAAGACCGAAGAGCATCGCGTCGCCATCACTCCGGTGGGTGTCCGTGAGCTGACCGACCGGGGGCATCAGGTCCTCATCGAGAAGGGCGCCGGAGAGGGCTCGAGCATCCACGACGAGGCCTTCGAAGGGCAGGGTGCGACGATCGTGCCCAACGCCGATGGCGTATTCGAAGGCGCCGAGATGATTCTCAAGGTGAAAGAGCCGCAGCCGGCCGAGATCGAAATGTTCCGCCCCGGTCAGATCCTCTTCACATATCTGCATCTCGCGGCATATCCGGAACTGGCTGCGGGGTTGCGCAAGCAAAACGTCATCGCGATCGCCTACGAGACGGTGCAAATGGAGGATGGGTCACTCCCGCTGCTGGCGCCGATGTCCGAGATTGCGGGGAGGATGGCAGTCCAGGTCGGCGCATATTTCCTGGAGCGGGCTCAGGGCGGCCGCGGCGTGCTGCTGGGTGGCGTGACCGGTGTTCGCAGGGGAAAGGTGGTGATCATCGGAGGCGGGATGGCGGGCTCGAACGCCGCGGTCATCGCCATGGGAATGCAAGCGGACGTCGTCGTGCTCGACACCGATATCGACAAGCTGCGGTGGCTCGACTCGCTCTACCAGGGTCGGGTGCTGACCCTGCACTCGAACAAGCTGACTCTCGAGGAGCAGGTGCTCGACGCCGATCTGGTGATCGGCACCGTTCTGGTGCCTGGGGCCTCGGCGCCCAAGCTGGTGACGGACTCGATGGTTCAGGCGATGAAGAAGGGGGCGGTTTTGGTCGACGTTGCCATCGACCAGGGTGGCTGCTTCGAGACATCGCGCGAGACCACCCACACCGACCCGGTCTACTTGGTACACGAAGTGGTTCACTACGCCGTGGGCAACATCCCTGGGGCGGTGCCCCACACTTCGACCTATGCCCTCACCAATGCCACCCTTCGCTATGCGGTTTCCTTGGCGAACAAGGGAGTGGAAACGGCTACCAGCATCCATCCGGAGCTACTAGCGGGCATCAACGTGGTCGGCGATGCGGTGTGCCACCCCGCGGTCGCAGAGAGCCTGAGTGTCGGCCATGTCCCGCCGGCCGAGGCCCTAGCTGCGATGTGAGCTCGGGCTCGCCTCCGCTCCCGGAGTGCGTTGACGAATACATGGTCTCTCTCCGTGTCGAACGGGGGTTGGCGTCGAACACTCTCTCCGCCTACCGCCGTGACCTCGACCAATACCAGGCGTTCCTCGATCACCGCGAGCCGGATCCGATGTTGCTCGAGGGTTTCGTCAGTCACCTCCACGGACGCGACCTGGCGATGTCAACGATCAGCCGCAAGGTCGCCGCGGTGCGCGGGCTGCACAGGTTCCTGGTCGTAGAGGGTTTGCGGGAGAAAGACCCGACCTTGCTGCTGGATGCCCCTCGACGTCCGGATCCCTTCCCGAAGGCTCTGAGCGTCGACGAGACGACGCGCCTTGTCGAAGCTCCGGACCTTTCGTCCCCCAAGGGTCGGCGCGACTCGGCATTGCTCGAGTTTCTCTACGGGACGGGAGCCCGGGTGTCTGAGGCTGTCGGCATAGACCTCGGGCGAGTGGACCTGGAGGACAGGGTTGCGATCGTGACCGGCAAGGGGTCGAAGCAGAGGCTGGTCCCTCTGGGAAGCAAGGCAGTAACGGCCCTGGGACGCTGGCTCCCCGACAGGCTGGAGTTGTTCAGCCGGGGGCAGCGAGGCGACCCGCTCTTCCTGAACATGAGGGGTAGGAGGCTGACCCGCCAAGGGGCCTTCGACGTGGTACGGAGCAACGCGTCGCGGGCGGGGATCGACGCCGGAAAGGTGTCTCCTCACGTGCTCCGGCACTCGGCAGCCACCCACATGGTGGAGGCAGGGGCTGACCTACGGACCGTACAAGAGATCCTGGGTCACGCTACCATCAGCACCACCCAGATCTACACGAGGGTCAGCGCTACCCATCTCGTCGAGGTCTATGTCCAGGCACACCCGAGGAGCAGATGATGTCGTCTGACATCACCAAAGCCAAGAAGGCCCTTCACGAGGAGAGGGACCGTCTCGTCCGCCAGTTGGACGAGTTGGGCGCGGCCGAAACCGGTGACCTGAGGGCCGATATCGACTTCGGTGGGAGCTTCGCCGACGCCGCAGCGGTCACGGCGGAGCGAACCGAGGTCCTGGGCCTGGTGGACTCGCTGAAGGCCCAACTCGACAACGTAGACAAGGCACTGGCCCATATCGAGGCCGGGACCTATGGGACCTGTGACAACTGCGGCAACCAGATCGATCCCGCCCGCCTCGAATTCCGGCCCGAGTCCATTCTCTGCGTCGACTGCAAGACCAAGGCCGCAGGCTGACCTGGTGCCGGGCTCTCCGGTCCACCTCACCAGACGATTCTTCGACGTCGTCCTGGCCCGCCCTCTCACACCGACCGAGAGGGCCGGCGTAGAAGCGTGGTTGAGCCCGGGGGAGTCGGAATTGTTCTTCGCCCAGTCCCATCCGGACCAGCGACATGGCTACTCGGCGGCGGCGAGTGTGCTCGCCGGTGACCAGGTCGATCCCAGCCTGGTACGCGCCGCCATGCTTCACGACGTTGGAAAGCGCCATGCCCGGCTCGGGGTGCTCGGACGGGTGCTGGCGTCGCTGCTGATCCTGGCCCGGATCCCGCTGTCCGGGCGCTTTGCCACCTACAGGGACCATGGGGCGGTTGGGGCGGCCGAGATGGAACGGCTCGGAGTAGAGCCATTGGTGGCCATCTTCGCCCGCCATCACCACGGTGACCGCCCGGACTCGATCGATCCGGAAGCGTGGGAGGTGTTGTGGCAGGCCGATCACACACCAAAGCCGGGGACGGTCAGCCTTCCCGAATAACCTGAGCGCCATCCGATGCCGTTTCACGTCAAGACGACAGTGTTCGAGGGGCCGTTCGACCTTCTCCTGCAACTGATCTCCAAGCATCACCTCGAGGTGACCGCGGTCGCCCTGACATCGGTCGTAACGGAGTACCTGGCGGTGCTCGACGAGATGCAGGACATGGACATCGAGGTCACCTCCGAATTCCTGTTGATAGCGGCGACCCTGGTTCAGATGAAGGCCCAGTCGCTGCTTCCTGGCAGAGCCGATGTCGATATCGACGAGGAGTTGGCGCTGATGGAAGAGCGCGATCGCCTGTTGTCACGGCTACTGATGTGTGTCACGTTCAAAGACGTCGCCGCGGTTCTCCACCGCCGCATGCAGGAATCGAATCGCTATGTGCCTCGCAGCGCAGGTATGGATCAGAAGATCCAAATGGCGCCTGCCGATGTCGCGCTGACGACTGACGCCAGGGGATTGGCCGTGATGGCGGCCCGCGTCTTCACCAGGGTTGCGGCCGAGCCCGACCTCGACCATCTCGACCTCGACCTCCCCTCGGTCGAAGCCGCCATTCACGAGCTTCGTGACCGTATCGGTGAGCTGACGGTCGCCGGCTTCGACCACCTCACCGAGCATTGCCGACATCCCATCGAGCTCGCCGCCTACTTCCTGGCCCTTCTCGAGCTGGCGAGGTGGGGCCTGGTGGCGCTGTCACAGGAGGACTGGCTCTCCGAGATAAGAGTCGAGGCCAGGGACGGGGGCGATGTCGACCTGACTTCGGAGTGGGCAACACGATGAACGAGACCGCCGCCCTCGAAGCAGTGCTGTTCGTGACCGAGAGCCCGGTGCCGGTCGGTGAGCTGGCCGAAGTGCTCGAACTGCCCAAGAAGCGGGTCGAAGAGCTGTTGGAGCAGTTGCGGGGCGATCTCGAGGCCCGGGGGTCGGGCCTGGTGCTCAAGTCGGCGGCCGGAGGATGGCGCCTCTATTCGCATCCGGACGCGTATCCCTATCTGGAGCGCTTTTCGACCTCGGCGACAGCGCGCCGCCTATCACCGGCCGCTCTCGAGACCTTGTCGGTCATCGCATACCGGCAACCTGTGGCCCGAAGTCAGATCTCGGAGATCCGCGGCGTCGATTCCGACTCAGCGGTGCACACCCTGGAGCGACTCGGGCTCATCGAAGAGAAGGAGCGGCTCAACCTGCCCGGCAACCCTGCCGTCTATGTGACCACGAACCTGTTCCTCGAGAAGATCGGCCTCGACTCGCTGAACGGCCTTCCCCCCCTGGCCGACCACATCCCGCCGTCAGAGATCGTCGAATCTCTCGAGGAGACCGTTCGCCCAGGCACTATCTGACCGTGGCGGATCCAGTCCGCGCTCAGAAGGCGATCGCCCATTCGGGTCTCATGTCACGGCGTCTGGCCGAGGAGGCGATCCTTGCCGGGCGGGTGGCCGTCGACGGGCGACAGATCGTCCTCGGAGACCGTGTCGATGTCTCTACCCAGCAGGTGACGTTGGACGGGGTCCCGATCCCGGTCAACCCGGAACTAGAGACCCACCTTCTTTACAAGCCGTTGGGAGTGATCAGCACCGCCTCCGATCCCGAGGGCAGGGAAACGGTGGTGGGCCTGATTCCGACCACCAGGCGGGTGTACCCGGTGGGTCGCCTCGACTCCGACTCCGAGGGCTTGATCCTCCTAACCAACGACGGAGATCTCGCCAACCGGGTGACCCATCCTCGCTACGGGATCACCAAGACCTATGTGATCGTGGTCGACGGGCGCCCGTCACGAGCTGCGATCAGGGCCTTGACCGAGGGAGTGATCCTCGACGACGGACCGGCACGGGCGAAGTCGGCACGAATCGTCGGGCATGAGGGCGAGTCCACGATGATCGAATTGGTGATGAACGAAGGCCGCAATCGCGAGATTCGGCGAATGTTCGAAATGGTCGGGCATCCGGTGCAAAGCCTGGTTCGCACGGCAATCGGCCCTATCACCGATCGCTCCTTGCGGGCGGGACAGAGTCGCCTCCTCTCTGTCGAGGAGACCGTTCGACTGCTCGGTTCAGTGGTGACCGACACATGAGCCACCCGGTGCCAACGATCAAAGGCCCCCTCGATGCCAATGTCCGGCTGCCCGGGTCCAAATCGCTGACGATCCGCGCTCTCTTCACTGCGGGCCTGGCACGAGGCGATTCGAGACTGTTAGGCCCGCTGGAGTCCAAGGACACCCAGGCGGCCCGCCGCTGCCTGCGGGCTCTCGGGGTGGACATAGAGGAGTCGAGGAGAGGATGGTTGGTCGGCGGCACCGGGGGCGAGCTCCTACCTACATCGGAGCCGCTCGACGCCGGTGAATCGGGTCTCACCGCTCGCTCGCTGCTCGCGGTCACTTCGCTGGTGGATGGAAGGAGCTTGATCGTGGGTCGCGGTCGCCTCCCGGACCGGCCGATGAGCGGGCTGGCAGACACGATGGTCGCCCTTGGGGCACGCGTCGAGTTCAAAGGGTCGGGGTTGCCGGCGGTCATCACCGGATCGGGATCGATACCGGGGGGCGCTGTGGTGGTCGACGCTTCCCGCACCACTCAATTCGCGACTGCCGTGCTCCTGGTCGCCCCACTTGCCGGGAGCTCGCTGACGGTTCTGCTCGACGGCCTTGCGGGGTCTGCGGGCTATCTGGACCTGACAGTCGATGTGATGCGCCGATTCGGGGCCGAGGTGGACCGGTCGAGAAATGCGTTCCGCGTCTCTCCGACCGGGTACACGGCGGCGCGGTATCCGATAGAGCCGGATGCGTCGGCGGCGGTGTACCCGTTGGTTGCGGCCGCCATCGTCGGGGGCCGGGCGACCGTCGAGTCGCTGGGTTACGACTCGGCCCAACCCGACTATCGGGTGACGGAAGTTCTCGCCGAGATGGGCTGTCGGGTCTCCGCCACCGCCTCATCCACCACGGTCGAATCTGACGGAACGCTCCAAGCGGTCGACACCGACCTCGCCGACGCCCCCGACGGGGCGCTCGCGGTTGCGGTGGCCTGCCTATTTGCGGGTGGTGAGAGCAGGATCGGCGGTCTGGGATCGTTGCGCCACAAAGAGTCTGATCGCCTCCAGGCGCTCGTCGAACAGATCGAGAATGTAGGTGGCCGGGCCAGGGTCGAAGAGGACGCCTTGCTAGTGACGCCGGGCCTTCTCCGCCCAGCCCGAATCCGCACCTACTCGGACCACAGGATCGCGATGTCTTTCGCACTGGTAGGTCTGGCCGTTCCCGGGATCGAGATCGATCATCCGGAAGTGGTCGACAAGACCTGGCCCGGGTACTGGGATTTCATAGCCTCTCTTGCCACTACCTGACCAGGGTGCCTCGGACGACACCCGATATCCTCACTCCGCCCTTGAGCCACCTCATCATCACCATCGACGGCCCGGGGGGGACCGGGAAGAGCACCGTGACTCGGGCGATCGCCGGCAGGCTGGGGATCCCCTATCTCGACACCGGCGCGTTCTACCGGGCTGCGACGCTGGCAGTCATGCGTGCCGGCGTCGGGTTCGACGACACAGCGGCGCTCGCCGAGGTCGTGGCCAACGCGGGCTTCGATCAGGTCGAGGGGAGGATGTATCTCGATGGAAGCGATGTCTCGGACGAGATCAGGTCCCAGGAGGTCGAGAGTCATGTCTCGGTGGTCGCCGCCAACCCAGGCGTGAGACGAGTGTTGGTCTCCCACCAGCGGCGGTGGGCCGAGCGCCACGACCACAGGGCGGTGATCGAAGGCCGTGACATCGGCTCGGTGGTCTTCCCCGATGCCGAAGTCAAGGTCTACCTGGACGCCAGGCCCGAGGTGCGCGCCGCCCGCCGCGCCGGCCAGTCCGGTGACGATCCGGAGTCGGTTCATGCCGAACTGGAGCGGAGGGACAGGATCGACTCCTCGCGCGTGGCATCACCGTTGACCGTGCCCAGTGGGGCGCTGGTCGTCGACACCTCGGATCGCTCCTTCGACGAAGTGGTCGCCGAGGTGATGCGCCTCTTAGATCAGCCTTCCTCCTGACATCCCGACCGCACCTACCATGACGTCAATGACCGTTGACCGCGTCCTTCTCGCCGAGCCGAGAGGCTTCTGCGCCGGCGTCGAGATGGCGATAAAGGCCTTGACCTGGATGACCAGGATCTTCGACGGGCCGGTCTACTGCTATCACGAAATCGTCCACAACGAGTGGGTGGTCAAAGCCTTCGAAGGCGTTGGCGTGGTGTTCGTGGGGGACATCTCCGAAGTCCCTCCGGGCGCCCCTGTGATGCTCTCCGCCCACGGATCGGCACCGGAGGTGGTCAAGGGGGCCGCCGACCGAGCCGCCGTTGTGATCGATGCGGTGTGTCCCCTCGTGACCAAGGTCCACCATGAAGTGAAGCGTATGGCGCGCGACGGCTATGACATCATCTACGTCGGTCACATCGGGCACGACGAGGCCGTGGGGACGGTGGCCGAGGCTCCCGCAGCGATCACGCTGGTCGAGCCCGAGACCGGGCTCGGCGACTTCAACCCTGCGGACCCCTCCAAGGTCGCCTTGCTTGCTCAGACCACTCTCGGGGTCCATGAGTGGATGGCCGTGATGGATGACGCCGCGGAACGCTTCCCGGAGTTGAACACTGCTCGCAAGTCCGACCTCTGTTACGCCACGACCAACCGCCAGGATGCCGTCCTCGGGTTGACGAAAGAGTGCGACCTGGTGCTCGTCGTGGGCTCACACAATTCGTCCAACACCCAGGCATTGGTCCGGGTGGCACGGGAGAACGGGGTCCGCGCCCACCGCATCGACTCGGCAGGCGACATCGAGGATGGGTGGTTGGAAGGCGTCGAGGTGGTCGGCTTGACCGCAGGAGCGTCGGCGCCGGACCACCTCGTCCAGGAGGTCATCGATCGCCTCGCTCCGCGCCGGGGCTTCGAGCTCTGGTCTTCGATCGAGGAGCGGGAATACTTCCCGCTGCCACCCCAGCTTCGGGCTTTCGTGTCGACACTCCAGGCGCTGGTCGAGGCCGGGGTGACTGCTCGGGTCCGAGCAGAGCCCGGGTGGCTGGAGAAGGATCGGGACTGGACTGCGACCGAGGCTCTCGACCTCATAAGCGTCTAGGGGTCTGACGAAGGCCTCCGGTGACACACCCATGAGCTCGCTGCCAGTAGTCGCCGTCGTCGGCCGGCCCAATGTCGGCAAGTCGACCCTCGTCAACCGAATCATCGGGTCCCGCACCGCGGTGGTCGAGGAGAGCAGTGGCGTGACCCGCGACCGGCGGGAGTTCGAGGCCGATTGGAACGGCCGGAGCTTCCTGATCGTGGATACGGGTGGCTGGGAGGTCAAGCCGGACGGTCAGATCAACCAGTCGATCCGGGAACAGGCGGAGGCGGCGGTGTCCGGCGCGGACACGGTGCTCCTCGTGGTCGACGCCACCACCGAACTGACCGATGACGACACCGGTGTCATCTCGATCCTCCGCTCGTCTGGTCTCCCGGTGGTGCTTGCTGCCAACAAGGTGGACGATGCCTCGCTGGAGGGGAATATCGACCGCTTTTGGGGCCTCGGCCTCGGCGAGCCGCGCTCGGTGAGCGCCTACCACGGCCGGGGGGTGGGAGACCTGCTCGACCAGGTCGTCGCCGGCTTACCGGAGACCGGGCGTGCCCCGGCACCGAGCGGCCTTCCCCGAATCGCGATCATCGGCCGGCCCAACGTAGGAAAGTCGACACTGCTGAACCGGCTCGCCGGGGAAGACCGGGTGATCGTCTCTGAGGTCCCGGGCACCACCAGGGACCCGATCGACGTCGAAGTGGATCTCGGTGACTCGCGCGTCCGACTCGTGGACACCGCAGGGATCCGGCGCAAGCCCCAAATCACCGACGACGCCGACTTCTACTCGGTGCTCAGGGCCCGTGAGGCACTGCGGGAGGCCGATGTCGCGCTACTCCTCGTCGATGCGGTCGAAGGCGTCACCCATCAGGACCAGCGGATCGCCCGTGAAGTCGTGGATGCGGGTGTGGGCCTGGTCGTGATCCTGAACAAATGGGACTCGATCGACGAGGAGCAGCGGGAGATGACCGAACGGTCCCTGCCCGATCGGCTCGGGTTCGTGGGATGGGCACCCGTCATCAGGATGTCGGCTCGCACCGGCTCCAAAGTGGGTCGACTCCCCGAGGCCATCGGAGCGGTGATGGATGCTCGTCAAGCGCGGATCCCGACCGGCCAGCTCAATCGGGTAGCGCGGGAATGGGTCAACGCCCATCCGCCGCCGGTGCGCAAGGGGCGGCGGCCAAAAATCCACTACGTGGTGCAGGCCGGGGTGGCCCCGCCGACATTCGTGCTCTTCATCTCCGGAGGAGAGCTGGGCGAGGACTACCACCGGTTCCTTGAGAACCGGCTCCGCGACGAGGCCGACTTCACCGGCAACCCGATCCACATCGTTGCCAGGGCGGGGGAGCGGAGGTGACCGAACCGCCCCCGCCGGAGGAGGAAGAGCGGGCGCCGTTCACATTTCGCCTGATGATCGTCCTCGTCGTCATCTACCTCGGATGGCGCCTGGTCCAGGCCATCGGCTGGGTCATCGAGCAGTTCAGCTGAGCCGCCCTCCCATTTGCACTACCGCCGTAGTGTAAATATCGTTAGCTACCGAACGATTCGGGTACCGAGGAGGATCCATGCGAGTGAAGGGGATTGCCGCCGCCCTGGGCGCGGTGCTGGTTTTGAGCGCCTGTGGCAACGATGCCGACGACGAGCTGCGAACCGAGGTAGTGGCCAACTATGCCTCTTTGGTGCACGAGTCGTACTCGACGAGCCTTGCCTCGGCGACCGAGATGGACGCGGCGATCGATGCCCTGGCTGCGGATCCGACCGAGGCCAACCTCGAGTCCGCCCGTCAGGCTTGGCTCACCGCCCGTGACGATTACGGGCCCACCGAAGCCTTTCGCTTCTATGGCGGGCCGATCGATGCCGACGACATCGGCGTCGAGGGCCTGATCAACGCCTGGCCGCTGGACGAGGCCTACATCGACTATGTGGAAGGTGACCCGGCGTCCGGGATCGTCAACCTCCCTGACGAGTACCCGACGATCGATGCCGGGCTCATCACCTCCCTCAACGAGAGCGGTGGCGAGACCAACATCTCCACCGGGTGGCATGCCATCGAGTTCCTGCTCTGGGGCCAGGACTTGTCCGAAGACGGTCCCGGTGCGCGCACGGTCGACGACTTCACCTCGGCGGCAAATGCCGACCGGCGGATCACCTATCTCACCGTCACCTCGGACCTGCTGTTGGAGCACCTGACCTCACTGGTGGACGCTTGGGCGCCGGACGTGGACGACAACTACCGCGCCGAGTTCGTTGCTCTCCCGGCCGACGAGGCGCTGGGCATGATCATGACCGGCATCGGTGAGTTGAGCCGGGGCGAGTTGGCGGGCGAGCGCCTTACCGTCGCCTACGAGGAGCACTCCCAGGAGGACGAGCACTCCTGCTTCTCGGACAACACGACGGCTGACATCGTGGGCAACGCCTCGGGAATCGAAATGGTGTACCTCGGTGGCGATGGGCCGGGGATCGACGAGCTGGTGGCATCGGTCGACTCCGACCTCGCCGAGCGGCTCACCGGGGAAATGGCAGACAGCGTCTCCAAGGCCGCCGCGATACCGGCTCCATTCGACCAGAGCCTGGCTCCTGGCGTTCCCGACGACGATCCTGGCCGGGTGGCGATCAGCGACACCATCGCTGCGTTGGACCTCCAAGCCGAAACCCTGGTCGAGGCCGCTACTGCCCTCGGCCTAGAGCTGAATCTGAGCTGATATGTCCTCCGTCCCCGGGTCGGGTCGAAGGCACGCCCGGGCCGGGCTCCTGGCTCTCATCGCCATGAGCCTGGTAACGGCCTGCCTCGGCCCACCCGGTGACCTCCTCGAGCCGGAGAGCGGGGGAGAGGGGACGACCGATTCAGCGAACCGCGACGCCTTTGGCAACGCCTCCCGAAATCTGAGCAGCGAGGAGCGTCGGGTGTTCGAAGTGGGAGACAGCTTCTTCACCCAGAACTGGGTGACCGCCCCGGCATCGACAGAGGCCCGAGACGGATTGGGCCCGCTCTTCAACGCCCAGGCATGCGCCTCCTGCCACGTTCGCGACGGGCGGGGGAGCCCGGAGGCGGGAGAGGTCGGCCTCCTGTTCCGCCTCGGCCTTCTCGATGGTGAGAGCCAGGTCCCGGACCCGGTCTACGGAGGGCAGTTCCAGGACCGGGGGATACTCGGGGTGCCCGCAGAGGGCACCGTGACCAGGCTGTTCGTCGAGGAGGAAGGGTCGTTCGAGGATGGCGAAAGATTCAGCCTGCGACGACCGGTCTTCGAGTTCGAGGACCTCGCGCACGGCCCGATATCGGTAGAGATCCTGGTATCGCCGCGTCTGGCCCCTGCCGTGTTCGGGTCGGGCCTGCTGGAGGCGATACCGGAACAGGACATCCTCGGCAGCGCCGATCCCGGTGACGGTGACGGGGACGGGATTTCGGGACGACCCAACATGGTGATCGATGTGGTCAGCGGCGAGACGATGCTCGGTCGTTTCGGGTGGAAGGCGAATGTGGCCTCTGTGGAGGAGCAGGTCGCGGCGGCCTTCGTCGGGGACATCGGGATCACCAGCGACCTGTTCTCCCAGGAGGAGTGCACGCAGGCCCAGGCCGAGTGTCAGGCGGCTCCCAGCGGGGGTGACCCCGAGATCCCAGCGGACCGATTCGAGAAGGTCGTCTTCTACACCCGGACGCTGGCTGTGCCGGCTCGCCGGGACCTCGACAACCAGGATGTGGTTGCCGGAGCGGGGCACTTCGCCGACCTCGGATGCTCCAATTGTCATCAGCCCCGGCAGGAGACGGGAGATTCCGGCATCGACGCCCTCGCCAATCAGGTGATATTCCCGTACACCGATCTCCTGCTCCACGAGATGGGTCCGGGGCTCGCCGACGGGCGCCCTGATGGCCAGGCAACCGGGTCGGAGTGGCGGACACCGCCCCTGTGGGGCATCGGCCTCACCGAGACGGTTTCGGGAGACACCTTCTTCCTTCACGACGGGCGAGCCCGAAACCTGGAAGAGGCGATTCTGTGGCACGGAGGCGAAGCCGAACCTGCTGCTAACAGCTACAAGGCGCTGTCCGCATCGCAGCGCTCGGAATTGATCGCCTTCCTGGAGTCGCTGTGAGAAGGAGCGCATTGGTCCTTGCCCTGGTCCTCTTTGCCTGCACATCGGGTCCGGATGAAGCCGATGTCGTGGATTCGATCACCTACGACTCACTGCTCCCGGCTCTCGGCGCGTCGACCGAGAGCGCCGCCACGCTGAAAGAGGCCGTGGGGCAGTTCTGCGCCGCACCGACCATCGCGGCTCGTGAATCTCTCGCCGAGGCCTGGGCGGAGTCCAAGACGGCGTGGGGACACGCCTGGCTCACCACCTGGTTCGGCCCCGCCGACATGTTGCGCACGGTCTCCCGGGTCGACTACCAGCCGATCGATGAGGAAGCGATCGAAGAGCTGCTGGCATCCCCGGAGCCCCTGGACGCCGACTACATGATGAACCAGGCGGCGTCGACACAGCGAGGGCTCGGGACCATCGAATACCTCGTATACGGCGACGACGATCCCGGCGATCCGAGGCGCTGTGAGATGCTTGCGGCCACAGTTGACGTGGTGGCTTCCGAGACCGATGCCTTGGAGAAGGCCTGGTCCGAGAGCTTTCGGGAGGGCGCTCCGTTTGCTGACTCGTTCGCCGGGGAGTCGATGCCGTCGAACGATGCACTTGGAGAACTGGTGTCGGCGATCGTCGAGACCCTGAAGCAGCAGTCGCTTTTCCAGGTGGGGAAGGCGATCGGGATTTCGGCACCGGAGCCCGACCCCGAGGCCATTCCCGAGGGTGCGGCAGGTTTCGCGGCCGACTTCTATCGGGCCCAGCTCGAATCCATCCAGTCGATGCTCGAAGCCGGAGCGCCTGACTCGCTCGGTGACTTGATCGAGGCCCGGTCGCCGGAGGTGATGGGCCGGATCGAGGTTGACCTCGACGGCGCTTTCGCGGAGCTGGAGCGGATCGACGGACCGATGCGTGAAGTCGCCACGAGCGCTCCAGACGACCTTGCTCCCTTGTTCGAGCACCTCTCGGCCTTGCTCGCCGCGTTCGAGTCCGATGTCGTCTCCCTCCTCGACATCACCCTCGGCTTCTCCGATACCGACGGGGACACCGGTTGAATCCGGTCGCATTGCGCCGTGCCGCCGTTCGGCCGGTCGACGCGGCGTCGGCCGCGGTGTTCAGGATCGGTGTCGGGCTGGTGGGGGTGGTGTTGGCCTGGCGCTTCTTCGCCAATGGATGGGTCGATTCCCTGTTCGTCGATCCAGCGTTCCATTTCAAGTACCCGGGATTCGCTTGGGTGAGGGTCTGGCCGGGATGGGGGATGCACGCTCACGTTGCCCTGATCGGGCTGGCATCAGTGGGTCTCCTCGTCGGGTGGAGGTCGCGGCTGTGCGCCGCCGTGGTGGCAGTGCTGGTCGCCTATCTGGAGCTGATCGACCGCAGCCTCTACCTCAACCACTACTACTGGCTGATCCTCACTGCCGGCCTTCTCGCCTTGCTCCCCGTGGACCGCGCCTTCACCCTCGGCAGAAAGCGGGAAAGGAGTTCTTCGCTGATCCCATCGTGGGTGGTCTGGCTGCTCAGGTTCCAGGTGGGAATGGTCTACTTCTTTGCCGGGCTCGCCAAGCTCAACGGCGACTGGCTGGTGAGGGGGGAGCCCCTGGCAACCTGGCTTCCCGCTCGATCCGAGTTGTGGCTGATCGGGCCGCTCTTCGCCCTTCCGGCAACGGCGGTGGTGATGGCCTGGCTCGGCGCCTTCTTCGACCTCACGGTTGTGGGGTGGCTCTCCTTCGAGCGAACCCGGCCCTATGCCTTCGGAGCCCTGGTCGGGTTTCACACTCTGACCTGGCTGCTCTTTCCCTCGATCGGCTTGTTCCCGGTGCTGATGATGATCGCGGCGCTGATCTTCTTCCCTCCGGACTGGCCGCGACGCTTCGTCCCAGTGAAGGCGAACGAAACGAACGAGCCAGGGTTCAAATTGCAGGCCGGAAAGGTGGCAGTAGCCGCCCTCTACGTTGCAGCGATGGTGGCCTTGCCGCTGCGCCACCTCCTGGTCCCTGGTGACGTGAAGTGGACCGGTGAGGGCTATCTCGGCTCCTGGCAGGTGATGCTCACCGAGAAGTCTGGGTCTGCGACGTTCCTGGTGACCGACCCGGGCACCGGGCGCACCTGGAGAGTCCCACCTCCGGACGTCCTCAACGAGAGACAGCGGGCGGTGATGGCCACCGATCCGACGATGATCATGCAGGCGGCGGACCTCATCGCCGCCGATCTCGGCGACGTCGAAGTGTTCGCCGACGTGGTGTTGTCATTCAACGGGCGCCCGTCCGTTCAGTACACCGATCCCGCTGTGGAGCTCACGCGCCTGCCCGACGACTTCCCTTCCCGGGACTGGCTGATGCCCGAGCCGGCATAACTGCCTGATTCGACAAAACGTCACCTTTTCGCAACACGGCTGTAACACAGCTCTCCCCACCATCGCCGCCGAAGTCGAGGTGAGGAGGTACGGATGGATCCGGGCACCATTGCCTGGTTGCTGGTGTCGAGTGCGTTGGTGTTGTTCATGACCCCGGGGCTGGCCCTGTTCTATGGAGGGATGGTCCGCTCCAAGAACGTGCTCAGCATGTTGATGAGCAACTTCTTCACGATCTCGATCGTGACCGTTGTCTGGTTGTTGGTGGGCTACACGATCGCCTTCGGTGGCGATGTCGGAGGAGGCTTCTTCGGGAACTTCGAGTTCCTAGGTTGGGAAGGGCTCTCCGGCGACGCCCTGTTGTTCGCCATCTTCCAGATGATGTTCGCCATCATCACCCCGGCCCTGATCACCGGAGCAGTTGCCGAGCGCATGAAGTTCTCGGCATGGATCCTCTTCGTCACGCTGTGGTCGATATTCGTGTACCCGGTCGTGGCTCACTGGGGGTTCGCTGCCGACGGGCTGCTGTTCGCCAACGGCGTTCGCGACTTCGCCGGGGGCCTGGTGGTCCACGTCAACGCCGGGATCGCGGCTCTAGCGCTGATCTTCGTCCTCGGGCCGAGGCGAGGGTTCAGAGAGGAGGCGTTCCGCCCTCATTCCCTGCCCCTCACACTGCTCGGAACCGGGATCCTCTGGTTCGGTTGGTTCGGCTTCAACGCCGGCTCGGCGCTCGCTGCTGATGGCATCGCCATAACCGCTTTTGCGACGACACAGGTGGCGGCGTCGGTTGCTGCGCTGGGGTGGGTGATCGCGGAGTGGTGGAAGACTGGCAAGCCGACCACCCTCGGAGCGGCATCGGGGGCGGTAGCCGGCTTGGTGGCGATCACACCATGTGCTGGTTTCGTGACCCCGATGGCAGCAGTGGCGATCGGCCTGATCGCCGGAGTTCTCTGCTACTTCGCCGTCAGCTTGAAATTCAGGCTCAACTACGACGACTCGCTCGACGTGATCGGTATCCATCTCGTGGGAGGGATCGTGGGATCCCTGCTCCTCGGGGTGTTCGCATCGACAGCCGTCAACGAGGCGGTGGGATCGGACGGCCTCCTCTTCGGAGGCACGGGGTTCTTCCTCAAGCAATTGATGGGCCTGGTCGTGGTCCTCGTGTTCAGCTTTGTGGCGTCATACCTGCTGGCCCATTTGACCAAAGCGATCACCGGGCTCCGGGTGGACGAGAAGGCGGAGATCGATGGGCTCGACATCTCCCTCCACGAAGAGCGCGCCTACGTTTCGGGGGAGTGAGGAGGGAACATGAAACTGATCATTGCTTACATCAAGCCATTCAAACTCGATGAGGTGAAAGCGGCGCTGAGAACGATCGGGGTCACCGGGATGTCGGTGGGGGAGGTCAGGGGCTTTGGGAGGCAGTCGGGACAGACCGAGGTCTACCGGGGCGCCGAGTACCAGGTGGACTTCGTCCCCAAGACCCGCATCGAGGCCGCAGTCGACGACGACGTCGCGCCCAGGGCAGTGGAGGCAATCGAGTCGGCATCCCGCACCGGAGAGATAGGAGACGGCAAAATCCTGGTGCTCGGGATCGAGGAGGTAGTCAGGATTCGGACCGGCGAACGGGGAGCGGACGCTTTGTGACGGCGGCGGATCGTCTTCGGGAGCTCAGGGCGACTTGGTCGGGGCCCCGGGCTCCCGACGATCCTGCCGCGCTCCCGGGGCGACTCACAGGCGCCATCGACGCGCTGATCCTGGAGATCGTCCACGGCCGGAACACCAGCGGTTGGGCGGTGGTGGCAGTGGGCGGCTATGGGCGCTCGGAGATGTGCCTCCACTCCGACATCGACGTGATGCTGCTCGGGGATGTGCCCCCCGACGCGGTGCGTCAGGTGCTCTACCCGCTGTGGGACACCGGGATGAAGGTGGGACATTCCGTCCGCACCGTCAAGGAGGCGGTGACCGCGGCCGGCGAAAACATCGAGACCCTTTGCTCTCTGCTCACAACGCGGGTGATCACGGGCGACCCTGAACCGGTTGCCGAGCTGAATCGACACATGGTTGCTCTGGTCCGTCGACAGCGATCGCTGCCCGAGGCCTTGGGGACCGAAAGAGCGCGAGGTGCGGGAGCGAGAGCCCTTCTTTCTCCAGGAGACCGACGTCAAGATCGGAAGAGGAGCCTTGCGCTCCATCCACCGCGACGATTGGATGCGGATCAGGGCGGAGATGCTCGGAGCCTCAACCGCTGCTGAGGCGTTGAGCGAGGAGCGGTCCACACTGCTCTCGGTTCGCAATGCGTTGCATGCGACCCAGGGTCGCGGTGTGGAGAAGCTGTCTGTCGAGCTTCGGGGCACCGTCGCCGGCTGGTTGGGCCAGGATCCGTATGACACCTGCGCCATGTTGTTTCGGGCGACCAGAGCTGTGGACGACCACCTGCTCGACCGCTGGCCTGTGGGAAGGGTCGCTGATCACGATCCGGTAGCGCGGGCCGGGAGGAGGCTGGTTTCGGCCGTGAGGCTGCGCCGACAGGCCACTACCGACGACACGGCAACCCCACTTCCCGGGGCGATCCGTCACCTTGGCCATCCGGGTCAGGTGTCCGGGGTGGGCAGGCACGGAGACAAGACCTGGACGTCGAGCGATCGCGCCGCCCTGGTCGAGTTGCTGTCAGGCGGCGCCGAGGGTTGGGCTGCGTTCCGCCGACTCGAGGCATGGGGCAGGGCGGCGATCCCCGAGCTCGCCATGGTCGAGTCCCTTCCCCAAACCGCGGTGTTCCACAGCCACCCCGTCGATTCGCATCTTTGGCGCACCGTAGACGAGGTGGTGTTCCTGACCGGAGGGGGCAATGCCTGGTGTGCCGCTCAGGCCGACGAGCTGGGATCGATCGACGAGCTCCTACTCGCCGCCTGGTTGCATGACATCGGCAAGGGCCGGGGGGGCGACCACTCCCGGATCGGCTCTTCGCTTGCAGAGGGCATCCTGAGCAGGTTCGGATACAACCCGCGCACCGTGGACCTGGTCAGGCGGGCCGTGGCGCACCATCTCCTGTTGCCCAATGTTGCCACCCGTCAGGACCTCGATGACCCCGAGGTCATTCGGGCGACTGCCTCCAAAGTGGACGATCCCGAGTTGCTGTCATTGCTCGCGGTGCTCTCGGTGGCTGATGCCAGGGCTACGGGCCCGGCGGTGTGGTCAGAGTGGACGGAGAGCCTGCTCAGGACGCTGGTGGCCCGGGTAGCCGAGGAGCTCCAGGGTGCGTCCTATGGGGGCGAGGACGTCGAACTCGAGCCTCCCCTCGCCGAGCACGTGTCGGCGATGCCCGCCGGCTATTTGCGCCGCTTTGGTGCGGAGATGGCGAGACAGCACCTCGAGTTGGCCACACCAACTCCGGTAGGTGATGAGGTGCGGCTCGGAGTGTCAGGGGATTCGGGGATCCCAACGGTGGTGGTCGTGGCCCTCGACAAGCCGGGGTTGTTGGCATTGGTCTCGGGGGTCTTCGCTCTTCATGGGCTCAACGTTCTCGAGGCGCGGATCGCCACCCGCTCCGACGGGATCGCGATCGACACCTTCCGGGTCGAAGATGCACTCGGTGAGAACCGAATCGACCCTGCCGACTGGGAGGAGGTTCGAAACGACCTTCGCGCGGCCTTGGAAGGCCAGATGGACCTGGCGGCACGCATCGCAGCCAAGGCAGCCGCCTACTCGCCGGCAACCGTGGAATCTCGGGTGAATGTCGATGCGCGGGACGATCTCTGGAGATTCACCGTCCGAGGGCCGGACCGCGTCGGCTTGCTACACGACCTGGCGCGCGAACTGACCGCGGCTGACGTCGGCATCTCCATGGCCAAGGTCAGCACCAGAGGACAGGAAGTCCTGGATGTGTTCTCAGTGACTCCGGGTCGGACCCAGGCCACTGAGTTGGCGGATCGGCTCCTCGAAGTGATACGAGGACTTCCCGGAGAATAAGTGAAGCCCCAACAACTCCGAACCGAAGTTCTGAGCCGTCGGGGCTTCGAGAGGAACCATACCCCATCGATCGGGCCGTGACACGCCAGGCGGGGTATTTCTAAGGCGAATTTTCGCGAGATGGAGGGCAGTCAAGCTCTGTGGGTGTCAGCGGCCGCGAAGCCGCTTCGAGGCCTTGTGCTCCCACGCATCGCACAGCAGGTCCGAAAGGAGTTTGAGCTCAACGCGCGAGAGGGCAACGCCGACGGCAGCCAACTGTTTGCCCCACCACACGTTCTCGCATGTATCCGGCGCGCGCTCGACCGCGGTCAGGATGCCTGCTTCGTCGAGCATCACATTCATCCGGGCGTCGTCCCAGAGTGTTGCGAAGATCTTGCCGTCAACGCGAAATGATGGACGTCCGTGATGATCCAGCTCGACCGATCCTGGAAGCGCCAAGGCGAGAGTCCGAGCTTCGTCAACGGAGACGGCCACTGAGGCAGGCCCTTGGAGCGTGAATGCTCATGGTCGAGTTCGGGGACAGATCAGGGACCACAGACGGCGTCGACGATGGATCACTTGACATCCTGAGCCACTTTCTCTGCGATGTCGACCTTTCCCGAAACGTACTGGGTCGGGCTGGCGGGATTTGAACCCACGACCCCTTGGCCCCCAGCCAAGTGCGCTACCAAACTGCGCCACAGCCCGTTGTCATTTGGGTACCTCTCAGGGTACCTCTAGGTCCCCAAGGGTACCTCCCAGCCCAGAGGTACCTAATGCCACCCGGTCGGTCATGGTGTGCTCGTCGCCCGGGCCGCCAGGTCTATGCCGAACGCATTACCGGCGTCACCGGCTGGCGGCAATGCCGCTCCAGAGTCACTCTCACCGGGTGACGCTGTCAACGCGCCAGCTCGGCAGACACCCATCCCGCGATCTCCTCGACAACCGCCACGCCTCTAGTCCAGGTCGACCACCCATTGCTGAGCACAACTATGACGTAGCCGTGAGAGGAGTGAGGAGCCTGAACGAAGCCGACTGAGTTGGCGATGTGCCCAGCGAACCCGTTCTTCTGGGCCACCGTCCAGCCGGCGGGGACCCCCTTGGTGATTCCCCATCTCTGCGAGGAGACCACCGAGGTCATCAGGTCCCACGCCACCCCTCGGTAGCCGGCGCGAAGAGGGCCCCAATGACCAAGCAGCACCTGCCGGATCAGGTTCGCCTGGTCTTCGGCGGATGTGGTGGTTCGACCCCAGGTCGATTCGGTGTCACCCACTGCCGTGGTCTCGTCGAGATCGAAGTTCATTGTCTGCTCCCGAAACCACGGTGAAGCCCCGAAATGACGCCAGAGTGCTCGGACCGGCTCGTTGGCAGACTGCGTGATCATCGGCAGCAATTGGCTGCGTTCCCAGGCCGTGATCGGGCGACCGGCGTTTTGGGCTTCGAGCAGGCTTCCCGCCATGACCATCACCTTGAACACCGACGCGGTTCGGAGGCGGGCATTCGGGCTCATCTCGAAGACGCATCTGGAACGCGTGTCGTACACGTAGGCGGCGAAGGATTGATTGGGGTAGCGACTCTTCAGGCTGGACATGCGCGCCGCCGTGAACGGGTTGACGCAGCGCACTTCGTCGAGGTCGACTGCGGTGATGGTGTCCCAGCCGGCCTTGTATCCGGTGCCGAAGGCGAGTTTGGAGTTGAGGGATCCGCTGGGGTTCATCTGGTAGTAGGCGTAGAGCCCGTCGTCGCGGTAGAAGAACATCTCGTCCTGGCCGTCACCGTTGAGGTCGACTGCGGTGATGGTGTCCCAGCCGGCCTTGTATCCGGTGCCGAAGGCGAGTTTGGAGTTGAGGGATCCGCTGGGGTTCATCTGGTAGTAGGCGTAGAGCCCGTCGTCGCGGTAGAAGAACATCTCGTCCTGGCCGTCACCGTTGAGGTCGACTGCGGTGATGGTGTCCCAGCCGGCCTTGTATCCGGTGCCGAAGGCGAGTTTGGAGTTGAGGGATCCGCTGGGGTTCATCTGGTAGTAGGCGTAGAGCCCGTCGTCGCGGTAGAAGAACATCTCGTCCTGGCCGTCACCGTTGAGGTCGACTGCGGTGATGGTGTCCCAGCCGGCCTTGTATCCGGTGCCGAAGGCGAGTTTGGAGTTGAGGGATCCGCTGGGGTTCATCTGGTAGTAGGCGTAGAGCCCGTCGTCGCGGTAGAAGAACATCTCGTCCTGGCCGTCACCGTTGAGGTCGACTGCGGTGATGGTGTCCCAGCCGGCCTTGTATCCGGTGCCGAAGGCGAGTTTGGAGTTGAGGGATCCGCTGGGGTTCATCTGGTAGTAGGCGTAGAGCCCGTCGTCGCGGTAGAAGAACATCTCGTCCGCGGGCTCGGCGGTCGTTGCTTCGGCAGGCTGCCAAGCGACGGTCGTGGCCAGAGTTGCGATGAGGACGGTCAGCGTGACGGTATGAACTGTTTTCATTGGCCCGGCGACTCCAACCTCTTGAGTTCCCGGGGGTCGGCGCTACATGCCTTGAGCTTGTCCCGCACAACTCGTGCGTCGGACTTGGGGTAGGCCATGTCGGACAGAATCTAAACGCCCTGGCGCACGCTTCCTCACGGCTCTGGGGTACCTCTCACCCCTAGCGCGGCCTCGGTGGGGAGGGCGGGAAAACCTAGAAGTGGCCCTCAGCCAAGTGCGCCATCAACCTGCGCCACAGTCCGGAAATCGCATGGCAATCACCGGCGGTGATCAACCCATCAAGACCCTGTTGTTGTCTGCCGATTCTCTTCCTGGGAGGTAGCAGATGGCGGACAAGACCATGAGAGCGATTGGTGCGACGGTCGTGCTCGTCGCCGTCGGTCTGATGGCGCTATCGCAGATCGGCTCCGGCGACCCGCAGAGCGTGGAGATCGAGGCGCCCACCCCGTCGTCGGCCGATCCCGTCGCCAGCATCGACACCCTTGCCGCTCGCGAGGAGTTCGTATATCGGGTTGGCCTCCTCTCGGCACCGACCACCGACAACTATTGGGCCTATCTGGGTGAAGAGCCCACGGTGTGGAACGCATACGTGCTGGGCCCGACCAAGCCTGCCCTCTTCGCGCTCGGCGCCGACCAGGCGTCTCTGGTTGGTGAGGTTTCATCCGAGGCTCCGGCGAGCCCGACCTGGGACGCCTCCGGATGGCGGGCCCGGGTCGAACTCGAACCGGCCCTCAGTTGGAGCGACGGGTCACCGATAACGGCCGACGACGTTGCCTTCACTTTCGAAACGGTTCGCCGGTTGGAGCTGGGCGGAGGGTGGGCCGAGGCATTCCCCGATTCGGTGGAGGATGTCGTAGCCGAGTCGGATTACTCACTGCGCATCGAGTTCTCGAGCCGGCCCAGCCTCAGTGTGTGGCCCTACGGCGTGGGCTTGGCACCGATCATGCCCGCCGAGGCCTGGGAGCCGCGACTGGCATCGGTCGGGTCGGCCGAAGCCCTCTATGCGTTGGACGGCGATGTGGACGCCAGTGGCGGCCCACTCCAGATAGTCGAGACCGAGGATGGCTCGATTTCGGCGATTGCCAATCCCGGCTATCCGGGGGTGGCGGTCGATGGGGTGGAATACACCGTGTACCCCGATGAGGCCACTGCTGTCGCGGATCTTGCAGCAGGGAATCTCGACACCATCCTCAGCCCTCGCGGCTTGACGGCAGAAAGTCTCGAAACGCTGGCCCCGGTCGAAGGGGTGTCGGTCTCCGAGAGTCCCGCCAATGCGATCAGATACCTCGGATTCAACCTGGAGAGGCAGCCCATGTCGGCGCCTGGTTTCCGCCAGGCCCTGGCGCTGCTCCTCGACCGTGAGCAGGCCACCGAGAGCCTGGCTTCCGATTCGGACGCTGCCTACACCGTCCTCTCGCCTGCCAACGAGAGTTGGTTCGACGCCGAGGTCGCCGGCCAGATCGCCTCCAATTTCGGAGGTCCCGTCGAGGTTCGTCTCGAGTCGGCCCTGGCTTCGCTGCGATCGGCGGGATATACCTGGGTCGAAGAGCCGACTGCTGCCAACGGCACCCTCGTGCCGGGATCAGGGCTGATGATCGACGGCCAGGTGCCGGCTCCTTTGACCATCCTCAGCCCAGGAGATGAATACGACCCGGACCGCCCGGAATACGCAGCACGGATCGAATCGGTACTGGATGCCCTGGGTTTCGACGTCCGTCCGGTGATCACCGACTTCGACACCGTGGTCGACCTTGCCTTCACCCCGGGCAGCGATGGGGCCCTCCACTACGACATGTATCTCCTGGGGTGGACCCTGGGCAATCCGTCGCTTCCGACCTACTACCGATCGTTCTTCGGCCCGGGCGCCACCTCGAACACCACCGGGTACGAGAGTGCCGAGTTCGCCTCGGTGCTCGCCGACTACGAAAAGGCTTCCGAAGGCGCCGAGGCGAAACGCGCCTTGTGGGATATGGAGAAGATCCTGGCCGAGGACCTCCCATATCTGGTGCTCTATCACCCCGAGATCGCCGAGGCCTACCGGTCGGATCGGGTCGGTTACGACTTCGATTCGGCGCTGGGTGGGATCCAGGGCCGTCTGGGCGGCCTCGACGGGCTTCAACCCGTCGACTGACACCGGGTAATAGCCTGCCCCGGTGAGCGAGGCCGCGACCAGCAACCGGGTCCTGACCATTCCCAACCTGGTCACATTCGTCCGACTTCTCGGCGTGCCGGTCTTCTGGTGGGCGCTGGTCGTAGAGGACAACGTGGCACTGGCGGCCTGGCTGGTCTTCGCCATCGGGTGGACCGATTGGGTTGACGGGTACCTGGCCCGCCGTCTCGATCAGGTGAGCGCCCTGGGCAAAGCCTTGGACCCCATCGCCGACAGGTTGCTCATCGCCTCGGCGATCATCGGTGGCCTCTATGCGGGAGTGCTGCCCCCGGTCTTCGGATGGCTCCTCATCATCCGGGAAATCTTCGTCGGTGGGCTCGCCCTCTACCTGGCGGCGAGAGGAGGCGGTCAGATCGAGGTCCGGTACCTGGGCAAACTGGCCACATTCCTGCTCTACGGGGCAATTCCTGCCTTCTACCTCGGCGCGGCCGGATTCATGGAATGGTTCATGGTTCCCGGAGCCTGGATAGGCGGAACCATCGGACTCGCCCTCTACTGGTACGTTGCCTTCCTCTACGCCGGCGATGTTCGGAGAAGGCTCTCGGCGTTAGAGTCGCCGTCCGGCCCCGAGGAGGTTTGATGCAGATACCCGACGATCTTCTCTACACAGAGGAGCACGAGTGGGTTCGCCAGATGGGGGACTCGATCGTCCGGATCGGCATCACCGACTATGCCCAGGATCAACTGGGCGACGTGGTGTTCGTCGAGCTTCCTGCGGTCGGCTCGGTGGTGAGCAAGGACGACATCCTGGTGGAGGTCGAGAGCACCAAATCGGTGGGCGAGGTCTATGCGCCCTTTCCCGGCGAGGTGGTTGCCGTCAACGAGGAGCTCGTAGCAAACCCGGACCGGGTCAACTCCAGCCCCTATGAAGCCGGTTGGTTCGCCGAGATCAGGACCGAAGCCGGATTCGACGCCTCCGGGCTGCTCGATGCCGCGGCATATCGCGGCCTGACCGAGTAAGGGGAGACCCGGCTCAGTTCCGGGCACTCCCTATCATCTGACCTCATGACCGAGGAATCCGGGCGCGCCCCGGACCAACCCGACCCTCAGGTTGAGGTCGAGAGCGATCCGACGGTGGTCTACGTCCCGATCCAGGACCGCGCCGGCCATCCCCTGACCCGCGAGGAAGCGGGGAGCATCGAGGGTTTCACCGGGTTCGCTCTGGTGATAGAGCGGGGCCCGCAGACGGGGATGAGCTATGTGCTGCCACAGGGAAACACCACGGTGGGAAGGCACCCCGAGAGCGACATCTTCTTGAACGACGTCACGGTGTCCCGCCAGCACTGCCGTTTCGTGCTCGAGGAAGGCAGGCTCATGCTCGAGGACAGCGGGTCTACCAACGGGACCTACGTGAACGACGCCCGCGTGGACGAAGCCCAACTCAGGGCGGGGGACGAGGTCCTGGTCGGGCGATTCCACTTCCTCGTCGCACACGGCGATGCCTGACCAACCGGATATGAGCATCGGTGAGGTGATCAACCTGCTCCGAGACGACTTCCCCGACGTCTCGGTATCCAAGATCCGCTTTCTCGAGTCTCAAGGCCTCATCGACCCCGGTCGTTCGGATAGCGGATACCGCCTCTTCGATTCCGATGACCTGGCACGGCTCAGGTTCATCCTGCAGCAGCAGCGCGATCATTTCCTGCCGCTCAAGGTCATCAAGTCGAAGCTCACGCTCTGGGAGCACGGTGAAGAGGACGGCCCGCCCCTGGTCCCCAGGGAGTCTCATCTCGACGGAGAGGCGAGTGCTCCTCTTAGCCGGGAGGACGTGCTCAAGCGGTCAGGTCTCGACGGCGGGCAACTCGACGGCCTGATCGCCGCCGCAGTCATCACGCCAATCGGCGAGTCGGACGTGTTCCCGGTTGAGGCCGGCGTGATCGGCCTCGAGGCAAAACGGCTGATGGAGCACGGTCTCGAGCCCCGCCACCTGCGAGCGATCAGGCTCTCGGTGGATCGCGAGGCGGACTTGCTCAGACAGCTCACAGCCCCGCTGATGAGGGCCAACAACGCCGAAGCCCGGTCCCGGGCAAGAGACCTTCTCGAGCTGAGTGCCGGATCTGTGCAATCGATGCACCGCGCGATGCTCGAGGGAGAGTTGAAGCAGCAGATCCCGCAATGATCAGGTCGGCCCGTGCGCTCGTGCCGCTGGTGGCGGCGACGTTTCTGCTCGCCACACCGGTGGCGGCGGCGCCCTTCTCCTATCCGGCACCAGTGTTCGAGACGTTTCCCGAGACCGGCCCGCCTTCGGTGAGTGCACCGGGGTGGATCCTCTACGACGACTCGACCGACCTGGTTCTTGCCTCATGGGCGGCCGACGAGCCGCGATCGATCGCTTCGACCACCAAGATAATGACCGGCCTCCTGGTCCTCGAGAACGCCGGCCTCGACGAGGTGGTGACCATTTCCGAGGAGGCAGCCAACACCGGCGGGCAGGAGATCGGTCTCGCTGCAGGCGAGCAGTTCACCGTCCGCGCGCTGTTCAAGGCCCTGATGGTGCGATCGGCCAATGACGCCGCCACGGCGCTCGCCGAGCACGTTGCCGGAAGCATCCCCGCGTTCGTCGACATGATGAACCAGAGGGCACAGGAACTGGGCCTGGAGAACACCTCGTTCGCCAATCCTCACGGAATGGACGCATCTGGGCACTATTCGAGCCCGCGCGACCTCTTGACCCTTGCCCGACTCGCCATGGAGCACCCGGAGTTCGCCGAGGTGGTCAAGGCGCGTGCAATGGTGCTGCCCGACGACCCCGAGGGGAACGCCCGCGTCGGAATCAGCACCAATCTCATGCTTTCCTCGTACGAGGGAATGCTCGGGGTCAAGACCGGGCTGACCCCGCAGGCACTCTTCACCTTCGTCGGCGCCGCCGAGCGAGAGGGCCGGCGCCTCTTTGCCGTGGTGCTCGGGTCACCGGAGAACTTCGGGCACTTCATCGATGCCCGGGCCCTTCTCGACTACGGGTTCCGCGATCTCGGCTTCTACGGGAATGCCATGACCGGAAGCGAGTACCAGACTTCGATGGCCCGGGTAGACCCCGACCACCTGGTCACGATGAGCCAGGTGGAGACCTACCTCCATCTCGCCGGCCAGGGCCTCATGTTGGAGCACCCAACTCCTCTGGTGGAGCTTCCCCAGCCTGAGCCCATCCCGATAGTCGAGGTGAGCCGTGAGCCTCAGGGAACGGGCATGTCGGTGGGGGAGGCCTTGATGTTCTGGATCAACCGAGCCATGGGGGAATGACACCCGCCGCGCCCGCGGTGGAGGCGCTGGCCGAGGCGGATATCCAGTCACGCGTGGCGGAGCTGGGCGACGCCATCGCCTCCGACTACGAAGGCCGTGAGCCTCTCTTCGTCGTGGTCGTGATGGGCTCGGTGCCCTTCGCCGCCGACTTGATCAGGAGGGTCGGGCTGGCGTGCGAGATCGACTTCCTGATACTCAACCGATTCGGGGAAGGGGGGCGGATCGGGATCGCCATGGATCTCTGGACTCCTGTCATCGACAGGGATGTGGTGATCGTCGAGGACATCACCGACACCGGGCTCACCCTCTCGGTTCTCCGCAGGACGATCCTCGAGCGGGGAGCCAGGTCGGTCGCCACTGCCTCCCTCATCGACAAGACCCGGCGCCGGGTCACCGAGGTCCCAATCGAGTATCGCGGCTTCGAAGTGGGGGATGAGTACCTGGTCGGATACGGGATGGACTGGCAGGGCTACTACCGCAACCTGCGCTCGATCTGGGCGGTGCTCGACATGGAGGCTTTCATCAACGACCCCCGGGTGCTGTTCGCGGCCCTCTGACACCCGGCAGGGCCGGATAGGCAGGCCCGGTGATAACCTCGCGCGATGCCGGGTAACGGATCGCCCATAGCGATGGAAGTCGTGGGAGTCCGTGTCGAGCTTCCTTCGAACCAGCCGATCGTCCTGCTCCGGGAACAGGAAGGCAGCCGCTACTTGCCGATCTGGATCGGGGGGTCGGAGGCGACGGCGATCGCGACCGCGCTCGAAGGGGTCAATCCGCCCCGCCCGCTGACTCATGACTTGATGCGCAGCGTGATCGATGCGGTCGGTGCGGCCGCGGTGCGAGTGGTGATCACCGAGATGCGGGACTCGGTCTTCTATGCCGACCTCTCATTGGACATCTCGGGACGCGAGGTGCACGTCTCATCCCGGCCGTCGGACGCCATTGCACTCGCAGTCCGAACCGGGACTCCGGTCTTTGCCCTCCCCGGAGTACTCGAAGATGCCGGGGTCCTGTTCGAGGAGGAAGCCGACGAGGAGGATGAGGTGGCTCGCTTCCGGGAGTTCCTGGAGGAGGTCACGGTGGAGGACTTCCTGGGTGGCGAGACCCCCGACTGACCGAGTTATCCACAGATTTCGTTGACATCGCGCTCGCGCCAGGGGTAGCTTGCTGACGACACAGAGTTACACGCATGTAACCTGGAGGACCAATGACTCAGGAGCGGGAAGGCTACCGCGCCCCACAAGTCTGCAAACTGGTAGGCATCACCTACCGGCAGTTGGACTATTGGGCCCGAACCAACCTCATCAAGCCGTCGTTGCAACAGGCAACCGGCTCCGGGTCGCAGCGCCTCTATTCGTTCTCGGACGTAGTCCAACTCAAGGTGATCAAGCGCCTCCTCGACGCCGGTATGAGTCTGAAGAAGATCCGCTCCGCAGTGGAGATCCTCAGCGAGCAAATGGAATCGGAGCGGCCCCTGGCCGACGTGACGCTGCTCAGCGACGGACAGACCATCTATGCCGCCCACTCCGAGGAGGAGCTGGTCGATGTCTTCCGGCGGGGACAGGGGGTCTTCGGGATCGCCATCGGGCCGGTGCAGGACGAGGTGGAAGGGGCCATTCATCGCCTGTTTCCCGAAGCCGATCTAGCCGGGGTCGTCGAAGCAGGAGCCACTTGACCACCGAGAAACCTTCGGCCCTCGAGACCGAGTTTGCTCACAACAGCGAACGGCAGTTCGCTCTCCTCCTCGACTTCTACGGAGTTCCCTGGGAGTACGAACCGCGCTCGTTCCCGATCGCTTGGGACAAAGAGGGCGTCCCCACCCAGTACTTCACCCCCGACTTCTACCTCCCCGACGACGACCTCTTCATCGAGATCACGACGATGAACCAAAAGCTGGTCACCAAGAAGAACCGCAAGGTGCGCCATCTCAAAGAGGTCTATCCCGAGGTCAACTGCAAGGTGTTCTATCAGAGGGACTATTTGAACCTGGTGGTGAAATACGGGCTGGAAGAGCCCGACCACCTCGAGGACGTGGTGGCACCGACCCGCATCCCCGGCCGACCCGAGATCGTTCGTCTCGAGGACCGGGGTGAGCGGCTCACCGGATGAATCGATCGCCTCTCGACGACCTCCATCGCGAACTGGGAGGCCGTTTCGTGGAGTTCGGCGAATGGGAGCTCCCGGTTTCCTACGACTCCGTCATCGCCGAGCACAAGGCCGTGCGCAGCGATGTCGGGGTGTTCGACGTCAGTCACCTGGGGCGCTTCGAGCTGACCGGCACCGGGGCCAGGGAGGCCCTCCGCTCCCTCCTCTGTAACGACATCGAGCGCATAGAGCCCGGGCGGACCCAGTACACCATGATCCTCGATGAGGACGGCGGGATCATCGACGACCTGATCGTGTGGTGGTGGGAGCCGGAGAGGTTCTGGGTGCTTCCCAATGCGGCCAATCAGGAGCGGGTGATGTCGGCCTTCGCGGCCGAGCCGGCTTGCCAGGCCAGGGACATCCGAAGCGACACCGTGCTGATCGCGGTCCAGGGCCCCCAGGCGCCGGCGATCATCGAGAGCACTCTTGGAGTCAGACCGAGCCGTGGGGCTGTCGGCGAGGCGGTCTGGGAAGGGAACTCGGTGGCGATCGCAGGGACCGGCTACACAGGGGAGAAGGGGGGCGAGCTCTGCCTGCCGCCGGAGCAGGGCCGGAGCCTGTTCGAGCGATTGCTCGAGGCAGGAGGCATCCCCTGTGGGCTCGGCGCCCGGGACACTCTCCGCCTCGAAGCCGGACTGCCACTCTGGGGCCAGGACATCGACGAGTCGACGACACCGCTGGAGGCCGGGCTCGGTTTTGCGGTCGCCCTCGACCACGAGTTCACAGGTCGCGCCAGGCTCGAATCCCAGCAGGAGCAGGGAGTTGGGCGGCGGCTCACAGGCCTGGTCCTGGTGGAGAGAGGCATTCCCCGACACGGGCACCGAGTGCGCAGTGAAGGAAGTGAGGGCACAGTCACCTCGGGGAACCTGAGCCCGATGTTGGACCGGGGAGTGGCCTTGGCCTATCTGTCTCCACCCCCCGGAGGGGACGGGGCTCGCGCCGAGATCGAGATCCGAGGAAAGTGGTTGTCGGCCGCGATCACCAAGCCGCCGTTTCACAAACGGGCCGGGGCTCTCTCCCCGGGAGAGTCTTAGGATCGTCCGGTGAGCGCACGTCGCACCGGGCGGCCGGAGATGCCCGATGGATACGGAGTGACCGAGTCCGGGCCGTTCCTGGAGTGGGCCACTGTGGAGTCGTGGCTGGAGCAGGCGACCCACTACTGGCTGTCCACCACCCGATCCGACGGCCGACCCCATGTGGTGCCCAGATGGGGCGTCTGGCTCGACTCGGGTTTCTGGTACGACGGCTCGCCTATGACCAGGCACTCGCTCAATTTGGACAACAACCCGCATTGCGCCCTTCACCTGGAGAGCGGTGTGGAGGTGACGATCGTCGAAGGAGTTTCAACGGTCCCCGATCCGGTCGTGGGAGACCTCGGGACACGGTTGTCCGCCGAGTTCACTCGAAAGTACGGTCCCCTCGGATACTCGCCCGGTCCTGACGCCTGGTCCGGGGAGGCATCCGGCGGACTGCATGTCCTCACACCTCGAAGCGCCATTGCCTGGTCCGAGTTTCCCGCGGACCTGACCCGGTTCGCCTTCGACTGACACACCGACGAGCCCAGGAGAGAAAATGAAGAGCACATCCCGGCCAGAGGCGGTCGATGGGTTCGGGATCGAGCAGGTGCGGGAGTGGTCCGCGGTTGGGTCGCCTCGTGCGGCCTTCGTCCTCGTGCACGGGATAGCCGAGCACTCGGGGCGTTACGAGCGCACCGGCTCCCTGCTCTCCGATGCCGGCTTCGAAGTCCGCTCTTTCGACCTGTTCGGGTTTGGTGCCTCCGGTGGGCCCCGGGGGGACATCGCCGAGTGGGCGGACTATTTCGACCAGATCGAACGGCACCTCGAGGCGATGCGGTCGAAGCATGTTCCTGTGGTGTTGCTCGGGCACTCGATGGGCGGCAACCTCGCAGCCGGCTATGTGATCTCGGATCGCCCCTCTCCAGACCTGCTCGTGCTCAGCTCTCCCGCGTTCGGCGGAGGGGCCGGATGGCAGCGGGCCATTGCCGGCGTGGCGGCCAAAATCGCCCCATCGGTCTCGATACCCAACGCTATGAAAGGTGAGCAGCTTTCCCGTGATCCCGAGGTCGGAGAGGCATACTTCAGTGACCCCCTGGTCTGGTCGAAATCCACCCCTCGCCTCGGGTCGTTCCTGTTCAACGCCATGTCCGACATCACTGACGGCGCGGCGCGCATAGACATACCGACCCTGGTGCTTCACGGGGGAGCCGACACCATCGTTCCGCCGCAGTCAACGGCGTTTCTCACCGACCTGCCCAATTTCGAGAGGCGTCTCTATCCGGGCCTGCGGCACGAGATTCTGAACGAGCCCGAAGGCCCGGAGTTGGTTCAGGCGATCGTCGAGTGGGTCGACGCCCGGATCTGACTAAGCGCCAGACCAGTCGATCAGGACCTTGCCCGACTCATGGGAGGCGGCCGTGCCAAACGCTGTGTCGTATTGGTCCACGGTGAATCGATGAGTGATGACCGGGGAGATGTCGAGCCCGGAGCCGATCAGAACGTTCATCTTGTACCAGGTCTCGAACATCTCTCTCCCGTAGATTCCCTTCAGGTTGAGCATGTTGAAGATGACCGTGCTCCAGTCGATCGGGTAGGGGTCTGAGGGGATGCCGAGGAGAGCGACGTTGGCGCCGTGGATGGTGTTCTGAAGGATGTCGTCCAAGGCCGAGGCCTGACCCGACATCTCGAGGGCGACGTCGAACCCTTCGGTCATCCCTAGCTCTTCCTGAACGTCCTGCAGGTCTTCGAAACGGATGTCGACGGGCCTGTTGGCTCCCATGCGTTTGGCGAGGTCGAGGCGATAGGGATTCACGTCGGTTATCACCACGTTGCGAGCGCCGGCATGAGCCACCACCGCGGCCGCCATGAGCCCGATAGGGCCGGCGCCGGTGATGAGCACGTCCTCGCCCAGCACCGGGAATTCCAGAGCGGTATGCACTGCGTTCCCGAACGGATCGAAGATTGCGGCGATCCCACGATCTATGCCGGGAATGTGCCTCCACACGTTGCTTTTGGGGATGGCTACGAAATCGGCGAAGGCACCGGGCAGGTTGACCCCGATGCCCTTGGTCTCCTGACAGAGGTGCCTCCGGCCCGCCAGACAGTTGCGGCAGCGGCCACACACGACGTGGCCCTCGGCTCCGACCACCTCACCGACTTCGAATCCCGACACGTTGGAGCCGACCTCGACGATTTCTCCGGCAAACTCATGTCCTACCGTCATCGGGACCGGGATCGTTGCCTGGGCCCACTCGTCCCAGTTGTAGATGTGGATGTCGGTGCCACAGATGCCTGCCATTTGCACCGCGATCAAGACGTCGTCCGGGCCGACCGCGGGAACGGGCACGTCGTCGAGGCGAAGCCCGGCCTCGTCGGCATGCTTGACCAGCGCTCTCATCGCCATGACCGGTCGATATCGGCGCCTGCAGCGGCATAGGCGGGTGCGATGGCATCCTCCCACAACTCTGCCTTGGCGTCCCACGTGCAGAAGGCAGCGTCGAGGCTTCGCCAGGTGATCCGCGCGAGATCATCGATCCCGAACCGATGGTGGGCCTGGACGAAATCGAACTCCTGGGACATCGATGTGGAGCTCATCAAGCGATTGTCGGTGCTCAATGTCACGTTGAACCCGGCACGGTAGAAGGCACCGACCGGATGACGCTCTGGAGTCAGCCCCCCCGTGGCCATGTTGGAAGCGGGACACATCTCCAGGGCGATCCGGCGCTCCCTGACTCGAGATGCAACCGGGCCCAGCTTGACCAGTTCTCCGCCCTCGACCACACAGTCGTCGACGAGTTCCACGGCGTGGCCCAGGCGCTCGGCGCCACATTGGTCCACAGCCGACGCGATGAAGGCCACTCCCTTGCCGCCGGCGTGCTCTCCGGCGTGAATGGTCAGCCGCAGCCCGCTCTCCCGCGCCAGGCGCAACGCGGGCAAGTGGCCTTCCGGGGGATTGCTCGCTTCAGGGCCAGAGAGATCGAATCCGACGACGCCGAGGTGACGGGTATCGGCGGCCACACGAGCCATCTCGAGGCTGTGGTCACGCTGGCGCAAGGCGTCGATGATGAGCCCCCATCGGAGACCGGTCTCATGTGACCCGAGAGCCAACCCGGAGGAGACCGCTTCGACCACCGAAAGCGGGCTCAGGCCGCGCTCGGTGTGCAAAGCAGGGCAGAACCTGATCTCGACGTAGACGACGCCGTCGGCGCTGAGGTCCAATGCGGCTTCGTAGGCCGCCCGGTGCAGGGCTTCCTGGGTCTGCATGACACCGATGGTGTGCTCGAACGCCATGAGGTAGCGCTCCAAAGACCCTGAGTCGCCTTGGTCGAACCACGATGCGAGATCCTCGGCTTCGTCGGCCGGCAGGTCTCGATAGCCGATGTCGTCGGCGAGGTCGATCACGGTTTGCGGTCGCAACCCACCATCGAGGTGATCGTGGAGCAACACCGATGGGAGCGGCATCGGGTCACGCTAGTCAGGAGGAGTTATCGACCAACGCGCCGGTACGCTGCCCGGGTGCTACGTCTGGCGGCAATTTCGGCCCTCGTCTTGGCGCTCCTGTCCTGCGCAGCGGCGCCGCCCGACCGTGCCACCCTTCCCGACGTCGCCGAGGCGCTGGACCCGCCGGTCGCCTGTGTCTTCCTCGTCGGGGAGCCCAAAGGAATCGCAGTTAGCGAAGTGATGACTGACACCGCGGCTGATGGGGTTCTCGAGGCGGGCGACGTGATCGTTGCGGTCAACGGGGTGGGAACTGTGAACAGCGACGAGCTGCGCGCCGCCCTCGACCAGCAGCAGGTCGGGGACGAGATCGAGATCGAGCTGATCCGCGGCGGGGAAGACATCTCTGCAGCGCTGACCTTGGGCGCCAATCCCGACGACCCGGAACGGGTGTATATCGGCGTCATGATCCAGACCGAGTACGACCAGGTTCCGGCATCCGAGGCCGACGATCAGGTAACGGCCTCACCCACGTCACGCTCACTGGGAATAGGAGGGATCCTCTATGCGGGAGACCCCACCCTCAGGACCTGGGCCATGGCCCGCATGGGAGCCGCCGGCCGCGGTCAGACGCGACCATCCTAATCTGCCGGCGCGAGTTCCGGCAGGCGATCCCGAAAATCCGCTGGGAGAAGCGGTGCTCGTTCTCGGCGATGGCACCTACGGCATCCACGGCACCAACAAGGACTACACGATCGGAACCGATGCCTCTTACGGATGCTTCCGCATGTTGAACCTTGACGTGCTTGATGTGTTTTATCGCGTGCCGATCGGGACACCCGTATACGTCCTGCAGTAGGTGCGTAAAGCGTATAGACGGTGCGAATGCAAAGGATGGAAACCACGCAACCAGCCGAAGTCATCGCCACCGTGCCGCGCTCCGCGGGATGGAAACGCCGATCCCGCCCGGCGGCCTGGAGAACATCGGATCTGGAGGTGGGGTTATCCGCCATCGAGCTTTTCGATCAGGTCTGTTCGTGCGGGCCGTGGAAAACGCCGGTCAGAAGTCGTGGCTCTACTACTTTCCGTTCCTCTATTGCTTTTCGAAGGCCGGAGCGCATCCGCTGCTCTGGGAAGCCGCGGGCGATGCGATCTGCGTCTATTTGCTGAAGTCCATTCGCGAGACGCTTCGCTTGCAGCTTTACCTGCCGCCTTTTCCATTCAGTCGCGACGCCCTCGCGACCGCCGAGTCGCGGATGCATCAGTTCAACGGCGACCGCATCTATCGCATCGTGTGGGCCGAAGAGATGCAGCGCCGGGCCCTGGAACAACGTGGGCTATGAGTGCGAGTTGCGCGAAAAGGAGTTTGTCTATTCGGGCGAGCTGGTCCGGCGCGCGAGCGGTAAGCAGTTCGAAAGCCTGAGAAGGAATCTGAGCCGGGTGCGGAGATTGCCGGGGCTTGTGGCGAGAGAGTATCGGGCGGAGGACCAGGATGATTGCCTGGCGGTTCTGGCGAAATGGCGCCAGCATTTGCGCGACGACCGCGATATCGAAATCCACGGATACGGATACACCGTCGAATGCGTAAGGAATGCTTTTGCGTTCAAGGACGGAGTTCTGAGAGGCGAAGTGTTGGAGCTGGACGGCAGGTGCGTGGCGTTCACCTTCGGCGGCTGTATCCGATCGCAAACCGGGAGCCTCTTCACCGCGATATCGGATCACGACGTGCCGGGTTTGGGGTATCTTGCAGCGGGCGCGATTTATCGCCAACGCGCCCGAGTTCGAAGCTGTTCAATGACTCTCTCCGATGCCGGCCGGGCGGGGATCGAATATGTGAAATCCCGGTTCCGGCCTGTCGAGATGAACAATCTCTACCAGGCTTATCGCGAGGACTGATGCGGAATGAGCTGAGACCCTTCGAGGCACCGCTGCGCGATGCACCTCAGGGTGAGGGAAAGCAACAGCAGGCATCGATGTTTCAGCTGATCTCCAGCAGGTACTATCAGGGCGCCAATATTCACGCGGCCGTCGCCGGTGGCGCGGCATGAATTCTCGTTCACGGGCTTGCGGACCAAGGGTGTATCCGGTCGGGGCTCGCCGATTTTTCGCCCGAACTTGAAAAGGCGGCGGAACGCGCCGGCACCGCCACGGATAGGAATGATGCGTTGGCGGCCTTGGGCCAGCTCATCGCAGAGCTTCTGTTTCTTGGCAGCTGCCGGCTTCAGTCGGGCGGTCTGCGCCGGCCATCGGTCTTTCCGCAGAGTGCGAGCGCGGCGGCGGTCACGCATGAATATGAAACCGAGGAGCAAACAATCGCCGCCGTGGCGCTGGCACTTCGCATTCTTGGCGGTGGCGTGGCCACGCGCCGCAACAGAGAGGACACGCTTCTTGCCGATATTCGCTCGTTCATCCGACGGGAGGCGCGCGGATCGATCAAAGCATCGACGGACACGATTCTTCGCGCCGCCGAAGCGCGGGGAATCCCGTGGCTGTGGAGCCAGGAACTCGGCATGTTCCAATTGGGACACGGCTGCAAGCGAAAATGGATCGATCTGACTCTCACGCACAATACGCCGTCGCTCGCCGTCACGATTGCCCGCGACAAGGAGCTCACCAACCGTCTTCTTCTCGCGCATGATCTTCCGGTTCCCCGCCACATCGCGGTGAAGAAGCTTGAAGATGCGGTCGCGGCGGCGGAGAAAATCGGATGGCCGGCGGTGATCAAGCCGAGGAGCGGTCACAAGGGCCAGGGGATAACCGTCGGGGTGAAAAGCACGGAGGCGCTCAAGACCGCCTTCCAGCGCGCAAAGCGCATCGACTCAACGATACTGGTCGAGCAAATGCTGACTGGGATCGGATCATCGCATACTGGTGGTTGGCGGCCGGATGATCGCCGCACTCCGCCGGGAGCCCGCGCAGGTCAGGGGCGACGGCAAGAGCACGATCGAAGAGCTTGTCGCGCTCGAAAACCGCCGGCGAAATAGGCTGACGCCGGGCTCAGATCTGCCCCTGCAATTGACCGGCACCACGGAGCGTACCCTTGCCGCCCAAGGTTTCACCCGCAAGTCGGTGCCCAAGAAAGGCAAGGCCGCACTCCTCAAGACGGTCGCCAACTGGTCGCAAGGCGGAACCGCGGTCGACGTCGACGGATGCGGTTCACCCCGACAATCGCAACGCCGCCATTCGCGCTACGAGCGCGATCGGCCTCGATGTCGCCGGTGTCGATTTTCTCATCCCGATATTTCACGATCCTATGCCGAAACGGGCGGCGGCATCTGCGAAGTCAATTTCCGGCCGGGCCTCCTCGTTCACCTGGCGGCGATGCGCCACGGTGCCGCGCGATATGGGCGGTCCGATCATCGATTCGCTCTTTCAAGATGACGGGCGCATTCCGATCATCGCCGTGCTCGACCAGCGCCGTACCGGATGCGCCGATCGGCTCGCGTCTCTGCTCTCCGCCTCCGGCCGCAACCTCGCTGTCCTCGATGGCGATCAGTTCACCCGGATCATCCGCGGCGCAAGGAAGCAGCGAGCAGCTCGGCTGGCGTGCCGCGATTTCGGTCGCCCTGCAAGACCCGGATATTCACGCGGTCATTCTCAGCCTGGGATCCGATGACGTGATCGCGGCCGGTTGCGGTCTGACGCATTCCGCGTTGGCCGTACTCGTCAATGATCCGGCCGATGTTTCGCAGGAGCTTGCCTGGAGCGTGATATCGGGAATCGCCGACGCGAGCGTCGTCATTGCCGATGGAAATGAAGGGATGGCCGCCGTCGCTGCCGCGGCCACGCTCGGCTTGCCCGCCGCAAGAGATCGCGCCATGCGCCCTATCCGGCGGCCAGGCGATCGAAGATACCGACGGGGCGCGGCGATCGCTCCGTCAAGTCGCGCGCCAGTCGTGGTTTGCCGGTGCAGTCGATCGTCGAGTGGCGGGAGATCCCGCTGATGCAGTTCGGCTTGGCGCGCGCGGCAATCTCGTCCGGGGTCTGGTCCTGGATCGGGTGCGGCACGTAGACCGCGTCGAAGTCGCGCGCGTCCGAGCGCCGCCGCCTGTGCGCGCGCCGCCGTGCGGAACTCGTGGGTCGCCACCGCCACCGTCGGAATCCCCAACGCTTCGAGCGTCAATGAGTCGTGCACACTGCACGTCGTGCACGACCCTCAATCGGCGAGCGCGAGCACCACGGCCTCGGCATCGCGCAGCTGATCGAGCAGCGCCGGCGGGCGCGCGCTTCGAGAACGTCGGCTTCATGGCCCGTGTCGACGCGACGCGACGCCGTAGTCGCCCTGCAGCCGCTCGGCCAGCCGGTCGAGAAACACGCTGCCGCCCGGCTTGCTGATGTCGACGAGCGCGAGCGTCCGCCCGGCGAGCGCCGCGAGCCGCGCCGCCGCCGGCAGCCGCCGTGCGCGCGGTTCGTTTCGTGGATCGACGAGTCGAACTGGCATGTCCTCACTCCTTCGTCTTCGGCGTCTGGCTATCCGCTCCGGGCTTCCGCTCAGTCAGTCATCGCAGAGTCGGCATCGACAAGCCGGAAGCTACGTGACGCGACGGCTGTTCGATTCGACCTTCACGACCGCATACGTGACCATCTGACTGCCGCGCGGGCCCGTCGACCAGCTGCCAATCACCGCCGAGAACTTGCCCGCGGTGCCACCCGCGACGACGAGGTGGATCGCGGCTGGCGACGCGAACTTGCGGTAGCAGGGCTCGCCGTCGATCGACGACCTCGGCGTAGTTCGCCGCGTGCTGCGTGCCCTCTCCGCCTCGTCGTCGCGATAGGCGCGTACCGGCACGCCGGTGTGGTCGAAGAGGAACTGTCGGAGCCGTCTCCTTGCTCCAGCCGTCGCGGTGAATCGTCTTGACGTGCTCCGGGCACAGACACGACGACGCGCCTCGCGGCCGACGCACGATCGGTGGCTCCACGCGGTGGCGAGCGCGGCGGCCAGCGCCTTGCCAGCACGCCGGCGCGCTGCGCGCGGTGTGTTCGCTGACGCCGTGCGGCGGCTCACCGGCGAAGAGCGTCGACGGCGCTCGATCGCCGCCGCAGACCCGTGGTCCACGTGCAGCGGTCGGCCACGGGTTCTCTTCTTCGTTCTCGGCGATGCAGAACGAGAACTTGCCCGGGTTGCCGAGCGTGGACATGTCGATGGCGTCCGGGCGCGCGCCGCCGAGATTCAGCAGGATCAGTTGCAGCGCGCGGCCGAGCGTGCTGTTGGCGCGCGCGACGTTGCTGAACACGTTCTGCCGGCTCCAGAAGCCGAGCTCCTGCCGCACCGGGCCATTGACGATGATGAGCGGCGCCGCGAAGTGCGTGGTCGCCTGCACGCCGTGCAGGTTGAAGCGCTCGTCGCAGGCCGCGCGCACGAGCGGCACCAGCACGCGCATCATCTCCGGCCGGCAGCCGGCCATCACCGCGTTGGCCGCAATCTTCTCGACGGTGGCCGCACCGTAGTTCGGCGGGATGCGGCCGACCACCTCCAGCGCGATCGAGCGCGGCAGGCCGCGAGCATGCGCGCCACGCGCGCTACGGTGGGCGGCACGACCGGCAGCGGATCGCCGAACTCGCGCGCGCAGTACTCGTCGAGATCGTCGTCGTCCGACACGTCGATGCGCGTCGCCGCTGCGCCTCGAGCGGCGTAGAGATCGAGCAGCGTCGCGCCGCTCGCCGTCCGACCGCGCCTTCGCGATGCCGCGACGTGCAGCCAGGCTTGCTCGCCGGCGCGCCGTCGTCAGGGCGCGCCAGCGGCGCGACCCCCATGGTCGCGGCCAGCGTGTTCAAGGCCGCCTTGTCGAATCCGGTGCACGACTGCACGACGGCATCCCGGTCGTCGAGCAGCAGCACGGTCGGGACGGCGACCGGGTCGTACTGGCGCGAGAGGCGCAGATCGCGATCGATCTCGACAGGAAAGCGGATGCGCCATCGCCGACGTGAAGGCCTCCGTGGACGTGTCGTCGTCCTGCGAGATGCCGGCGATCGCAGCGCCCTGCTCGGCCGCTCGATTCAGATAGGGCGAGATCAACTGGCAGGTGGGGCAGTCGGTCTGGAAGAAGAAGAGGAGCCGCGACATTGCCACTCAACGCCCGGGGGCGCGCTCCACGAGTGCGTCGACGACCAGCACACCGTCGCCGGCCGCGCGCACCATGATCGGATTGGCGTCGATCGACGCGATGTGACCGACGCTGGCGGCGATGAGCTGTCCGAGACAGACGGTCGCGTCGCACAGCGCATCGAGATCGAGCGGCGGGTCGCCGCGCACACCGTCGAAGAGCGGGGCCATCCGCAGCGATCGCCAGGCCGCGCGGGCGCCGTCGCGATCGAAGGGCGGTAGCAGGAGCGCCACGTCGGGCAGCGCCTCGACGAAGCGGCCGCCGTCGCTGACCATCACGACCGGCCCGAAGATCGGATCGATCCGTGCGCCGAGCGCCATCTCGCGGCGTGCCGAGGACATGGGCGCGATGAGGACGCCGTCGTTGCGCAGGCCTGCTGCGGCCATGCGCGCGACGAGGTCGGCGAATGCATCCGCCGCGGCGTCGGCGCTCGAGACGCCGAGCGTCACCAGGCCGAGATCCCACTTGTGCGGAATCTCCGCGGAGCACGCCTTGACCACGACGGATGGTCCGAATCGCTCGAACGCCGCGCGGGCCTCGTCGGCCGTCCGGCAGAGGGCATAGGCGGTGACAGGCATGCCGTGCGCGGCGAGCAGGTCGAGGCTGTCGGCTTCGTTCAGGAGCGGCGCATCGCCGCCGGGCATGGACAGCGCTCGTGCGGGCCAGGGCTCGGCTCTTCGCTGCCGGAGCAAGGCCGCGTGCGCGACGAGCTGCGCGAGGGCGGCGATGGCGTCGGTCTGATTCGCGAACGTCGATCGTGCCGGCCGACCGGAATCTGTCGGCCACCGTCTCCTGCGGGGCGGCGACGACGACGGGCTTGCCGGTGTCCGCCGCGAAGGTGGCCGCATCACGGGCGAACGACGCGACGTCGTAGCCCTCGCCGGCCACCGGGATCGCGAGCAGGAACAGATCGCCGGCGCCCTCGCGCGTCAGCAGCGGCAGCAGATTCCCGAACAGCCGGCTTTCAGTGAGCAATGCGGCCGTGATGTCGATCGGGTTCGCGACACTCGCAAAGTCTGGCAGCTCCGCGGCCAGGGCGCGGCGCGTGGCGTCGTCGAAGGTGGCGAGCGGCACGCCGTGCGCGGCCGCGGTGTCGGCGGCCATCACGCCGCTCGCGCCGGAGTTGCTGACAATGACCAGCTCGCGTCCGCGCGGCCGCCAGCCCTTCAGATAGAGCTCGGAGGTGCGGACCAGTTCATGGACATCGTCGACACGCCAGATGCCGTGATCGCGGAGGTAGGCACTGACGATCCGATCGTCGCTGGCGAGCGCACCGGTGTGCGAGCGCGCCGCCTGCGCGCCGCGCGCCGTGCGGCCCGATTTGACGGCGACGATGGGGAGGTCGCGATCGCGCGCGACCGCGGCGGCGTGCGCGAGCACGTCGGGATCGCGAATTGCCTCGATGTAGAGGAGCACGAGGCGCACATCGGGGTCGTGCACGACAGCGAGTGTCAGCTCCGAGAGCGTGATGTCGGCGTCGTTGCCGGACGCGTGCGCGTGGCGGACCCCGAGGTTGCGGCTGCGGAGCAGGCCGTACGGCACCACGCTCATCACGCCGCTCTGGCTGACGATCGCCACCGGGCCGTCGGCCGGCGCCGTCTCGACGAACATCGTCGAGAAGCTCGCGACGGCGCCGGTGCCGAAGTTGGCCAGACCTTGAGAGTTGGGTCCGACCAGCCGCATGCCGGCGGCACGAGCCTCGGCCACCATCGCCGCTTCGGTCACCTGGCCGGTCGGGATTCAGCGTTTCGCCGAAACCCGATGCCATGACGATCGCGACCTTGACGCCCTTGGCGGCGCAGGCGCGAACCGCGTCGGGTGTGTGTGCCGCGGGGAGCGCGACGATCGCCAGATCGGGCGACTTCCGGCAGCGATGCCAGGTCCGGATACGCCTGGGCGCCTTGAACCCGATCGCGCGTTGGATTGATCGGATAGACGCGGCCGCGGAACCCGAACCGCGAGAGATACATCAGCGGCCGGCCGCCAACCTTGTGCGGGTTGTCGGAGGCGCCGATGATGGCGATCGAGTCGGGGCTGAGCGCCGCGGCGAGATGATTGGCCGGGCGGGCCGGCGACGTGACGCTCATGATCGCGCCTCTGGAGACGGCGCGGCCTCGGCCGCGACGCAGCGACGAGGCGATGCGATCCGAGTGCAGCCACAGCCCGCCGTCGACGACCAGCGTGACGCCGGTGACAAACGACGCGGCAGGCGAGCACAGGAACACGACGGCGTTCGACACGTCGTCGATCGTCGTGAGCCGGCCGAGCGGGCACTTCTGGATCGCGGCATCGAGCGACGTCGAACTCGTGAGGCGGCGCACGCCTTCGGTGCCGTCGGTCGGACCGGGCGCCACCCCGTTGACGCGAATGCCGTAGCGGCCCCACTCGGCGGCCAGCGTCATGGTCAGCGAGTCGATGCCGGCCTTCGCCGCGGCCGCGTGCGCCTGCCCGACGGTGCCGAGGTAGGGCAGCGTCGCGCTGATGTTGACGATCGATCCGCCGCGCGCTCTTGAGATGCGGAAACGCCGCGCGCGACACGTGGAACGTGCCTTTGAGATCGATATCGACGACCGACCCGAATCCGTTCGGCGACAGGTTCTCGGCGAGGCAGACGAAGTTGCCGGCGGCCCCGTTGATGACGATGTCGAGACCGCCAAGCGTGGCCGCGGCCTGATCGAGCGCCGCCGTGACCGCCGCGGCATCGCGCACGTCGGCCGGCAGCGCGAGCGCGCGCACGCCGGTGGCGGCGATCTCCGTCAGCCGCCGGATCGAGATGGTTCGCGGCGCCGGCTGACGATGGCGACGTCGCAGCCGTAGCGGGCCAGCGCGAGGGCGATGCCACGGCAGATCCCGGTGCCGCCTCCGGTCACGAGCGCCACGCGTCCCTTCAGAATGTCTGATTGGAATGACATGGCGCTCACTGTAGTGCGAGTTGCGGCCTAGTGCGTTGCCGTCGTCGCCGGCAGGATGTCGCGGCGATCGAGGCGATTGACGCGATCGACGATCTTGGCGAAGGCCCGCCCCACCGCCTCGAGTCCGGAGGCCGGCACGACCTCGGGGCGATCGTGATCGGAGTGGTAGAAGTTGGGCGACTCGATCAGCTGCATCGTCGGCGCGTCGCGCGACACCTGGCCCATGTCGCCGCTCGCGTTCGGTTCCATCTCGTGATACACGGCGACGCCGAACGTGCGATACGACTCGAGGATCACGTCGGCCAGCTGCTTGCTGCCGTGGACCCACCAGCGCCGTGCGTCGGTCTGAGTCGACTTGCGCAGGGCTGGTCCCCACGGATAGGTCTGCGTGACCGAGACGTGCTCGCAGTTGATGATGAGCGCGGTCTTGGCCAGGAACGTGGCCTTGTTGTCGCTCATCCACTTCGTGCCGAGCGACCCGGCGTGGTGGCCGGAGGTCGTCACGAACTTCAGGGTGCGGCGACGCTGCGCCTGCGGAATCTTCGAGAAGTACTCGGCGAGGCCGAGCATCACCGACATGCCCGAGGCGTTGTCGAGCGCGCCCTCGAAGTAGGCGTCGTGGTGCGCCATGATGATGATGTCTTCGTCGGTCGAACCCGGGAGCTCGCCCCACACGCTGGCATCGCGCAGGCCGGTGCGCTCGTCGACGTCGAGGTGGAGCTTCACCTTGACGTTCGGCTTCCTTCTCCATGAGCTCGCGTAGCGCCGTCAGATCGTCGGTGCCGATCGAGAAGCTCGGAATCGGCCCGCCGCGCACCCACATCTGGTACTGGAGATTGCCGGGAACGGCCAGCGACACGAGCAGCGCCGCCGCGCCGCGCTCCGAGGCGCGCGTGTTGGCGCCGTTCCAGCCGGCCGAGTTGTTGATGGCGCCCGGCGTCGGGATGCTTTGAATCACGACGAGCTTGCCCTTCACGTCACGGCCCTTGAAGTCGGCCTCCGTACCCAGCCCGACCCAGACCGGCTCGAGCTCCATGCCACCTTCGGCGGCTGCCGCCGACTCACGGGCCGGCTGCACGGTCTTGAGCTCGATGGTCTTGCCGCCGCCGGTGGCGGTCATGCCCCACGAGGTGGGGAAGCGCTGCGCCGGCAGGTCGAACCATTGACGACGGACGTTCTGCAGGCCGAACGACTTGAACGCGTCTTCGACGATCTGCTCGGTCATCTCGTCGTACTTCGTGCCGGCGATGCGGCCCCAGAACCGCTCGCCGTCGTCGCGGCTCTTGCGTGAAACGGCGGTGATCTGATCGACCCATTTCTTGAGCCGGTCGCCGTCGATGCGGCCGTACGCCTCTTCGCCCGGCGGGAGCGCCCAGCGCAGGTAGTGCGCATCGTCGAGTGGATAGGCGTGCTTGGTGACCGGCGTGCGTGCGGCCTCGCGCGGTTGCTCATTCTGAACGCCGCCGCGGCTCGACACGACGACTCCGGCGACAAACATCGCGGCGACGGCGCCCACGCCGATCGCCCACTTCGTACTGGTCATAGCGTCCTCCTCGACGGAACCCGGGGAACTCAGCGCGCGCACGCGCCACGGCGGGTGGTTTACCTCGTGCCGACGCGCCGCCGCCGGCGATCGAGCTCGGTCAGCACGTCGGCGGTGTGCTCGCCGAGGCGCGGCGGCGGCGATGACATCTCGGCAGGCGTGCGCGATAGCTTGACCGGCGTGCCCAGGTTCGTGACCGGGCCCAACGTCTCGTCGTTCAGCGTGACGAGCATGTTGCGCGCGATCACCTGCGGCTCGGCGATGGCGTCGGCAATCGTCCGCACGCGTCCGCAGGGCACCTTGTGGCGTCTCGAGCCGGTCGATCAGCTCCTGCAGCGTGAAGCGATCGAACACGGCCTCGATCTCGGCCTTGAGCGCCGCGCGGTGGGCGAGCCGATCGGCGTTGGTGGCGAACCGGAGATCGGTCATCAGATCGGGCCGCTCGATCGCCGCGCAGAATTGCTTCCACAACCGAGGATTGCCGACCGCGACGATGATCTGCCCTTCCCTGGTATTGAGCGTCTCGTACGGCGCGATCGACGGGTGGTCGTTGCCGACCCGCCGCGGCGCGCTGCCGGTCGCGAGCAGGATGCCCAGCGGCAGCCGCATCACGGAGAGCATCGAATCGAAGAGCGCGATGTCGACGTGCTGGCCGAGGCCGCTGCGATGCCGATCCTGCAGCGCCAGCAGGATCCCCTGCACGGCGTAGAGCCCGGCGAGATAGTCGGTGATCGCCACGCCGGCGCGCATCGGCTCGCCATCGGGCGCGCCGGTCGCGTCCATGAATCCGGTCTCGCCCTGCAGCACGACGTCGTAGCCGGGCAGCGCGGCGCGCGGTCCGTTCTGGCCGTAGCCGCTGATCGAGCAATAGATCAGCCGCGGATTGGTCTTGGAGACCTCGCCGTAGCCGAATCCGAGCTTCGACAGGCTCCCGGGTCGGAAGTTCTCGACGAGGATGTCCGCGCTGGCGATCAGCGCGGCCAGCGCTTCCGCGCCCTCCGCCGTCTTCAGGTCGAGCACCACGCTCCGCTTGTTGCGGTTGACGCTCAGGTAATAGCTGCTCTGTTCGCCGATGAACGGCGCCCAGCCGCGCGATTCGTCGCCGAGCCCGGGCTCCTCGATCTTGACGACGTCGGCGCCCATGTCGCCGAGCATCATCGTGCAGAACGGCCCGGCCAGAACGCGGGTCAGGTCGACGACGTTGAGGCCTGTCAGTGGAGGCATGTGAGAACTCCGACTCGGATAGGGCAGGTGGGCGGGTAGGGCCGGTGGGCAGGCAATAAACGAAGCCTGCCCGCCCCAGCTCAGTGCTTTGCCCCTACCAGCCTTGCCGCCCTACCTGCCCTACGCCATCACCAGGAATACGTGGCGCCAAGCCGCGCCACCCGCGGCGGGATGATCGCCGTGATGCGGCCGTAAGTCGGGCCCGATCGCACGCTGCGCGTCGTCTCGTCGTTGGTGTTGAGCGCGTTGTAAAGATCGACCTGCAGGGTCAGCGTCTGGGTCGAGAAGAAGCGCAGCCGCTTGGCGGCGCGCATGTTGAGGAGCTTCACCGCCGGCAGCTTCTGTGCGCCGAGCTCCTCCATGCGGAGCACCAGCGTGCTGAGCTGCGGCAGGCCGCGGAACTGCACGTCGCGCGCGAGCGGCGTGCCGCTCTGGTACTCGAAGACCGATGACGCCTGAATGCCCCACGGCGCTTCGTAGCTGCCCGACAGGCGGAACGTGGTTTCCCAGACCTCGTTCTTCGGGAAGAACTCCTCGTTCGGCGTCTGCGGCACGCCGGCGATCCACATGTTCTTGCGCGTGGCGAGGTACGAGCCGCGCATCTGCCAGTGGTTGGAGAGCCGCTTGTCCACGCCGACTTCGATGTTGTGGAAGCGATCGGTGTAGCCCGGCACGTTCACGTAGGTGAAGCTCTCGAAGGCACGCCCGGCGATACGCCGGGTTGTAGTCGAAATAGGTGATCGGGCCGCCATCGTCAGCGGTGCGGGCGACGCCGTCCGGGCCGGGATCGACCGACGCGATCGGGACGTTGTACACGTCGTAGGGACGCGCCGTGTTCACGAGCTGGAAGAGGTTCGACTCGCGCTTGTAGACGTAGCCGACGCGCGCCGAGAACCCGCTGCTGATCTCGCGCTCGAGGTGGATCGTGGCCTCGTCGACCTTCGGCTGCTCGATGTCCGGATTGAACACGGTGCTCGAGCCGCCTTCCGTCGCCACGAACGTGCCGAGCTCGCCGGGGAAGTCGAAGTCGCGGTTGCTGTTCGTGTCGGTCCAGCGGTAGCGCGAGGCCGAGTAGTCGTTCTTGTTGAAGTTGCGGATGGTTCGCGAGTCCGACGCGCGCAGTGCGAAGTTGAAGCGCCCGTAGGTCGCCTTGACGACGGTGCGGTTGTCACTGGTGAGCGGGTACGACAGACCGAAGCGCGGCGCCCACGACGACCAGTCGTAGAGATCGACGCGCGCGTAGTCGGCGGCGGCGGAGTAGGGGCCGGCCGGCTTCGATTGCGCCGGCAGATACGCCTTGTAGCGCTCGACGCGCAGGCCGTAACTGACCGTCAGGCGCTCGCCGATGCGCCAGTTGTCGCGGAAGTAGCCGCTCTGATAGTCGACGGTGTTCTTGCTGACGAACGGCGAGTTGTAGAGCAGCACTTCGAACGGCACGGTGTTGGCGAAGTAGAGCAGGTAGTCGTTGCCGACGCCGCCCGTGCCCTCGCCGCGCGCCTCCTGGAACTTGTTGTAGACGTCGCGCGTGAAATAGCCGCCGGCCTTGAGCTCGTGCGTGCCGCCGATGAATTCAGGCAGGAAGTAGCTGTAGCTGGCGTCGTACTGCCACCGGCTGCTCAGGCTGCCTGCTGGCGTCGAATCGGATCCGACCGAATTCACGTAGGCGCCGGTCCAGCGCTGTGTCACGTTGTCGAAGGCCGGCGGATTGTCGGTATACGGGTCGGCGCGCGAGTTCCAGAAGCTGCGGCCCGACCGAGGCGTTCAACACCGATCGGTCGGTCAGCGTGTAGAACCACTCGGCGCGAAGGATGTGGTTGGGCAGCACGTAGTCGCCGGACGCTTCGTGCGGGCGGAACGCGTTGCCGGCGCGGTTGTCGGTCTTCTTGTAGTCGTAGTGGTGCATGTACGACAGGCGCTGCTTCTGCGTGAGCTGCGCCGTCATCTTGCCGGTCAGGTTGTTCTCCGAATCGTTCTGCAGCCCCTGCTCGTCGTCGGCCGTGAAGTAGATGCCGTCGGGGCCGGGCGCGCCGGAGAAGCCGAGGACCTGCTGGCTGTATTCCTTGCTGCGCGCGCTGCCGTGAAGAACCAGAGCCTGTCGCGGATGATGCGGCCGCCGAGCGACGATGTTGGCGTCGTAGTAGTGGTCCATCGGATTGCCGCCGGTGACGCCGCCGGCGCGCAGTTCGTCGTCGACGTTGTTGCTCTGCAGGCTGCGGCCCTGCCACGCGTAGAGCGCGTCGCCCTGGAAGTTGTTGCCGCCCGACTTGACGATGGCCTGGAAGGCCATGCCGGGCGTCGGGATCTCGGGATCGTTGCCGGCGGGCCGCACGATCATCTCCTCGACCGCGCCCATGTCGAAGTAGCCGGCGGTGCCGTCGGTGTTGACGCCGTCGAGCATCAGCGTCGATCCGCCGTTGCCGGAGCCGTAGTTCACGAGCGAGCCGCGGCCGCCGCCGGTCTTGTTGCCGCCGACGTCGGGCACGCCGTCGACGCGGATGCCGGGGGCGAGCTTGCCGATGTCCTCGTAGCTGCGCGAGGTCGGCAGCAGCGCGATGGTGTCTTCCTTGATGTTCGAGACGACGGTCGTGCTGCGCACGTCGACGACGGGCGAGTCGCCGGTGACGGTGATCGGTCTCTTCGAGCTGGCCGATGCCGAGGCTGCCGTCGATGGTGGCGACGAAGTTGGCGTCGAGGCGGAGGCCTTCGCGGGTGACGGTCTTGAAGCCGGTGAGCTGGAAGGTGACGGTGTAGATGCCGCCGGGGAGCGCGGGCGAAGCGGTATCGGCCGCGTTCGTCGGAGACCGTCTCGATCTGCGGCACCTGGAGCGCGGGACTGCGGATGGTGACGGAGACGCCGGGCAGGGCGCCGCCGGTTTCGTCGGTGACGCGGCCTTCGATGCCGGACGAGAGGGTCGAGCTCTGGGCGGCGGCGCTGGCGACGCCGATCAGCAACGCGAGAATGACGCCTGCCACCAAGGGGAGCTGAGCGGGCGGCTTGCTGAACATACGGCCTCCTGGGATGCAAGGCCCGCGCGGTTGCGTCCGGCGAGCCGGTGGGGCGGCCGCGGCGGGCGGCGATCGGCCGCTTGCGCGCGTCCCGCTCGCCATGCGAACATGGGTGCTCGAATACCGAACAATCGTTCGCGCACTGCTCGATATGCGAACATTCGTTCGTTTTCGTGCACATAGGAATGTGCCTCCGGAGACCATGTCAAGTTCCGCCGCCGCCGCCCCGCCGACCGCGCTGCCGCGCCTGCCCGCGCCGCGGCGCTGACGCTCGCGCCCGCCGCCCGCGCCGCCGCGCCGGCCGCCGTCCCGGCTAGCCGCATCGCCGCCGCCGGGCCCGCGACCCGAACGATCCGCGGCAGCGGAGTTCGTCCAGGGCCTCGCAGCGCGGCTTCGCCGTGGTCAAGGCCTTCTCCGCCGACGGCGGCCGCCGCCTCACCGTCGCCGACGTCGCCGGCCGCACCGGCCTCACGCGCGCGGTGGCGCGCCGCTATCTGCTGACCCTGCAGGAGCTCGGCTACGTCGTCCACGACGGCATCGCACTTCACGCTCACGCCGCGCATCCTCGATCTCGGCTTCACCTACCTGGCGACCGTCGACGTCGCCAACATCGCGCAGCCGTTCATGGAGCGCATCGTCCACACGCTGCGCGAGTCGTGCTCGATCGCGGTGCTCGACGGCCACGACGCCGTCTACGTGGCGCGCGTCGCCGCCAAGCGCATCATGAGCATCAACCTCGTCGTCGGGTCGCGGCTGCCGGCGCACGCGACGTCGATGGGCAAGGTGCTGCTGGCCCACCTGTCCGACGCGAGCTCGACGACTATTTCGCCGACCGCGCCGCTGCAGCGGCTGACCAGCCGGACGATCGTCGACGAGCCGACGCTGCGCGCGGCGTTGCAGCAGGTGCGCGAGCGCGGCTGGGCGTTCGCCGACCAGGAGTCGGAGGACGGCGTGCGCACGGTGGCGGTGCCGCTCTTCGACCGCAACATGCGGGTGCAGGCGGCGATGAACGTCTCCGGCCACGCGTCGCGCGTGCCGATGAAGGAGCTGCGCAGCCGCTACCTGCCGGTGCTGATGGAGACCGCCAACGAGATCTCGCGCGCGCTCGGCGCCAACGTGCCGCCGCCGCGCGCGGCCGCGGAGCGCCGCGCGACCGTCACTGCGCGGTCGGGCGATGCGGGATGTGACACCGGCGATCTGGTGACGGGCAGACTCGTGTCACAATCGAACATGATGTTCGGATACGCGAACTGCGCAGCCGATCGCGACACTCGGTTCGGGCATGCGCTGAATCCGAAACGACAGTGCGCTACCGCGCATCAGCCGTTGCCCTGTCCCGCCTCGTCGGTCGGGCCGGTGCCGTCGCCCGTTGATCGCATGCCGCGCCGCGCCGGCCGCGGCGCAGGACGAAGGCCCGCCGCGTCGCGTCGGAGCCGACCTCGGGCACGCCCGCGTGGTTCGGCCTGCCGCTGCCGCCGCAAGCCCGGGTCGGTGCCGGCGGTGGTCGTCGGCGACGCGCGGGCCGCGGCCGGTGACGCTGCCGCCGGGCGAGCCGGCGACACCCGAGCTCCAGGGCGCGACGATTCGCACCGATCTCGAGCAGCTCGTCGCGATCGCGAAGGAGAGCCAGACGAGCCGGAGATCGGCGCCGGCCAGCTCTGGGGCCGCATCGCCGGCTTCCCGTCCGGCGCGAAGACCGCGGCGTGGTCGGCCGAGCAGTTCCGCCGCGCCGGCATCGCCGACGTCAAGATCCAGCCGATCACGCAGGACGCCAACGCGTCGTTCTGGCTGCCGCTGTCGTGGGAGGTGCAGGCTGCTCGGCGACGCCGCGTTCGGCGCCGGCAGCGGCGACGTCGTGCTCGAGTCGGCGATGCCGCTGTCGCCGACCGACATTCGCCGGCGGCACGCTGACGGCGCCGCTCGTCTACGTCGGCAACGGCAGTCCCGGCGGTGCTCGATCACATCGACGTCAAGGGCAAGATCGCGGTGCAGCTGGTCATCCCGCAGGCGCACATGGTGTTCGAGCGCGACTCGGTCGTGCCGCAGGCGCAGGCGCTCATCAAGCGCGGCGCGGTCGCGGTGTTCAACCTGATGCGGCAGCCGGGCAACGAGCTGGCGCGCGACTTCAGCAACTGCGGCGGTCCGTGCGTCAACATCGGCGGCCACGACGGGCACTTCCTCGAGAACGTGCTCGAGAAGGCGGCCGCGGCGAAGCTGTCGCGACAAGCTGCGCGCGCAGATCACGCTGAAGACGCGAGACGCGTCACGGGCCTCGAAGGCCGAGAACGCCGTCGCGGTGATTCCCGGCAGCGCGTCGGACGAGGTCATCGTCCTCAACGCGCACTACGACGGCTGGTTCGAGGGCGCCGGCGACAACGGCGACGGCCTGGCGGTGCTGATGGCGCTGGCGCGGCACTTCGCCAAGCCCGAGAACAAGCCGCGCCGCACGCTGGCGTTCGTGTCGAGCGCCGGCCATCACAGCCCGGGCATCAACGGTCCGCGCGGCTTCGTCGCCGCCAATCCCGCGCTGGCCGGCAAGGCCGATCATCATGGTCAACCTCGAGCACGTCGCGCAGCGCAACTTCTCGCCGTCGCGCAACGTCGCCGGCCGACGGCTATCGCGAAGCCATCGCCGACTCCGGCGAAGCGCCGATCACGCCGGGCATCACCAACGGCTCGCCGTTCCTCAACACGCTGTTCGATCAGGGCGTGCTGCGCTACGGCGTCAACTTCGTCTCGGACGCGTCACGCATGCAGAGCGGCGAGACCGGCGGCTACGCCGTCGATCAAGGGCGCCAAGCTGACCATCATGCAGGCGCCGCCGCTGTATCACACGACCGGCGAAGTGCTCGGCGTGATCTCGACACCCGGCCTCGAGCGCATCGCGCGCTTCTTCGCCTACTTCGTCAAGGAAGTGGACAAGGCGCCGGTGTCGCAGATCAACCCGTGAGCAAAACTAGCCACGAAGGCTCGAAGACACGAAAGAAAAGATTGATCGTGTTCAGCAATGGTGCTCGGTTCTACGGGCGGGCGTCACGCACAAGACGCCCGGGTCTGAATCCGGCGTCATGCCGAACACGATCAAAAGCGTCTTCGTGCGTGTTTTCGTGCCTTCGTGGCCCGTTCTTACTGCTGAATGATGCGCACGGCGTCGCCAATGGTGATGACGCCCTCGCGTTCGACTCTCGCGTAGAGACGGCTCCAGCCGGGATGGACTTTCTGTGACACCCGCACGAAGTGCTCGTCGCGAAACGCCGGCGCGATGTTCTTGCACGGCGACGCGTAGCCGGTAAGCACCAGCCGCACCGGACCGATCTCGAGCGCCGCGCCAGGCACCATCGCCGACCAGTCGACGCCCGGCCAGCGTCAGGTTCTCGCCCATCATCCCAGGCAGAATCGGATGCCCCTCGCGCTGCAACGCTTCGACGAGCTCGAGCGAATAGAGCGAGACGGCGCGCTGCGGCCCACCGTGGAATCGCAGATCGCGCTGCCGATCGCCGTCGAGACCGTCGATCGTCACGACGACCGACGTGCGCGCGTGTTTAGGCACGCCGCCGTTCGAAGTGTGAATCGCTTCGAGCCGTCCTTCTCTCGCCTGCATCCTCGTTTGTGGGGCCTTGTTTCAGCCGGGCCGACCTACTTGCCGGGTTGGTAGGTCCGCTCCGCGTTCGCATCGACCTGCGCCCGCTCGAAATACACGTCGCGCAGCTCGCCGGTGGCGTAGCGCTCCGCCTGGTCGTTGAAGTGCTTGTTCGACGGGTCGCCGCTCTGGCCGCCGGCGCGTGACCGCCTTGGCGCGCACCTGGTCGCCGAACTCGACGACGGCGACGAAGCTGTTGCCGCTCGTGCCGTACATCTTCTTCGTGCCCGGATACGTGCGCGCGCCGAACGACGCGAGCGATCCCCAGCGCGCCGACGTGAAGCGCGACCGGAATGCTCGCGCCGGCTGTCGTTGAACGGCTGCACGATGTCGCCGGTGAGGCGCTGGAAGCGGTTGATGTCGCCCCACGGCGTCTTCCACGTGCCGAAGTCGGCGGTCAGCTTGTCCGATGCCGTCGACGAGCGCCTGCAGCAGCTGCTCGGGCGCGGCCTTCTGCGCGACGAACTCGTCCGCCGGGATGCCCGCCTTGCCGCGCTGCATCGTCGACGCGCCGGCCGATCTCTTCACCCCAGAACACGGCGAGCGACGTCGGCACCGACGTCGCCGACCAGCGATAGTCCCAACTCTCGCAGCAGCGCGATCTGCTCGGCCGTCTGCTTCTTCAGCGGGTTCGACGCCGGCGTCTCGTCCCAGGCCGATCACGAGCGCGGGAATCTGCGCCGCGAACGCCGGCAGGTAGCTGTCGTACGCCGCCGCGATCAGCGAGTCGAGCGTGAAGTCCTTCTTGTTCTCGAGCACGCGGATCGCGTGAATGCCGCGCGGGTTCTCGCCGTTGCGATCGACGTAGACGGGATAGTCCGCCTTCTTCGGGCTGTCGGCGCCCGCCGCCGACCACGGCCAGTTGTTGGTGTTGTAGAGCCAGCCGCTCGCCGGGTTGCAGCAGGCCCGGCGTCTCGTCGATCGAGAGCACGCCGTTCCACTCGGTCGCCGGGATCGCTGCCGTCGACCGGCTTCGTCCAGTCGAACTTCGGATCGCGCTTCGGAATGAAGTTCGAGTGGAAGTACGCGATGGTGCCGTCGGCGTCGGCGTAGATCGTGTTGTTCGACGAGTTGGTGTGCAGCTCCATCGACTCGCGGAACGCCTTGTAGTTCTTCGCCTTGGTGCGCGAGTACGACTGCGTCAGCGCCTTGAGCGGCTCCTGCATCAGCCGGACGCTGACCCACTTGCCGTCCGCCTCGCGGACGACCGGCCCGTGATGCGTGCGGTAGACCGTGAACGCCTTCTCGCGCCATCGCCGGTGCCGGTCTTGTACGGCACCGTGATCGTCGTCGCGGTCACCGGCCGCTCCTCGGTGCCGTACCTGTAGAAGTAGCTGCTCGCCCTTCTTGACGATGGTCTCGAGGTACTCGTCGATGTTGTCGACGCCGCTCGACGTGTGCATCCAGCCGGCGCGGTCGTTGAAGCCCTGGTAGATGAAGAACTGGCCCCAGGTGATCGCGCCGTAGGCGTTCAGCCCTTCCTCGCTGACCATCTGCACCTCGGCGCGGAAGAAGAACGACGTGTGCGGATTGATGAGCAGCAGCGCCTTGCCGCCCGTCGTGTTCGACGGCGCGATGGCGATGCCGTTCGAGCCGCGTCGGCTCGACGATCGTGCGAGCCGCACGGTCAGCCGCGCTCGCGCCGTCGTCGTCGACGCGGCTTCGCGCCCGGCTGCCGTAGAACGCTTCGAGCTGCGTCGAGGTTGACGCGCTCGATGTCGCCGCCGATGCTGCCTTCGCTGAAGGTGAGCGCCATCCACGGCTCGAAGCGCGTGATGACGCGCGGCTTCACGTTCGGGATGCGTGTGCAGGTAGTAGTTCAGCCCGTCGGCCCACGCGTTCATCAGCGTCTTGAGCCAGTCGGGACTCTTCTGCGTACTGCGCCTTCAGGTCGGCCGGGATCGATGAACAGCTTCATCCGCAGGTCGCGGTAGATCTGCGCCTTCGCCCTCGGCCTCGGCGAGCCGGCCCATCGAGTTGAGGTAGTTCGTCTCGACGCGGTTGAAGTCGTCTTCGGCCTGCGCGTAGATCACGCCGAACACCACGTCGGCGTCGGTCTTGCCGTAGACGTGCGGGATGCCCCAGTCGTCGCGGATGATCGTGACGCTCTGCGCCTGCCGTTCCCATCGCGCCGCCTCGTCGTCTGCCGTCCCTGCGGGCGCGGCCGGGGCGCACGAGATGGATGTTGCGACCAATACCAGAAGCAGTCGTTTCATGAGCAATCCTGACGGGTGATGAAGTCGTCGATGCGGCGAACCATGGCCCGCCGCGCGTGCGCCGAATTCTGTCACAGAGCCGCACGAGAGAGCTGAGAGCCTGTGAATTTGTCCTCCCGTGGCTTCCGCCTTCAGGCGGAAGTTGTGAGCTAGCGTCGTTCTTCCGGCTGAAGCCGGAAGCCACGCAATGGATTTCTCAACACGCTCCGAGCGGCGACAGGCCTTGTCTGCGAATGTCTCTGCGGGCGTCATCCGCTGGCTCGCGTCCGCCACAGGCGCTAACATGACCGCGACGGCCCGAGCGTTGGAGGAGATGACATGCGTGTGCGCGATGCAAAGTGGACGATTCCTGGGGTGCTGGTGATGGCGGCGGCGTTGTCGGCGCAGACGCCGGGTGGCGCGGTCAACCGGCAGGGCAGCCGCCGCGGCCGGCGCTGACGCTCACGACGACGGCGTTTCCGGACGGCGATCCGATCCCCGCCAAGTACACGCAGGCCGGCGAGCAGGTGTCGCCCGCGCTGACGTGGACCAACGTGCCGCCGGGCACGGTCGAGTTTCGTGCTGCACATGCGCGATCCCGACGTCGCGCGCAACAAGACGACCGAGGATCAGGTGCACTGGCTCGTCTGGAACATTCCGGGCACCGCGACGGGACTGCCCGGAAGGCGTGCCGAAGGGCCCGATCTTGGCGGACGGCAGCCGGCAGATCAGCGCGAGCGGCCCCGTGTATCGCGGACCCGGCGCGCCGGCCAGCAGGCCCGATGCACCACTACACCTTCGAGCTCTACGCGCTCGACACCAAGATGGACGTGCCGGCCGGCGCCGACGCGTGGGAGACGCGGACCGCGTTGTGGAAGGCCATGCAGGGCCACATCCTCGGCAAGGCGGTCTACGTCGGCCTGTTCCGGCGGCCGCAGTAAGGCCGTCCGCCTTCGGCCAAGGCTTCGGCGGACAAGTCGCGCGTGGGAGGGAGGGGTCAGGTCATGAATCATGAACGGCGGATGCAGGCGGCAACCGTCACCGTTCGGCAAAATGTGAAAAGGTCTGGCAGTTTTTTGGGAGACCGTGCCAAGTACTGGCAGGAATGCGATGACTAGGATCTTGACGCTCGGGACGGCGGTTCTGCTCAGTGCGGTGACGATGGCCCAGCCGGCGGATCCGAGCCGGACGCTGCCGGCGATGGCGACGACCAAGCTCGCCGCGAGCCTGGCGAGCGCGAAGGCGCACGCCAAGCACGTCTGGCGCGATACGCCACCGACCAACGCTGACGGTTCTGTCAACGCCTACATCGAGATCGCGCGCGGCGATCGCAACAAGTATGAGTTCGACATGGGCCGCAACCAGCGCGCGATCGATCGCGTCGTCCCCGAGAAGATCGGCGGCTACGTCGTGAACTACGGCTTCGTGCCCCAGACGGTGTCGTACGACGGCGATCCGTTCGACGCGCTGGTCCTCGGCCCTCCGATCGACGGCGGCACCGTCGTCCGCGGCGTCATCGTCGGGCTATTCCTGATGGAGGACGAGAAGGGCCACGACGGCAAGGTCGTCCTGTCGCGCACCGGCGCGTCGGGCAAGCCGCTGCATGCGCTGACCGGCGAGTCGAAGAAGGAGATGGACGACTACTTCAGCCGCTACAAGGAAGGGCAGCCCGGACTGTTCTCGAAGGTCGGCGGATGGGGATCGATCGAGCAGGGCCGCGCGCACGTCACAGTAACGCACGCGTTCTTCAACAAGTGCGCAGCGCGCAGCGGCGCGGTCTGCGGTCTATAGGACCGCTGTAGGCCGCGTTCGCTTTGCTCACGCGGGGATGGCCGCTCGCCTGCGGCTCGCGGGAAGACCGCGCTCGCGTTGCTCGCGCGGGAGGACCACGCGCTTCGCGCGTGGGAGGGAAGAGTTCTGTGGTCAGGACTTTCTGACCGTTCCGCGAAGCGAGCGGCCCTCCCGTACACGCGTAGCGCGCACGGCCTTAGATCGGGCAGCGGTCCGACAGATAGCGAACGACCGTCAAATCCATCGTCGGCACGCTCGGCGCACTGGCCGGCGCGTTCATCCGCGTCGGGTCGGCACCGGGTGAGACGACAACGCGCGCCCCGCCAACCTTGAAGCCGACGCCCTGGTCGTCGAGCGCTGCCTTGCGCACGATGCCGACGATCTCGACGAGATGCCCGTCGTTCTGCTTGACGACATTCATGACGTCGCGCGGGCCGGACACGCGGAAATGGCGGCCGGTGACGTCGGGGCCGCGCACCACGCCCTCGCCCTCAGGCTGTCCGGTGCCCGTAAAGACACGGCCCTTGAGGCAGCCGCGCGCCGTGACTTCGACCGAATCCTTGGGGATCGGCTTGGTGTCTTGCGCCAGCACAGCCGCCGACAAGAGGAGGCAGGCGAGCGCAACGTATTTCAGCATTGGGCGGCTCCGGATGACAGGCGTCTCGTCAGTTCTATCACAGCGGGTCACGTTTGGCGCCTGTTTCCGGCATGTAACAAGTCGCGCCCGATGAGGCTGCCGAGGAACCATTCGCCCTCGGGCCCGTAACAGTCAGCAAGCGATCAGTCGCGAGTCCTCGGTCGGTCACACTTTTCTGGAGGCTGACAATGCGACGGACGGTTCTTGCAGTTCCCCTGACGGCCATCTTCGTGGCGGTTCTCGCCACTGTGGCTCACGCTCAGTCAACACAAATGGCGCGCGGCACCATTTCCGCGATCACCGCCGACTCGGTCACCGTAGCGACTGCGGATCGGCCCCTGACCTTCATGGTCGACGCGAAAACCGTCGTCACGGCAGCGGGGGCTGGCACGGCGACGCGGGCGGCTGAGGCGGCGGGCAAAGCCGGGCCAAAGCTTGCTGAGCTCCTGAAGGTCGGCGAGCCGGTCGAGGTGTCGTACCACGATGTGGGCGGCAAGCTGCACGCCGCCAGCATCCGGCGCACGCGCTCAGTGGGTGGCGCCAGCGATGCGACGAAGGCCGAGATCGCCAACGGCACCGTCGAAGCCGTGAGTCCGTCGTCACTGACGATCACGGGAGCAGGCACGGGCGGCAGTACCTTCAAGCAGTCGTTCGCCATTGACGGCGAGACGCGCGTGATCGGCCAGGGCGTCGGCACCGCCGCAAGGGCGAAGGATGGCAAGGTCACCGTGCCCGACCTGGTGGCGGTCGGCGACCGCGTCAGCGTGTCGTACCACACCATGGGCGCTAACCTCCACGCGGCGGAAATCCGCGTCACGGCGAAGAAGAAGTAACAGCCGTCGTTCGGTCCTCGCTTCAGTTCGTGGGCGCGTCCGGCGACTGCCGGCGCGCCCGTCGCCCCCGCTCTCCTTCTCGATTGTTCCCGTCATTGCGGAACGCGCACGTCAGGCCTCGTTCGGGTGTATAACCACCCTTTCCGAGGAGGGCGATCATGCGACGCACTGTTCTCGCCGCAACTCTTGCCGCCGCCACGCTGGTGGCCTTGGTCACGACGCCGGCACTTGGACAGTCGACGCAGACCGCACGAGGCGCGGTGACGGCCATGGCCGGGAATACGGTCAGCATCGCCTCCGGCGATCGGGCGATGACCTTCGCCATCGATCGACAGACCGTGGTGACCGCCACCGGCGCCGCCACGGCGTCACGCGCCGCGGCATCGGCGGGGAAGTCGGGCCCCAAGTTCTCCGAGCTGATCAAGGTCGGCGACGCGATCGAAGTCGTCTATCGCGATCGCGGCGGCAAGCTGATGGCGTCCAGCGTCCGCCGCATGCGCGCGCCGGTCGAGTCGAGCGCCGGGGCCGGCAAGCAGAAGGATGTCGTCAACGGCACCGTCGAATCGGTGACGGCGACCGCGCTGATGATCACCGGCGGCTCGGGCGGCGGCTCGACGTTCCGGCAGACGTTCACGATCGATCGCGGGACCAAGGTCGTGGGGCGCGGCGCCGGCACGGCGTCGCGGGCCGGCAAGGTCACGGCGCCCGACCTGGTCGTCGCCGGCGATCGTGTCAGCGTCTCGTATCACCGCGCCGGCGAATCGCTCCTCGCTTCCGAGATTCGCGTCGCGAAGAAGCTGCAGTAGCCAGCACGTACCTGCCTCTTGACAGCTCCCGTCCTTGGTGTTAGTTTCATAGCATTAGTGTTATTTAATTAACATATGACAACTCCCACACTGCTGGCCCGGCTGTCGCGGCGCGAACGGCTGATCATGGACATCCTGTTCCGCCTCGGGCGGGCCACCGCGGACGAGGTGATGCGCGAGCTGTCCGGCGAACCGAGCTCGTCGACGGTGCGCACGCAGCTGCGCGTGCTCGAGAGCAAGGGCCACGTCCGGCACGAAGAGGTCGGCCGCCGCTTCGTCTACACGCCGGTCGCGCCGCGAGCCAGCGTGCGGCGCTCGGCGCTGCGTCACGTCATCGACACGTTCTTCGACGGATCGACTGAAAAGGTGGTCGCCGCCCTGGTCGGCGGCGAGGTCGCGAAATTGAGTGACGACGAGCTGGCGCGCATCGCCAGCCTCGTGACCAAGGCGAAGAAAGGGGCTCCGCAATGACAGCCATACTCGCGGCGACGCTCAAGAGCGCGGTGCCTCTGCTGCTGGCCTTGTGCGTGATGCCGATGCTTCGGCGCCAATCGGCGGCGCTGCGGCATCTCGTGTTGACGACGGCGATCGGTGCGGCGCTGCTGGCGCCGCTCGCCGGGCTGGTCCTTCCCTCGTGGTCGCTGCCGCCGCGATTGACGGCGCCGCTTCTCGCCGTCGATCAGGCTGTGAGTGCCGACCCGGTCACGGTGGCGCCGTCGCGGCCACCCGTTGTTCCGGTGACGTTCGTGGAGCGTGCGGCGGCGACGACCGTCACGACGTGGCGCATCGCCGGCCTGGTGTGGCTCTTGGGCGCGGCGATCAGCGTGTTCGTGCTGATCTGCGGGCTGGTCCGGATCGCCTGGCTCGTGCGCCGCGCCACGCCGGTCAGCGATCCGGTGTGGACCGCCACAGCGGCCGTCGTGTCGCGCCGGATCGGATTGCGGAAGCCGGTGCGGCTGCTCGAGACGCGCCATTCGACGCTCCTCGTGACCGTCGGGATCGTGCGGCCGTCGCTGCTCGTACCGACCGCTGCGCTCACGTGGACGCGGGATCGGGTCGCGGTGGTGCTCGAGCACGAGCTCGCCCACGTCGCGCGGCGCGACTGGATCGTCCAGGTGATGGCCGAGCTCGTGCGCGCCTGGCACTGGTTCAACCCGGCGGCCTGGGCGGTCTGCGCGCGGCTGCGCCAGGAGAGCGAGCAGGCCAGCGACGACAGGGTGCTGGCAGGCGGTGTCGACGGCGTCGCCTACGCCGAGCATCTCGTCACCATCGCGCGCGAGTTGCGCGCCACGCGTCAATGGCTGCCGGCGCTGTCGATGGCGCAGCCGTCTGGTTTCGAACGGAGGATTCGCATGCTCATCACCCCAGTCAACCGGCGGCCGTTGTCGCGGACGACCGCCTTCGCCGTGGCCATTGCCGCGCTCGTGATCACGGTGCCGCTTGCGGCCGCCGCGATGCAGGCCGCCGCCCGAGTGACGGGCTCAGTCGCCGATCCTCAGAGTGGCCTGCTGCCGGACGTCGTGATGGTGCTGACCAATACCGCGACCCACGAGCGCCGCGAGATCCGCAGCGACCGCAGCGGCCGGTTCGAGTTCGCCAGCCTCGACGCCGGCGACTACCTGCTCGAAGCGCGGCTGCCAGGCTTCGATGCGTTCACGAGCAAGCTGACCGTGGTCAATGGCACGGTGCAGCAGGATTTGAAGCTCGATCATCGGCGTCGTGCAGGAGACGATTACGCTGCGCGCGTCGCAGTCCCGCGCCGAGTCAGCGCGTGCGCCGGCGCCACCGGACGAAGAGATGTTCCGGCGGCTCGAAGAGATCAAGCGGAAACGCGACGCGCAGCGATGCACCACCGAGCCGGTGCGCTCGGCGCCGTTCATCGGCGGCAACATCCGCGTCCCAATCAAACTCAAGGACGTCAAGCCGGTGTATCCCGAGTCGATGCGCACGGCGGGCAAATCGGGGACCGTGATTCTGAACGCGCGAATCAGCAAGGACGGACTGCTCGACGATATCTCGCCACTCTCGTCGCCGGACCCCGCGTTCACCGACGCGGCCATCCAGGCGGTCAGCCGTTGGGAGTTCGATGGGACGCTGCTGAATTGCATGCCGCCGTCGGTCCGCATGGTCATTCGCGTGAATTTCGACCTCGAGCCGTGACGCTTCGGAACTCCGTTCGAGGGTGTCGCGCCTTGACACGCCACGGGGCATGACGTAGCGTGCGCGTCATCCTCAATGTCGCACCGTATCCTCGGCCTCCATCACGTCACCGCCACCGTCGATCAGGCGCAGCCCGATCTCGACTTCTGCGTCGGCCGGCCTCGGCCTGCGGCTGGTCAAGAAGACCGTCAACTTCGACAACCATCACGTCTATCACTTCTATTACGGCACCGAGCACGGCGCGCCAGGCACGATCTGGACGACGTTCCCGTATGCCGGACGCGGCGTGCGAGTCGGGCGCGAAGGGCGCCGGACAGGTGACGCGGTCACGGCGTTCTCGGTGCCCAAGGGATCGCTCCGGCTGTGGAGGCCGCCGCGCTCCGCGCACAAGCCATCGCCGTCGAAGCGTTGCGTCCACGCTTCGATGACGAGACGATGATGGCGACCGATCCGTCCGGCCTCGCGCGATGGCGCTCGTCGCGGACAGATCACGATCGGCGCGCGCCGTGGCCGGGCGGCATCGTGCAGATACGCGCCATCCGCGGCCTTCACAGCGTCGGGATGGTCGTGCGCGATGCGGCGGCGACGGTCGAGCTGATGACCGGTCCTGCTCGGCTACGAGATGGTCGGACGCGAGGGCGCGCGCATCCGTCTCGGAATCACCGGCGACAGAGCGGCGGGATCATCGACGTGA
>CAWBJJ010000008.1:0-125785 GCA_963789135.1 uncultured Acidobacteriota bacterium
CGGTCGCCCGGGTCCGCGACCGCGACGTGCACGCGACGCCCATCCCGTACTTCGGTGGGGTCGCCATGCTGGGGGGCTGGCGGCGGGGATCCTCGTCGCGCGGCACCTGCCGTTCCTGAGCACCTCGCAGCCGACCGTCTTCCACGACGCAGGCTGGGTGCTGGCCGCCGGCGCGATGATCTGCGCCGTCGGGGTGCTCGACGACCTGATCGAGCTCGACGCGCTCACCAAGCTCGGCGGCCAGATCGTGGCCGCCGGCATCCTCGTGCTCAACGGCGTCAAGTTCTACAGCCTCAAGCTGCCGGTCGTCGGGCAGCTCGTCCTCGACCCCACCCAGTCCGCCCTGCTCACCATCCTGCTGGTGGTGAGCACGATGAACGCCGTCAACTTCGTCGACGGGCTCGACGGGCTGGCCGGGGGAGTGGTGCTCATCGGCGCGGTGGCGTTCTTCCTCTTCTCCTACAAGCTGGCCGACGCCAACGGCTACACGCTCGCCATCACCTCGGCCATCCTGTGCGCGGCGATGGGCGGCGCCTGCGCGGGCTTCCTGCCGCACAACTTCTTCCCGGCGCGGATCTTCATGGGCGACTCGGGCTCGATGCTGCTCGGGCTGGTGCTGGCGGGTTCGGCACTCACCCTGACCGGCCAGTTCGCCGACGTCTCGGTCGGCGAGGGCGCCGGCGAGAGCACCGTGCTGGTGATGCTGCTCCCCATCCTGCTGCCGATCACCATCCTGATCGTGCCGCTGGCCGACCTCGTGCTGGCCGTCGTACGACGCACCCGTCGCGGTCAGGCCTTCTACCAACCGGACAAGGAGCACCTGCACCACCGACTGCTCGAGATCGGGCACAGCCAGCGCCGGGCGGTGCTGATCATGTGGCTGTGGGCCGGCCTGATCGCCTTCGGCGCGGTGCTGGTCAGTCTCTACTCGGGCCCGGTGACGTGGTCGCTGCTCGTCGTCGGAGCGATCGGCACGCTGGCGCTGACCTTCGCCGTACCGCGGCTGCAGAACCCCGTGCGCTGACCCTCCGGCTGGGTACGGGGACCTCGATTTCAGCCCTCCTGGACTTTGTGCTATTTTTCACAAGCACCGCCACCGACCGTGATGCCGAGGCCGCCGATGCGTACGACGACCCCCTTCCGAGAGCAGGCAATCGCGGGTGCCGCGAGGTGGCTGGAGAGGCCGTTCGAGCGCCCGGATCGCTGTGGTACGTTCGCGCGGTCGGGAGGAGGCGCTGCGTCGGGCCGCCGCCGTCTGTGTGTCCCGGGCGCCGCGGACCGCATCCAGCACCCCGCCGCAATCACCCACCTGCCAGTCGACCCCGCCAAGGAAGCATGCTCGTGAGATGGGCGCAGAGCGCACTCCCCAAGGACTGCGTGGCCGCGACCTCATCGGACTCGGCGGGATCCTCGTCGGCGGTGTCGTCGGTGGGCTGGTCATCGGGCTCCTCGTCGACGGCGCGGCCGGCGACCTCGCCGCTCTGGACCCTCGTCGGAGTCGGCGTCGGGATCGTCATCGCCGTGGTCGCCTTCGTGCTCCGCGTCCGCAACGCGCTCCGTCAATGAGTGGGCCAGTGAGGTGACCTCATGACGCAGCAGCCTGTCCGCCCCGGCCCGTCGAGCGCTCCCGCGACGGCGCCCTCGCCGCTCGCCCCCGGCGAGAAGGCCTCGCTCGGCAAGGTGGTGCGTGATCAGCGCAAGGCCGTGTGGGTCGCGGTCGCCCTCGTGGTCGCCTCCTTCTGGATCCTCGGTCCCCTTGACCGCTGGACGCTGGCCGCCAGCGTCGCCATCGGCGTGGTCCTCGGGCTCGCCAACCACCTGGCCACCGAGTTCTGGCTGCTGCGCCTGATCACCTCGGGTGAGCAGCCCACGCGCAACAACATGATCGCTGCGACCATCGTGCGGCTGAGCGTCCTCACGGTGGTAGCCGTGACGATCGCCGTGGTGCTCTGGCCCGACGGCATCGGCCTGCTCCTCGGCCTGGCCGTGTTCCGGCTGATCGCCCTGATGATGACCAGCGTCACCCTGCTGAAGGAGCTGAAGCAGCCATGACCCGCTCCCTGGTCCCGATGTCCGAGTCCGGAGGGGCGAGGAGGGTGGGCAGCACGATCACCATCGGCGAGCACCACACCGCCGAGTTCTTCGGGATGACCTTCAACCTCGACACGATCTACTCCACCTTGCTGGCCGGTGGGATCGTGCTCCTGCTGGGGTTCCTCGCCCGTCGTGCCCTGACCCGCGACTCGACGGACCACGTGCCCACCAAGCTCCAGATCTTGTGGGAGTCGGTGGTCAAGGAGGTCAACACCCAGGTCGAGGACAACCTCGGCAAGGTGCACCCCTTCGTGACACCGCTGGCCATCTCGCTGTTCTTCTTCATCCTGTTCGCCAACTGGCTCGAGCTGCTGCCGACCGAGATCAACCACGAGCTGCACCTCACACCCGCGCCGACGGCTGACACGAACCTCACCTATGCGATGGCGGCCCTCGTCTTCGTCAGCACCTGGATCTACGGCATCCGCCAGCGGGGCTTCGGCGGCTACTTCAAGGGCTTCCTGTCCGGCAGCATCGCCAACAACAAGGTGATCGACGGGCTGGCGCGGATGTTCTTCACCTTGCTGAACATCCTCGAGGAGCTGATCAAGCCGCTGACGCTGGCGCTGCGACTCTTCGGCAACATCTTCGCCGGCGGCATCATGCTGTCGCTCATCGGACTGATGCCCCTCTACATCCTGTGGGCGCCGAACCTGATCTGGAAGGCCTTCGACATGTTCATCGGCGGCATCCAGGCGTTCATCTTCGCGCTGCTGACCGTCCTGTACTTCGCGATGGCGGGCGCGGGTCACGGCGGCGGCGACGAGGACCACGACGAGCACGACGAGAGGCATGACGAAGGTCGCGACGAGTCACCGGACGAGTCGGACGAGCGGGAACGCGAGAAGCAACCAGAACCAGCGACAGCCTGACCACAGGTCGGTCGTAGCAGAGGTAACCCCCCATGCGCCGGGAACCGGCGCAGAACCAAGGAGAGCAGAGCAATGGCAGTAAGCGACACCGCAGTCCAGACCGCTGGGGCGTTCGTCGGCGGCGGCCTCGCCCTCGCAGGTGGCGCGATCGGCGCCGGTATCGGTGACGGTCTCGCCGGAGCGTCCTACATCGAGGGCGTGGCTCGGCAGCCCGAGGCGCAGGGCCGACTCCAGACGATCTTCTTCCTGACGGTCGGTCTGTGTGAGGCCGTGTTCTTCATCAACCTGGCGTTCATGGCGCTGTTCGTCTTCGTCCTCGCCTGAGCAGCGCGCGTCGTACGTCAACGATCAAGCGCTGAGCAAAGGATCACCCATGGCAGGTCCCATCCCGTTGGCCGAGAGCAACTTCCTCGTGCCCAACGCCACCTTCTTCGTCGAGCTGGCCGCGTTCATCCTCCTGTTCGGGCTGCTGGCCAAGTTCGTCATCCCGCCGATCAACCGAGCGATGACTGCGCGCCAGGAGGCGATCCGCGAGCAGTTCTCCGAGCTCGACGACGCCAAGGCAGAGGCGCACCAGGCCGAGGAGAAGTACAAGGCCCAGCTCGCCGATGCGCGCCAGGCGGCCAACAAGATCCGTGAGGAGGCCCGCGAGCAGGGCAACGAGATCGTGGCCGATGCGCGGGACAAGGCGCACGAGGAGGCCGAGCGCATCATCGAGAACGGCCGCGCGGCAGCTGCGCGGCCGAGCGTCAGCAGGCCATTGCTTCGCTGCGTGCCGAGGTGGGCACGCTGGCCACCCAGCTCGCGAGCCGGATCGTCGGGCGAGAGCCTCGAGGACGACGAGCGCAGCACCCGCGTCGTCGATCGCTTCCTCACCGACCTCGAGGCGATGCAGAGCGCGCAGGACGCCGCCCAGCAGTCCGCCGGGACGCGTGCCGCAGGACGGGAACCGCTGATGCTGCGAGCCGCTTCGGCCGAGGCACGCGACGCGCTCGCCGATCGTCTGGCGCAAGGTCTCGGGTGACACCGCGACGGTCGGCGAGGAGCTGTTCGGTGCCGCCGGGGTGATCCGGCAGACGGCGGCGATCCGTCGCCGGATCGTCACCGACGCGTCGATCGAGCGGCGACGCCAAGGCGGGCCTCGTCGGGAGCGTCTTCGGCAACGCGGTCGGTGATGCGACCCTCGACCTGCTCCAGGAGGCCGCGCGCCGTCGCTGGACGCCTCGTGCGCGACCTGGCCGACGTCGTCGAACGCCTCGGTGTGGTGGCTCTCGTGCGCTCTGCTGACAAGGGGGCGGACAACAAGAGCGACCGGATCAGCGACGAGCTGTTCTCGGTGCGTCAGGTGGTCGACGGTCACGGCGACCTGCGCTCTGCCCTCTCCGACCCCTCGCGCAGCCCCGACGACAAGCGCGAGCTACTCGAGCGGGTGTTCGGGGACAAGGTTCAGCCGGCGACGCTGATGCTCGTCACCCAGGCTGCCAGCGGCGCACACGGCAGCTTCGATCGAGGGCTGGAGGAGTTCCAGCACCTCGCCGCCGAGGCCGCAGGAGGAGCAGCTCGCGACCGTGCGCACGGCGCGCGATCTCGACGACTCCGAGCGCGAGCGGCTGCACCAAGGCGCTCTCGAAGCAGTACGGCACCGCCGTGCACCTGCAGGTCATGGTCGACCCTGACGTCGTCGGCGGCCTTCGGGTCGAGATCGGCGACGACATCATCGACGGCACGGTCTCCGGCCGGCTCGAGGACGCTCAACGCAAGCTCGCCGGCTGAGCCCTCGCGGCCTCCGGCACCCGGACAACCCCAACTCGAACAACACCGAACTCGAAGCAAGAGGGAAGAGGCAGGAACATGACGGAGCTTTCGATTCGTCCGGAGGAGATCCGTGACGCGCTCCAGAAGTACGTCGAGGACTACAAGCCCTCCGCGGCCAGCAAGGAGGAGGTCGGTACCGTCGCCGAGGCCGGTGACGGCATCGCCCGCGTGGCCGGTCTGCCGTCGGCGATGGCCAACGAACTGCTCGAGTTCGAGGACGGCACGCTGGGCCTGGCCCTGAACCTCGACACCCGTGAGATCGGCGTCGTCATCCTGGGTGACTTCGCTGGCATCGAGGAGGGCCAGCCGGTGCGTCGTACCGGCGACATCCTCTCGGTCCCGGTCGGCGACAACTTCCTCGGCCGGGTCATCGACCCGCTGGGCACGCCGATCGACGGCTGGGCGAGATCGAGTCCGAGGAGCGTCGCGCGCTGGAGATCCAGGCGCCCGGCGTGATGGTCCGCAAGTCGGTGCACGAGCCGATCGCCACCGGCATCAAGGCGATCGACTCGATGACGCCGATCGGCCGCGGCCAGCGCCAGCTGATCATCGGCGACCGCTCGACCGGCAAGACCACGATCGCCATCGACACGATCATCAACCAGAAGGCCAACTGGGAGTCCGGCGACGAGGACAAGCAGGTCCGCTGCATCTACGTCGCGATCGGCCAGAAGGGCTCGACCATCGCCGCCGTGCGAGGAGCCCTCGAGGAGGCCGGCGCGCTGGAGTACACCACGATCGTCGCGGCTCCCGCGTCCGACAGCGCGGGCTTCAAGTACCTCGCTCCCTACACCGGCTCGTCCATCGGCCAGCACTGGATGTACGACGGCAAGCACGTCCTGATCGTCTTCGACGACCTGACCAAGCAGGCCGAGGCCTACCGCGCCGTGTCGCTGCTGCTGCGCCGCCCGCCGGGTCGCGAGGCCTACCCGGGCGACGTCTTCTACCTGCACAGCCGGCTGCTCGAGCGTTGCGCCAAGCTCTCCGACGACCTGGGCCACGGCTCGATGACCGGCCTGCCGATCATCGAGACCAAGGCCAACGACGTGTCGGCGTACATCCCGACCAACGTCATCTCGATCACCGACGGTCAGATCTTCCTGCAGTCCGACCTGTTCGCCTCCAACCAGCGCCCGGCGATCGACGTCGGTGTGTCGGTGTCGCGGGTCGGTGGTGCGGCGATGACCAAGGCGATGAAGACCGTCACCGGTTCGCTGAAGGTCGACCTGGCGCAGTTCCGCGCGATGGAGGCGTTCGCGATGTTCGCCTCCGACCTCGACGCGGCGTCGCGCCAGCAGCTCGACCGTGGCCAGCGGCTGATGGCGCTGCTCAAGCAGCCGCAGTACTCGCCCTACCCGCTCGAGGACATGACGGTCTCGCTGTGGCTGGGCACCTCCGGTCGCCTCGACCGCGGTGCCCACCGAGGACGTGCTGCGCTTCGAGCAGGAGTTCATCGACTACGTGAAGCGCTCGCAGCAAGGACGTCCTCGAGGCGATCGCCGGCAGCCCAGAAGTTCGAGGACGAGACCGAGAGCAGCGCTCGAGAAGGCCTACGACGACTTCCTCGACCAGTTCGAGACGAGCGAGGGCGGGTCGATCAAGGCCGGCCACGAGGAGCACGAGGCGCTCGAGGACGAGGACATCGACCAGGAGCAGATCGTCAAGCAGAAGAAGGGCTGACCCAAGCCATGGCTGTATCCCTGCGCGAGTACCGCGCGCGGATCAAGTCGACCGAGTCGATGAAGAAGATCACGCGCGCGATGGAGCTCATCGCTGCGTCGCGGATCATCAAGGCCCAGCAGCGGGCCCAGGCGGCCGCGCCGTACGCCCGCGAGCTGACCCGTGCCGTCTCGGCGGTGGCGACGTACTCCAACGTCGACCACCCGCTGACCACCGAGCCCGAGGACCCGAAGCGGGCCGCGATCCTGGTGGTCACCAGCGACCGCGGGCTGGCCGGTGCCTACTCCTCCGGCGTGCTGAAGGAGGCCGAGCGCCTGCGCACCCGGCTCGCAGGACGAGGGCAAGGAGGTCGACATCTACGTCTCCGGGCGCAAGGGCGAGGCCTACTACCGGTTCCGCGGCCGCGAGATCGTCGAGTCGTGGACCGGGCACAGCGACCAGCCGACCTACGACGTCGCCGAGGCGATCGGCAACGCGCTGATCGGCGCCTTCATCAACGACGAGGACGCAGGCGACAGACGATCGAGGAGACGGCGACGAGGACCGCGAGCTGCACCCGGGCGTCGACGAGGTCCACGTGGTGTTCACCCAGTTCCGCTCGATGCTGGTCCAGGAGCCGCGCGACATCCGGCTGCTGCCGCTCGAGGTCGTCGAGGGCGAGGAGGCGCCGGCCGAGCGACGAGGTGCTGCCGCTCTACGAGTTCGAGCCCTCGCCGAGGAGGTCCTCGACGGACTGCTGCCGCAAGCTACGTCCAGAGCCGCATCTTCTTCGCGCTGCTGCAGGCGGCTGCCTCCGAGCTCGCCGCTCGCCAGAAGGCGATGAAGTCGGCGACCGACAACGCCGACGAGCTGATCAAGAAGTACACCCGGATCGCCAACCAGGCCCGTCAGGCCGGCATCACCCAGGAAATCAGCGAGATCGTCGGTGGCGTCAACGCGCTGGCCGACGCCCAAGCCGGCGAGTAAGAGTGAGAGAGAACATGACTGCCACCGTTGAAGAGAACAAGCAGGACCAGGGCGGCGCCGGCAGCACCGGTCGCATCGCCCGGGTCATCGGGCCCGTCGTGGACGTCGAGTTCCCCATCGACTCGATGCCCGAGATGTACAACAAGCTCGAGGTCGACCTGAAGCTCGGCGGCGACGAAGCGGGTGCTCTCCCTCGAGGTCGCCCAGCACATCGGCGACGGCATGGTCCGCGCCATCTCGCTGCAGCCGACCGACGGCCTCGTCCGCGGCGCCCAGGTGACCGACACCGGCGGCGCCGATCACCGTGCCCGTGGGCGACGTGACCAAGGGCCACGTGTTCAACACGCTCGGCGAGCTGCCTCAACCTCGAGGAGGGCGAGGAGCTCGACGTCAAGGAGCGCTGGGGCATCCACCGCAAGGCGCCGGCCTTCGACCAGCTCGAGTCCAAGACCGAGATGTTCGAGACCGGCATCAAGGTCATCGACCTGCTGACGCCGTACGTCCAGGGCGGCAAGATCGGCCTGTTCGGCGGCGCCGGCGTGGGCAAGACCGTGCTGATCCAGGAGATGATCGCGCGCGTCGCGCAAGGACCACGGTGGTGTGTCGGTGTTCGCCGGGGTCGGCGAGCGCACCCGTGAGGGCAACGACCTGATCGTGGAGATGGAGGAGGCCGGCGTCATCGGCCAGACCGCCCTGGTCTTCGGCCAGATGGACGAGCCGCCGGGCACCCGGCTGCGGGTGGCCCTGTCGGCGCTGACGATGGCGGAGTACTTCCGCGACGTGCAGAACCAGGACGTGCTGCTGTTCATCGACAACATCTTCCGGTTCACCCAGGCCGGCTCGGAGGTGTCGACCCTGCTCGGCCGGATGCCGTCCGCGGTGGGCTACCAGCCCAACCTGGCCGACGAGATGGGCGTGCTGCAGGAGCGGATCACCTCGACGCGTGGTCACTCGATCACCTCGATGCAGGCGATCTACGTGCCGGCGGACGACTACACCGACCCGGCGCCGGCGACCACGTTCGCGCACCTCGACGCGACCACCGAGCTCTCGCGCGAGATCGCCTCGCTCGGCATCTACCCGGCGGTGGACCCGCTGACGTCGACCTCGCGGATCCTCGACCCGCAGTACATCGGCAAGGACCACTACGACTGCGCCGATCCGGATCAAGCAGATCCTGCAGCGCAACAAGGAGCTCCAGGACATCATCGCGATCCTCGGTGTCGACGAGCTGTCCGAGGAGGACAAGGTCATCGTCTCCCGCGCTCGCCGGATCCAGCGGTTCCTGTCGCAGAACACCTACGTCGCCAAGCAGTTCACCGGCCTCGAGGGCTCGACGGTCCCGGTCGACGGACACGATCGAGGCGTTCAACAAGATCGCCGACGGCGACTACGACCACGTGGCCGAGCAGGCGTTCTTCATGTGCGGTGGCCTCGACGACGTCGAGCGCAAGTGGAGCGAGATCCAGAAGTCGACCGGCCAGAGCGACGACGACTGATGAGCGACGACACCCTGCAGGTCGAGCTGGTCGCTGCCGACCGGCTCGTCTGGTCCGGCGAGGCCAAGCGTGGTCAACGCCCGGACGGCCGGCGGCGAGATCGGCATCCTGGCCAACCACATGCCGGTCCTGTCGCTGCTCGAGGCCGGGCGCCGTCGAGGTCGAGACGGCCGACGGCGACACCCTCGTCGCCGCGGTCGACGACGGGTTCATCTCGGTGGCCGCCAACCGGGTCTCGATCCTGGCCGGCCACGCCGAGCTGGCCCAGGACATCGACCTCGAGCCAGGCGCGCTCGGACCTCGAGCAGGCCGAGGGCGAGGGCGACGACCGCGGCAGCGACGCCGAGGTGCGCCGGCTCGAGGCCCGCGTGCGGGCCGCCGAGCGGGCTCCTGACGCCGATCCACCGCTGATCCACGCGCGAGGGCCGTCCCGGTGACCGGGGCGGCCCTCGGCGCTCCGCTGCATCTCCTACGCTGTGACCTCACGCCATCGGCGCGGCGGAACGAGGCACGGATGCCGCTATGGCAGTGGCTGCTCGACGCAGCTGGCGCCGTGCTGCTCCTGATCCTGCTCTTCGGCCTGCTCCTGGTCGTACGACGGCGGGTGCTCTCCCGCCACGGCGGCACCTTCGAGCTCAGCGTCCGCGAGCGGCGCCGAGCGCCGACGGCCGCGGCTGGGTGCTCGGGATCGGCCGCTACCGCGAGGACTCGCTCGAGTGGTACCGCATCTTCTCGCCGCTCCCCGGTCCCGCAGCGCGCCTGGCGCCGCAACGACCTCACCGTGCTCTCCCAGCGCGAGCCCGAGGGCGCCGAGGAGTACGCGCTGTACGCCGGCCACGTCGTCGTGCACCTGCCGGACGCCGCGCGGCGAGGCCGAGCTCGCGATGAGCCCCAGCTCGCTCACCGGCCTGCAGTCCTGGCTCGAGGCCGGGCCTCCGGGGTCGCGCCGTCCGGTAGCGCTGAGCGGCCTAGGAGTCAGCCTCGCTCGTACGCCGACGCGGTGCCGGGTCGTCGACCGCGCTCGCCGCCCGGGGACCCAGAGGACGTCGCCGTTCTCCCGGTTCGCGTGGCGGGCCAGGATGAACAGCAGGTCGGAGAGCCGGTTGAGGTAGGTGATCGCGAGGACGTTCATCGAGTCGGCGTACTCGCCGTGCGCCGCCCAGGCGGACCGCTCGGCCCGGCGGCAGACCGTGCGGGCGACGTGGAGGTGGGCGGCGGCCGAGGGTGCCGCCGTTGAGGATGAACGAGCGCAGCGTCGGGCAGGTCCTCGTTGTAGTGGTCGCACCAGCCCTCGAGCCGGTCGACGTAGTCCTGCTCGATGCGCAGCGGCGGGTACTCCGGGTTCTCGACCACCGGCGTGCAGAAGTCGGCGCCGACGTCGAACAGGTCGTTCTGCACGTGGGTCAGCACCGCGACGACGTCGTCGTCGAGCGTCGCCGGTCGCGAGCACCACGCCGAGGTGGGCGTTGGTCTCGTCGACGTCGGCGTAGGCCTGCAGCCGCAGGTCGGTCTTGCCGGTCTCGCTCATGTCGCCGAGCCGGGTGCGTGCCGGCGTCGCCGGTGCGCGTGTAGATGCGCGTCAGGTTGACCATGGCCCAGCGTAGGCAGCCGCGTCACTAGAGTGACGCGACGTGGGCAGCTTCCGTGTGGTCTCCGAGGGTCCGCTGACCCGACCGCTGTCGGGCACGGTCCACGTCGGCGGCGCGAAGAACTCCGCGCTGAAGCTGATGGCGGCCTCGCTGCTCGCGCCGGGCACGCTCGGTGATCCACAACGTGCCCGAACATCCTCGACGTCGCCGTGATGGGCCAGCTGCTGCGCCAGCTCGGCTGCACCGTCGAGATCGCCTACCCCGGCGACGCCGACCCGACCCGCGAGCCGACCGCCGGGCGCGCGACGATCGACGTGCCGGAGGAGCTCGAGCACAAGGCCCCCTACGAGCTCGTACGCCGCCTCCGGGCCTCGATCGCCGTGCTGGGCCCGCTCGTCGCCCGGTGTCGCCGCGCCAGCGTGGCCCTGCCCGGTGGCGACGCGATCGGCTCGCGCGGCCTGGACATGCACATCCTCGGGCTCCAGGAGCTCGGCGCCGTCGTACGCATCGAGCACGGGCAGGTCGTCGCCGAGGTGCCCGGCGGCCTGCGCGGCGCCAACCTGTGGCTCGACTTCCCGTCGGTCGGCGCGACCGAGAACCTGGTGATGGCGGCCGTGCTGGCGCGAGGGCACCACGGTCATCGACAACGTCGCCCGCGAGCCGGAGATCATCGACCTGTGCGAGATGCTCGTCGCGATGGGCGCCCAGCATCGACGGCGTCTCGCACCTCGACCCTGGTCGTCGAGGGCGTCGACCGGCTGCACCCGGTCGAGCACACGACCGTGACCGACCGGATCGTCACCGGCACCTGGGTCTTCGCCAGCGCCATCGCCGGCGGCGACCTGCACATCAGCGGCGGGGTGGCCGCACCACCTCGACATCGTGCTCGACAAGCTCGTCGCCGCCGGGGCCGACGATCGACCTGGGCGAGGGCGGGTTCACCGTGCGCACCCACCAGCCGCCTGCACGTCCTTCGACGTCGCGACGCTGCCCTACCCCGGCTTCCCGACCGACCTGCAGCCGTTCGCGATGGCGCTGGCCGCGGTCTCCGCGGGCACCGCGATGATCACCGAGAACGTCTTCGAGGCGCGGTTCATGTTCGCCCAGGAGCTGGCCCGGCTCGGCGCGGACCTGCGCACCGACGGCCACCACGCCGTCGTCCGCGGCGTCCCGATGCTCTCCGGCGCCCCGGTGGTCGCCCACGACATCCGCGCCGGAGCCGCGCTGGTGCTGGCCGGACTGGCCGCCGCAGGGCACGACCGAGGTCGCCGAGTCGCAGCACATCGACCGCGGCTACCCGTGGTTCGCGGAGGCGCTCGCCTCGGTCGGTGCCGAGGTCAGCCGGCTGCCCGACTGACGCGTTTCACTCGTGAACTTGCCCGACAGGAGTATTTTCGATACTGCTCCGCGCGTCATGTCTGTGAACGGGCGCGACGCGCGCCGATAGTAGGGCTCGGCACGAGGAGGCCCCGATGGAGCACGCGAGTGAGGACGGCACCGTCAGCACGACGCTGGTGCTCTCCGGCACGCTCGACGTACGCCGCACGGCCGAGGTCCGCGCCGAGGTCTACGCGCTGCTCGAGCCGGACCACCGGCGACGTGGTCGTCGACATCAGCCCGCGTCGAGTCGATCGACATCACCATGCTGAAGATGCTCGCGGTCGCCAACCGCACCGCCGAGCGCCAGGCGCGGCGGGTGGTCCTGCGCGGCGCCTCACCCGGCGTCCGCCGCCTGCTGCACCTCTCGCACATGCGCTGGATGATCCCGCTGGAGCCCCCCGAGCCGGCGGCCTGACAGCCGCCCGCTGATCCTGCGACACCCCGCCGGCCCGTGTGACCCATCCCGCAGCGGTGACTCATCCAACAAGCCTTACCCGCCGGTACGGATCGGGCCTACCCTCAGCCCCATGAGCGACACGCCTGCCGCGAGGCCCGAGAAGGACCGTCCCTGGGTGATGCGGACCTACGCCGGCCACTCCTCGGCCGCGGAGTCCAACAAGCTCTACCGGATGAACCTCGCCAAGGGCCAGACCGGCCTGTCGGTGGCCTTCGACCTGCCGACGCAGACCGGCTACGACCCCGACTCGCCCGCTCGCGCGCGGCGAGGTCGGCAAGGTCGGCGTCCCGATCCCGCACCTCGGCGAGATGCGCCGCCTGTTCGAGGACATCCCGCTGACCGAGATGAACACCTCGATGACCATCAACGCCACGGCGATGTGGCTGCTGGCGCTCTACCAGGTCGTCGCCGAGGAGCAGAACCCCGACCTCGAGCCCCTCGAGGTCGCGCACCAGCTCGCGGGCACCACCCAGAACGACATCATCAAGGAGTACCTCTCCCGCGGGACCTACGTCTTCCCGCCGGAGCACTCGCTGCGGCTGATCTCCGACGTCATCTCCTACACGGTCAACGAGATCCCGAAGTGGAACCCGATCAACATCTGCAGCTACCACCTGCAGGAGGCCGGCGCGACGCCGACGCAGGAGCTCGCCTACGCGCTGTGCACGGCGATCGCCGTGCTCGACACCGTCAAGGACTCCGGCCAGGTCGCCGAGGAGGACTTCGCGCAAGGTGGTCGGCCGGATCTCCTTCTTCGTCAACGCCGGCGTGCGCTTCGTCGAGGAGATGTGCAAGATGCGCGCCTTCGTCGAGCTGTGGGACGAGATCACCCGCGAGCGCTACGGCGTCGACCGACGAGAAGATGCGCCGCTTCCGCTACGGCGTGCAGGTCAACTCGCTCGGGCTGACCGAGGCGCAGCCGGAGAACAACGTCCAGCGCATCGTGCTCGAGATGCTCGGCGTGACGCTGTCAGCAAGAACGCCCGCGCCCGCGCCGTACAGCTGCCGGCGTGGAACGAGGCGCTCGGCCTGCCGCGTCCGTGGGACCAGCAGTGGTCGCTGCGGCTGCAGCAGGTGCTGGCCTTCGAGTCCGACCTGCTGGAGTACGACGACCTCTTCGAGGGCTCCAAGGTCGTCGAGGCCAAGGTCGCCGAGCTCGTCGAGGACGCCCGTGCCGAGATCGACCGGGTGCAGGCCATGGGCGGCGCGATCGCGGCCGTCGAGTCCGGCTACATGAAGCAGCAGCTGGTCAGCTCCCACGCCGCCCGTCGCGCCCGCATCGAGAGCGGCGAGGACATCGTCGTCGGGGTGAACAGGTTCGAGACCACCGAGCCGTCGCCGCTGACCGCCGACCTCGACGCCGCCATCCAGGCCGCCGACCCCGAGGCCGAGCGGTCCGCGATCGCCGGTCTGGAGGCGTGGCGCGCGCAGCGGGACCAGGCCGAGGTCGACGCAGGCGCTGGCAGGCCTGCGCCGAGGCCGCCAAGACCGACGCCAACCTGATGGAGGCCACGCTCGTCGCCGCGCGGGCCGGGGCGACGACCGGGGAGTGGGCCGGCACGCTGCGCGAGGTGTTCGGGGAGTTCCGTGCCCCGACCGGCGTCTCGGGTGCCGTGGGGGTGGCCGAGGCCGGTCGAGGAGCTCACCGAGGTGCGCGAGCAGGTCCGCGCGACCGGCGAGGAGCTGGGCGGGCGGCTGCGGCTGCTCGTCGGCAAGCCGGGTCTCGACGGTCACTCCAACGGTGCCGAGCAGGTCGCCGTCCGGGCCCGCGACGCCGGCTTCGAGGTCGTCTACCAGGGCATCCGGCTGACGCCCGAGCAGATCGTCGCCGCAGCGGTCGCCGAGGACGTGCACTGCGTGGGTCTGTCGATCCTCTCGGGCTCGCACATGGAGCTGGTCCCCGACGTCCTCGCACGGATGAAGGCAGCCGGGCTGGAGGACATCCCGGTGATCGTCGGCGGGATCATCCCCGACCGCGACGCCCGTGCCCTCAAGGAGCTCGGCGTGGCCGAGGTGTTCACCCCCAAGGACTTCAGCCTGACCGAGGCCATGGGCGGCATCGTCCGGGCCATCCGGGCGGCTCACGAACTGGTCTAGAAAACCGCCCGGTCAATCCGGACTTGCCCCAGTGTTGCGCCTTCTGGGCGGTCGCTTCGCCGTAGTGTTCGTCAGGACGTCACGTGCGGCCGTGAGACTCGGCTGCCTCGGGTTCGACGCAAGGCGGATCAGCACATGGAGATGCTTCACGACGAGGAGCGGTGGGAGTTCGACGCGCTCTCGGAGCACGTGCTCACCTCGGACGACGCCATCGTCCTCACCGACCCCTCGGGTGTCGTCGTGCTCGCCAACAAGGCGTCCGGCGAGATCGTCGGCGTACCCCACGAGGCCATGCCCGGGCACACCGTCGAGGACTTCGGCCGCGAGGCCATGCACACCTTCCAGAAGGTCGCCGTGTCCGCCGTGGTGGACAACCAGGTCGAGGTGACCGTCCGCGAGGCCAAGCTCCGGCACACCAACGGGACCCAGACGACGGTCGACCTCACGCTGACACCGGTGAACAGCGACCGCGGGCCGCTCGTCGCGATCGGGCTGCGCGAGCCCCACGACAAGTATCGCCAGACCAAGCTGTTCCGCGGCCTGCTCGAGGCCGCGCCCGACGGCATGGTGATCGTCAACCGCGACGGCCTCATCGTGCTGGTCAACGCCCAGGTCGAGCGGCTCTTCGGCTACGAGCGCGCCGAGCTCGTCGGCGAGCCGGTCGAGATCCTGGTGCCCGACCGCTTCTCCGGGATGCACATGGCCTTCCGCTCCGGCTACGTCAGCGAGCCGCGCACCCGGCCGATGGGCCTCGCGGGCGACCTGCACGCCCGGCGCAAGGACGGTTCGGAGTTCCCGGTCGAGGTGACGCTCTCCCCGCTGGAGACCGACGAGGGGCTGCTGGTCTCGGCCGCGGTCCGCGACATCTCCGAGCGCCGGCGGATGCAGGAGGAGACCGACCGGGTGAAGGACGAGTTCTTCGCCACGGTCTCCCACGAGCTGCGCACCCCGCTGACCTCGATGATCGGGTACGGCGAGCTGATGACCGACCTGGAGGAGCTCAGCCCCCAGGGTCAGCGGTTTCTCTCGGTGATCGTGCGCAGTGCCGAGCGTGAGCTCCGGCTCGTCGACGACCTGCTCACCCTGGTGGCGATCGAGGAGTCCGGCCTGGCGATCCGCACAGCCGAGATCGACCTCGAGCGGGTGGTCCGCGAGTCGGTGGAGGCAGCCCGGCCCCGCGCCGAGGAGGCCCAGCTCAACCTGTCCCTCGAGACGCCGGGCATCGCGGTTCCCATGTACGGCGACCGCGACCGGCTCGGGCAGGCGATGGACAACCTGCTCTCCAACGCGATCAAGTTCACCCCGACCGAGGGGCGGGTGCGCGTCGTACTCCGCACGGCCGGCCATTCCGCGGAGATCGACGTGATCGACAGCGGTGTCGGCATCGGCGAGGATCTTCCCGGACATGGGTGTGGATGTGCACCACCACTTCCTCCCCCACCCCGGGCAACGCGGCCACCGCACGCGGGGTCATCGTCACCTCGTAACCGACTCCACTCGCCTCGAGACAGACCAACTCACTGCGCTTGGAGACGAGAACCCCGCGCAGACGACCGATCACCGGCTCATCTCCAGGGGTGCGGCACGCAGGTGGCAGAGAGCGATAGCCAGGGCGTCGGCGGCGTCTGCCGGCTGTGGCGGCTCGGCGAGTCGCAGGAGGCGGGCCACCATTTGTTGGATCTGAGCCTTTGAAGCGGCTCCATCACCCGTGATCGCCGACTTCACCGCGGTCGGGACATACTCCGACACCGGAAGTCCGGCCTTGGCAGCAGCGAGCATCGCCACTCCCGACGCCCTACCCACGGAGATCGCAGTCTGCAGGTTGCGATTGGTGAATACCGTCTCCAGGGCGACGACGTCGGGCTTCGCCTCGGCGATGACCTGAGTCAGGCCGGCGAACAACTCTGCGAGACGATCGGACATTGCGGCCTCAGGATCGGTGCGGATCACGCCGGCCATGACGCCGACAGGCGGATGACCGCCCTGAACGACGGCGTATCCCGTCGTAGACAGCCCGGGATCGATTCCCAACACGAACATATGTTTGGTGAGAGTAGGCGACGCCTGGGCCCAAAGCGCGACAATCCCGAGATGGAACAACGACTCAGCTTGGTCACTCTCGGGGTGTCCGACCTCACAAGGGCCCGCAACTTCTACAAGGCATTGGGGTGGGTCCCCGCCGCAAGCCCGAGCGACGACGTGGCCTTCTTCCAGGCCGGCGGAATGGTCATGGCTCTGTGGAGTCGTGCCGAGTTGGAGGCAGACAGCGGCGTTGTCGATGGCGGAGGTTGGGGTGGAGTGACACTGGCTCACAACGTCCGGTCGCCTTCAGAGGTGGACGGTGTGATCGAAGAGGCTCGTTCTGCCGGCGCCACGATCGCCCGTGAGCCCGCGGCGACGTTCTGGGGCGGCTACTCAGGTGTTTTCGTCGACCTCGACGGGCATCCCTGGGAGGTAGCGCACAATCCGGACTGGCCCCTCGACGACGACGGCGCGGTTCGACTGCCGGGATAGTCACAATCCGGGCAAGAGAAAGGCGCCCCATCGAGGGGCGCCTTTCCGAGAGTGGTAGCGGGTCAGACCGTGCTTCGGTTGCCTACCGATCGATAGGCCAGCAAGGCGATGATCGCACCGACCACGGATCCGATGATCCCGGCGGTGGTCACGTCCCACTGCCCGTCGAACAGCAGGTTCCCGAGGAAACCACCCACCAACGAACCGACGAGGCCCAACAGCATCGTGCCGAGGATCCCCATCGGGTCGGAACCGGGCACCAACGCCCTTGCGATCAGCCCGGCGATGAGCCCGACCAGCAGCCAAATCAGAATGCCCATGTCTTACCTCCTGGATACGTCTAGGACGTCGATTGGATACCCGTAGGAGGCGACGCCGAAAACAAGGATTCAGACTTCTTCGAGGACGCGTTCCATGACATCGTCGTCGATGTCGTAGTTGGAAAACACCGCCTGGACGTCGTCGAGATCGTCGAGAGCGTCGATCAGGCGCAGCAGGCGGCGGGCATCGGACTCCCCCACCGGGACGGTGGTCGACGGGAGTTGGGTGACGTCCGCCGAGCCGATCTCGACGCCCGCCGTCTCCATTGCGGTGCGCACCGCCTGGAGATCGCCTGGATTGGTGACCACCTCGAACCATTGCTCTCCCACGTCCCGCACGTCGTCGGCGCCGGCGTCGAGCGCCGCCAGCATCACCTCGTCCTCACCACCCTTGGCCTCGATCAGGCCCTTCTGGGTGAAGAGGTAACCCACCGAACCCGGTTCGCCAAGGCTGCCACCGGCCCGGGTGAAGGTGGACCGAACGTCGGACGCCGCTCGGTTGCGATTGTCCGTGAGGATCTGCACGTACAGGGCGACACCACCAGGGCCGTATCCTTCGTACCAAATCTCCTCGTAGTGAGCGCCCTCGACTTCGCCTGTTCCCCGCTTCACGGCCCGGTCGATGTTGTCGTTGGGCATTGATGCGGCTTTCGCCTTGAAGATGGCGGTGGCCAGTGTGGGATTGAACTCGGGGTTGCCGCCGCCCTCCCGCGCCGCGATCTCGATGGCCTTGGCCAGTTTCCCGAAGAGCTTGCCCCGGGCCGCGTCCTGACGGCCCTTGCGGTGCTTGATGTTCGCCCACTTCGAGTGCCCTGACATCTCAGCTCCTCAGATCAGGTCCAACAGCATCCGGTGGATCCGGCTGTCGCCGGTCAGTTCGGGATGGAACGACGTGGCGAGGATCCGGTCCTGGCGAACCATCACCGGGTGCTCGCCGACGCTCGACATGACCTCGACTTCGGAGCCGACCTTCTCCACCCACGGAGCCCGGATGAACACCGCATGGAAGGGCCCGTCGAGAGTGTCGATCTCCAGGTCCGCCTCGAAGGAGTCGTTCTGGCGGCCAAATGCATTGCGCCGGACCACCACGTCGAGAGCGCCGAGCAGAGGCTGATCGCCGTCGGTGACCGCACCTGCGAGGAAGATCATCCCCGCACAGGTCCCGTAGACCGGCAGACCGCCGTCGATTGACTCCCGCAGAGGGTCGAGGAGCCCGAATCGGACCGCCATCTTCCCGATGGTCGTCGACTCCCCGCCAGGAATGACCAGCGCGTCGATCGCGTCGATCTGTTCCGGTTTCTTCACCGCGAGCGCGCCTACCCCCAGGGAATCGAGGATCGTCAGATGCTCGCGAACGTCCCCTTGCAAGGCGAGGACGCCGACGGTGCTCATGTCACCATCCCCGGCCGGCGAGACGCTCCGAATCGGTCAACGTTCCCAGTTCTATCCCGGGCATGGCCTCGCCCAGGCCCCGGGAAACCTTGGCCACAACCTCGGGCTCGTTCCAGAAGGTGGTGGCCTCGACGATGGCCCGCGCGTACGCATCGGGGTTCGAGCTCTTGAAGATCCCCGAGCCGACGAAAACCCCGTCGACTCCGAGCGACATCATCAGGGCGGCGTCAGCAGGGGTGGCAATGCCACCGGCCGCGAAGTTGACAACCGGGAGCTTGCCCAGAGATGCGACCTCGCGGACCAGCTCGAAGGGAGCCTGATGATCCCGGGCCGCAGACATCAGTTGCGCCTCGTCGAGCTGGGTCAGCGTCCGCATCTCATTGGTCACCGTGCGCATGTGGCGCACTGCTTCCACGACGTTCCCGGTGCCGGCCTCACCCTTGGTCCGGATCATGGCGGCTCCTTCACCGATGCGGCGCAGAGCCTCGCCCAGGTTGCGGGCGCCACAGACGAATGGGGTAGTGAAGGCCCACTTGTCGACGTGATGATCTTCGTCGGCAGGGGTGAGCACCTCGGACTCGTCGATGTAGTCCACACCCAGAGACTGGAGGACCGCAGCCTCGGTGAAATGCCCGATCCGGCACTTGGCCATGACCGGGATGGTGACCGCAGCCTGGATCTCTTCGATCTTGGTGGGATCGGCCATGCGGGCGACTCCCCCATCGCGACGTATGTCGGCGGGAACTCGCTCCAAGGCCATCACCGCCACCGCGCCGGCTTCCTCGGCGATCTTCGCCTCTGATGCGGTGACCACATCCATGATTACCCCGCCCTTGAGCATTTCGGCGAGGCCTCTCTTCACACGATCTGTACCGGTTTCCACGGAAGGCTCCATTGAGGGGAAAACCAATGGTACAGCCTCGGCGTTGATGATCTAAGAGGCTGTTTCGGCGTAAAGGGAGCGATATGAGGCCCCGACCACGCTCCAGTCGTAGCGACTCGCGATCTCCCGGCCTACTGCAGTGAGCCTCGACCGCTCCGCAGAGTCACGAAGCAGCTCGACAAGGGCTCTGGCCAGGGCATCGCTGTCACCGACCGGGAAGAATCGGGCCGCGCCCTCCGCGACCGCGACGAACGCGTCCAGGTTCGAGGAGACGACCGCGGCCCCGGCGGCCATCGCCTCGAGGAGCACGATCCCGAACGACTCGCCGCCGAGTTGTGGGGCCACGAAAACAGACGACGAGTTGAGGACCTGCGCCTTCTTGCGGTCGTTCACCCTCCCCAGCCACTCGGCGCGGTCGTCGTCGCGGTGGGCACCCATGACGGTCAGGACCGCGTCTGGCACCTTGGCGACCACGTCGGCCCAGGCGGTGAGCAGCACCTCGAGGCCCTTGCGCGGCTCGTCGCGCCCAAGAAACGACACCCGGTACCGATCCCGCTCGACGTCGACGCGCATCGCCTCCACATCGAGGCCGTTGGGGATGATCCGGGCTTCGAGCCGGGACGGAAGGGGCGACGCCGCGGTCTGGCTGACTGCGGTCACGGCGGCGCAATTGCCCATCACCTTGGTCAACAGCCCCCCACCCAGTCGATAGGCGAGCCTGGCTGCAGAGCCGGGGGCAGCATGGAATGTCGCCACGACCGGTGGCCCCGAGTGATTGGCAAAGAGCGACACCAGGGGCATCAGGGGCTCGTGAACGTGGAGGACGTCGAGCTCGCCGGCCACCTCGCGAAGGCGGGATCGCGATCTGGGGTCGATCGAGATCGGGACCTTGGAGCCGTTCCCGGGAATGGAGACACTCCCACCGAGGTCGATGCCGTCCACGCCTTCCGGCAGGCCCGGGGCCGAGCACCATGGGGTGATCTCCCTGCCCGCTCAAGTATCGGGCGAGTCCCAGGACCTGGGACTGGACGCCGCCCGGCACGGAGAGGTCATAGGGGCTGACCAGCCCGATGCGCATCCCGCTCATTTCCGGTCAGAGGGCCAGTTGGGCTGGACGAGGTGCCATTGCCGCGGAGCCTCGGCGATCAACTTCTCGAGGCGGTAGGCCAGCTCCTGGGTCATCGCCTGGACCTTTTCGGAGCGGGTCCCGGACTCCGGGATCGGTATTGGGGGCGTGATCACCACCCGGTGCCCCTGCCCCTCGAAATACGAGCCGACAGGGAGCAATGGAGCGCCGCTCCTGATCGCCAGCGTTGCCGGCCCCGGCGGGAGGGTGGTCCGCTCCCCGAAGAACTCCACTTCGACGCCACGACGCTTGAGATCACGGTCGGAGAGAAGGGCCACTGCCTTGTTCTCCTCCAGCGCCGTCTCCAGCTTGCGCATGACCTCGGTGCTCCCGGTGGCGAGCACGATCTCGATCCCGAACGCGGCCCGCATCTCGGTGAACCAGTTGGTGATCAGCTCGTTGGACAGGCGTTCGGCTACAGCGACCACCGGGGCTCCGGCTGTGACCGAAACCGGCGCAGCCGCCTCCCAATTCCCCATGTGTGGCAACGCAAAGATCATCCCCTTGCCCCTGTCGCGGGCGCCGGTGATCTCCTCCAGCCCGTCCACGGTGGTATTGCGCCGGATTGCGGCCACCCGGTCGGGGCGGGCCCAGAAGACCTCCGCCCAATAGCGCCCGTAGGACTCCATGACCGAGCGGGCGGCGGCCGCGGTGTCAGCGCCCTCCCCGAGCACCCGGCCCATGTGACGCTGCGTCATCTGACGGCGACCGGAGGCGAACGTGTGCCAGACCCGACCGAAGGCCCTTCCCAATGCCAGCGCCACCGATTGGGGGAGCAGGCCGACCAGCCCCACGCCGGCCCGGAGGGCCAGATATCCCAGGAAGTCCTTCACTAGAAGGAACGGTAGGTGCGGATGAACCGCGAGAAAGCGGTTAGCCAGACCAACACCACGAACACCCAGAGCATCGGCTCCACGAAGCCGAGCATCAGCCCGACGGAGAAGACCAGCACTCGCTCCGCCCGGCCCATGAGACCGCTCCTCCCGTCGAACCCCTCTATTTCTGCCCGTGCCCTCATGTAGGGGACCAGCATTGCGCCTCCTATTGCAAGCACGATCAGGAGCAGCTCGCGGGGCTGACCGGCGCGTAGGAAGCCCAGGCCGGCGAAGGCCGCTATCTCACCCATGCGATCGAACGCCGAGTCGAGGAAGGCTCCGCGGGGCGAGACCTGGCCCGAGGCACGGGCCACAGAGCCGTCGAGGCCGTCGAGGAGCGCACCGAGGAGCACCACTGCAGCCCCCGATCGCATGAGGCCGGACGCGATCATCACGGACCCCGTGATCACCACGGCGAGGCCGAGGAAGGTGATCATGGTTGGGGTCACACCAATCGAGGCCAGAGAGTGGCCGATCGGCTCCATAAACCGGGTGACGCGGGGGCGAACCCGCAGGTCGATCACGACTATCCAAAGTAGCACGCGCCCGGGAACCCTGATGCTGGCCGGCGTTAGGATCGGGGCATCGCCCCGGCAAAGGAGGTCATTTGGAACCCGAGAAAGTTCGGAATGTCGCGCTGGTCGGCCACGGCGGAAGCGGTAAGACCACCCTCGCCGAGGCGCTCCTCTTCATCGGTGGCGCCACCACCAGACGCGGCTCAGTGGAACAGGGCACGACCGTTTTCGACCACGAGCCCGAGGAGATCGAGCGAACGATCTCGCTCGGGCTGGCGGTGGCCTCCCTCGAGTGGCAGGGCCACACCATCAATCTCATCGACACACCCGGATCCAGCGACTTCTCGGGTGATGCCAGGGCCACGCTCCGCGCCGCTGACCTCGCCCTATTCGTGGTCTCCGGCGTCGACGGGATCGAGGTCCAGACCGAGCAGTTGTGGAGGATCGCAGGCGAGGAGTCGATCCCCCGCGCAGTTGTGGTCACCAAGCTCGACCGCGACCGATCTTCCTTCGAGAGGACTCTCGACCAGCTTCGTCAGGCCTTCGGCAAGGCGATTGCCCCGATTCAGGTCCCGATCGGGGCCGAGGATGGCCTATCTGGCGTGGTGCGGGTCGCCAGCGAGCGCGCCTACACCTATTCCGGCGACGGCAAGGCCGGAACCGAGATCCCGCTCCCGGCGGAGGTCGAAGACCGGGTACACGCCGCGCACACCGCGCTCGTAGAGACAGTTGTCGAGACCGACGACGCGATGATGGAGGCGTATTTCGAGGGCACCGAGCCCTCCCGGGAGGACATCGTGGCGACGGTGCACCGCGGGATCCTCGACGGGACCCTGCACCCGGTGATCGTCACCTCGGCAGAGAAGCTGATCGGCATCGACCTCCTCGCCGAATTCATCGTCGACTACGGCCCCAACCCCCTGGAGCGGCCGATCCCGCGGCTCTCGTCGGGGGACAGCTTCGCCCCCGCCGTCGATGGGCCTGTGCTCGCATATGTCTTCAAGACCGTGTCCGACCCATTCGTGGGCAGGATCTCGATGTTCCGCATCTTCTCGGGGACGATCAAGGCCGATCAGGAGCTCGAGTTGGCCCGAGGGGGAAAGGTCCGGCTCCACAACCTGTTCCTGCTCCAGGGCAAGGACCATCACGATGCGGCCGACCTCCCCGCCGGTGGGATCGGCGCGGTGGCCAAGGTGGAGAACGTGATGGTTGGCGACACGATGCGATCGCATGGCCTCAACGCCACCGTCGAACCGGTCACCTATCCCAAGCCGGTGGCCGAGGTGGCGATTACACCGGTCTCTCATCACGACGAGGAAAAGCTGTCGACCGCCCTGCACCGAATCGAAGAGGAAGACCCCACCCTGCGCATCGAAAGGCGGCCCGAGACCGGGGAGACGATCCTCGCCGGGCTCGGCGACAGCCACCTCGACGTGACTCTGGCCCGCATCCACCGCAAGTTCGGGGTCGAGGTCGCCTCGTCGCTGCCGGTGATCCCCTATCGGGAGACGATCACAACGTCGGGTGAGGCCGAGGGCAAGCACAAGAAGCAGAGCGGCGGCCGGGGCCAGTTCGGGGTGGCTTCGGTCAAGTTCGCCCCGTTGCCCAGAGGGTCCGGCTACGAGTACATCGATTCGATCAAGGGTGGCTCGATTCCCCGCCAGTTCATCCCGGCCGTGGACAAGGGCATCCAGGAGTCGCTGCGTCGGGGGATCCTGGCCGGTTACCCGGTGATCGACATCTCGGCCGAGGTCTACGACGGCAAGTTCCACTCGGTCGACTCCGACGAGATGTCGTTCCGAATGGCTGGCATCCAGGCGGTCAAGGCCGCCGCGATGAAACTGCGCCCAATCCTCCTCGAGCCCGTGATGAGGGTGACGGTCACGGTCCCCGAGGAGCATCTCGGCGACGTGATGGGTGACATCAACTCCAAGCGGGGCCGGGTGCTGGGCATGGAGGGCGAGGGAAACCTCAGATCGGTGGTCGCCGAGGTTCCTATGGCCGAGATCCAGCAGTACGCGGCCGAACTGCGGTCTTTGACCTCAGGACGGGGTAACTTCGAAGTCGAATTCGATCACTACGCAGAAGTGCCCCACAATGAGGCGCAGAATGTGATCGCCGCCGCTCAGTCGGCCGAAACGTAAGCGAGGCCGGGTCATGGGCGAGGTAACAGTCAGGTACGGGGACAAGGAGATCACGCTCCCCACGATCACCGGCACCTTCGGGGACTCGGCAGTCGACATCTCCAAACTGCGCGCCGAGCTGGGGATCGCGACCATTGACAGCGGCTTCGCCAACACCGCCGAGGGCTCCTCCGGAGTGAGTTTCGTCGGTGGCGAAGAGGGCGTCCTGTCGTATCGGGGCTATCCGATCGAGCAACTGGCGGAGAAGGCCACCTTCATGGAGGTCTCCTACCTGCTCCAGTACGGCGAGCTCCCCACCAAGGATCAGTACGAGGAGTACGTCGAGTCCATCACCCGCCACACCCTGCTTCGGGAGGACATGAAGTACCTGTTCGAGGCTTTCCCCCACTCGGCGCACCCGATGCAGATCCTGGCCGCGGGGACGTCCGCCCTGGCCAGCTACTACCCGGACGCCCTCGACCCGACGGACGAGGCGTCGGTGGACATCAGCGCCCGGCGCCTTGTCGCCAAGACCCCGACCATGATCGCCTGGTCATACAAGTACCGGGTGCACCAGCCCTACATCTACCCGGACAACGACCTCGACTACGCCTCCAGCTTCCTCAAGATGATGTTCTCGGTGCCGGCCGAGGAATACAACCCCGATCCCGTGGTCGCCAAAGTCCTCAACCTGCTTCTCATCCTCCACGCCGATCATGGTCAGAACTGCTCGACCTCGGCGGTCCGTTTGGTCGGGTCGAGTCAGGCCAACATGTTCAGCTCAGTCGCGGCTGGGATTCATGCGCTCTCCGGGCCACTGCATGGTGGCGCCAACGAGGAGGTGCTCAACATGCTGGAGACGATCGTGGCCGACGGCGGAGACGTCTCCAAGTACGTGGCCCGGGCCAAGGACCGGAACGACCCGTTCCGGCTGATGGGTTTCGGGCATCGGGTGTACAAGAATTTCGACCCACGGGCCCGGATCATCAAGCAGGCGAGCGACGACGTGCTGGACGCTCTTGGGGTGCAGGACCCCGCGCTCGAGGTCGCCATGGAGTTGGAGTCCCTGGCCCGGTCCGACGATTACTTCATCTCACGCAAGCTCTACCCGAACGTGGACTTCTACTCCGGGATCATCTACCGGGCAATCGGCTTCCCCAAGGACACCTTCACGGTTCTGTTCGCGTTGGGACGGCTCCCGGGATGGATCGCACAATGGCGGGAGCTGATGGCAAACCCCAAAACCCGGATCTTCAGGCCGCGCCAGCTGTATGTCGGTCCCGAGGTCCGGGACTTCGTCGAGATGCAAGACCGGTAGCTAAAGCCCGGGCACCGCTTCCACGTACGGCTGCTCGGCCACCGCACCGGTGACGGCGTCGACGACGACCAGGGCGCGCTGATCCGGAGGCTCGCTGGCGGAGTAGAGGACCACACTCCACCGGGGCACCGAGCGGATGCCTTTGAAGGTCACAGCCGCCGACGCGTGACCGACCGGAAAGTCGACCGCCGATCCGGCGATGCTCAAAGCCGCGTGCTCGTCGACGTTCAAAGGCCAGGATGAGGCGAACTGCCAGATGGAGAGTGCGACGAAGCCGATGGCAGGGATCCAGCCCCCGTCGATCAGGAGCAAGGAAAGGGCGGCACCGACGAGGTACACCCAACCTGAGATGCGGCGCCGGGTGGGGGACGGAAAGCGGTAAGGGCCAACCTGATTGGAGTCGAGCTCGTCCTCGATGGCGACCGAGTCGGCCAGGTCGCGCTCGATGAAGATCCCCTCCCGGTCGACGCGCCGGGGGTCTGGCTCGCTCATTTCGCCGGCCGGGCCGCCAGATCGACGAGCCGGTTGGTGGCCTCGATGACGTCGACCCCACGAGCGTCCCGCTCCTCCCCGTAGAGCCGCAGGCCGACAGTCGAATCCTGGATGTCCTGATCGCCGACGACCACCACCGCCGGGTGCTTCTGGCTGAGCGCACGGCGGATCTTCTCGCCAACCGTCTCCTCGCTCTCATCGATTTCGACGCGGAGGCCGGCATCTGTCATCCGGGCCCCCACCGACAGGGCGTACTCGAGATGACGGTCTGCCACCGGGATCACCGACACCTGGACCGGCGCCAGCCATGCCGGGAATGCGCCGGCGTAATGCTCGACGAGCACGCCCATGAACCGCTCCAGCGAGCCGGCCTTGGCACAGTGGATCATGTACGGGCGCTCTGAAGCGTTGCCCGAGGCGGTGTACTCCAGATCGAACCGCTCGGGCAGGGTGAAGTCGAGCTGGATCGTCGAGAGCTGCCAGCGGCGCCCGATGGCGTCCTTGACGTGCAAGTCGATCTTGGGCCCATAGAACGCCCCTTCGCCCTCCGCCACCCGGTAGGCGACTCCTCGGGCCTTCAGGGAGTCCTCCAGAGCCTTCTGGCTGAACTCCCAGCGTGACTGCTCTCCCACCGACTTCTCGGGCTGGGTGCTGAGGTCGGCGTCGAACTCGGTGAACCCGAAGTCGCGGAGCCAGGTGAGGACGAAATCGAGGTGGAGGTCGAGCTCGGACGCGAGTTGGCCCTCGGTGCAGAACGTGTGCGAGTCGTCCTGGGTGAAGCCCCTGGCCCGCAACAGGCCGTGGACGACGCCTGACTTCTCGTACCGATAGACGCTGCCCAGCTCGGAGAGCCGGATCGGGAGATCGCGATAGGAGCGTCCCCGGCTCTTGTAGATGAGGACGTGAAATGGGCAGTTCATCGGCTTCACCCGGTACTCATGACCGTGGTCCAGCTCCATGCCCGGGTACATGTTCTCGGCGTAGTAGTCGAGGTGGCCCGAGGTGTGCCACAGGTCGGCTTTGGCGAGATGAGGGGTGAAGACGAAGTCGAAACCGAACCGCTCATGGAGGGCACGGCTGTGGTCTTCGATCGTCTTGCGGAGCATCCCACCTTTGGGATGCCAGATCACCAACCCCGATCCGAGGTCGGAGGGAAAGCTGAAGAGGTCGAGGTCGGGCCCGAGGCGGCGATGATCGCGCTTCTCGGCCTCCTCGATGCGTGCCAGATGCTCTTCCAGCTGGGCAGGGGTCGGCCAGGCCGTCCCGTAGATCCGCTGCAGCTGGTCACGGCTCTCGTCTCCCCGCCAGTAGGCACCGGAGCTACGCAGGAGCCTGACGGCGCGGATCTTCCCCGTGCTCGGCAGGTGAGGTCCCCTACAGAGGTCGACGAAGTCGAGATTTCGATAGACCGTCACGTCGTCGCCCCCCGCCACCTGGTCGGGATCGACGCTCTCGATTATCTCCCTCTTGAAGGGATGGCTTGCGAACAGGTCGAGGGCCTGCTCACGATTCATCGCTTCTCGAACGAATGGCTGGTCGGCGGCGATGATCTCGCGCATCCGGGCCTCGATCTGCTCCAGGTCCTCGGGAGTGAACGGGCGGTCGACTTTGAAGTCGTAGTAGAAGCCGTCTTCGATGGCGGGACCGATGGCGAACGTGGAGCCATCGAACAAGCCGAGAACGGCCTGGGCCAGGACGTGGGCAGACGAGTGGCGGAGGACGTCGAGCCCTTCGGGGGAATCGAGGGTGATCACCGCGAATTCACCGTCGTCTTCGATGGGACGGGCCAAATCGATCAATTGCCCATTGAGTTTTGCCGCCACCGCGGCACGCGCCAGCCCGGGGCCGATCGAGGCGGCGACCTCGCTCGCGGTCACCCCTTCGGGGTGCTCCACGGCCTTCCCATCCGGATAATGAAGCTCTACTGGCACAAGGATTATCTCGCTAGCCTGACCCGGGGCAGAGGCTAACTGCCTGTCGGAGCAGTCTGATCGGTCGCAGAGCAACGAGGGGTTTCAGGGTATGGATGCACGAGAGCTGGTCACGAGCCTCAACCTGAATGGGACCGTCCGAGAGCTTTCGTCCGGAGCCAACAAGCTGTTTCGGCTCCTCGAGACCGAGAACGCGAGCACGATCGTCAAGGTTTACCCGGTCGCATCCCGGGAGCGTCGTGAGCGCCACGCCCTCGAAGCCCTGAGCGCGGCGCCCTCGGTGCCCCGCATCCTCGGCCATGGAGTCGCGGGCGAGCAGGCCTGGCTCCAGATGACCGACGGTGGCCATTGGAATCTCTCCAGCCTCCCCAAGAACATCGATGCCGTGCAGGCATCCGGTGTCGCTTTGCGTGCCATCCACACTTCTGGAGCCCAGATCACGAACCTGGCTGCCGGGATCGACGCCGATTACGTGCTCAGCCACTATCGGTCGACGATCGAGCGGCTGGGCCGCTACCGCCGTCGCTTCGGCATGGAGCAGGTAGTGCTCGACAAGGCGCTCGAGATGGAGCCACCACTGGCCACGACACCGGTGCCGGCGCATACCAAGCCCATGCTCTCCAAGTTCGTCATCGACGAGGAGGGCAATGTGACCATCGTCGACTGGGAGTGGGCAACGCTGGCCCCTTCGGAGTGGGACCTGACCCTCACGGTCTGGCAACTCGCCCGCAGCATCGGGGAGGACGCGGCTGCAGCCTTCCGTACCGGCTACGGGGCGGAATTGCCCGAGAGCCGCTACCGCCCCTGGGTCGCCTATCACTCGGCAATGATGATGCTCGAGGCTGCCGAGGTGCGAGAGGGCAGGCTGGGAAGCCTGCAGTACCTGGTTGACGACCTCACCGAGGCCGTCATCGGCACCTGATCCCAAATCCGCGAAATCTGTCGCTACCCGACTTAGCCTCTCATTCGCTGAGGCAAGGAGGACGGACAGATGTTCGAAGTATTGGTCGCGGCCACCGCAACCACGGGTCTGTTCGCTCTTGCAAAGGGGATAAGGGGTAACCACCAATACCGGATCGATCCACTATTGGTGATGACTCCACGGGACGAGCGGGGCGACGATCTGCCATGCCCATGGTGTTATGGGCCGACGAAGGAGGAGGACCCACGCTGCCCAGGCTGCGGAACTTCCTTCGGGTGAGCCACTCAAGGCAAGGTACCTAAAAGGCCGATCAACATCCTATGGTGGCCTCGTGAACAGGGTAGGCCTGGTCCTCGGGGGTGGGGGCATTACCGGCGCCGCATATGAGATGGCAGCGCTGATGACGATCCGCCTCGCCACCGGATGGGAGCCCAACGACTCCTCGGTGGTGGTGGGCACTTCGGGGGGTTCCTTTGTCGCTGCCCTGGTCCGCAACGACGCCCTGTCCCTCGACTCCCTGGTCCGCCCCAACGACGACCGCGAGGCGGTGACCGAACGGATCCGTCGCCACGTCTTCACCAAGGATCCCGGAGTCCACGTCCGAAAGTGGCTGCGTCACGGGATCGTGCCCGGGATCAGGAATCCTGGGGTCACCCTTTTCCTGGGATCGCCCGCTCCTTATCACGCTGTCCGGGATCGCAGAGTGGGTGAGCACCCAGGTCGGTGAGGAAAACGCCGCCGGGTGGCCCACACGACCGACAGCCGTAGTGGCTTACGACGTGATGAACCGGAAGCGAACGATCTTCGGCACGTCAACGGCCCCCGAGGTGGGACTGGCCGATGCTGTTGCCGCCTCATCGGCAATCCCGGTGGTTTTCCGGCCTTATCCGATCGCCGACAGCCTCTATGTGGATGGAGGGGTGGCATCGGGAACCCATGCCGACCTCGTCCTCGGCTCCGCCCGCCCCCTCGACCTGGTGCTGGTCCTGGCCCCGATGGCCGCAGAGACGCAGCGGATGCGGGCCCGCTTCCACGAGAAGATGTTCGACCGGGTGGGGCAAAGATCGCTGGCCGGTGAGGTCCGGCTCATCAAGGACGCATGGCCGGACAGCGAGGTGGTGGTGCTCAGCCCATCGCCGTCGGTGCAGAACGCAATGCGACCCAACCCGATGGACGCTTCGCGCGCAGTCGCCACCTTCACCCGAACCCTGATTTCGATGAAGAGGACGCTGGCCCGGCCAGAGATCTGGGAGGTGCTCGAGGGCCACCTCAGCCGGAAGGTGCGAGCACGGAGCAGCGCTTCGCGCTAAATCGGTTGCGTTATCGACTGATCCCTCTACTTTCTAACCACACCCGATAGGAGAGCCTCTAATGGCGGTCCGCCCCACCCACTTCGAGTTCTACTCAGCCGATCCGGCGGCGACCGTCGACTTTCTGGTTAGAGCATTCGGCTGGAGAGCCGAGCAATGGGGCGACCAGGAATACTGGCTGCTGGAGACCGGGGAGGGGCCCGGGATCAACGGTGCGGTGGCTCGGGCCGGCGAAGACGGCCCCAAGACGATGACTACCTGTGACGTGGAAGACCTCGACGCCGCGATCCAGGCGGTGGAGATCAGTGGTGGGAAACTTCTGACCGACGTGATGGAGTTTCCAGAGGTCGGGCGCTGGGTTGAGGTCGAAGGCCCGGGCGGCGAGGTGTTCGGCCTGATGGAGCCGGCGCACCGGACCTGATCAGCCCACCGACCCCGGGTCGGTGTTCGCTCCAGATACCACGACCATGACGCTCTCTCCTGGCTTCGGCTTGTAGGCGCCGGTGGCCAGGGCGGCCAGAGGCGCCGCTGCTGCAGGCTCGGCGACCAGACGAGCTGCCTTCCAGAGCCAACTCATCGCCTCCATGACCGATCCCTCGTCGACCAGGACCGCGTCGTCGATCCATCGATTGGCGAACCATGCGTGTTCTCCGATGCGCGAGGCTCCCATCGCCGACGCAGCAATCCCTCCCACTTGGACCTCGACCGGCTGACCACTCTGCCGGGCTCGAAACAGGGTGGGGCACTGTTCTGTTTCGACTCCGATCAATCTGACGTCGTCTCTCACCCAACTGGCGATGCCCCCGATCAACCCTCCTCCACCGACCGCGACCAGGACGGTGTCGACGCCGGGGAGGTCCTCTGTCACCTCCAGAGCACAGGTGCCCTGACCGGCAACCACAGCCGCCTGGTCGTATGCGTGTGCTTGGAACGCACCGGACTGACTGGACCAGGCAGTAGCGGCCGCCAGGGCCTCCGGATAGTGGCCGGGCACGACCCGCACTTCGGCACCGAACGCAGCGATGCCTTCCAGCTTCGCCGAGGGCGACGTCTCGGGAACGAAGACCACCGCTGCCAGACCGAGCTCCCCCGCAGCGCGGGCTACGGCCAGACCGAAGTTGCCCCCTGAAGCGGCGACCACCCCGGCTTTCGGAACGTCGATCGAGGTGAGAAGGGAGAAAGCACCTCGGACCTTGAACGAGCCCGTGGGCTGCATCGATTCCAGCTTGAGGTGGAGGGCATACCCATCGGAGGGACCTTGGCCGATATGGACCGAAGGCGTCCGTCGCACATGTGACTGGATGCGCCGGGCGGCGGCCTCGATGTCCTCGCGAGTGACTTCCAGGGACACCCCGCCAGCGTAGGGCGACCCGACTGTGGAACCAGCGCCGGCTCCGGCTCGTTTCACCCGAATGGAAGGCGGGGCGACAGGGAGGCGATCCCCGCTGCTGTACGCCTCGGCTTCCGCTGCGGTGCCCGGCTGGGGTCAGATCGGTTTGGGCCGGAAGCGCATGGGAGCAGCCCTGATCAGCTCCAGCCTGGTGGTGGTCGCAAGCGGGGTCACCGTTGGCCTGGCCGAAGGCTGGCTGACGGTCGTCGGATGGCTGTTCGACCCCGACTTCCTGCTCGCCCTGGTCATCGTCAACTTCTTCATCGCATTCATCCGGGTTTGGGCCACCGGAGATGCCTGGATCGCGGCCGGTGGCGGGATCAAGCGTGTCGGTCTCGTCGTGCTGATTCTGATGGTCGCCCTCCCCCACACCGTTCTCGGCTATTACGGGTTGAGGAGCCGGGCCACTATCAACGCGGTGTTTGCCTCGGTGCCGGACATCGGGTCGGGCTCGACGGTGCAGACCACGACGACCGTTGCCTCGACTACGACCACGGTTGCTGTCACCAACCCGCTCCCGAGCCTCTTCGGGCGCGAGGCCCTCTACCCGGCGCTCACCGCACCCACGACCACGATCGCAACCACCACGACTACCACGCTCCTGATGGGTGCGGAGCGGGTGACCATACTTCTCCTCGGAGGCGACGCTGGACCTGGCCGGGGCGGGCTCCGGACCGACACCGTCATAGTGGCCTCGATCGACACCAGGACGGGGGACGCCGCTCTCTTCGGGCTCCCCCGGAACATGACCGGCTTCACCTTCTCAGATGGCACTCCGTTTCCCGGGCTTGGCAAGGGGATGCTCAACGAGGTGTATCCCTGGGGTCGGCGCAACCCAGATGCTTTCGCCGGAGTCGACCCTGGCGCTTCGGCGGTCAAAGACGTCGCCGCCCACCTCCTGGGGATCCCGATCGACTACTTCATCCTGGTGGAGATGGCCGGATTCGCGAGCCTCGTCGACGTTCTGGGTGGGGTCACAGTGATGGTGCCCAGGGACATCGCCGCTCCTGTCTACGACCGGGAAGACGGCAGTTATGTCATGACGCGGATCCCGGCGGGAGCTCAGGACCTCGATGGGGATCTTGCACTCGCCTACGCCCGCAGCCGGACCGGGAGCAACGACTACTCGCGGATGGCTCGCCAACGGTGCCTGCTGGCTGCGGTTGCCGACCAGGCCGACCCGCTGAGCCTGCTCGCAGGGCTGGGCGGGCTGCTGGAGGCGATCGAGCGGAACGTGACCACCGACATCACCCCGGAGCAGATACCCGACCTGATCAATCTGGCGCCGCTCCTGGCATCGGAGCGGGTGCTGGTGGTCGGCTTCGATCGGGGCTTTAGGATCGGCCCGGTGTCAGAAGGTGCTGCCCGGCCGGACGTCGAGAAGATCCGAGCCACGGTGCAACAAGCGATCACCGATCCCGCCTCTCTCGATCCGGGACAGGGGGTCGCGATCGCATCTGAGGCTTGCGGTTGACGGTTCCATTGGACCTGGGCCCCTATCCAGACGCCGATGGGCACGACGACGCGATTCGCCATGACGACGAGGACTCTCTGGCCGGGTGGCGAGAGCATTTCGCGTTTCCCGACCCCGACCTGATCTATCTCGACGGCAACTCATTGGGGCGAATGCCGCTCGCCGCGGGCCACATCGTGACCGATGTCGTGATCGAGCAGTGGGGGGATCGTCTGATTCGCTCCTGGAACGAGGGATGGTGGGATCTGCAGCTGAGGCTCGGTGACCTGTTGGCGCCAATCATCGGTGCCGGCCCCGGCGAGGTGATCATCTCCGACTCGACATCGGTGAACCTGTACAAGCTGGCGGCGGCGGCGGTCACCTCGTCGACCGACCGGCACACGATCGTCACCGACGATCTCAACTTCCCGACCGACCTCTATGTCCTCGACGGAGTTGCCCGCAGCTTCGGGGAGGGCACTCGCCTGGTCGTGGTGGAGTCCGATGGCGTCAACGGCCCCCTCGACGGACTCGCCGAGGCGATCGATGACGACACCGCGTTGGTCTCGCTCTCCCACACCGCCTTCAAGTCCGGGTACACCTACGACATGTCTCAGGTCACAGCACTAGCGCATCGAGCCGGTGCCATCGCGCTCTGGGACACCAGTCACTCCGTTGGCGCGGTCCCGGTCGAATTGGCGGCCAGCGGCGCCGATCTCGCTGTCGGTTGCACCTACAAGTACCTCAACGGCGGGCCGGGGTCGCCGGCGTTCCTCTACGTCCGGCGCCACCTGCAGGAGTCCCTGAAAAACCCGATCACCGCCTGGTGGGGCCACGCCGACCCGTTCGCCTTCGAGCCCGGGTTCCGACCGGTCGATGGGATCCGGCGATTCCACACCGGGACCATGCCGGTGATCTCGCTGGCCGCCATCGAAGCGGGGCTTCGAGAGGTCCTCGAGGCCGGAGTGGACCGGATCAGGGCGAAGTCCAAGGCCCTGACTGGGTTTCTGGTCGACCTCTGGGAAATCCATCTCGAGCCGCTGGGTTTCGAATTGGCCTCACCCCGGGATCCAGACGCGAGAGGCTCTCACGTCGCGCTGTCCCATCCCGATGGGTGGCCCATCGCTCGCGCCCTGATCGAGACCGCCGCGGTCTTGCCCGACTTCCGAGCCCCCGACAGCATCAGACTGGGGCTGTCACCCCTTTACACGAGGTTCGTCGACGTCCACACGGCCGTCATGCGGACCAAACGAGTTGTGGAGACTGGTGTCCACGAACAGTTTCGCGATGTCACGATGACGGTGACCTGAAATGCCGAGCATCCTCTTCCTCTGTGTGCACAACGCGGGGCGTTCGCAGATGGCTGCCGGGTGGGCGAGAAAACTCGGTGGAGATCGGATCGAGGTCTTCTCCGGCGGCAGTGAGCCGGCCGAGGGAGTCAACAAGCAAGCCGTCGAGGCAATGGCCGAGATCGGCATCGACATCGCCAACGAAGCGCCCAAGAAATGGTCAGACCGCGAGCTGCGAGCGGCGGACGTCGTGGTCACCATGGGATGCGGCGACACCTGCCCCGTCTATCCAGGCAAGCGCTATGTCGATTGGGAGCTGGATGATCCCTCCGGGCGCTCACTCGAAGAGGTCCGAACGATTCGGGACGAGATCGAGAAGAGGGTGCGCGCCTTGCTCTCGGAGCTGCTTCCGAACCAGGCTGGATCTCGCTACCTCGACCAGACTCAGAAGTCCCTGGACCTGACCTTCGACGCTGCCGACGCATCCAAGGCCGACATCACTTTCGAGGAGAGCGACGAGCTGTTCGACCGAGGGTGATTGCCGCCTGTCTCACGGAGTCGCAAGCGAACGGAGAAGTGCTGGTCGCGATTTCGATGGTGGGCGATACTGGACTTGAACCAGTGACCTCTCGCGTGTGAGGCGAGCGCTCTAGCCGGGCTGAGCTAATCGCCCATCGGAGCCGCGAGGATACCGACGGGCCCAGGGATAGTCGATCCGTGAATCGATTGTCCGCGACATCACCGTGATTGAATTCACACGTGAACCGGAGAGAGTTCGAAGCGACCGTCGACCAAGTGCTCGAGGCGCTTCCGCCGTGGGTCATCGAGCAAATCGACAATCTGCATGTGGTCGTCGACGAGCACCCTCCACCCGGAGACGAAGGTCTTCTCGGACTGTATGACGGAGTCTCTTTACCGGAGCGTTCCGCCGATTATTGGGGCGCTCTTCCCGACCGGATCGTTATCTATCGCGCTCCGCACCTCGCCCTTGGCCTGAGCAACGAGGACCTCAAAGAGGAGATCCGGAGGACCGTGCTCCACGAAATCGCCCATCACATCGGGATCGACGATGACCGGCTTTCTGAGTTGGGCTGGGACTAACGACGCCGGGTTTCGGGGATACCGGCCTTCTTGAGCACGTTTGCCGGCACCCCGTACTGGCGCCAGGCGGTGTAGCTGATGCCTTTGCGCTCGGAATAGGCAGCGGCGTGGGCCACGAAGTCGGACTCGAGCTGCTCGACGTTGATCGAATCTGTTGTGGCGGACAGGGCCGATTCCAGGTCGAGGCGAGACTGAAGGAGATCGATTCGCTTCAACGGGTCATCGACCGTGTCGAGGCTTGAATTCACCTTGGCCAACCTGGTCTCGAGACTCTGTTTGGTTACCGGCCGACCCGGCTTCCTGGACTCGATTGTGTTGAGATAGGCCTTGATGGCTCTCGACTCTTTACGCCCCTTGGCCAGGGCGTCTTTGTGCTCTTGGGACATGGCCACGTTTTCGCCTCCTCAGGCGTTTCGACAATGTGCCAATGGTGGCAGGAATACCGCCGCTGAGGAAAAGCGGTAGAGGAGAAAGAAACCTTCGAGTTTCTCCGGGGGTTTGTTCAGTCTGAGACTCGAAGGCGCTTTCGGAGTGTCAGAGGAAACCGTCGGTTGACTGCCCGGCCAAGCAAGCGACTGGTACACGATGAGCAGCTCGCCGTCGATCGCCTCGACCTTTAGGTGTGGGTCGACGTGACATCGGTCCCACACAGTTCCGAACGCAATCCAAGGTTTCGGCGTCCGCTAAAGGTCGCGAAACATTGCGAGTGGACCGGAGCCCCCGCGGGGTTGGGCGACAGTGGTGACTGTCAGTCAGGAGCTCGCGATCCATTGCGAGCGAGCCCTGGGTAGGTGCCGTCCCGCCTCGACCCAACCTACACACCGTCGCGAACAGCCATTTCGAGTGTGTGTACTGCGAAAGCGTCGACGACCTTGCTTCGGGGTTCTTTGGGTAGATTCCCTCGATGGGAGCAAATCCGGATCGGGTTGGTGTCTCCGAAGAGGACATCGAGACGATCACCAAGGCAGTCCTGGACTACCTCGAAGGGTATGTGGCGGGAGATGCCCAACGACATCTCGGTTCGTACCATCCCGAAGCGGTCAAGCGTCGCTACAACCAGCACGAGGACGGTGTATTCGGGGTCGTCAACTACTCCCCGCAGACCATGGCGGACTGGGCGGCTCTCCAAACCCCGACAGAGGTTGGAGATGCTGAGATCGTGATCGATGGCGTGTACAGCGACATCGCCACCGTCAGGGTGTATTCGAAGTGGTGGGTCGACTTCATCCATGTCGTCAAGGCACGCGGATCCTGGAAGCTCTTTCACGTGACCGGCTGAGCTCGGAGATGATGTAGAAGCCGAAGTCGTGTGGTACAAGACCAGCCAGAAACCTGAGAAACCGCCGAACTCAGCCGCCGAGCAGGGCCTTCTGTCTGGGCCGAGAATTCCTCTTCGCTGAGAGCACCCTGGTCCATCAGGGTCGCGAGCTTGGCTAACTCGTCACGCGTTGAGTGCGGACCCATGCCCGGATGTACTGCCCCTCCGTCTTGTTCCGATGCGCGATGTCGACGATGGCCCGGTCCTGCATGCGTGGAGCCCCGAGCGATCAAGATAGGTGAGCGCACCGACCAAGGGGAGGATGATCAGAAGGAACGTCCACCCCGCCTTGGCCCAGCCAGACAGCGTCCTGGCTGGCGGAAGATGTCCGCAAACAGGTAGATCAACAGCGAGATCCACGCGAGTAAACAGGAACATCCAGAGCATCGACCAGAACATGTCGAGCAAAGGCATCGTCGTCGCTCCTATCTCAGTGGCGAAGTTGGTATGTCACCGGAGAGTAGCCCTCATGCCGAGGGCGATTTTGGCTGCCTTGCTCGGTCTAGATCCCCTGATAGGCCCCCTAGGCCCTGCAACATTCGTCAATTGCAACCTCCGAGAATCAAGAAACCCCCTGTGTTACCAGGGGGTTTCTCTTGTGGGCCCTACTGGACTTGAACCAGTGACCTCTTGCGTGTCGAGCAAGCGCTCTAGCCAGGCTGAGCTAAGGGCCCGTGTTCCCTCCTCAGAGGCGACGACCGGAATCGAACCGGTGTGACGGGTTTTGCAGACCCGCGCCTAACCACTCGGCCACGTCGCCGGTACCGGACGACTCGACCTCGGTCCGTCGTCGGAGCGGAAGACGGGATTCGAACCCGCGACCTCAACCTTGGCAAGGTTGCGCTCTAGCCAACTGAGCTACTTCCGCAAAGGAGGCGGAATTGTAGCCCCCGGCGGTTTCCAACCAAACGAGCTCAGGAGCCCGTGGAGCCGAACCCTCCGCTCCCCCGATCGGTCTCATCGAGCTCGGAGACCTCGGTCCACTCCACAACAGGCACCGGGACCACCGTGAGTTGAGCGATCCGATCTCCCCGGGAGAAACTGACCGGATCAGTGCCGTGGTTGATCAGAATCACCGCCACCTCACCCCGATAACCGGAGTCGATGAGCCCGGGACCGTTGACCACACCGATGCCCGAACGCAGTGCGTGCCCGCTGCGAGGAATCACCAGGCCGGCAAAACCTTCGGGGATGGCAACGGCCACTCCGGTAGGCACTGCCATCCGCTCTCCTGGCTGAAGAACAACGTCAATTCTCGACTGAAGATCGACCGCTGCATCGCCGATATGGGATTTCATGGGAATTCCCTGTTCCGGATCGAGGCGAGTGAAGTTAACCTGCATGTCGTCTGGGGATTTCGGGTGGGGTGACCTGACGACTGTAAGCGAGCCCATTCGATGACTGCTAACTCGCCCGCGCCGCCGAAACGCCTGGTGCGGTGGACCTCGATGGAGTCACTCGGGTTCTTCGATGCCCCGACGTCGGCCACCGTTGCCTATCGGCCCGATGGCGAAGTCACCGCGACCACTCTCATCAGTACACCGACCGCGCCCAGCGGAGACATGGTCAAGGATCTTTGGGAATCCACCGAGCTGGATGCCCCCAGCCTCGCGGACTGGACACCGAGCTTCGGCGATCGGAGACGGCTCCGGGGCCGCGACTTCCGGTGGACCCGGGTCCTGTTCTCGATGGCCCTGGTGCTTGCGGTTGGGCTCGGCGCGGCGTGGCTGGCCCTCCGGCCCGCCGAAGAGGCCGAAGCATCGCTGGCGACAGTATCCGACCGCGCTGCCGACTTGGACACCGCCCTTACCGGCCTGGACGAAGTGAGCGAGCAGGTGGCCGCCGAGCAGGACGCCACCGGGAACAGCGCATCGGCACTCTTCGATGTCGACGAGGCGGCGCGAGGGCTCTTCGACGCATCCGCGGCCCTGCCCTCTTCCCAGATCGACGCAAGGGACACCGCATCCGACGTGGCCAGCATCTCACTCGACGCCTCACGCCGGCTCCGTGACGCTCTCGCCCTGCGCGGAGCCGTGGAATCGATGGTGGTCCCACCGATCCTGGAGAGCGACCCGGGGATGACGGACCTGGGTGGTGCCACCTTGTCGTTCACCGAGTGGAGGGCAAGCTTCGAGTCCGCGAGCCAGTCGATAACCCAGGACCTTCCCGGCGAAGTCGAGGCATCGTTCGAATCGTTCGTCGGATCCCTCGACCAAATTCAGGCCCGATACGTAGATGCGATCCGCCTCACCGATCCGGAAGGTGCGTTGGCCGCGGTCACCGACCTGGAAGCGGGCCTCGCCGCGATCCGGTACTCGATGATGTCGGCAGTCGCCGAATCAGCAGAGAATGTCGAGTCTGACCTGGTCCGGGCCCGGAACCTGATCGACCAACTACTCGGCTGATTCCAGCGCAGCGACTTCCTTCTCGAAGTCTGCCGCGTCCTGAAAATCCTTGTAGACAGAGGCGAAGCGGAGATAGGCCACTTCGTCGAGCGCCCTCAGGCGCTCCAGCACCTCATGCCCGATCTCCTCGGATGCCACCTGAGGCCCTTTCTCGCGGAGGGCGATCTCGACCTCCTCGGCGATCACCTGCACCGCGGAGCCGGAAACCGGGCGGTCGGCAAATGCAGCAGAGATCCCGGCAGCCAGCTTCGCCGACGAGAAAGCCTCCAGCCTTCCGTTTCGCTTGCGGACCATGAGCTGGGGCTCCAAGCGCTCATACGTGGTGAAGCGGCGGTCGCAGGTCTCACAGAGACGGCGACGCCGGATCGACTGGCCGCCCTCGGCAGGCCTGCTGTCGATCACCCGGGTGTCGGGTGCGCCGCACGTGGGGCAAAGCATCGCCCCAGGGTAAACCGCGATCTCGCTCAGCCCCCCGGGATGAGTAGCACCTGGCCGGGAAATATCGATTCGCCCTCGACGCCGCTGAGCCGGACGATGTCGGATATCAGCCGGCGAACGTCCTCACCCGGCCCGGTTCTGGCGGCTGCGATCGCCCAAAGAGTGTCACCGGGCGCCACCTCGTACTCCACGGGAGTCGGGAGTGGGGCACCGGCTTCTGCAGAGCCCCCGATCATGAGGAAGACCAGGCAGATTGTCGCTGCGAACAAGGCCAGCCGGACGGACAGCTGAAGTGTTGCCTTCTGCACTTGGTCTCCCTCCTGATCGGTGTTCATTGGGCTCTTGCTGGATGACGTTCTGATCGAACGTGCGTTCGACACTCTATCGAACGAGTGTTCGGTGTCAAGTCGAACAGATGTTTGGTTTCGAACTCCTGTTCGATTAGCGTTTCACCCGGCACAGCGGTTTCAGGAGGAGTCAGATGGTCAGCGAGCGACAGCAACAGGTTCTCGACTACATCCGGGACACGGTCAACCAGCGTGGTTATCCGCCCTCGGTACGCGAGATCGGTGAGGCGGTCGGGCTCTCCTCGCCTTCGACGGTCCACTCCCACCTCTCAGCGTTGGTGGAGGCAGGCGTCTTGCGAAGGGACCCGACCAAGCCACGGGCGATCGTGGTGGTCGACGAATCAGCTCCGGCAACGGCGTATCGCTCCGATCGTGTCCGTGACATCCCGCTCCTGGGTCGGATCGCGGCCGGCACCCCGATCCTCGCCGCCGAGGACGTTGATGAAGTCCTGCCCCTCCCCGTCGATCTCGTCGGCAACGACCCCGTGTTCCTGCTCGAGGTCAAGGGAGATTCGATGATCGGCGCCGGCATCTTCCCTGGAGACCTGGTCGCCATCCGCAGTCAAAAGGACGCTCACGATGGCGAGATAGTCGCCGCCCTGATCGACGGCGAAGAGGCGACCGTCAAGCGGCTGCGCCGGATCGACGGCAAGGTGGTCCTCGAGTCGGAGAATCCGAACTACGAGCCGATGGTCTTCACCGATGGTGTCGAGCTGATCGGGAAAGTGGTCAGCGTCCTCCGCCGCTACCCCTGATCCCAGGCTCCCCGGAACGAATACTCGGCAGGGCCGGTCAGCCAGCCGATCCCGTCCCTGATCTCGACCGCTCCGCTACCCCCGGGGACTTTCACCGTGACCGCACCGTCCTCGCCGCCCAGAGCGACTGCGGCCGAAGCCACCATCCCGGTGCCGCAGGCCAGGGTCTCGCCAATCCCCCGCTCCCAAACCCTCATGATCACGGTGTCACCGGCGATCGAGATGAACTCCACATTGCAGCCGGTGTCGAACCCGGCCTCCTTGGCGACCAGCGGACCGAGCACTGAGAGGTCGATCACTCCGGGATCGTCGACCACTCGCACTGCATGGGGATTGCCCACATCGACCAGGTGGTAGACCTCGCCGTCCACCGTCTCTTCCCCTTCGAGCAGGGGAGGACCGATCTCTGCCTCGACCATGTCGCCCTTGATCCTCACCTGGCGCAGGCCGGCCGGGGTGTCGACTCCGAACTCGTCGGAGGCGGCCCAACCGTTGTCCCGGGCGAGACGAGCGACGCAACGCAGTCCGTTGCCACACATCTCGGCGGGGCTGCCGTCGGCATTCCAATAATCCATGACGATCGGAGCGCCGGGGGTGACAACCAGGATCCCATCGGCACCTACTCCGAAGCGACGGTCACAGACCCGTGCCACCTCGTGCGGGTCGAGCCGGGCCGGGCCTTCGATGACCACGAAGTCGTTGCCCAGCCCCTGCATCTTGGTGAATTCGAACCTGCTCAACCCAATGCCTCCAGGGCTCGGACGGCCCGTGCTTCGATGTCGTCGACCCAGGGTATCCAGCGTATCCGCGGGTCTCGCTGAAACCAGGTGCGCTGCTTGCGCGACAGCCTCCTGGTGTTGGCAGCCGCCAGCCGAAACGCCTCGTCGATGCTGGTCTCCCCGTCGAGCGCTGCCAGCACCTCCCGATAGCCCACTGCACGACTCGCCACCCGGCCCAGACGGTGGCGCAGGCCTTCGACCTCCTCCACCAGCCCTCCGGCCCTCATCGCAGCCAATCGAGCATCCACCCGACCCTCCAGGGACTCTCCGGGGTCGATACCCACTGCGGTGAACTCGAGCTCGGGCACGAAACGACGGATGTCGTCTGCCTCTGCACTCGACGCCCTCCGGCTCGGAGTCTCCCCGGTGAGGCGGAGGATCTCCAGGGCGCGGATCGCCCGCCTCGAATTGGCCAGGTCGACATGGGCCTCCGCGCTCGGGTCGGCGCCGACCAACTCCGCGACCACATCTTCCAAGGGCATCGCTTCCAATTCGAGGCGCATTGCGGGATCGGTCGGAGCGAAGCTCATCGGGTCCACCAGGGACCGGAAATGAAGGCCGGAGCCACCGCTGATCAGCAGGGCCGGTGCATTGGAAGTCTCCATCACCGTTCTCGCCAACCGACGGAAGGCCGCTACCGAGAAGTCATCTTCGGGTTCGACGACGTCGATCATGTGGTGGGGCACTCCCCGGCGCTCCACCAGATTGGGTTTGGCGGTGCCGATATCCATCCCCCGGTACACCTGCACCGAGTCCACTGAGATGACTTCCGCTCCGAGTGTGGCGGCGATGCGGACGGCTAACTCGCTCTTGCCGGATGCCGTCGGCCCGAGCAGGGCCAACACCCGGGTCAGACCGGGCTCCCCACCAGGTGATGTGCCTTTGCCTCATCGACCCTGACATGAAGGAAGGAGCCCGCTTCGTAGAGCCCGGGAACGTGCACCAGCTTCCCGCTTCGGGTACGCGTGGTGGCGATCCCGGGATCCTTGCGCGACGGCCCTTCGCTGAGCACCTCGACCTCCGCTCCCACCAGGGCCAGGTTCGCAAGGCGCGAGCTGGCGTCCTGTAGCTCTACGAGGCGGGCGAACCGCTCCCGAATCACGTGGTCGGGGACAAATCGATCCTGGAACGACGCCGCCGCGGTGCCCGGGCGTGGCGAGAAGATGAACATGAACGCCGAGTCGTAGCCGGCTTCCTCGACCACCTCGAGGGTCAACTCGAAGTCTTCGTCTGTCTCCCCGGGGAATCCGACGATCACATCTGTCGAAACCGCCAAGCCCGGGATCAACTCCCGAGCCATCGCCAGCCGATCCATGTACTTGGCGCGGGTGTAACCCCGGTGCATCGCAGCCAGTATTCGGTCCGAGCCCGATTGCAACGGGAAGTGGAGCTGCTCGCAGACTGCCTCGGTCTCGGCCATGGCACGGGCTACTTCCTCACGAAAGTCGTTGGGGTGGGGGCTGGTGAAGCGAACTCTTCGTATCCCCTCGACGTCGCCCACCCGACGAAGCAACTCGGCGAAGATCGGGCGCCTCTTGCCGTCGATGGCCAGGTCCCGCCCGTAGGTGTCCACGTTCTGTCCGAGCAGGGTGACCTCGACCACTCCCTGGCCAGCCAATTCTTCGACCTCGCGCACCACGTCGCCGGGGCGGCGCGATACCTCGACGCCCCGCACCGAGGGAACTATGCAGAAGGTGCAGGTGTTGTTGCAGCCCACCTGGATCGATACCCAGGCCGAGTGCTGTAACTCTCGGCGTGCCGGTAGGGACGATGGCATCGCCTGTAACTCGTCGACCACTTCCGTGATTGGCCCCCAGTGCTCCACGTGGTCGATCAGGTCGAGCACCCGGTCCAAGTTGTGGGTTCCCATCACCACGTCGACCCAGGGGGCTCGCTCCCGCACCAGCTCCCGGTCCTTCTGGGCGGCACAGCCCCCGACCACCAGAAGCATCCCCGGGTTGAGGTCCTTTATCTCCTTGAGCTGGCCAAGGTTCCCGTACATCCGGTTGTCGGCGTTCTCCCGGATCGTGCAGGTGTTGATGTAGACGACGTCAGCGGTATCGAGGCCCTCTGCCCGGGTCATCCCGTCAACCTCGAACAGTCCGGCGATCCGCTCCGAGTCGTGCTCGTTCATCTGGCACCCGAAGGTGCGTATGAAATAGCTCTTCCCGAGCCGGGTCGGGAGCCGGCGGGCGGGTTGGCGCAGCTTTGGGGTGGAGAGGAGGACGGTCTGGGTCATGTGCGGCCTCAGCGAGCGAAATCGGTGGCCCGAAACTCCCGTATCACCGTCACCTGGATCTGGCCCGGGTACTGGAGGTCCTCCTCGAGTTTACGGGCGATCCTCCTCGAAAGCTCTCGAGCTTCGAGGTCACCCACTGCGCCCGGATCGACGACCACTCGCACCTCCCGGCCGGCCTGGAGTGCGAAGACGTGATCGACACCGGGAAACTCGAGCGCCAGCGTCTCCAGGCGCTCCAGACGCTTGACGTATCCCTCGAGCGTCTCACGACGGGCGCCGGGGCGGGCTGCGGAAACCGCGTCCGCGGCCTGCACGATCACGGCAAGGATGGTGCGCGGCTCGACCTCGTTGTGGTGGGCCTCGATCCCGTGGACCACTGCCGGGTCCTCCTCGAAGCGACGGGCGATCTCGGCGCCGATCAGAGCATGGGACCCCTCCACCTCGTGGGTCACCGCCTTGCCGATGTCGTGGAGCAAAGCGGCACGCTTCACCGGTGCGGGATCGATGCCGAGCTCGGAGGCGAGCATCGAGGCGATGTGGGCGGTCTCTACCAGATGGTTGAGGACGTTCTGCCCGTAAGAGGTGCGGTACTTGAGCCGTCCCATCAGGGTGACCAGTTCGGAGTGCATCCGGGACACCCCGGCCTCGACCAGGGCCCACTCCCCGGCGTCCTTGATGCTCTGCTCAACCTCGTCCCGGGCCTTCTCGTAGGCCTCTTCGATCGACGCCGGGTGGATCCGGCCGTCGGCGACCAGGCGCTCCACGGTGATCCTGGCCACCTCGCGGCGCACCGGGTCGAACGACGACACCGACACCGCTTCCGGGGTGTCGTCGACGATCAGGTTGGTTCCGGTAACCGATTCGAGATGGCGGATGTTGCGGCCTTCACGGCCAATGATCCGGCCCTTCATGTCATCAGAGGGGAGCTGGATGACCGAAACCGTGGTCTCGGTGACCACCTCCGACGCCAGCCGCTGGATTGCAGTGGCCAGGATGCGCCGGGCCCTCCGGTCAGCCTCCTCGCGTGCCTTTATCTCCAGGTCGCGGACGACGATCATCGCCTCCCGCCGGGCCTCGTCTTCCACCTGAGCAAGCATCTCGGTCTTGGCGGCATTGACGTCGATTCCCGCGACCTGCTCCAGCCGATACCGGGCCTCCTCCTTGAGTCGCTCCACCTGACCCCGGGAGTCGTTGAGCTCTTCCTCGCGGTCGATGAGCATCTTCTCCCGCTGCGCCAGGTTCGAGGCACGCTGGTCGAGGGTCTCCTCACGCTGGGCGAGGCGGTTCTCCAGGCTGGATGCCTCGAGCCGGCGGTGTTCGAGGTTGGCCTCCTCGCGTTCGCGATAGGTCTCTGCCTTGGCCCGCCCCTCTTCCTCTGCCTTGGCGAGTATTCGTTGCGCGTCGAGGCGAGCACTGGTGATCGCGTCCTCGGCCGAGACCCCATCACGTTCGTGACGTCGGGCAATCGCGAGACGGGCAATGAGGTAGCCGAATCCGAGGCCGATGGCGACCCCGAGGACTATCAGTCCGATCGTCACCACGGTGTTGCTCATCGCGGTCCTTCCCCCGGAGTTGGAAACAAACGTGCCGAGCCCATAGGACTCGGCACACGAAAGGAATCAGCGGCAAAAGCGGGCAGGATCACCCTGGGGCCTTGTCGCTCCTCCTCATGATGTTCTCGGTCTCCGGTCTTTCAGTTCAAAGGTGAATTCGTGTGCAGCCTGGATGCTACACCCGGATCCCGGATCCGGATATCACTCCTCGAGCGGAGCGGCGTCCTCGGAAACCGGCTCTTCGCTGACCGCTTCGGTCTCGCTAGGAGCAAGCAGCTCGTAGACCTTGGCCTGGAGTTGCATCGCGACCTCGGGATTCTCCCTCAGGAATCGCTTGGCATTCTCCCGACCCTGGCCCAACTGATCCTCGTCGAAGGTGAACCAGGCGCCACTCTTCTTGACCACACCGTGATCGACGGCCACATCGAGGAGACTGCCCTCACGGGAGATCCCCTGGCCGAACATGATGTCGAATTCGGCGAGACGGAAGGGGGGAGCCATCTTGTTCTTGGCCACCTTGACCTTGACCCGGTTCCCGACACTTTCCGTGCCGTCCTTGATGGTTTCCACGCGTCGGATGTCGAGGCGGACCGTTGAATAGAACTTGAGCGCCCGCCCCCCAGGGGTTACCTCCGGGCTCCCATAGATCACACCTATCTTTTCCCGGAGTTGGTTGATGAAGACCGCGGTGGTCCGTGACTTGTTCAGGTTCCCGGCCAGCTTGCGCAGCGCCTGGGACATGAGCCGGGCCTGAAGCCCGACATGGGAGTCGCCCATCTCCCCCTCGATCTCGGCCCGGGGAACCAGGGCGGCGACCGAGTCGATCACCAGGACATCGAGTGCGCCGGAGCGGATCAGCATGTCGGCGATCTCCAGGGCCTGTTCCCCGGTGTCGGGCTGGGAGATGAGCAACTCGTCGACGTCGACCCCGATCGCCTTGGCATAGACCGGGTCGAGAGCGTGCTCGGCATCGATGAAGGCAGCGATGCCCCCGTTGCGTTGCGCCTCGGCGACGATGTGAAGGGCAAGACTGGTCTTGCCCGAGCTCTCCGGGCCGTAGAGCTCGACGATGCGCCCACGAGGCACCCCGCCGATTCCCAAGGCAAGGTCGAGGGAGAGGGCCCCGGTGGAGATCACGTCCACTTTCTGGTTCGCGGCCTCCCCCATCTTCATGATGGCCCCCTTGCCGAATTGGCGTTCGATCTGGCTCAACGCCATTTCCAGGGCTTTGTCACGTTCCACTTCGGCTCCTTCTTCCAGTCCTAACGGTCAACGTATCCACCGGCTGGGACAGGAACTGTCCTGAGTCGTTTGATAATAGACCGAACATGTGTTCGTGAGTGGTATTACCGGGTCAGGGAGAGAGATTCAAGTGCCTCGTATCGCGCCCCGCCTTGACCCAGATGGGACCGAAAGACGACGACGGTGTCGCATCTCCACGCAATGTCGACCTCGCCGACCGCTGCCAGCAACTCGCTGACGTCGATCTGGGGCCGGATCCGACTCAGGGTGAGGTGGGCCCGGAAAGGGCGCTCCTCCGGCTCGAGACCGGCTTCCTGCGCCGCCTCCTCGGCCAGCTCCGCCAACGCGGCGAGCTCTTCCTCTCCCCCGCTCAGGCCAGCCCACAGCACAGTTGCCCGGCGCGGGTTGGGGAACGCGCCGAGAGCGGACAGTCGGAGATCGAGCACCCGACCGAGGTCCATGGAGTCGAGGGCGGCGACGAATCGCTCGTAGGTGACCTCGTCGACGGATCCCAGGAAGCGCAAAGTGAGGTGCCAGTTCTCCGGCGGGACCGGCCGGCCCGGGATGACGTGGCCTGCGAGTCGGTCCTCCAGCGCCAGCCTGGCTTCGACGCTGAGCGGAACCGCAGCGAAGACCCGGGCTAGTCCGTCCACCACTGGTTGAGTAGAGCGAGCCGGGTCAGATGGAGCGCCGCCGTCGTCCCGTAGGCGCGCACCCGCTCCCGGTCGCCGCTGAACCGGATCTCCCGGCCCCGGGCCTGGTATGGGGTGGCGATGCCGATGACCACTGTCCCCGCCGGCTTCTCCAACTCCTCGGGGCCGGCCGAGCCGGTCACCGCCACCGCGACATCGACCTCGAGGAGGGAACGAGCGCCCTCCGCCATCGCCACCGCGGTCTCGACGTTGACCACCTCGTCGACATCGGCGACCCCGAGCAGCCGCTGCTTCAAGTCCGGGTGGTAGGCGACCAGTCCCCCTTTGACCACCGCCGATGAGCCAGGCAGGTCCGTGAGCCGGGCCGCGACCAGTCCCCCGGTCATCGACTCCGCGGTCCCGATGGTGTAACCGAGGTCGGAGAGGAGCCGCAACAAGACGCGCTCGATGATCTCGTCGTCGGCGCCGAACACGCTGCCGCCGAGACGGGAGCGCACCTCGTCCTCTATCGGATCGATGAGTCGCCTCGCCTCGCCGGGGCTCGACGCCTTGGCGGTGATCCTGACTTTGATCTCCGAGGCCGATGCGAGGAAGGCGATCGACGGGTTGGTGTGCCCGGTGTACAGGTCGTCGAGGAGCTCGGCCACCTCGGACTCGGGCCGGCCCCAGGTCCGGATCACCCGGCTCGCAATCACCTGGTCGGTTCCGGCTGCGGCCACCAGCCGTGGGTATCACCTCGGCCTCGAGCAGGTGTTCCATCTCGGCGGGAACGCCAGGCACGCAGAAGATCCACTTCCCTTCGTGCTCCAGGGCAAGGCCAGGGGCGGTCCCTCTCGGATTGGCGAGGAGCTCGGCGCCGGCAGGGTGAAATGCCTGGCGCAGGTTGCTCTCCGGCATGTCCCTCCCCCGCCGAGACCACCACTCCTCGAGATGCTTTGCGTACCCCTCGTCGTACTCCATCGTGAGTCCTGTTGCCGCGCACACCGCTTCCCGGGTCAGGTCGTCCTGTGTGGGCCCGATCCCGCCGGTGATGAAGACCGCATCAGCTCGCGCCATGGCAATCCGGATCGCGGAGGCGATGCGGTCGATGTTGTCGCCGACGGTCTGCTGGTAGTGGGCATCGAGCCCGTGCTCGGCGAGGGCCGCGCCCATGGTCGAAGTGTTGGAGTTGACGATCTGGCCGAGCAGCAACTCGGTGCCCACTGCGATCACCTCGACGATCACGATTCCGGCCGACTTTGGCCGCATGTCGTCAAGGCGGGCCAACCATTGCTTCCATGTCGGGGCCGTAGACCCCGACGTATTCGACATCGACCCAGTCCCCCACGGTCCCCCGGTCGAGTCGGACAACTCCGTCGATCTCGGGAGCCTGGCGATGGCTCCGCCCTACCGGAACCCCGTCCTCCACCTGGTCGACCAGGACCCGGTCGTTGCGACCGACCCACTCGGAGTTGCGGTGCTCGGTCATCTCGTCCTGGATCCGTGACAGGTGGCGCAGCCTTTCCATGGCGACGTCCCGCGGAACCTGGTCATCCATCGTCGCTGCCGGCGTGCCCGGCTCCGCCGAGTAGGGGAAGAAGCCGGCCCAGTCCAGGAGTGCTTCGTCGAGGAAATCTGCGAGCAGGTCGACGTCGTCTTCGGTCTCTCCGGGGAAGCCCACGATGAACGATGAGCGCAGTGCCGACTCGGGATCGAGCTCCCGGATCCTTGCGATCAGGGCGAGGTGCTTCTCGGTGTTCCCCGGGCGCTTCATCCGGCGCAACAGACCGCCCGAGACGTGCTGCAGGGAGAGGTCGAAGTAGGGCGCGACCTTCGGATCGGAAGTCATCACCTCGAGAAGCCGCTCCCGGATCTCCCGGGGATGGAGGTAGAGGAGGCGCAGCCGCTTCAGCCCGTCGACGTCGGAAACGAAAGACAAGAGGTCGGGAAGCCCCCCTGGCGCCTGGATGTCACGGCCGTAAGCGGCGAGGTCCTGGGCGACCAGGACCACCTCACTGACCCCTCCCGCGACCAGTCCAACCAACTCCTCACGAATCTCGGTGGGCCGCCGGGAGCGCTGCTTGCCGCGGATCGAGGGGATGGCGCAAAAGGTGCACGGCTTGTCGCATCCCTCCGCGACCTTGAGATACGCATACGGCAGCCCTGACACCGGGCGCCCGGTGGCGTGGAGGATGTCCATCGCCGGGCGACGGCGAATCTCGACCGGCCGCCAGTTGGTGAGGCCATCGATGACTCCCACCAGTTCCCCGTAGCGGTCGATCCCCAGGACCGCATCGACCTCCGGCAACGCGGACTCGACTTCGGAGCCGAACCTCTGCGCCATGCAGCCGATGACGATGGAGCGGGCTCCGGAGCGCTTGCGCTCCTCCAATTCCAGGATCGCCTCGACGGACTCCGCCCGGGCTTCCTCGATGAAGGCGCAGGTGTTGACCATCACGACGTCGGCGTCCTCCGGGGAGTCGGCCAGGGAGTAGCCGGCCTCGAAGAGCATGGCGGTCACCTTCTCCGAGTCGACCTGGTTCTTGGCGCAGCCGAGCGTTGTGAGCCAAACGGTGGGAGAAGCCATGTCTTCAGCCTATGACCGGTGCGGCAGCCCCGGCCGACCGGCGTCTGTTCGACCCGAGGTGTAGTCCTCCGACGAGCTCGGTCGGCAGAAGACTGAGGGCTGCTGAGGGTCGAAGTCGGCCGGCAATCAAAACTAAGCGCGGTTGGCCTCGACCACAGCCAGCAGAGGCCCTGGAGCGACGGCGTCGGCAAGGGTGTTCCAGGTCGCGGTGGTCACGGTCCCATCCTCCTCGATCTGAGAGCAGGCGAGATAGATGGCGTCGGCGAGTGGGCCGATGCTGTGGTCGACGTCGTAGGCCGCAGCCACCGCCGAGCGGGCCCCGTCCACGTCGTCACGCGCCACGGCCCTGATCGCCTCTTCGGCGAAAGCCTCGGCCTTGGAGTCCATCAGATCTCGCGGAACAAATAGCGCCGCAGGATGTCGAGACGGTCTTCCATCTGGTCCGAGTCCAGGTACCAGAGCATGGCGGCCACCGTCGACAGCAGTGGGTTCCCGTCCTGGGGGGTGAAGGAGAACCCGACCACTTCGTTGCCGTTGCGGACGGCAAGCGTGTCGAGGGCGACCACGGTCTGGCTCATGATTCGCCCGTAGTAGCCGTGATCCCTCCCGAACGAGAACACCTGGTTGGCCGACTTCTTGTGGGTGACCGCGACCCGGGTGTTGGCCATCAGCCGTTCCTTCGCCTCGTCGACCGTGATCTCCTCGTCGAGCGTCAGGGAGAAGTGGATGGAGTGCATGTACTGGCTGTTCAATTTGAGCGCTGAGGAGTACAGGTTGAGGTCGTAGTCGAGTGTGCCGAACAACTCGTGGGCGTCCCGGGCGTGATGGGTGCCGAACCTGGGGTCCTTGTGAGCCTCGACGGTGGGGCTGGCGACGAAGCCGCTGTCCTGGGAGATGTCGTTTGCCCTGCGGATGCACAGGAAGCGCCCGTCGGTCAGGTGATTGGTCCCATCCCCGTCCATCGCCAGGCTGCGCACCAGCACCGCGATGTTGTGTGTGTTGCAGGACACGATCTGCAGGAACTTGTCCTCCCCCTTGACCAGGGCCGCGTCATTGATCCCCCGGGCGTACATCTTTCCGAAGCCGAACTCCGAGCCCTGGGCCATGAACCCGATCGGGCCGTCGGCGCTGTTGTAGAACTCGTCCTTCATCTCGTTGCCTACCGGGGTGCAGTCGATGACCACGGTGGCCCGCTCGATGGCCTCCCGGGTCTCATACTTGGGGGCGTGCCCCAACTCCTCGAACGCCGCCCGGGCGTCGTCGTCAACTGAAAGGACCGCGCCCCGACTGACCAGGTCGTTGACCTTGGCCCGCTCGGTGAGGAGCGGGGTCCGCTTGTGGAAGGTGACTTCGTCGATACCGAAATGGTCGCGATTGTCGGCGAGGAGGCCGATCAAGGGCTCGCCGATGGTTCCGGTGCCCACCACGTGGACGATCTTCATGGTTCCTCCGCGGAACTAGGGCTGTTTCCGGAAGTCCAGATTACCCGGCCCGGGATGCTGCCAACAGGCCACTATCCGAGCAGGACGGTGGCCACCGGGATCGCTCGCTCACACGTCGAATTGTCGAAGACCTCTGCACCCTCGTTCTCCTCGAAACCGAGAACCGTGACGTACACGACCCGGTCATCCGATCGGGCGAAGACCCCGCCCGATGCGGTGAAGCCAACGTCGACGCAGAAGGCCTCCTCACCGAGGCCGGGGACGTCCTCGCCCCGGAAGGCGTCGGTCTCCACGGTGAGGGTCCCGGAGTCGGTAGTGGTCTGGGACACGATCTCTCCGTCGGCGACCGCGGCCCACGAGGCGAACACGTCGGCCGCATCGCTGCCGTCGTACACCGAGATCCAGATCTGAACGGTCGAGTTGTCGCCGCTGATGAAGCATGAGGGGGAGTCGCTGAGGAGACGGGTGTCCTGGATCACCCCGAGTAACTCGCCGATCAAGCTGTCCCCTGAGGCAGCCTCCACCTCCTCGCCGACTGCGGCCGAAGCTTCCTCGTTGGTCATGAACGGGCACGACTCCGAGGAGAAGGACTCTTCGACCTCGTCGCCGATGCTGCGGAAGACGAAGAAGATCCCGATCACGGCGATCACCCCCAATGCGACGATGATCGCTCCGCCGATGATGGCCGCCTTGGCGCAGCCGCTCATCCCGGTGCTGATCGGCTCACCGAGTACCGGTGGCGTGGCAGCCGGTTGAACCGGCGGCGGGACGGCAGGGGGCGGTGGTGGCTGCTCTGGTGGCGGGGGCGGCGGGTCGGGGGCGGCGGTGGTTGGCCCGGGTCGGGGGGCGTCTCCGGCTGGCCCGGCACTTGTGGCGGCGGGCCGGGCTCCGGTGTTTCCTCGGGTGGGTTCGGGCCTTCGGTGGTCATCTCGGGCGAACCTACACAAAGGCCCGAGGCCCAGTGCCGGATCGCCCCGAGGGTTCGCTCTTAGAACTGCTCCTCTTCGGTGGAGCCGACGAGGGCGAGTGTGGCGGCCGCGCCTCCGGACACCGCCTGGCTGACGAGGTCGAAGTAGCCGGCGCCGACCTCGCGCTGGTGGCGGGTCGCGGTGTAGCCCTCCTCCTCCATGGCGAACTCACGGTCCTGGAGCTCGACATAGGCGGTCATCCCGTTCTCCCCGTAGCCCCGCGCCAGCTCGAACATCGAAGCGTTGAGGGCGTGGAACCCGGCCAGAGTTATGAACTGATAGCGATAGCCCATCGTCCCCAGCTCCTTTTGGAAGGTGGCGATGGTCCCCGGGTCGAGGTGCTTCGACCAGTTGAACGACGGTGAGCAGTTGTAGGCCAGCATCTTCCCCGGATGCTCGGCGTGGATCGCCTCGGCGAACTCCCTGGCCTCGTCGAGGTCGGGTCGGGAGGTCTCGCACCAGAGCAAGTCGCAGTATGGGGCGTAGGCGAGGCCCCGGGCGATTGCCGATTCCAGCCCACCACTGACCCGGAAGAAGCCCTCGGCGGTCCGCTCTCCGGTGACGAAGCGGCGGTCCCGGTCGTCGACGTCGGAGGTGAGCAGCGTCGCCGAGTTGGCGTCGGTCCTGGCAACGAGCACCAGGGGGACATCGAGGACGTCCGCCGCGAGCCGGGCCGCCTGAAGGGTGCGGATGTGCTGCCCGGTGGGCACCAGGACCTTTCCCCCCATATGGCCGCACTTCTTCTCCGAGGCCAGCTGGTCTTCGAAGTGGACTCCTGCGGCCCCGGCCTCGATGAAGCTCTTGGTCAGCTCGAAGACGTTGAGCGGGCCGCCGAACCCGGCCTCTCCGTCGGCCACGATGGGCACGAACCAATCGATGTCCCTACCTCCCTCCGACCAGTCGATCTGGTCGGCGCGGCGCAAGGCGTTGTTGAGCCTCTTCACCAGTGCCGGCGCCGAGTTCGCCGGATACAGCGACTGGTCGGGATAGACCTCCCCGGCGAGGTTCCCGTCACCGGCCACCTGCCATCCGGACAGGTAGATCGCCTCCAGCCCTGCCTTGACCATCTGCGTCGCCTGTCCGCCACTGATCGCCCCCAGGGCGTTGACGTAGTCGCGGGTCGTCAACAGCTCCCAGAGCTTGCCCGACATCCGGTTGGACAGCGTGTGCTGCTCCCGAATGCTGCCTCGCAGCCGAACCACCTCCTCGGCGGTGTAGTCGCGGGAGACTCCCTCCCACCGCGGGTTGTCGTTCCATGACGCCGCGAGTCGGCCTGCCTCGTTGTTGCTCTGTGTCATCCGTTGCTCCTCAATCGATGTGCTCGTAGGCGGGCAGAGTCAGGAACTCGACGAACTCCTCGCTGACCGCCACTTCTTCAAAGATCTTGCGGGCGAGCTCCACCGTGGGGTCGGGCTGCCCTTCGGCTCCCATCTCGCCGACCACCTCGTCGGCGATCGACTGGACGAGAGCCTCGGTTACGGGAGCCCCGCCGTCGGTGTGGACCCGATGCCTGACCCATTGCCAGACCTGGGATCGAGAGATCTCGGCGGTCGCCACGTCTTCCATGAGGTTGTCGATCGCCGCCGCCCCCACGCCGGACAGCCACGAGCTCAGGTAGCGGATGCCCACGGAGACGTTCGCCTTCACTCCTTCGAGAGTGACCTCGCCCGGGAAGTCGAGGTTCAGGAGGTCGTCGGCGGCAACCGCCACATCATCACGGGATCGACTGAGCTGATTCGGGCTCTCACCGAGGACCGCGTCGAACTCGGCGAGCGCGACCGGGACCAGGTCTGGGTGTGCAACCCAGGTCCCGTCGCATCCCGCCCCCGCCTCCCTTGCCTTGTCGGCGCGGACCTTGTCGATCGCGGCCTCGGTGACCGCGGGGTCCCTGCGGTTCGGGATGAAGGCGGCCATCCCTCCGATGGCGTGCGCACCCCGCCGGTGACAGGTCTGGACCAGGAGCTCGGTGTAGGCGTGCATGAAGGGAACCGTCATGGTCACCTGTGACCGGTCGGGGAGGACGAAGCCCGGGTCGTCCCGGAACTTCTTGATCATCGAAAAGATGTAGTCCCACCGGCCCGCGTTGAGGCCGGTGACGTGCTCACGGAGCTCGTAGAGGATCTCGTCCATCTCGAAGGCGGCGAGGATCGTCTCGATGAGGACGGTCACCCTGATCGTGCCCGGCGACATGCCGAGCCGGTCCTGGGCCCAGAGGAAGACCTCGTTCCACAGGCGAGCTTCGTGGTGCGACTCGAGCTTGGGGAGGTAGAGATATGGGCCGGTCCCGTTCTCGATGGCGGCCCTGCCCCCGTGGAACAGGTATAGCCCGAAGTCGAACAGCGATGCCGACATCGGCTCTTCGTCAACGAGGAAATGTTTCTCTTCGAGATGCCAGCCCCTGGGCCTGACCACGAGTGTCGCGACGTCGTCGGCCAACTCGTAGCTCTTTTCGTCACTCTGAAACCGGAGTGAGCCCTGATAGGCGGCGACCAGGTTGGCCTGGCCCTGGAGCAGGTTGGACCACGTGGGAGTGGTGGCGTCCTCGAAGTCGGCCATGAACACCCTGGCCCCGGAGTTGAGGGCGTTGATCATCATCTTGGCTTCGACCGGTCCCGTGATCTCGACCCGGCGGTCGGCGAGGTCGTGGGGCGCCGGGGCCACCTTCCAGTCGCTGCTCCGGATCGACGCCGTGGACTCGAGGAAATCCGGCCTGAGTCCTCGATCGAGTCCCTCCTGGGTGCGCCGGCGTGCGTCGAGGATGTCCTGGCGACCGCCCCGGAATTCTCGCTCCAGATCGCTGAGGAAACGGATCGGGTCCTCACCGAGCAGGCTCTCCTGCAGCGAGGCGGTTTCCTGATTCATAAGAACGCAGTCTCTTCTGTCGGTGGTAGCCTGGATGGCTATGTTAGGGCAAAGAACTGCAGAACTTATGCTTGGCGGCAAGTTGTGAGCCAGGCCACTGCGCTCGATCCCCTGATCCTGGGTCGAAGGCTGCGTCACCACCGCCGAGCCCGAGGTCTCACACTCGATCAACTGGGCGAGATCGTCGGCAAGCCGGCGCCGTATCTCTCATTGCTCGAGAACGGGAAGAAGGAGCCCCGTATCAACCTGATCGTCGAGCTCGCCACCGCCCTCGAGGTCGACGTAAGCGAGCTCCTCGAGCCCACTCCCCCCAACAAGCGCGACGCCCTCGAGATCGCCCTCCTCCGCTCCCAGGAGTCGGCCTTGTTCGACACGCTCGACCTCCCCGCCTTGAAGCCGAGCTCACGGATGGACACCGAGACCCTCACCCACCTGGTTGGCCTGCACGAGGCGCTCCGCCACCGTTCGGGGCTCAGCGGCGCCGGATCCGAGGACGTGCGTCGGGCCAATGGCCAGGTCCAGGCCTGGCTGACCGCCGGCGACGGGTATCTGGAGTTGGTGGAATCGGTGGCCAGGGACGCCCTGAAGTCGAGCGGCTACACCGGGGAAGGCCCCTTCTCCTCGCGCAACCTGCTCGATCTCGCCGCCAGCGCCGGGTTCGTGATCAACCCAATCGACGACATGCCCCTCTTCGCCCGTTCCGTCATCGACCTCGACCATCGTCGCGTCTACATCGCTCAGCGCGACGAGCTCCGCACCCGTCAGGCCCGCAAGGCCGTGCTCCAGACCCTGGCCGGGTTCCTCCTCGACCACGAGACCGAGCCCGACCTCGACACCTTCCTCCGGCAGCGGGTGGAGACCGCCTATTTCGCGGCTGCGGTCCTCGCCCCCGAATCGGCGGTGCTCCCCAAGCTCCTCGAGGCGAAAGACCGTCACGACCTCGACGTCGAAGACGTGAAGGAGTTGTTCTACCTGTCGTACGAGATGGCGGCCTGGCGTACCGCCAACCTGGCCACCAGGCACCTCGGGATCCAATGCCACCTGCTGGTGAGCGACCGGATGGGGAGGGTGATCAAGGGGTACGCCAATGACGGTGTTCCCGTCCCCCGTGACGATCACGGCGGTATCGAGACCCAGAAATTGTGTCGCAGATGGGGTGCGAGGCTCACCTTCGAGTCCCACGAGCGCTTTGGCACCCACCACCAGTACACGGACACCCCGAATGGCACCTTCTTCTGCACGACCCACGTCGAGGCGGGACGGGAGCCGGCCCCGGCGATAACCCTGGGAGTCGCCTTTGCGGATGCCCGCTGGTTCCGGGGGCGAGAGACCGAGAACCGGGAGACGTCCACCTGCCCGGATCCCAGTTGCTGTCGGATGCCGTCCGAAGACCTCGTCGAGAAGTGGTCGAACAAGGTGATCGTCTCCGCCCGATCACAGAACCGGATCCTGGGGCTGCTCGCCCCCGACCCCTACCCCGACCTCGACCTACCCGAGGTCCTCGGGATGGTCGAGGCCCACTCGGGGGACTGACTATCGGCTTTGGGTCACGAACTCCCTGAGGTGGCCGGCCAGGGCGACCAGCGACGGCTGGTGGACGTACATCATGTGACCGGCCTCGTAGTACTCCATGCGGATGTTGTCCCGTACCGAAGGGTCGAGCCCCATGTGATCGAAGGTGTGCTCCGTGGCGAAATGGGGCGTGGCCAGGTCGTAGTACCCGTTGGCCACGAAAACCCGGGTCCGCGGTGACCGGGCGAGGAGGTCTCGGAGGCTCTCCGATGGTGTTGACGTACCGGTTCTTGAACTCCTCGTAGTCCCAGGACTCGTTGACCTCCATCGACAACGACTTGTAGAACGACTCGTTCTCGTAGCCGAGCTCATGGCGGAGCAGGTCGTTGAGGGCTGAGGTGAACTGACCCATCATCTGATCCCCGCTGGGATCGCTCTCCAGCACGTCGCCGTCGGGAAAGCGGTCGACACCCTTGTATCGGGAGTCGAGCCGGCCCACCGTGCGACGCTCGGCGCGCAGCAACTCCTTGCAGAACCTCATGATGTGGACTCTGAGGTCGTACACGTCGAGATAACCGCGATCGAGCCCGGTGAGCGCCTGGAGCCGATCGAGCACCCGGTCGCGTTCGGCGGCGTCGATCCGGTCTCCCTGCATCAACGCCGACGCGTACTCCCCGATGGCGAACTCCTCGGCCTCGTCGAGCACCTCTCGCAACGGCCTCGCTTGGCGCTCATCATCGAGGCGGTCGTGGTACCAGGCGGTGGCTGTGTACGTGGGGAGGTGGAGAGGGAACGGGAGGTCGTTGCCGGGGTGGAACACACCGGTCCCCTTCTCGGTGGCGATGGTCTGGAAGTTGAGAGCGACGGAGATGAGGATGACCCCGTTGAGCTCGACACCCTGCTTCGAGAACAACTGGTTGGCGATCGCCGCCCCCCGGGTAGTGCCGTAGCTCTCGCCGGCCAAGTACTTGGGAGAGGACCAGCGCCCATTCCGATTCAGGTAGGTGACGATGAACTCGGTGAAGGCGTCTATGTCTCGGGAGAAGTGGTGGTACTCGCCCTCTTTGTCCTTGGGCGAGGCGGTGCTGAAGCCGGTGCCGACCGCATCGACCAGGACCACGTCGGCCACGTCGAGCATCGAGTGCTCGTTGTCGATTAGGCGGCCCGGGGTGCGGACCGCGAAACCTTCGTCGTCGAGCTCCACCCGCTTCGGGCCGAGCAGCCCGAGGTGAAGCCAGACCGTGGATGAGCCCGGCCCTCCGTTGAAGGCGAACACCACCGGCCGATCGGCGGGGTCGGCGTCGTCTTCGGTGTACGAGACGTAGAAGAAAGCGGCCCTTCGCTCCTCGCCGGTCCCTACCGAAATGGTGGCCGCGGTGGCTGTGTAGGAGACGTCACGTTTTCCGAACTTCCCCCGGTACTGCTTGGAGACCGCCTTCTCCTCGACCTCGATCGGGGCTGCCTTCTCATCGGCGGCCTCGGGCTCTTCAGGCAACGGGCCGCTCCCGCCCGTCGGTCGCGATCCACTCTTCGCGGTCAACCCCCAGGCCGTCGGCGACCCTATTGATGTAGTTGAAGTAGGCGACCACCTGGACCGCACTCGATATCGCCGCGTCGTCGAACCCGTGGCCCCTCAGGGTCGCGATCTCCGATTCGTCGACCGTGGCGTTCGCCCAGGTCAGCTTCTGGGCGAAGGCGACCAGACGCGCGATCGGCATCGTCCATGTCCGCCGTCTTCCAGTCGTCCATGATCCGGTCGACCATCAACTGGTCCTCGACCTCATCTCGGTAGTCGTGCCAGTGGGCGATGGTGCAATAGCGCGTGGAGTTTGCGCTGGAAGTCACCGCAGCCAGCAGCTCCCGCTGGGCCCGCGTCAACGGAGAGGGCCCGAACATGACCTCCCGGTAGAGGCGCATCGATTCCCTGAGCACTGCGGGAAGCTGGCCCTGTACCGAGACGATGTTCCAGATCCGACCGGCCCGGCCGATGGCGGCGTCGTACTCTTCTTTGAGGACTCCGGTCGCCTCGTCGTAGGGGATGACTGGGACGTGTGCCATCTGTCAGCCCGCCAGGAAGAGCGCCGGCTCTTCCAGATTCTCGATCACCATGGCCATGAACCTCCTACCTTGGGCTCCGTCGATCACCCGGTGATCGTAGGAGAGCGAAAGCGGCATCAAGGGGGCGATGTCCAACTCGCCGTCGACCGCCACGACCTTCTCCTTGGCCCGTCCAATGGAGAGGATCGAGGTCGTCCCGTAAGGCACGATCGGGGTCCCGTGACCGCCGCCCACAGCACCGATGTTGGTGACCGTGAAGGTCTGGCCGCTCAGCTCGTCAGGAGCCAGCGATCGTGATTTGGCCCCATCCCCGAGACGTCGCACCTCGGCGGCCAACTCGAGCACGCCCTTGGAGTCGGCGTCGTCGATGACCGCCACCAAGAGCCCGTCGGGGGTATCGACGGCGATGCCGATGTCGTGAGAGGCGTGAACCACGAGCTCGTCACCGTCGATGGTGGCGTTGAACTCGGGGAATGCCACGAGTGCCGGTATCACCGCCTTGATCACCAGCGCCTCGATCGGGATCTTCGAGTCGTGTCGGGCACCCAGGGCAGATCTGACTTCGAGGAGTCGGCTGGCGTTGACGTCGTCGAACGTGGTCACGTGAGGGATCTCCGCCCAGCTCTTCGCCATGTTGGCGGCGATGGTGCGGCGGAGCCGGGACATGGGCCGGCGCTCGTCTCCCACGGCCGCTGATTCGGGCTCGGGCTCCGGCTCGGATTCCAACTCTGGCTCCGGCTCCGGCTCGGGAACAGATTCAGGTCGCGCCTCGGGTTCGGGCTCGTGATCAGATTCAGGTTGCGCCTCGGGCTGCGCGCTCGGGAACAGATTCAGGTCGCGCCTTGGCCTCGGGCTCGGGCTTCGGGAGAAGCCGATGCCCCTTCGGCTGCCGCCAGGACGTCTTCGCGTGTGATCCGGCCGTCGGCACCGCTCGCGGTGACCGCAGCCAGGTCGATGCCCATTTCGCGGGCCAGCTTGCGCACCAGGGGCAGGGCCTTGACAGCCCCGGCATCTGTCGACACGGCCTCGGAACGATCGCCGAGCTCTTCGGCCTCCTCGCTCAGGGTTCCCACGATGGGGGCAGCGGAAGCCGTCGCCGGGAGCTTCGACCTCACCCGGCTCGCCGATCACCACCAGGACCGAGCCGACGGCAATCGTCTCCCCTTCGGCTCCTCCGTGACGGAGCACGATCCCGGCATATGGAGAAGGGATCTCGACCACAGCCTTGTCGGTCTCCACCTCGACCACCGGTTGGTCGGCTTCGACCCGCTCCCCCTCGGGGATGAGCCAGCGCACTATCTCAGCCTCGGTCAAGCCCTCGCCGATGTCGGGCAGCCTGAATTCTTTGGGCAACTAGTCCTCCAACGTCTTCTCTGCCGCCTGCATGATCCGGTCGACGCTGGGAAGGTAATGACCCTCGGACCGCTTCAGGGGAAAGACAGTGTCCCACCCGGTCACCCGGCGCACCGGAGCCAACAGCGAATAGAAGGCCTGCTCCTGGATCGAGGCCGCGATCTCGCCGCCAAGGCCACCGGTGCGGGGAGCCTCATGGATGACCACCACCCTCCCCGTTTTCTGGGCCGAGGCCACGATTCCGGTCATGTCCAGCGGGGAAAGCGTCTGCACGTCGAGGACCTCCACCGAAACCCCACCGTCTTCGAGCACAGCGGCTGCTGCGCGGGTCTCCTTCATCATCGCCCCCCATGAGATCAGGGTGATGTCCTTGCCCTGCCGCTCCACGCGGACCGGCCCGATCTCGGTCGTGTAGTAGATGTCCGGGACCTCTTCCTTGACCGCCCGATAGAGCCGGATCGGCTCCAGGAACACCACCGGGTCGGGGTCTTCGATGGCGGCGAGCAGCAGGCCACGGGCGTTGTGAGGAGTAGAAGGGACGACCACCTTGAGCCCGGGGATGTGGGAGTAGATGGCCTCGGTCGACTCGGAGTGATGCTCGGCGGCGCCGATCCCGCCACCAAAGGGGATCCGGATCACCAACGGCGCGGTGAATCGATGGTCCGAGCGGTTACGGATCCGAGCGACGTGGTTGATGATCTGGTCGTAGGCCGGATAGGAGAAACCGAGGAACTGGATCTCGGCGACCGGTCGCAGCCCGGCAATCGCCATCCCGAAAGCTGCGCCGACGATGCCCGACTCGGCGACCGGGGTGTCATACACCCGCGACGCGCCGTATTTCTCCATGAGCCCGTCGGTGATCCGGAAGACCCCACCGGTGCGCCCGATGTCCTCGCCGAGGAGCACCACCCTCTGATCGGATTCGAGAGCGGTGTCCAGGGCTCCGTTCAGAGCCTGGGCCAGGGTGACCACGCTCATGTCGAGGCCTCCCCGAGTTGGGAGCGCAGGGGCGTGGTGGGCTCGGAATACATCCGGGCGAACATCTCGTCGATCGTCGGCTGCGGGTAGGCCTCGGCCCGAGCCACAGCCTCTTCGATGACCGCGGAAGCCTTCTGCTCCAGCTCCTCCTGCCATTCGGGGGTCCAGCCCCTCGCCTTCTCGAGGAGGACCCGGATCCGGATCATTGGGTCCTTCTCCCGCCACTGCTCGGCTATCGACTCGTCGCGGTATCGGCCAGGGTCGTCCGAAGTGGTGTGCGGGCCCAGGCGATAGGTGACCGCTTCGATCAGGGCCGGCCCCCCGCCCTTCCGCGCCGACTCCACAGCCTCGCGCACCGCGACCAGGACCGCGGCCACGTCGTTGCCGTCCACCTCGACCCCGGTCATCCCATAGCTGTCCGCCTTGCCTGCGATCGATGACGATCGGGTCTGCTCCGAGCGGGGATAGGAGATGGCGAACTGGTTGTTCTGGCAGAAGAAGACGGTGGGGGTGTCGAATACCGCGGCGAAGTTCATCGCCTCGTGGAAGTCGCCCTCCGAGGTGGCCCCGTCGCCAAAGGAGGTCAGAGCGACGCGGTCGCTGCCCTGGAGGCGCTCTGCCCACGCCAGCCCGACGGCATGGATCATGTGCCCGCCTACGGTGATGGACGGGGGAAGGACGTTGACCCCTTCTGGGGCCTTGCCACCCCGCTCGTCACCGGTCCGCCCTGCGATCAGCAGCTCCCAGGGATACCCGGCCCGCCACATGAGCGCAGCGTCGCGGTAGGTCCCAGCGACCCAGTCGTCGGCGCGAAGGGCCGCCGCCGCCCCGATCTGGGCGGCTTCCTGGCCTTCGAACGGGGCGTAGGTGGCAAGCCGGCCCTGGCGTTGCATCGCCATGCACTTCTGGTCGTAGGTGCGGGCCTCGACCATGTCGGCGTAGAGCCCGCGCATCTCCTCGAGGGTTATCGGGAGTCGATCCCGAACCGACCCGTCAGGATTGATCAGGCTGAACATTCGGCGGCGAGACTATCGGTCGATCGCTGGATGGAGAAGGCCGGGAACCAGCCGACCCTCAGATCGAAGCCGGCCTTTGCTCCGGGGCCGGAGCCGGAGTTGGGCCGCTGCGAAGGCTGTACAGACCCACGGCTGTCGACACCAGCAGGGCGCCGAGCCCCCAGACCAGGCCCCATGCCGCGGCGAGGGCAACCGTGGCGACGGCGGCCTGGACCCCGAACATCACCAACCGGGATGCAGGCTCGAGGTCGGTGAGACGACGGTGGAGTGAGTGCAGGTTCTCGATGCTGGTCGCCCCGGACCCGAGGAATATCGCGAGGCCGCGCACGGTGCCGAAGACGACCCCGAGCAGGATCGCCTGGGCCGGCGAGCCGCTGAGGATGGCGATCAGGACCGTGACGTAGACCGCGGTGGTGACGATGTAAGTGGCGAGGCCGACGCCGATCTGCCATCCAAAGCCGGTCCCGTAGACCCAGGCCCGGTAGTTGTCGAGCCAGAACCGGTCGACCTGACGTCCGTGCCGGGGCAGCTGGAACCCTCCCACCCCGAGATCCGAGAAGACGCTGACCACGGTGAACAGCCCGGCGATTGCAAGAGCGACTTCAGGTGCGAGATCGGCCATCCCCACCGGGATCGCGATCAGGGCGGCCACACCACCCAGTGTCAGCCCTCCGGCGAGCGCCCCGATCAGGTACCAGGGCACCGTGGCCCAGTAACTGCGGTTGCGGCCACGCTCGGTCACCGGGGTGATGGTTGAGAGCATCGACAGCCCGCACGGCGACCAGGTGGAGCGGGCGGCGGCGGCGACGGCGACGACGAGACCGAGGGTGAGGAGGAGGCTCATGAAGTCGTGGGGCTGCTTCGCATTTGGGGCGGGCGGCCAAAACTACCACAGGTCACGGATTGGCCCTACCCACCGCAGGGCCCGATCAGACCTCGACCTGCTGCCGGGCCAGCACCTCTTCCAACTCTTCGACCGTCATCAGCACCTCGCGTGCCTTGCTCCCCTGCGACGGACCGACGACGCCCTGGCGCTCCAACATGTCCATCATCCGGCCTGCCCGGGCGAACCCGATGCGGAGCTTGCGCTGCAGCATCGATGTGGAGCCCAACTGGCTGCGCACCACCATCTCCATCGCCTCCCGGGCGAGGGCGGCGTCCTCGGCATCTTCTTCTTCGACCTGGGCGGCCGCCGCCGAAGCGGCAGCCACCTCGAGTACTTCCTGGTCCTTGTAGACCGCGTCCTGCTGCTTACGGACCCACTCGACGATGGCCTGGACCTCGCTCTCCCGGACCCAGGCCCCCTGGATCCGCTGGGCGCGGGGCTCCTTGGCGGTGACCACCAGCATGTCGCCCATCCCCACAAGCTTCTCGGCACCGGACCCGTCGAGGATCACCCTGCTGTCGGTCTGCGAGGCGACGCTGAATGCGAGGCGGCTCGGGATGTTGGCCTTGATCACACCGGTGATCACGTCGACAGATGGGCGCTGGGTGGCGATCACGAGGTGGATCCCGACGGCGCGGGCCATCTGGGCGATCCGGACCACCGACTCCTCGACCTCCCGCCCGGCAACCATCATCAGGTCGTTGAGCTCGTCGATGATGATCACGATGTAGGGGAAGCGATCGAAGCCATCGGGGTCGAGCCCGCCGATATCGAGCTTCTCCCGGTATCCCTCGATGTCGCGGACCTTGGCGTCGGCCAGCAGGTCATAGCGGCGGTCCATTTCGGCGACCGCCCACTTCAGGGCGTCGTTGGCCTTCTTGGGGTTGGTGATGACCTTGGTGAGGAGATGGGGAACCCCGTTGTACTGGCCCAGCTCCACTCGCTTCGGGTCGACCATGATCAGCCGCACGTCATCGGGATGGGTGCGCATCAACAGGGACGTGACGATCGAGTTGATGCACGACGACTTGCCGGCCCCGGTGGCCCCGGCGATGAGGACATGGGGCAGCTCGGAGAGGTTGAGCAGCTTGGAGTCCCCGGAGATGTCCATGCCCAGGCCCACGGTCAAGGGATGGGCCGGGATCGCCGCCTCCGGACTGGAGAGGATGTCGCCCAGTGAGACCAGCCTCCGCTTGTTGTTGGGAACTTCGACTCCGATCGCCGACTTCCCGGGGATGGGAACCAGGAGACGGACGTCTGGCGTGGCCAACGCGTAGGCGATGTCGTGGGACAGGCTCGACACTCGATTCACCTTGACTCCGGGCGCCAGTTCCACCTCGTATCTGGTCACGGTGGGGCCGGGGACGATCTTGGTCAGGGCGGCGTCGACACCGTGCTGGGTCAGGGTCTCCTCCAGCTGACGGGCGGTTTCCTCGAGCGAGCGTCGGTTCACCTCTCCGCCGGTGCCGGCATCGAGGAGGCTGAGCGGCGGGAGCCGGTAGCCGGTGGTGGTGAGATCTACGACCACAGGCTTCTTCACCGGCAGCGCCGCAGTGGCCGGCTTATCTGTCTTGGGACGGGACGGCTTGGGACGCTCGTGCCGGCCCTTGGCCGGGCCGTCCACCGTCATCGGGCCGATCGCGACATGAGCCGGTGCCTTGGGCTTGGGCGTTGGTGAAGTCAATGCCTTCGCAGCCTCCCGGAACGATCGGAACGCGCCACTCACTCCAAGGAACAACTCACGAACGCTGGTGTGGGTGGCAACGAGGACCCCCATCGCCATCATCGACACCAGGACGACAAACGCACCCCAGTGCCCGAGGACGCGGCGCAACGGGAACGCGAGCAACGATCCGACGGCGCCGCCCCTCTCCTTGACCAGTTCGATGTTGGGCATGAGGGCGACCGCCCCGGTGAGCAGATGGAACAACGCCAGTGAGCCGATGAAGGCGGCGATGCTCCCCGCGACCAGGCGACGTGCGCCTTCCCGGGGCTTTCCGGTGATCAGTGCGAGCCCGACGCCGATCAGGGCAAGCGGCACCGCATATCGCCAGACGCCAAAGAGGAACAAGCTCGCAGTCTCGATGCCTTCTCCAAACGGGCCCGCCAGATCGACGAACGCCAGGATGATCAAGATGGCGATGACTATGAGGAACAGGCCCCAGACGTCATCGGTCTGGCGACCCAGAGTTGTCCGAACGTATTCACGACCCGCCACCAGCTTCTGGCGGAACGTGCCCTTCTTCGGCTTGGTCTTTTTCGCTGTGGACACCCGTCTCCGCCCGGAGGAACCCTTCCGGGTGGGTGTCCTTGTTGGCATGTAGCTGAAAACAATACATCGCCATTGGCTTTGGCTAATGGCATGCGATTCAGGGACAGCGATCAGGGGCGGAGAATGGTGATCCCGCCTCCCGCTGCGATCACCGACGAAGCCAGGTGCCCGGTCCCGCCCGGCCCGTCACCGCCCTTCCCGTCCCAGAGGAATATGCCCTGCAGCCTGCCTCCTGCCTGCCTCGCCTCGGTCAGCATCCTCTCCGAGTTGAGGGTGTGCGGGTCATCCGCTCCGAACATGTCAGGGCTGGGGCCGACCACCTCGACCCGTTGGTCGTTGATGACCATGTAGAACGACTTCACCCATTCCTCACCGGCGAAGCGGACGGATTCCTCGAGGAATTCCTCCTGACCTCGGGGCAGGAAAGCGGAGAGCCTGCGATCGCTCTTCAGCCACTCCTCGGCGAATAGGAGGTCTCCCCCGCAGGCGAGCCCCGTGATAGCGCTCACGTCAGGGCCATCGATGAGCCAGATGGCGTCGGCGATGTCCCGCCTCACCTGATGCACTCGCTCCGGCGGGAAGCGCGGGGGTTGACGGCCGGGAGCATCGACCATGTGCCCGGCAAATAGGACCACCTCCACTTCCGAATCGTACGGGTGTTTCAGTGGCGAGCGGCCTTGTGACGCCCGTACTCCTCGCGGATCGCCTTGATCGTGATCCCCTCGTTGGCCTGGTAGGTCGCCGACGGGTCATCGAGCCGGCGCATCTTGGCGTCCCCGGCGTGGTGCACCGCCATCAGCTGCCATGCCTGGTTGAAGACAGGGCTTCCCGAGCTGCCGCCCTCGGTCGGGGCGGTGTAATGCACCCGAAAGCTCTCCGCGTCATAGGCGAGGAGGTCGTTGCCCCGAATTGAGAACTTGAGCCCTCCCCCGGCCGGGTGGCCGATCACATAGACGTACGCCCCTTCGGTGACCGGCTGGGGGACCTGGGCGACCTCTATAGGCTGGGTGATGGCCGCCTCGGGCCCCGGGAAGCTGAGGAACGTGACGTCGCAGGTCTCGGGCGGCGAACTCCAGACGCACTCCATCCCCGTGAGCACGAGATCGGCCCCGTCGACCGACTTGGTCACATCGAAAACGGCCTGGGCCTCGCCAGGGAGCAACTTGCCCACTCCGGGCTCGGGGCTGCAGACGTGGGCATTGGTGATGAGGATCGGCGACTCCCCGAGCTCGGGATCGAGCAAGGAGCCGCGGACCAGGAAGCCGGTCCCCCAGGGCTCACCGGAAGCGTCGGTGATCTTGGCCACCGACTCGGCGCACTGCAGCCCTCTCAGCAGGTGGTTGTAGCCCACAGGCAGTGCGGTCCCGAAGATCTTCTCCAACTGGCCCGGCGAAGTGGGCAACTCGACCTGCGCTGCCCCTCCCAGCTGAAGCTGGCTGTCGGCCATGGCCACCAGGATCGGGTGATGGGGCTCGAGCTCCCAGATGTCGACCAACTGGCGACGGAGGCTCCGCATCTCGAACGAGGTGACACTGCGACTGGTCGAGAGCTGTTCGGCCGCCGCCACCGCTTCCTTCTCGGCACCCTCGTCACCGAGAGCGACCAGCGCTTCGATCTCGGTGCTCCGGTCCCACACCGAGCGCAGTTCGGGGTCCTTGTCGCGGGCCAGGCCCAGGACCTCTCTGGTCAAGGTTGTTGTGTCGACCGCGTCCGACAGTTCGATGCCGTCGCGCTTCGCCCGGCAGGTCAATGCGAGGAGGTTCACGCCATGCCAGGCGGGGTCGGTGCCACCCTCGTAGCCGGCGCGATAAGCATCGATAGCGCCTACCAAGTCCTCGGAACGGCCCCCGTCGACGAAACGCTCCTTTCGGAGCCGGCCCATCAGCCCGAGCACCTCGCCCTTCGCCGTGTCGTCGTCGATCGACAGCAAGGACTCGGCGAGCGCCAGGTCGGCGGCGTGAAACGCCCCGATCTCGATCAACGCCTGGCAATAGCGGCGGCGGGCACCGGCGCCGACCGCCCCCACCGCCAGTGCGGCCTCCCCGACGTCGATGACGTGGTTGAACTCACGCCTCTTCTCGAGCAAGGCCATGACCTCACCAGCATCTTCCGGGGTGACCGATCCTTCCCACACCTTGGCCCGGACGTCGTCGACCGCGGCCGAGAGGTCTTCGGGCTTGCCCGAATCGAGGCTGGCTTGAAGCCGCTCACCCAGCGGCGAGTCGAGAAGACCCATGCGTGTCAGATACCGAGGCCCTGGCGGACCGCTGCCTGCACCACCTGCTGCCGGAAGTACTTCCCGGACGGATGCCGGAATGCACCTCCGTTCGACACCACCTCGTCGACCACCTCAGGCTGCCGCTTGCGCTTGTAGTCGTTGGCGAGAAGCGGGTCGGCGGCGCATACCGGGTCGAGGCGGTCGACCACATTGACCCAGCGCGGAAGCTCGTCGGGAAAGCCGTCGTCCTTCGACCATTCCGGCTTCAGGTTGTGCTGGACCTCGGACAGCCCCAGTGGTGTGCCGAGCGTGATCAGCATGTCGACCTTCTTGGTGTCGGCCACGCGCTTCAGGCAGTCATAGGCGATCACCGAACCAAGACTGTGGGCGACCACGACGTGGGGGCTGCCGTCGATCTCGCCGAGGTCGCCGACGAAGCGCTTCCGGACCTCGTCGCGGACCTTGAAATTGGCCCCGGCTCGCGGTGAGTGGCTGGAGTTGAACAGGTAGTGGTGGACGTCACGGAGCAGCACCCGCATCATCGGCCTCTTGATGAACCAGGGAAGCGGCACCGCCTCCAGTGCCGAGGCCGCGGCCACGCGGGCTTGGGCCGCGACCGGAGGGTCTTGACCGCCGGCCTCGACAGGATGGGTCGCCTGCTCGATGTCGTCGGGGTGGTCGAGGTCGAGGTCCGAGATCATCGACTCGATGAAGGCCTTCTCCTCACCGCTGGCCGAGTCGATGTAGGACTCGTCGACCTCAGTCAGGGCACCGGGCTCGACTCCCTCGTATTCGATCGACTCCTGAGCGCCAGGGGCATCGGTGGCCGCCGCGTACATCACATCCGCCCAATACACCATGGATGAAGTCACCCCGTAGACGTCGAGATCGACACCGTCACCACCGTCGGCGAGATCCCGCTTCCAGGAGCTGAGCAAGCGAGCCGGCGAAGGCTGGTTCATGATGCCGTGAACGAAGGTGATGTGGCCCATCGAGTCCCTCCTCTTCTACGTCGAGCCTAGGTCGACGCCCTCGTACTGATACCCGCTGTTGTCACCTTCGACGTCCATCTCGATGGTCCCGGTCGGGATCCGGGCACATCCCCCGTCACTGTCGCCGCCCGCCGAGAAGTTCTCGATCACATAGGCGACCAGTGGTGTCTCATCGGGGCTCGGGCTGCCCCCGGTCGAGCTGAACCCGTCCGGAAAGTCGTCAGAGCAGTCGACGGTCACCGGGGAAGAGAGTTGAGGCCCGGGAACGTCGATCTGGACGGAGCTTGCGTCTGCCGTCCCATCGATCCTCGCCCCCTCGGTCTCACTGAGCTCGAACAACAACGCGAAGCTGTGGCGGGCTCCCTGGTATCCGAGGCTGGTGGGCACCGGCGGCTGGATCCATCGGTCCGGCGGGTAGCCCTGGCGCTCGGCTTCAGCGGTGACGAAGTACTCGTGATTCTGCACGCCCAACTCGACGGCGAACCCCTCATCGCCCCCGGCGACGCATGTCGCACTGCCGCCCACCGGGATCGGGTCGAGGGAGCACACGTCTTCGCCGAGATCCGAACCGTCGAACCCTGAGATCTCCAGGCCGACCACGGTCCCGTTGAGCTGGTCGAGGTTCTCGACGGTGAACTGGACCCAGTAGCGGGGGCTTCCGAGCTGGGGAACGGACTCCGCCGAGAACCCCGCCGGGAGGAATGGGCCCCCGGCCGACTCACCTACCGCCACAGAGATGAGCACCGACCCCGCGCCTCCTGTGAAGTCGAACACCGCGGCAGCGATCACCGGGGGCAGGGTTGCCGGGGGCGAGGAGTCGGTGGTGTTCGTCGCCTCCGACGTCGTGGTCTCCTGGCCGGCAGTGGTCGTCGTCGCCGGATCGACGCTGGTGGTGGTGCTTGCTCCGGTTGTGGTGCTCGCTTCACTCTCGCCGGCGCAGGCGGCGAGTGCCAGGCACAGGGCCAGGGTCGATGCAATGGTGCGCTTCATCCCGTACTCCTCACCCCGGAGTTGGGGGGCCACCACCCTACGCGGTCACTTACGGCGCAGGGCACACGACGGTGTCGATCGGGTCGCCGGGGAGGCTGTTCGCCTCCTCCAGATACGCGTCCGCGGTGTCGCTCAGTCCCAGACCGCACTCGTAGACGAAAGCCAGCGCCATGAAGAATTCGCGCTTGCTGTCGAGGTCCGGGGCGATCTCGGAGGCAGTCTCGAACTCGGCTATGGCAGCCTCGTTGTCCTCGTCGAGTAAGTGGACGGAGCCGAGGGTGGCGTGGGCGTCCGCGGCGACATCCAACAACCTGGGCTCGGACTCGATCACCGGCATCAGTGCATCGACAAGCGTCACGAACCTCTCGCCGCCGCTCGACACCATGGTTGTTCAGGCAGAGATTGATCCGTGCCATCTCGAGCCGCGATCTCTCCGGGAGAAACGAGAACTCGGGGGCCTCCATGAGGGCCACCTCGTCGAATCCGGCGATGGCGGCTTCGAGCCCTTCGACGTCCCCGGCGCCAGTTCCGCCGCAGGCCGCTCCCTTGGCGCGCTGAAATCCGACCTCCGCCAGTCCAAAGTGGGCCCGGGCGTAGTCGGGCTCCAGCTCGAGGGCTCGTTGGAAATACCCCTCGGCATCGTCGAGATCCTCCTGCAGGCCGCTCACGTTTCCCAGGAGATTGAAGACAACTTCCTTGCCATTGCTGTCGACCCTCGACCCGGGCCAGTCGATCGACGCTTGAACGAAGCGCTCCTCAGCCTGGTCGAAGTCACCGAGCTGATAGAAGCTGAGCCCGATCGCGAGCTCGGTCAACGCCGTGATCTTGGGTCCCAGGCGCTGGGCGGCGATGCTCAGAGTCCCGGGGTCTGTGCTGAGAATGGTCTGGTCGTCCATTGCATAGGCGCCGGCGAGCTCCTTGGCGCCGGTCAGACCGCGGTCCGAGATGAAGAACTCGGTGGTGAGCAAGGGCGCGCCGTTCTCGGTGTCCAGGGTGCCGTAGACGACCACGTCGGCGGCGACTCTCGAGGCGAGCTCGGCCGCTTCCTGGGCCCGTTCCTCTGGGGTGTCCCCCGCCAGAGGCCCTACCTCGTCAGGACCGGCCACCGCCACCTCGACGTCGGTCTCTTCGGCCACCGCCTCGTCGATTTGGCGGTACAAGGTCTCGGAGACACTCGAGGCCGACTCGCCAGTCGACGCGAACTCGGCAACCGCGATGTTGAAATCACCCCCGATTGGCCCCAGTGTCACCACGACGTTGGCTGTGGCCGCCGACTCGGCCCCATCCTCGTCCCGAACGGTGAAGCCAAACGAGTCCGGTCCTCGATAACGGGATGGGCCGGTGTAGGAGATCAGGCCACCACCCAGATCGGCGATGCTGCCGCCATGCGTCGACTCGTTGTCGACCGTGACCGACAACTCGCCGGAAGCGTCATCCTCGACCCATTCGAGAAGATCGATCTCGGTGGGAATGTCCCCGATCGCGGTCACCGCCTCCGGAGTGATGGATGGTGGCCGATTGCCCCGAACTACGAGCGCCACACCGAGCACCGCGATTATCAGGACTGCCGCGCCCAGCCAGGCCCACAGCGGGAACCCGTGCCATCGGCGACGCCAGCCTCCGATGTGGTCGATCAGGTTGTCGACGTCGTCGTCGAATCGATCCGGTCGCACCGTGACCGCCTGACGGCCAGGCAGGGTCTGCAGCGGCTCGGGCAGTTGGTCGGCGGTGGGCAGGTCGGCGTCTCCGACCAGGACCGGGATCACCTGAACCCGCCCCATCTCCAGCGCGATGGCGATCTCCCTACGCACCCAGTCTTCAGGGTTGTCGAGACGGCGCTTGCCCCCGGCGTCGGCGGCTAGCCAGTCGGGGCCGATGATCGCCAGCAGGACATCACTCCTGGCGAGTGCCTCATCCAGAGTGGTGGCGAAGTCCTGACCGGGAGGGATGGTCTCGTGATCAAGCCAGATCGCCTTGCTCGCGTAGTAATCGGTGAGCGCGGCATGAAGCCGGCCCGCATGTCCTCCCGCATCACTCCGGCGATAGCTGATGAAGATGTCCGGGCTGGCCAGACCGCGTTTGATCGAGGCGATCAGTCCAATGCAGAGAATCTACCGCCCGGTCGCCGTCGGCTCCCCGACCGCCAGTTCGAGGCACGCTTTCACTGCGTCGTCTGCGCGCTCATCATCAGGCACCTCGATGATCGTCGGGCGACCGCCGGCCGAGAGCGAGCCCAGCGTGCCTTCGAGGAGCTCGTCGTCGGTCGTGGCGTCCACCAGGAATACCGCTCTGTCGAGGGCGCCCTCTCCGGCCAGCATCTCGATCTCGACGAGGCATCCCTGGTTGTCCGGCCCGAAATCGCGCAGGTCCATGAGCACCGAATGGCTCATACGCAGCAGCTCGACGACCGCCAACCGCCAGGTGTCGTCGAAGCAGAAGAACTCTTCGACCCGATATCTCGCGTCCGGGTCCTGGCGCACGACGAGCGATTCGCGCCGCTGCTCGAGAGTGGCCGGCGAATCCACGAAGAGGCGGGGCAGGTCACCGCTGAGGAACGTGAGGAACTCGTCCGGCTCCACAGAAGCGACCGCGAGGTCCGGGCCACCGATCATCCGCACCGGGCCCAGGTAGCGCCATTGGGCGCTGATCCGGTCCAGGAGTCGCTGGGCGCCCCGTCGAGGAGAGAACACCCGGAGAACGAGCAGGGCTGCCGGCGCCGAGGGTTTCCGATGGACCACCCGGTAGAGGACCAGGGCCAGGGCGCCCATGGCGATGAAGACCGCCATGCCGGCAGCGAAGGCCCAGCCGTCGGTTGGCCTGATGCCGGCCGAGGAGTCGATCGCGAAGACGAAGAACACCGACCCGAGCAGGAGCATTTGGTCCGAGAACCCGCTGCCGCGGTACCAGGCGGCGAGAAGCCGGCCGACGAGTACCGCCAGGACCAGCGAGCCTACGAACCCGGCGGCGACACCGAACAGGAGCAGATTGGCGTCGCCCCAGTCGATGATCGGGCCTGACGCTGTGATCAACAGGTAGATGGCCTGGGCCCCGGCGATCGCGGCCATCACCGTGCCGAGGACCAGGGGGCCAACACCCCGGAGGGGCCGCGTCAGGAAGGCGACGACCGCCAACGTCGGGATCAAACTCCACACCCACAGCTCGAACGGCAAGAACGGGCCGCTTCCCGCGAACCAACCAGCCGCCATCAGCAAGAGGACGTATATCCCGATGGAGGCCAGCAACCAGCGCCGGGCCCCGCCGGTGACGATCCAGGTCCCGATCACCGCCGGCCAGGCATAGATCACCGTGAAGACCGTCACTCGGTAGATGGAGAGAGCGATGTCGTTCCAGGTGAGCAGGAGGATGGAAAAGCAGATGCCTGTGACCACCGCGACCGCGATCACGACCCCGACATTGACCCACACCCCGCGGGGCCTGGTGTCCTGCGGTGACCGCGGGCTTCGACAGGGGTATAGGCGAAGTTTGCGAGGCGGCCGGGGCGGCATCGGCCGTTGCTCCACGCCGTTCCATGAGGCGCCGGATCGAGCTCCGGTAGCGACGGAGCAAGAGCCATGTGATGGGCAGGGCGAGCACCGCGGCCACCAGGGCGAGGATGAGGGGGATCCCGCCCAGGAACGCCATATCGCTCATTGGCCTCGCCTCCGCGGCTCGGGTCGTCTAGAGCTCCATCACCACCGGGACGATCACCGGCTTGCGCGCGGTTTCCGCGCGGATCACCTTGCCCACCGCGGACCGAACCGTCTTCTGCAGCTCTCCAATGTCACTGCGCCCCGCAGCGTGCTCTTCGATCGCTTGGCGCACTGCTTCCGCCGACTTCTCCAGGACGGCGGTCGGGTCGTCCATGAGGCCGTGGCTGTCGAGGTCGGGGCCGTAGAGGATCTCGCCGGTGTCGTGGTCGATCCCCACGGTGACCACGACCACGCCCTCATCCGCGAGATGGGAGCGGTCGCGGAGCACCGCAGACTGAACGTCCCCTACAGCCGATCCATCGAGATACACGTAGCCGGCGGGGACAGCCCGGCGCTCCACCATCGTCTTCTTCCCATCGAGGATCACCCGGTCGCCGTCTTCGAGGACGTCGACGTGGCGAATGCCCATCGTCCTCGCCAGCTCGGCATGGGCGTGGAGGTGCCGGTACTCGCCATGTACAGGCACGAAAGCCCGGGGCCGCAACAGGTTGAGGAAGGTCAGCAACTCCTCGCGGTTGGCGTGACCTGAGACGTGGACGTCGGCGTTCTGGCCGTGGACCACCCGCGCGCCGCGTCGCATCAGGTTGGAGATCACCTTGGAAACTGCGCTCTCGTTGCCGGGTATCGGCTTTGCCGAAATGAGGACGGTGTCTTCGGGGCCGAGCTCGACGAACCGGTGACGCCCCTGGGACATGAGGGAGAGAGCAGCGAAGGGCTCGCCCTGGCTTCCGGTGGTGATCATCATCTGCTTGTCCAGCGGCAGCTTCTCGAGCTCGCTGATGTCGACCAGCGACTTCTCGGGGACCGTGAGAAGCCCCAGCTCCTTGGCCAGCACCGTGTTGCGCTGCATCGAGCGGCCGAAGAAGGCGATCTTCCGACCCGAGGCGATGCCTGCGTCGACGATCTGCTGGACCCGGTGGATATGAGAGGAGAAACAGGCGGCGAACACCCTCCCCGGGGCGTCACGCACGATGTCGGCAATGGGACGGCCAACCGAGCTCTCCGATGGCTCGAATCCTGGCTTCTCGGCGTTGGTCGAATCGGCGAGCAGCAGGCGAACCCCGCGGCGGCCCAGGGTGGCGAAGGCAGGCAGGTCGGTTGGCACCTGATCGATCGGAGTCGGGTCGAGCTTGAAGTCCCCGGAATGGACGATCACGCCCTCCGGAGTGTCGAGGGCCACGGCAGCGGCCTCGGGGACCGAGTGGCTGACAGGGATCAGCTGAAAGCGGAACGGCCCATGGTCAGTCCAATTCTTGAATCCAACGACACGGAGGTCGGCCTCCACGCCCAGCTCGTCGATCCTCCCCCTGGCAAGCTCCATGCTGAGCCTGGTCCCATAGACCGGCACCGGAACCGCCTTGAGGAAGTAGGCGAGAGCGCCGGTGTGGTCCTCGTGGCCATGGGTGATGATCACGCACTCGACGTCCTTGGAGCGGGCCGCGAGCCAGGACCAGTCGGGGAATACGAGATCGACGCCGAGCATGTCCTCTTCGGGAAACATGAGGCCGCAGTCGATCAATGCGATCTTCCCGGCGATCTCCACGGCGGCGCAGTTGCGACCGATCTCCCCCAGGCCCCCGAGAAACGTGACGGAGACGCTCACAGGCCTTGCAGAGCCCCAACCGCCTTTTCGATGGCTATCAGTGTCTCCTCGGAGGCATCGACCAATGGCAGGCGAACCGAGCCCACCGTTTCCCAGAGCCGGTTCATCGCACCCTTCACCGGGGTCGGGTTGGTCTCGAGGAAACACGCCTCACACAAGGGCAGCAACTCGTGATGGATGCTTCGGGCAATGTCCATCTCACCGGCCAGGGCGGCTTCGACCATGGCCGCCACCCGCCGCCCGGCGAGGTGGCTGATCACCGAGACCACGCCGATCGCACCGACAGCCATCATCGGCCAGGTGTGCGAATCCTGGCCGCTGTACACCGGCAGGGCAGGGATTCGGTTCACGGTCTGGCTGGTGAAGTCGACATCCATCACCGCGTCTTTCACAGCAACGATGTTCTCGTGCCGACTGAGCCGGTCCAGGGTCTCGAGCTCGATGAGACGGCCGGTCCGATTGGGGATGTTGTAGAGCAGCACCGGGACCCCGACGTCTGCGATCGCCTCGAAGTGGGCGACCAGGCCCGACTGGCCCGGCTTGTTGTAATAGGGGGTCACGGCGAGGGCTCCATGGCAACCGATCTCGCCGGCGCGCCTGGTCAATTCGATCGACTCGGCGGTGTCGTAGCTACCGGTCCCGGCGACCACCATCGTCTTCTTCCCGGAGACCGAGTCGAGGACCGTCTTGTACAGCGCGAGCTTCTCGGCGGCGCTCAGTGTCGGAGACTCGCCGGTGGTACCGGTGACCACCAGGGTGTCCGAGCCCTGATCTGCCAGGTATCGCGCCAGGCGCCATGCCTTCTCGTGATCGACCGCGCCGGAATCGGTGAACGGCGTGATCATCGCGGTGGCGACGTGGCCGAAGGGGGCTTTGGAGTCGAGGCTCACCACATCAGGCTACCGCTCGACCGACTAGAACGACCCCATGGAGCTCAGACTCCCCGCTCCCAGCCTCCTCGTCCTGATCGGCCCGTCCGGATCGGGGAAATCGACCTGGGCCGGTGAGCACTTCGGCGAGGAGAGTGTCGTGGCCTCGGACCGGCTCCGGGCCATGGTCGGCGCCGGCGAGGAAGACCGCCGAGCGGGCACTGCCGCCTTCGAGATCCTGGAGCGGATCGTCACGGAAAGGCTGGGACGGGGCCTGGCCACGGTCGTGGACACACTGGGATTCGACCGGGAGCGACGGGTGGGCTGGGTGCGGCAGGCCCACGCCGCCGGAATCCCGGCGATCGCGGTGGTCTTCGAGACCCCACCCGAGGAGTGCGAGCGGCGGAACGCCTCACGGCGCAAACCCCTGCCCAAAGATGTGCTCCGCAAGCAGATCGCCCGGTTCAACTCCGTCCTCCTCGAATTGCCCGAGGATGGGTTCGATCGGGTGATCACCGAGCAGCCGGTGGCTTTGGTCCCTCCGGCACTCGCCTCGACTCCCCTCTCCAAGCCCAGGCCGGCGCGGGACGGCGGCCACAGCTTCGGGTTGACCGTGTCCCGATTCGACTGGGGCGACCGGCCGGAGAGCATGGCCACGGACCTGGCCCGGATCGCGAGCGCAGCGGAAGGGGCGGGATTCCGCGACCTGTGGGTCATGGATCACTTTCGTCAGATCCCCAGCATCGGGAGGGCCTGGGAGGACATACCCGAGAGCTACACCACCCTCGGTTTCCTGGCCGGCGTCACCAGCCGGATCCGGCTCGGAGCCCTGGTCACCGGCATCACCTATCGCAATCCCGCCCTGCTCGGGAAGATGATCGCCACGCTCGACGTGCTCTCCTTGGGCCGGGCAAACTGCGGTTTGGGGCTGGGATGGAATGCCGAGGAGCACCGGGGATACGGATGGGAGTTCCCCCCGGTCCCCCAGAGGTACCAGCTCCTCGAGGACACCCTGGAGATGCTTCCGCTGCTCTGGGGCAAAGGCACTCCGTCGTACCAGGGCCGTCTCTTCTCGGCATCGGAGCTGATTTGCTACCCGAGGCCGATCCAGGAGCACATCCCGATCACTATCGGGGGATCCGGGGAGCGTCGCACCCTGAAGCTGGTGGCCCGACACGGGAACGCATGCAACCTCTTTGGCAAGCCGGAGGTGGTGGCGCGCAAGGTCGAGGTCCTCCGCCAACACTGTCTGGACGAAGGTCGCGACCCGGGTGAGATCGAGGTGACCCACCTAATCACCGCGATGGTGGGCTCGAACCGCAAGGAGTTGGGAGCACGGGTGGATTCGGCCCGGGGCCGTGACCAGACCGCCGAGGATTTCGCAGCCCGGGCAAACGCGGGGACCGTCGATGACTTCAGCTACCTCGTGGAGGCCTATCGGGAGGCGGGTGCCTCACACACCATCGTCTCGATACCCGACGTGTCTCATGCCGGGAGCGTCGAGGAGTTCGGGCCGCTGATCACACGTTTCGATGGGTCTTAGACTCGGCCCGACACGTTCTCGATGGAGGTTCGATGGCTGTCACTTCGACGATGCTGGCTCTTGGGACGCAGGCTCCCGACTTCAAGCTGACCGACACGGTCTCGGGGCGCCCTGTCTCGTTGTCCGATTTCGACGACAAGCAGGCTCTGCTCGTCATGTTCATCTGCACCCATTGCCCGTACGTGAAGCACGTTCGCACCGAGTTGGCCAGGCTGGGCCGCGACTTTCAGGGCACCGGACTCGGGATCGTCGCGATCTCGTCGAATGACCCTGAGACCCATCCGGAAGACTCGCCGGAGAACTTGAAGGCCGAGGCCGAAACTCAGGGATACCTGTTCCCGTTCCTCTTTGATGAGGACCAGGAGGTCGCGGCGGCTTTCACCGCGATGTGCACACCCGACTTCTTCCTCTTCGGGCCGGAGCGAGCACTGGTCTATCGAGGCCAACTCGACGACTCCCGCCCCAGCAACGATGCTCCGGTCACCGGGGCCGACCTCCGGGCCGCGATCGACGCGGTGCTGGGCGGGGCCGAGGTGAGCGCCGATCAGCGACCATCTATGGGCTGTTCCATCAAGTGGAAGAGCGGCAACACTCCCGCCTACTTCATCCGCTGATCCGCTTCAACACACGAGGAAACCACAGACATGGCAAACCAATACCCGGCCGCCCCTGACCTCGTCATCGACCTCGACAAGACCTATACCGCGACCCTGGACACCAACCACGGGACGATCGAGATCGAGTTCGATGCGGTGCGTTCACCGATCGCGGTCAACAACTTCGTCCACCTGAGCCGAGACGGCTACTACGACGGGGTCATCTTCCACAGGGTCATCGAGGACTTCATGATCCAGGGTGGCGATCCCACCGGGACCGGCACCGGTGGGCCGGGCTACAAGTTCCGTGACGAGCTGGAGGGCGAAGGCAGCTACAGCCGGGGCACGGTGGCCATGGCCAACGCCGGGCCCAACACCAACGGCTCGCAGTTCTTCATCTGCCACCGCGACGTGGGGCTCCCCCATTCCTACACCATCTTCGGCAAGGTCACCTCGGGAATCGACGTGGTGGATTCCATCGCCGGGACCGAGACCGACCGTCGGGACCGACCCACCAAAGACGCTGTTATCAACAGCGTTTCCGTGACAGAGAACTAACTGCTCTGTTATGCTCCCGGCGCTGTTGCTGCCTCGGCGGCGACTCGTTCTGATTTCCCTGTTCTGAATGACTGGGCTGAGGACAAGGGTCGTACCGGACAATGCGACGAAATGCCCCGAAAGGGCCAGCTAGGACAAGGACCAGTCACAGATGAACATCTACGTCGGAAACCTGCCGTTCAATGCGACGGCACAGGACCTCGAGAGCCTGTTCGGCGAATACGGGACCGTCGAGTCGGCGGCCATCATCAACGACCGTGAAACCGGGCGTTCGCGCGGCTTCGGGTTCGTCGAGATGCCGAACGAGGAGGGCTCCAAGGCCATCTCGGAGCTCGACGGGCACGATTACAACGGTCGTGCTCTGAAGGTGAACGAGGCCAGGCCCCGCGAAGACGCGGCCCCCGTCGCTGAGGAGGCCCGCTCAGCCTGAGCGATCCCGGTGCTGATGCCGGCCGCCAACCGGTCGATGTGCCGGGTCATCGATGAAGAGCCTGCGACCCTCGCCATGGAGCAGGTTCGGCCCGTAAGCCGCTGACAGGTTCTCCCCTGTGAGAACCAGCTCGGGCGGTCCCGAAGCGATGACGCGGCCTGACAGGAGTACCACATGACCCGCCACCTGTGCTTCGTCCAGGTCGTGTGTGGTCATGATGACGGTGCACCCCCTGGTGGTCTCATCGTGGATCACCGCGTCGATTGCTTGCGCTGACATCAAGTCGAGTCCCGTCAGCGGCTCGTCGAGAAGGAGGACGTCGTGCTCCTGAGCAAGCCCTTGGGCCACGATCACCCGTTGGCGCTGACCTGCTGACAGTTCACCAAGGTGGCGATCGGCGACGTCAGCGACCTCCATCCGGGCCATGGCGGTTTCGACAGCTGCGCGATCGCCTGAACCCAGTCGACGGCCGTGCGCCGCTGTGGTGTATCGGCCCATGGTGACCACCTCGCGCACTGTGATTGGCAGTGTCGGGTTGACCCTGGTGGTTTGCAGCACGTAAGCAATCGAGCGCCGGCCGTCACGTGCACCCGGATGTTCGATGGTCCCGGATCGGGGTGCGATGAGGCCCGCGATCGCATTGAGCAGGGTCGACTTGCCGGACCCGTTTGGCCCGATCAGGGTCGTCATGCCACCCGCAGGAATGGCGAAATCGGAGTGATCGACGGCAACCTTCGATCCATAAGCGAGCACGACCTCCCGGCCGATGACGGCGGCGGTCACCGGCATTTGGAGCACCGTCCGGCAACCTCGAGCGAATGGCTGCTTGCGGTGAACTGCGAGAGATCAGACACCCTGCCCACTAGACGCTCCAGTTCCCCCTCGAGCCCTCCGGGGAGCTCGAAGTCATCCACGACGCCGCACTCCAGGCAGATCAGGTGGTGATGGTGCCCCGCTAGCCATTCTGCGATCTCGTAGCGGGTGACGCCCTTGGTGCTGTGGTGGGGCTCGACGACCCCCGCCCCTTCGAGGACCGCCAGGGTTCGGTAGACCGATGAGACCGGGACCATCCCGCCCAGATCTCCGTGCAATTCGGCCGCAGATCGCGGCCCTCCGGCCCGCTGCAGCTCATCCACGACCAACTTCCGCCCACTCGTGAAGCGAATGCCGCGCGAGACAAGCCATTGCTCCACGCTGCGCTGTTCGGTTGACCTGATGTCCGTCATTGCGTACGATATTTGATAATGATTCTCATTATAGATGCTCAACCCGACGAGGCAATCGGCTGTCGGTCTGTGCCATGGATTGGCTGATCGAGCCGTTCACACTGGTCGCCCAGCAGCGTGCCCTGATCGCAGGAGCCCTGGCCGCCGTGGCCCTTGCCCTCGTCGGTACCTGGGTGGTCGTGAGAGGGATGACCTTTCTTGGCGATGCCCTGGTCCACGCGGTGATCCCCGGCATCGCCCTGGCCACGATCGTCGGCTTCGCCCCGGTTGTGGGGGCCCTCCTGGCGGCGGGGGTGATGGCCGCCGGAATCAATTACGTGCACCGCCAGACTCACCTCTCCGAGGACACAGGGATCGGCCTTCTCTTCGTCGGCATGCTCGGGTTGGGAGTGCTGCTGGTGCCTTCATCCGACCCCGAGCATCTCTCCGAGATCTTGTTCGGAGATCCCTTCGGAGTCACCACAGGCGACCTTGTCCTGCTGGTGGCAGTGGTTGTCGTGGTCCTCGCCACCTCGGTACTCCTCTATCGGAGCTTCCTCGTCCTCTCCTTCAACGAGTTGAAGGCACAGCTCCTCGGGCTGCGACCGAGAGTGGCCCACCTCGCTCTGGTGGCCCTCATCACCCTGTCCATCGTCGGCTCGTTCCGCGTCGTGGGCACGCTGCTCGTCTTCGGGCTCCTGGTAGGCCCGGCTGCCACCGCCGCCCTCCTCGTGAAACGGGTCCCGACGATGATGCTGACTGCGGCCGCGATTGGCGCCGGGTCGGTCGTGGTGGGGCTGATCATCAGCTATCACGCAAGCACCTCGGGCTCGGCGACGATCGCCGTCGTCCCGGTCGCCTTGTTCTTCGTGGTGCTAACGATCAAGTCACTGGCCAGGCGCAGCCCGGCGCTCGTGAGCGGGAGCGGTTAGCGGAGCCGGGGGTTCTGGGTGTAGGTGCCCGACAAGGACGCTTCGGCGAGGATGTGGCCGTCTATGGCCTCCCGCACCTGGGCTCCGGTGAACTCGCCGCCGACCGGGACCTCGTCGATGTCGAGGGCATAGAGGGTGAACACGTAATTGTGGACCAGCGAGTCGTTCCAGGGTGGGGCCGGGCCGTCGTAGCCGTAGTACTTGCCAACCATGTCAGGGTCGCCTGCGAACCAGCCGGTGAAGTCGTTGATCCCCTGGCGGCAGCCGTGCGGCCCGAACGCAACCTGCTTGCCATGGGGCATCACACCTACGCAGAACTCGCCCTCGGCGATCGAGCGCAAATCGGAGGGCAATTCCACCGCGACCCAGTGATAGAAGTCGACGCGGGGAAGGTCAGCTGGAACTTCCCTCCCCTCCTGGTTGACGTCGTCACCCCGGGAGGGCACGTCGGGATCGACGCAGATCAGTGCGAACGACCGGGTGCCCTCGGGCACCTCGTCCCAGGTCAGCTCCGGATTGACGTTGTCGGCAAAAGTGACCTTGGTCTCCGGGTGCGGGGTGGCGAGGCCGTATCGGTCGGGGATCGGGCCTCCGTTGCGAAAACTCGATGTGGTCAGCTTCATGTCACCTCCGAGACCGACGTTACCGATTGGCTGATGGCGCCTGCCAGTGGTCAGCGGATCAGGCGGAGCACCTCACCCATCTCCTCCACCGAGGCGGCGTCGATGGGGTCGAGCACGAGCTGAATGTGGTCCAGGCCGGCGGCAAAGTGTTGCTCGAGGAGCCGGGCCAGGTCTTCCCGCGAGCCGGAATGAGGGACGTCGCCCGGGAGGACGCCGAGTCCGGTGATTCGGCCGGTACCGCCGGCCAGTCTGGACGTAGATGGCGGCCGACTTCTCCACCTCCCCCGGCTCTCGGCCGGCATCGGCGCAGGCGCGGTCGATCTCCTCGAGGAGCGGGCCCAGTTTCTCGACGTCGTTGCCGAATGAGGAATGCCAGGTGTTCCACATCGCGACGTGAGGCAATGCGATCTTCAGCATGCGCGGCCCGTTGGAGCCGATCAGCAGCGGGATCCCGGGCCGGGCCCTGGGTACCAACTCGGCGTCACGGACCGTGTAGTGCGAGCCCTGGAAGTCGACGTGGCCTTCGGTCAGCAGGGCACGGATGATGGCGAAGGCCTCTTCGAAGCGGTCGATGCGATGGTCGAAGGGAAAGCCGAACGCCTCGTATTCGGTGCGGTTCCATCCGGCGCCCAGACCGAGGATGAGCCGTCCCCCCGAGATCTCGTCGATCGTCGCCGCCTTCTTGGCCAGCATCGCCGGTGCGTGGAACGAGGTCGACGCCACCAGTGTCCCCAGGCTGACCCGCTCCGTCGCCTCTGCGAGAGCAGCCAACGTCGACCAGGCCTCCATGGGCCCGGTCGTCCCATGGACCTGGTCGCGATAGAGAAGGTGGTCCCCGAGCCACAACGAGTCGAACCCGGCCGACTCCGCGGTGCGGGCGATGTCCCTCATCTCGAGCCACCCGACCTCACGCTCGACCTCGGGTAGCTGGACCCCTACCTGGAACGGGTGCGCCACCCGGCGATGCTACGTCTCGAGACCCGCTCTCCAACCAAGAGGCGCTAAACCTGTGGCCATGACCAACGGAGCCGCCGCACCTTCATCCCGGCTCAACGTCGGGCAACGAGCCTCAGCGCTGGCCCGAATGGCGACGGGGCGGTTCGACATCGCGGTGATCGGGGGCGGGGTGACCGGCTGTGGGATAGCCCTCGACGCGGCGACCCGTGGCCTCTCCGTGGCCCTGATCGAGCAGAGGGACTACGCCTCGGGCACTTCGAGCCGCTCGAGCAAGCTCTTCCACGGCGGTCTCCGCTACCTCGAGCATCGCAACTTCAAGCTCGTCAAGGAGGCCCTCGCCGAGCGCAATCTGATGTTCGAGCGCATCTGCCCCCACCTGTGCACGCCGGTCTCCTTCCTCTACCCGCTGCAACATCCGATCTGGGAGCGCTTCTACGTCGGTGCGGGCGTGTTTCTCTACGACCGGCTCGCCGCAGCGCTGGGCAACCCCCTTCCCAATCACCGTCACCTGAGCCGGGCGGCCGCGCTGGAGATGGCCCCGGCGGTCGGGCACGCGCTCAAGGGTGGAGTCCTCTACTGGGACGTGCTCGTGGACGACGCCAGGCACACCATGACCCTGGCCCGAACTGCGGTCAGCCACGGGGCCCTTGTCGCCTCGAGCACCCGCGCCACCGGGCTGGTCATGGAGGAAGGGCGGGTCACCGGGATCCGGGCCCGCGACCTGGAGACCGGGACCGAGTTCCAGATCCGGGCCGGCCGGGTCATCGGCGCCGGCGGGGTGTGGAGCGACGACCTGCAGGAAATGGCCGGAGACCATGGCCAGGACGTCTCTGCCTCCAAGGGCATCCATCTCGTGGTCCCCCGGGACCGAATCGACTCCAGCACCGGCATGATCCTGCGCACCGCCGAGAGCGTGCTCTTCGTCATCCCCTGGCACCGCTTCTGGTTGATCGGCACCACGGACACCCCCTGGTCGCTGCGAAGGGCCCACCCGGCCGCATGCCGCACCGATATCGACTACCTCCTGTACTGGGTGAACACCGTCCTGTCGTCGCCGATCGGTCACGAGGACGTGGTCGGGGTCTACGCCGGGCTTCGGCCGTTGCTCGTTGGTGAGTCGGATGAGACGAGCCGGTTGAGTCGCGAACACGCAGTCATCGAGTCGAAGACTGGTCTGATCACCATCGCCGGGGGCAAGTACACGACCTATCGGGTGATGGCCCGGGATGCTGTCGACACCGCCCTCGGCCTGCACCGGAAGGCCTCGATCACCGAAACCGTGGAACTGGTCGGAGCCGACGGCTACCAGGAGCTCTGGGACACCCGCTCTGGCCTGGGCCTCGATGAGGAGACCACCGCCCACCTCCTCGGTCGGCACGGCACCGGTGTGGAGGACGTGCAGGCGCTGCTCGCCGCCAGACCCGAGTTGGGTGAACGAGTGGTGCCTGAGGTCCCCTATCTCCGCGCCGAAGTGGTCCACGCTGTGACCCACGAGGGAGCGCTTCATCTCGATGACGTCCTTGCCCGTCGCACCCGGATCTCGATTGAGACCCGTGATCGGGGAGCAGCCGCCGCTCCCATCGTGGCCGAGCTCATGGCGGGGCCACTCGGCTGGACCCGGGAGCAGATGGGGCGGGAAGTCGAGCATTACCTGGCCCGGGTGCAGGCAGAGCTCGACTCGCAGCGTCAGCCCGACGATCGGACGGCCGACGCAGCCCGAATGGGCGCACCCGATGTCCGCACCGGGCGCGCCGAATGATCAGGCGCCGAGCTTGAGCACCATCGCGGTGATGGTGACCAACAGCAGCAAGGTGTCGAGAACCCCGAAAGCGGCCAGCCGCCCGGTGTTGGCCTTGATGGCGGCTCCGTCGTTGGCCTGAATGGCGTCTGCGGCCCGCTCTGAATAGGGACCGAACACGAACGAACCGAGCAAGGCGCCGATCACGATCATGGCGAAGCCAATGCCGACGAAGGCGGTCCCGAAACTGAACTCGTCGCTGCGGAGGAGCACCATGCTGATCCCGGTGATCAGGATGAGGACCGCCGCCGGGATGTAGAGCACCTTGGACAGGCGCCCCGCGATCCGATACCAACCCGAGGCCGTCGCCGGGCCCTCCGTGAGCGCCATGCGGGGGACCACCGCCTGGACGATGTTCGCCCCCAGCCAGGTGCCTGCTCCCGCGATGTGGAGCACGAGAAGAATGTCCTCCAGTTCAGACCTCCGTTGTCGAGACGGCAACGCTATCGGATCAGGCGACGCCGAGCCTGCTTACCATCGCCGCCCTCGTGCCCTCCGCCAACCAGCCACCCGGGTGCCGGGACATCGCGATCACGACCACCTTCCTCCTCGGGTTCGGCATCGTGATGTTCGCCATAGGCCTGACTCTGATAAATCGCGACGCATGCGCCGGACTGTGCGAGACCGTCGGGCTGACTCTCCTCTATGCCGGCGGGCCATTGTCGGCGCTGATCGGGGTGTTCACCGAGACGGTCGTGGTGGCCTGGCCTCTGGACGTCATGCTTTGGGTCGTCCTCGGATTCGTGATCGTGCGCTGGGCGGAGAATCACCGGAGGCGACCGCTCGGCGTCGCCCTGGTGGTTCTCCTGGTGTTCCTGGCCCTGGGACTAGTCCTTTCGCAGTTGGTGGAATTGACCGTTTAGTAATTACCGAGGTTTTCCTACCTTGATGCGACGATGCAGTCGATGTCGACCGCCAGGTCCACCCTCCTTGCCGTTGTTGCAGTCGCCGCCGCCTTGGCGGTGACTGCAACTGCGGTTTTCCAGGCCCCGAGACCAGGGGCGGATCTCAGGCCCACCGGATCGGCAGCCGGCCTGGTGCAGCTGATCCAGGGCAACGAGTCGGTCCTTTGGACATCGCTCTCCGGCACCGTGACCGGGTACACGGTCCAGGGATGGCCGTCCCGGGAAGGTGACAACGAGCTCGGCGGTGCGCTGATGATCGAGCGGCTCGAACCCGGCGCTGACACCGGCGTGGTGTCTCTCGGTGAGAAGCCGATGAGCCTCAGCTTCGAGGTTGACCGCTAGGCCGCAAGGTACGGAGCGAGGTCAGACTCCTCGAAGGGGCCAACCGCTCCGATCACTCTCTCCCCGGTGAACATGTCGGTGGCGATCGACTGGACGTCGTCCAATGTCACCGCCTCCAGCTTCTCCAACCGCTCGTCGACCGAGAGATGGGGCATCCCGGTGAGCTCGTCGCGGCCCAGGCGGACCATGCGGCTGTTCGGGTCTTCGAGAGAAAGGGCGAGCCCACCCCTCATCGAGCCTTTGGCCCGCTCCAACTCGTCGTTGGTGATCCCCTCGGCGACCACCTTGGCCAGCTCGTCGCGAATCACGTTCAGGGCGGTGTCGGCTTGGCTGGGCGTGGTCCCGACGTAGACACCCCAGGCGCCGGCGTCGGCGTACGCGAGCCGGAACCCGTACACCGCATACGCCAGGCCCCGTTCCTCCCGGACCTCGCGGAAGAGGCGGGACGACATTCCCGACCCCATGACGTGGTTCATCACCTCGAACGCCCACCGCCGCTCGTCGGAGCGATTCAGGCCCTTGCCCCCCATGACCACGTGGGCCTGCTCTGTGTCCCTGCGAGTGATGGAAACGGTCGAGGTCGGCTCGACGGGGCCGTGCTCGTGGTCGACGGAATCGCCGGACCAATCTCCGAACCGGGACGACACCAGCTCGACCAGCGCTTCGTGCTCGATCGATCCGGCCGCGGCCACCACCATCGAGCCCGCCCCGTAACGCCGCTTCCAGTAGCCGTTGATGTCGTCGCGTGACATGGCCCGGATCGACTCCCGGGTGCCCAGGACCGGAGCCTCGAGCGGGTGCCCCGCAAACGCGGCCATGCTGAAGTTCTCGAACGCAACGTCGTCGGGATCGTCCTCGTTCATGTTGATCTCTTCGATGACCACCTGCCGCTCAGCGTCGATCTCGTTCTGGCGGAAGGCCGGGCGCTGGATCATCTCGGCCAGCACGTCGAAGCCGGTCTCCAGGTCCTGATCGAGGAGCCTGGTCCAGTAACAGGTGTTCTCCTTCGAGGTGAAGGCGTTGGACTCTGCTCCGATAGCGTCGAAGATCTCCGACACCTCGCGGGCCGACAGCTTCTCCGAGCCCTTGAACAGGAGGTGCTCGAGGAAATGGGACGCACCATGTTCGTTGGGGAGCTCATCGCGGGATCCGGTGTCCACCCAGCATCCGAGGGCTATCGAGCGGAGCGAGGGCATGGGCTCGGTGATGACTCGGAGCCCGTTGGGAAGTGTGGTGAAGTCGTAGTGCACGGGCGGGAGTCTATGGGCCTGCGGCCCATAGACGTTCCACGTCGTACGTCGTGCGTGATGCGTAAAACGTAAAACGGCGCCGCATGGCGCTGTTTGACACCCATGAGACAATGACCAGCTATGCGTGGACGCGACCAGACCTTTCTGACCGACCTGATCCGACCCGAGGAACAGGCGATCGAAGCGGTGGTCAGCCGATACCAGCGGGTTGCTCCGGCCGTCACCAGGTTCGCCCGCAGCCTCTCCCAGAACCCGAATCTCCGGGTCAGGCTCGGTTCGGAGGCCTCGGCGTCGGCCGACGAGGTGGTGTGCGACCCCCGGATCTTCCAGGCCGCCTATCTCCGAAACGCCCCGGTGACACCAGACGAAGTGGCCATCGCCACCGCCCTCCACGAAGTGATGCATCTGGTCTCGACCAATTTCGACGAGCCACGAGACCCTCCGGAGGGCTGGCCGATAGAAGGCGAGCCACTCCCCGAGGGAAAGGTCGACCTGCTCACAGCCCTGGAGCGCACCAATCGCCCGGTCGCCGAAGTCCTCTTCTTCTCACTGGAGGATGCCCGCCAGGAGCGGCAGGGCCTGTCGATATACCCGGGCGCACGCTCCGTGCTCGCCGACCTCTATCTGTCCTCGATGGCCTCGGCAATCGAGAGGTCCGGGGCTCTGAGCCAGTTCGTCCTCGGATGCTTCCTGCTCACAGGTGATTACGTCGAGCGTGAGGTGCTGGAGAAGCGCTTCGAGGCACACGCCGCCCTGGCGCTCGATGACGCCAGCGGTCACTGCGAAAGCGCGGCCCAGAGCAGTGACCCCTGGGAAGTCGCACAACTCGCCCTGGAGCTGGAGGCGATCGCCAGGGCCCACGGGCTGATATCCGAGGCCCAGGCCAACACGACCCATGCCAAGCGGCAGATGGAGGCCGAAGCCGAGGCCGAGAAGGCCCGGGACGGCGTGGACGCGGTCAGGATGACGTCGCCGATCGTGGCCGACGCCGAGTCCTATCAGGACACCAGGCGATCCGCCGATGCCCGGTCCGCATCCTCCGACCGGAAGGGCGCCTCTGACATCGCCGACGACGAGTCGACCGACCAGTTGCTCCGAGTCAGCCAGGCCCCCGACGTGTACCTGCCCACCGGCCAGGGAGGAAAGCTGCTGGTGACCCCGATCCCGGCCTCGTTCGCCCGTTTCTCCGGGGAGGGGATGGAGACGCTGCGTCAGGCATCACGGCGTTGGGGGGTGGCGCAGCGCCGGGTCTCGGGCGAGCTGCTCCCCCTGTTCGTGGCCAATCAGCGCCGGGGGTTGCGGTCCGGGTTCGACCAGGGCGACGTCTCACCGCATGCAGCGCTGTTCATCGGCGCCGGCCTTTATCAACGCCTCTACGAGCGGCGGGCGGCACGGGTACGTCGCACTTACGCCGTCTCGCTGCTGGTGGATGCCTCGGCGTCGATGTTGAGCCCGCGGAAGGAGGCCAGCACGCGCTCCTCTTGGGCGATGCCCGCAGCCCTGCTCGGGGCGTGGACGATGGCTCATCTCTGTGACGAACTGCAGATCGACTTCGAGGTTGCCATGTTCAACCGGGGCTTCGCAGCCCGCCCCGACGACACCGAGGACACCTACCGGCGGCGTCGGGTGGCGGCGACCGGTGGCTTGCGTCAGACCCACGGCACCGCTGCCGACCGCCTGATCACCACCGTCAACCACTACGTCGTCAAGCCGTTCGAGCGCCGGTGGCGGGACGGGGAGCCCGCGCTGGCCGGGCTCTTCTACACCGCTGCCGAGCCGAAGGCGGCCGCCACCATGGCCCGACGTGACCCGCGCACTTCGCCCCCTGTCTCGCTATTCGAGAAGGCGGCCAACGTCGACGAGTTCAACGTGATCCACGCCGCGGAGCGGATGGCGCGCCTCGGGGCCCAGGTGCGGGTGCTCATGGTGCTCGCCGACGGGATGACCCGGGGCTCGGTCGAGGCGCTAGCCCGATCGGTGGCAGCGGTTGAGGGCGGCGGGACCACAGTGATCGGGCTCGGCATCGGCGATCACACCGTCGACCTGGCCTATCGCCGCCACGAGGTCGTCGAGCAACCCGAGGGCCTGGCCCAGGCGATGATCGACGGCACGCGGAGCGCCCTGAGGCGCAGCCTCGCCCTTTGGGGCATGGACACCTGGTGGATCAGAGCTTCAGAGCACAACTCGAGACAGGAGAGATCGATTGCCTGACACAGCCACATTCGTCGACCCCAGCGGCGAAGGCCCGACCATCGAGCTGGAGCGCTTCGAGGTCCCCAAAGACGCCGAAGAGAAGGACCTCCGGATTCGCAAGATCCCTGAGCCAGATCCCCACTACGTCGACCTGGGCATGCTCTACCGGTTCGCCCAGATCGAGTCGGCGCGCCGTTCCGACGCCCCTGGGCTCGTCCCGCTGCACGTCGCGGTGCGAGGTCACATGGGGACCGGAAAAGACCACGACATCGAGCAGTTCGCCGCGGCCATGGGCCTTCCCTACTTCCGGATTCCCCTCACTGGCGAGGTGAGGGACGTGACTCTTATCGGGTCCACGCGCCTTCACGGAGACGGCAAGGGAGGAACTGAGAGCCGCTGGGAGGACGGTGACATCACGAGGGCGCTGCGCGGCCCCTCCCTTCTCAACCTCTCCGAGTTGAACGCCGCCGGGGCGGAAACGCTTTTCGCCCTCCATGGCCTTCTCGATCGTTATGCGGCACTCGACCTTCCCAACGGGGAGACTGTGGGCCTTCGCGGCGATGTGCGCATCTTCGGCACCATGAACCCCACCGACCTCAGGGACTACGCAGGCACTCAAACCCTGAACAAGGCATTCGCCGACCGCTGGGTGATCTGGGAGAAGATGTTCCCCGGTTCCGACCAGGTCGAGACCATGCTCACCCGCCGCTATCCGGGGCTGAAGCGTGACTACGTGGAGGCAATTGCCCGGCTGGCGGTGGAGATCAACGCATCCTTCGAAGCCCAGGACACGGGGGTGCGCGTGGAGACCCCGCTCTCGTTACGCTCGGTGCTGGACCGGATCCCGACCGGGCTGATCGTCTACGCCGACCGAAGCGACCCCCTGCGGGCCACCTGGGAGGAGTTCGTGCTCCCCCACGTCGATCTCTTCGACCGGGACCACTACGAGACCGTGTGGAACGCTGTAGTGCGGAAGGGCCCGACCACCAAGCCCTTCTGAGAGCGGCGCGGTTTATTACCGTCAAGACCATGGCCTACGACCTGGGCAACCCCGAGCTCGATGCTCGAGTCCGAGAATTGGTCGCCGCGGTCTCGGACAACCAGAACGAGGATCTGATCGCCGAGCTGGTGACCACGGTCCTCAAGCTCCACCGCGACTCGGCTAGTCGAGCCGACCTCAAGATGATGAACACCGCGCTAAAGGAAATGCGCTACTCCAACCTGGTGTTCTCCCGGCACCGGGAGCCCAAGGTCACCATCTACGGCTCGGCGCGCATCACCGAGGTCGATCCCAACTACCGAATCGCCGAGGACTTCGCCGCGCACATGGTCACCAGAGGCTGGGGTGTCATCACCGGCGCCGGGCCCGGCATCATGGAGGCGGGAACCAGGGGTGCGGGCAAGGAGAACTCCTTCGGGGTCAGCATCCGGCTTCCTTTCGAGGCGATGGGCAATCGGTATCTGGACGAGTCGCGGACGGTCAACTTCAAGTACTTCTTCACCAGGAAGTTGGCCTTCGTCAAGGAGTCACACGCCTTCGCCATCCTTCCCGGCGGCTGGGGCACCCTCGACGAAGCGTTCGAGTTGCTCACGCTTATCCAGACCGGGAAGAGTGACGTCCACCCGATAGTGCTCCTCGAGGCACCGAACACCGGCTACTGGGAGCCCCTGCTCGACTTCATCCAAAGTGAGCAGCTGAAAAGAGGGCTGATCTCCGAGCCGGACCTCGGCCTCTACCACCACACCACCGACCCGGTGGAGGCTTCGGAGCACATCTGGCACTTCTACGCCAACTACCACTCCCAGCGCTACGCCGGAGGGAGGCTGATTCTCCGCCTGGTGCGGGGGCCGACCGATGCAGAGTTGGAGGTGCTCAACACCGAATACGCCGACATCGTGGTCGAGGGCGCGATCGAGAGAGCCGAGCCGACCGCCGCCGAGATCGAGGAGGGGGACTCGCTCGACATGGACCGGATCTCCTTGGTTTTCGACCGGAGGCAGTTCGGCCGGCTTCGGCAATTGATCGACCATCTCAACGACCTGGTGAGGACTCCGGATACTTTCGAGCTCCCCGTCCCGATGACGGAGGAGCACGCGGAAAGACCCTGGTGAGGGGGTTGTCACCTGGGAATAGTTTCCCGTTGGGGGCTAACATTTGGGGGTGCGCGACATCCTCTCCGACCTGGTAGCCGAGCAGCAATTCCTCGACCAGTCCCTGCAGCGGATTCCGATCAAGATCTGGGACATGGTCACCCCGTCCAAGCCATGGACGGTCCGGGACACCATCGCTCACCTCGCCGACTTCGAGGAGCTGGCCGCCGATTCGATCGCCGGCGGCGATCGAATCCAGAGGTGGCGCACCGCTCCCGACCTCGAGGCCCTCAAGAAAGAGGCGATCAAGAGGGGCCGTGGGATGCGACCCCAGGATGTGATCGAGTGGTGGCGCGGAGGCCGCGCCAAAGTCGTCGAGCCTCTCTCCCACATGGGCTCCGACGCCAGGATCGACTGGATCGACGGCGACATGAGTGCTCGGACCTTCGCCACATACCGCCTGGTGGACACCTGGGCCCGTGGACTGGACATCTATAAGACCCTCGGCCTCGAGGTCGAGGACACCACCCGGCTCCGTCACGTGTGCTGGCTGGGATGGAAGACGCTCCCCCACGCGTTCAAGGAAGCCGGCGAGGACTACGAGCCTGTGCGGGTCGAAGTCATGGGCCCCGGCTATGCCAAGTGGGTCTACGGACCCGATGACACCGACCAGGTCATCAAAGGATCCGCCTCAGAGTGGGCGCGGGTCGCGGTGCGCAGGGTCAAGGCCGACAGTACCCACCTCACCTATCAAGGCGACTACGCCAAGAAAGCCCTTCAGGTAGCCAAGGCATACCTGTGAGCGGGCTTCCCCACCTCGTGGGGATGGTGCACCTCCTACCGCTCCCCGGCTCCCCGCGCTTCGGTGGGTCCATGGATCACGTCATCGAGGCCGCGGTCGCCGACGCCGTGACGCTGCACGCAGCCGGGTTCCCCGGGATCCTGGTCGAGAACTATGGCGATGCGCCCTTTCGCGGGGACCGAGTCGACCCTGAGACGGTCGCCGCGATGTCCCTGGCCGTCGGCGCAGCCCGAGCCGAGACCTCGTTGCCGGTCGGGGTGAACGTGCTCCGCAACGACGCCGCCGCCGCTTTGGGGATAGCGGCGGCCACCGGTGCTGGGTTCATCAGGGTCAACGTGCTGACCGGAGTGATGTACACCGATCAGGGGCCACTGGTGGGGAGGGCAGCGGAGTTGCTTCGGCGACGTGGCGTCCTCGCTCCGGAGGTCGAGGTCTGGGCCGACGTCCTGGTGAAGCACGCCACTCCCCCACCAGGCCTCACCGCGGATCAGGCAGCCAGGGACACCGTGGAGCGGGGACTGGCCGACGCCGTCATCGTCTCGGGATCGGGCACCGGCGAGGAGCCCGACCTGGCGGAGTCGTCAGCCATCGCCAGCGCCGTCCCCAAGGGGACCCGGGTGGTGATCGGCTCGGGAGCGGCTCCAGGGAACCTGGGCCGGCTCCTCGAGATCGCCGACACTGTCATCGTCGGCTCGGCGCTCAAGGTCGACAACGACCCGCGGAACGCTGTCGACCCCGGACGGACGGCAGCCTTCGTCGAGGCGGCGGTCGCCAACGGTCTGATCTGATCCGGGCCTGGGTCTAGCGACCTACCCGAAAGGATTAGTCCCTTCGACCCATACAACACGGGGCGGAACTGGGCAGACTTCGCACCTGGTTGAAGCCATGAGAGAACTGCCAAGCGACATTCTGATAAAGGTCATGGAGGACGTGATCGAGGACCTCCACGGTCACGTGCACCGCGTGTCCGACCTCGCCGTCGACCTCGGGTCCGGCCTGGGGCTCGGAGAGGACGATCTCGACCGCCTGGCCCTGGCGGGGGTGCTCCACGACGTAGGCAAGATCCACCTCGACCCCGGCATCCTCGGCAAGCCCGGCCCCCTCGACGAAAACGAACGGGAGCTGATGCAGCGCCACCCCGAGCTCGGTTTCGCCATGACCCGCAACCGCCTCGATCCCAAGGTTGCCGAAGCCATCCTCTACCACCATGAGCGCTTCGATGGCCGGGGCTACCCTTTCGGCCTCGCCGGAGCCGAGATCCCGATCCTCTCCCGGATCGTCCTGGTCGCCGATGCATTCGACGCCATGACATCCACCCGTTCATACCAACCCGCTTTGCCGGTCTCTTTCGCCGTGAACGAGATCCGCAAGCACACCGGCACCCAGTTCGACCCCGCGGTCGTCGAGATCTTCCTCGAGCTCGCGGCCATCGATCGGCTCCCCCTGGAGATGTCCGCTTGAATGGCCGGCCGACTTCGACCTCGGCCCACCACCACTCGAGCCCCGGCTACCTGACCTCCCGCTAGCGCAGCCGAGGTCGAACAGACGTCGGCTGGGCTACCGCTCCCGTTGGCAGTCCGTTGCAGGTTCCGAGCAGGAGCCTCGCGCCACTGAACTTGTCCTCCCCGGCTGATACCTTGCCGGTGTGGACTCTCTGGCAGCCTTCACACCGGCCACCCGTGCCTGGTTCGAGGCCTCCTTTCGAGCCCCGACACCGGCCCAGGACGCCGGATGGCCGGCCATCGCCCGCGGCGAACACACCCTGATCCACGCCCCAACCGGATCCGGCAAGACTCTCGCCGCCTTTCTCTGGACCCTCGACCGGCTGCTCTCCGAGCCAATCCCGGAGCAAAGCGCTCGGTGCCGGGTCCTCTACATCTCGCCACTGAAGGCACTAGCCCACGACGTCGATCGCAACCTGCGTGCCCCACTGGCCGGAATCCGGCACGCCGCGACCCGCCTCGGCTCGGGCCCTCTGCCGGAGCTCACGACCTTCCTCCGCACCGGCGACACACCTGCCGACGATCGACGGCGGATGAACCGCCACCCGCCGGACATCCTGATCACCACTCCCGAGTCCCTGTACCTGATCCTGACCTCGGCGGCGCGCAGTGTCCTCGAGTCCGTCCAGTGGGTCATCGTCGACGAGATCCATGCCGTCGCCGGCACCAAACGGGGCGCCCACCTCGCCCTCTCCCTGGAGCGACTCGAGGAAGTCACCGAACGGCCGCCACAGCGGATCGGCCTCTCGGCAACCCAGCGCCCGTTGGAGGCGATCGGCCGGTTCCTGGGAGGGGGAACGGTGGACGGCGAGGTCTGGACGCCGAGGCCTGTGACCCTGGTCGACATCCCTCAGCGCCGTCCCCTCGACATCGAGATCGTGGTCCCGGTCGAAGACATGACCGAGCCCGGTGAGCCGGATCCGCTGGACCCAGATCACCCGACCACCCGCTCGATGTGGCCCGCGATCTACCCCCGCCTCCTCGCTGAGATCGAGCGCCACAACAGCACCATCGTCTTCGCCAACTCCCGACGCCTCGCGGAGCGGATCTGCGCCGAGATCAACAACCTGGCCGAGAGGGAGGTGGCCCGGGCGCATCATGGGTCGGTGGCGCGCGAGCAGCGCCTCCAGATCGAGGAGTCGTTGAAACGCGGCGAGTTGAAAGCGGTGGTGGCCACCTCATCACTCGAGCTCGGCATCGACATGGGAGCCGTAGACCTCGTCATCCAGGTGGAGGCGCCCACCTCTGTGGCCTCGGGCCTGCAACGAGTCGGCCGATCCGGTCATCAGGTCGACGGCGTGTCCCGGGCCAGGGTGTTTCCCAAGCACCGCGGCGACCTGCTCGTGGCCACTGTGATCGCCGGGGAAATGGCCGAGCGCAATGTCGAATCGACCCGGATACCCGCCAACCCGATCGATGTTCTCGCACAGCAGATCGTCGCCGAGGTGGTCGGCTCCTCTACGACCGTCGACGACCTGTTCGACCTGGTGCGTCGGGCCGCCCCCTATTCGGAGCTGAGCCGGGCTGTTTTCGAGGCAACTCTCGACATGCTCGCCGGGCGCTACCCCTCCGACCTGTTCGCCGAGCTCAGGCCACGACTCAACTGGGACCGTGTCAGCAATGAGCTGAGCCCTCGCCCCGGATCGAAGCAACTCGCGGTGGCGAATGCGGGAACCATCCCCGATCGAGGTCTCTACCGCGTGGCTCTTCCCGATGGGAGCCGGGTGGGGGAGCTGGATGAGGAGATGGTCTACGAGTCGCGGGAAGGGGACACTTTCCTCCTCGGGTCGAGCTCATGGCGTATCAATCGGATCACTCACGACAGCGTCGAGGTGGTGCCCGCCCCTGCGGACGCCGCGGCCCGAATGCCGTTCTGGCACGGGGACATGATGGGGCGATCCTTGGAGACAGGGAAGGCGGTCGGTCGGTTCGTCCGGGAGATCTCGCGGCTCGAGCCGGGCGAGGCCGCAGTCCGTCTCCACACAGAACACCACCTGGACGAGCTGGCTGCGGCCAACCTGCTCGCCTATCTCGAAGAGGAGAAAGAGGAGACTGGCCTCGTCCCCACCGACCAGACGCTGGTCGTGGAGCGATTCCGCGACGAGATCGGTGACTGGCGGCTGGTTCTTCTCTCCCCTCTCGGTGCCCGCATCCATGCCCCATGGGCCATGGCGCTCCGTCACCGATTCCGGGCCCGATACGGGTCGGACGTCGACGTGGTGTGGTCGGATGACGGTATTGCCTTCCGATTCCCCGATGCAGATCAGCCTCCCGACTCGGCAGACCTGATCATCGACCCCGAGGAAGTCGAGGCCGCCCTCATCGAGCATCTCGGCGACACCGCCCTGTTCGGGGCCAGATTCCGCGAGGCCGCGGGACGTTCCCTACTCCTGCCCCGGCGCCGGCCAGGTGAGCGGACTCCGCTCTGGCTGCAACGCCGGCGCTCTGCCGACCTGCTCGGAGTTGCCCGGCAGTTCGGGTCGTTCCCGATGATCCTCGAGGTCTATCGGGAGATCCTCCAGGACGACTTCGACCTCCCTGCCCTCCAGGAGGTCCTCACCGACATCAGGGCAAGGCGGATCAGAGTGGCCCAGGTCGACACCAACGGCCCCAGCCCATTCGCATCCTCCCTGCTCTTCGCATTCGTCGCCGCATATCTGTACGAGAGCGACGCGCCGCTGGCCGAGCGACGCGCCGCCGCGCTCACCCTCGATCGCGATCTGCTCCGCGAGCTGCTCGGGGAGGGCGAGCTACGTGACCTGATCGATGCCGAAGTGATCGCGGCGGTCGAACTCGAGCTTCAGCATTTCACCGAGGGTCGGCGAGCGACGAAGGTCGACGCTGTCCACGACTTGCTCCGCGACCTGGGCCCGCTGACCATCGAAGACATCGAGGTCCGGAGCGACGGGATCGACGTGGCCGACGCTCTCGCCGCGCTCGAGTCGGCCCGGCGGGCCGTCGAGGTGGTGATGACCGGAGAGCCGAAATGGGCCGCGATCGAGGATGTGTCCCGACTCCGGGACGCCGTGGGCATCCAGCCCCCGGTGGGCGTGGCCCACACCTTCCTGGAACCGGTGATCGACCCCTTGGGCGACCTGGTGGGACGCTATGCCAGGACTCACGGGCCTTTCACCGCCGGGGACGCCGGCGCGGCGCTTGGACTGCCCACGGCCGTGGTCGAGACCGCCCTCGGCATCCTCGCCGCCGCCGGTCGGGTCGATGCGGGAGCCTTCCGACCGGGTGGGGCGGGCCGGGAGTGGGTCGACCGCGAGGTGTTGAGGCGACTGAAGCGCCGCTCTCTGGCAGTGCTCCGCAGCGAAATCGAGGCCGTCGACCAGCGAGCGCTCGCCCGGTTCGCCATCGCATGGCAAGGGGTGACTCCGGACCCGCCACGGGGCCGCAATGCGCTCCATGACTCCGTTGCCCGCCTCGCCGGCCTTGCACTCCCCGCGTCCGTCCTGGAACGGGATGTGCTCAGCGCGAGAGTGGCCGAGCCGGGGCCCGGCCTCGACCGGTTGATGCTCGATGGTGCCCTCGTCTGGATCGGGCTCGGCGCTCTCGGAGTGGGCGATGGGAAAATCGGGCTGTTTCCCCGCGAGTCCCTGGAATTGCTCTGGCAAGGCCCTGAGACGGAGCCTGGCACCGCCGAGCATGCCGCCATCCTGGACCTCCTCGACACCCGTGGAGCGAGCTTCTTCCGGGACATCTATGAGGGAACAGGAGGCGGTGACCCAGAGGCCACTCTGGACCGCCTGTGGGACCTGGTCTGGGCCGGTCATGTCACCAACGACACCCTGGAGCCGGTTCGCTCGTTCCTCACCTCCCGCAGGAAACGCTCGTCGGGGCGGCCTTCTATCTCCAACAGGTTCCCGACCCACGCCGGCGGCCGGTGGTCCCTGACAGCACACTTGGTCCCGGGGAGCCCGACCGACACCGAGCGCAAAGCTGCCTGGGCCAATCTCCTTCTCGATCGCCATGGCCTGGTGACAAGGGGCACGGTTCTCGCCGAGGGATACCCGGGAGGTTTCAGCGCCCTCTATCCGGTGTTCTCACATCTCGAAGAGACGGGTCGCATTCGCCGCGGCTACTTCGTCGAAGGCCTTGGCGGCTCCCAGTTCGCATTGCCCGGTGCCGTCGACCGATTGCGGCACGAGCCGCAGCCCCAACTCGTGGCCCTGGCCGCCACCGACCCGGCCAACCCGTACGGCGCCGAGCTCCCCTGGCCTGACACCGCGGTCCCCCGCCTTGCCCGGGACGCAGGTGCCTATGTGCTCCTGTACGGAGGGCAACTGGTCGGGTTCGTGGACCGGGGCCGCAAAGGGCTGAGCCTCATCGACGTCGACCCCTCCCTCTACGGTGCGATTGGCCAGGGCCTCTCCGAGATCGCGGCCCGCCATAGGCGGACCACCATCACCACGGTGGACGGCGATCCGGCAAATGCGTCCCCGATCGCCGCAGTGCTCGGCGAGTGGGGATTTTCCACCGCGGTGCGTGGCCTCACCTATCGGGGTTAGCGTCGGCATCGGCTCATTCCAATAGAAGGGCGCACACATTGAAGAGCATCGGGTTCCTGTCGTTCGGCCACTGGTCGGCCACCCCGTATTCGCAGGTTCGGTCCGCCGAGGACTCACTCCTCCAATCGATTGAGCTGGCCGTTGCAGCCGAGGAGCTCGGCGCCGATGGCGCCTACTACCGGGTCCACCATTTCGCCCAGCAGCTCGGCTCGCCATTCCCCTTGCTGGCGGCGGTCGGAGCCCGGACCAGTCGGATCGAGATCGGCACCGCCGTGATCGACATGCGATACGAGAACCCCCACTACATGGCGGAAGACGCCGGAGCAGCAGACATCATCGCCGGTGGCCGGCTGCAGTTGGGGATCAGCCGTGGGTCCCCCGAGCAGGTGATCGATGGCTTCCTCCATTTCGGGCACGCGCCCCGCGAGGGCGAGAGCGATGCCGACATGGCCCGCCGCTACACCGAGGTATTTCTCGACCTGCTTCGGGGTGAGGGATTCGCCCAGCCCAATCCCCGCCCGATGTTTCCCAACCCGCCGGGGCTGCTCCGTCTCGAGCCGCACTCGCCCGGGTTGCGAGACCGCATCTGGTGGGGCTCCGGATCCGATGCCACCTCAGTTTGGGCGGCCACCGTGGGCATGAACATGCAGACCTCGACACTGAAGTTCGATGAGAGCGGCGAGCCACTGCACATCCAGCAGCGCAAGCAGATCGAGGCCTACCGCGAGGCGTGGAAAGCGGCCGGGCACCAGCGGCAACCGCGGGTCTCGGTGAGCCGCAGCATCTTCGCCCTGGTCGACGAACGCGATCACGCCTACTTCGGTGGTCGTCAGGAGAGCGGTGACCAAATTGGCTTCATCGACGAGAACACCAGGGCGATCTTCGGCCGCTCCTACGCCGCCGAGCCGGACGTCCTGGTCGAACAGCTGGCCGAGGACGAGGCGATCGCAGCCGCAGACACCCTGCTGTTGACAGTCCCCAACCAGCTCGGCGTCGAGTACAACGCACACGCACTCGAGAGCATCCTCACCCACGTGGCCCCGGCGCTTGGCTGGCGCTAGGGGCGGGTCACCGGCTCAGCCCTGCTTCAGCTCGAGGATCTCGTAGGTCGTCGAGCGAAGTGCCGGGGTGCGACCGGCCGCCTCGATCACGTCTCGGAACTCCTGCGGTGTCACCTCTTGCCCGTGCGCCGCGCCGGCCGAGCGGGTGATGATCTCGCCCATCAGCGTGCCACCCAGATCGTTGCATCCGGCGTCGAGAAGCCGCCCGCCCCCATCCAGGCCGAGTTTCACCCAGGAGGCCTGGATGTTCGGCACCAGCCCGTCGAGAGCGATCCGTGAAACTGCATGGACCAGGACCACCTCGTCCCAGGTTGGGCCAGGCCGGGCCCGCCCCCTGAGGAAGATCGGAGATCCCATATGGACGAAAGGAAGGGGCACCATCTCGGTGAAGCCACCGGTCCGCTCCTGGATTCGGGCGATGACCTCGAGGTGCTTCGCCCAGGACCGGGGGTGGTCGATGTGCCCGAACATGATCGTGGAGGTGGCGCGCAGACCCATCTCGTGGGCTGTGATCATGACCTCGGCCCATTGCGAGGTCCGGATCTTGTCCGGGCAGAGGTGGGCGCGGACGTCGTCATCGAGGATCTCGGCCGCGGTCCCGGGAAGAGTCCCCAGCCCTGCATCCTTGAGCTCCTCGAGGAAGGTGCGGACTGGGATCCCCAGCGTGTGCGCCCCCTGCCACACCTCGAGCGGGGTGAACCCGTGGATGTGCATGTCGGGAAGCTCGGCCTTGATCGACTTGACGACGTCGACGTAGAAATTCCCGGTGAAGTCGGGGTGGATTCCCCCCTGGAGCGTGACTTCGGTTGCCCCTCGCCCCCAGGCCTCCCGGGCGTTGCCGACGATCTCCTCGATCCCCATGAGGTAGGGCTCGCCGCGAAGGTTGAGGCTCTTCGGGCCCTTGGAAAAAGCGCAGAAACCGCACTTGAAGTAGCAGAGATTGGTGTAGTTGATGTTGCGGTTGACGACGTAGCTGACAGTGTCGCCCACGGCTTGTCGTCGCAAAGTGTCGGCCACCCTTGCGATGGTGTCTACCTGGGCCCCCCGGGCCCTGAACAGCGCCTCGACCTCCGATCTGGTGGGTCGTGATCCTTCCAAGGACCGCTCCAGGATCGGTCGGAGTAGGCCGGCGAGCGAGAGGCCGTCGGGAGCCCTGCCCGAGATCCAGCTGCGGTCCGCCCACTCGGCCGAGAGCCGCTCCAGCGGAACCGGGGGCTCAACATCCTTGCCGGGTGCCCACTCGTACCGGGGACGCGCAGCCCCCGAACCGTCGACCAGCCCGAGCCAGGTCGTGAACACCGGCGCTGGAAGCCGCTCCCTGGCCTCGTCGATTTCGATGCCAAGCGGGAATGCGGTCCGCTCGACGAGGAGGTGCCCGGGCAGCGCCTCCCTGAGCTCACCTATGCGCTCCACGTCCCAGTCACGCAGAAGAAGATCGGTCGCGCCGAGGTCGATCGCGCGAACCGCATGTACGACGTCGTCGACGAACACCGACACCGAGGTCTCGACTCCAGGAAGGGAAGCCAGAGCGGCGACCTCTTCGACCCGGGAGCGGCTGGCGCGGGTGAACGCCGCACCGCTGCGGGCGACGGCGTCGAGAATCGACTCCCGGCTGCCTTCGGCGATGACCGTGATCCGCCATCCGGGCACACCCCGGCCGGCGAGGGCCAGGGCATCCTCCGGGGACGCCACCCAGGCCGCCGGCTCAGGGCCGCCTATGGAGCTCGCCGTAGCCAGGACACCGCCGGCCGTTGCCGCGCCGAGGTCGGCATCGGTGGGGCTCCCCAACTCGAGGGTCGTGGTCCCCTCGCGGCGTCTCCCGGCAGCCGCGGGCTCCGCGAGCGACTCGGCCGGTCGCAATCTTAGGAAGGTGATGGTCATCTCACTCCAACTCGTTGTGGGATCAAGGCCAGGCCCCGATCGTCCGCGGCGGCCACAATATGGGGATAGAGACCGGGGTCGATCCATTCCTGGTCGATGTACTCCGGGTACACCGGAAGCCGCGGGCTAAGCGTGTGCCCCGCCGCTTCCGTCCTGGAGCGCAACTCCCCGAGATGTGGCCATGGCGCCTCGGGATTGACCCAGTCGATGGTCAAAGGCGACACCCCTCCCCAGTCGTTGATCCCGGCGGCGATGTAGATCTCATAGCTCTCCGTCAGGTTCGGTGGTACCTGGACATTGGCCTCCGCTCCCATGATCCACCGGGCAAGGGCTACGACACGGGCGAACCAACGCGGCACAGGCTCCGCCGAGCGGCGCATCGGCGTGTCCCACTTGGCCCTGAAGTTCTGGACGATCACCTCCTGGATGGCACCGGTTGACGCCGCCAGGTCCTGGAGAGCGAATAGCGAGGCGACGATCTCCTCAGGCGTCTCTCCGATCCCAACCAGGATCCCGGTGGTGAACGGGACCCGGTTCCTGCCGGCCGCTTCGATCGTCGCCACCCGAAGTGCAGGGTCCTTGTCGGGGCAGTTGTGATGGGCCATCCCAGGTTCCAACAGCCGGGGCGAGATGTTCTCCAACATGATGCCCATGGAAGGGTTGGTGGGCCGCAACAACTGCATTTCGACATCACCCATCAGGCCGGGATTGGCGTGGGGGAACAACGAGGTCTCGGAACGGACCAGCGCCGACATCTCAGCCACGTATTCGATCGTGGATTCGACACCTTGTGCCTCGAGGAATGCCTCCGCCTGCGGCCAGCGGTCCTCGGGCCGATCTCCGAGGGTGAAGAGGGCCTCCGTGCAGCCGGCCTCGTCGCCTGCCATGGCCACAGCCAGGACCTCTTCGGGCTCGAGATACAACCCTCCGGCACCGGGCGGTTTGGCAAAAGTGCAATAGGTACACCGGTCCCGGCACAGCGTGGTGAGAGGGATGAATACCTTGCGGCTGTATGTGATGGTCTTCCCATGTCCCTCGTCACGGAGCTCGGCGGCCATCTCGAACAACGGGCCGTCGTCCACGACCCCCGTGAGAAAGCGGAGGGCGAGGTCGGGCTCGGGGAGGGGACGGCTCAAAGCGCTTCTCAGGCTATGCCGGACGAAGAGGCCTCGGTCATACCCCCGTCGACCGGAAGGATCACGCCAGTCATCCAGTCGGCGGCGTCAGAGGCGAGGAACACGATTGCCCGGGCCACGTCCTCGGGCGTCCCCAGCCTTCCCAGGGGATGCATCCGGGCCGCAGCCGGCTCATCGGCCCACAACATCTCGGACAAACGGGTCTTGACGACCGCAGGGGCAACTGCGTTCACCCTGATCTTCGGTGCCAACTCGAATGCGAGCTGTCTGGTCATGTGGACGAGACCGGCCTTGGATACGTTGTAGGCTCCGGTGATCGGGCTCGCCCTCAGGCCGCCGATCGAGGCGACGTTGACCACCGAACCACCCTTCTCGGCCATCGAGCCCCGATAGGCAGCCCGCACCCAGAGCAAGGGTGCCCGGAGGTTCACTGCCCAGGTCTTGTCCAGTGCCCCGAGGTCGACCTCCATGAGCGGGCCGGCCGAGGGGTTGGTGCCGGCGTTGTTGACGAGGATGTCACAGGACCCAAACCGCTCCACGGTCTGTGCCACCGCCTCGTCGGCTGACTCCTCCGAGTCCGAACGCGAGGCGAGAGCGAGCAGGCGGCCGCGATCGACCCCTGCGGCGACCAACTCCTCGGCGGCGGCCTCGATGTTCTCCGGCTTCCGCGAGGTGATGGTGACGCCCGAGGCGCCACTGCTTGCCAGTTCCAGCGCCGTGGCCAGACCGATCCCCCGGCTTCCCCCCGTGACCAGCGCGACCTTTCCCTCGACCGAGACCTGCATCAGTGCCCACCCCTCTTGACTCCGCCGTACTTCATCCTGGTATCGGAGATTGCCGCGGCCCTCTCCTCCTCGCCCGCCCACGCGTCGACCACCTCGCCGATGAACAGGGTATGGGTGCCCAGGTCGACTGCCTGGCGGACCTCACATTCCATCCATGCGATGGACTCTTCGAAGATCGGGGCGCCGGTGAGCCCGGGCCGGACCGGGCGATCGTTGAGTGCGTTGCCCTCGCGAGTGGCCGGCTTGGAGAACTTGACGAAGACCCTGGTGTCCTCGGGCGACCAAAGGTTCACAGTGAACGCCTTCGACTCGCTGATCAGGCGGTGGGTGACGGACTTGTTGTCGATCCCGACTCCGATGAGAACCGGCTCCATCGAGAGTTGAGTCACCCAAGACGCCGTCATTCCGTTCCATTCCTCGCCTGAAGCAGAGCCGATCAGGGCCAGGGCGTTCGGGATCTTCCAGGTGACCTTGTTGAGCAGTTCGGAGTCCATCACACTCGCAAGCGACGCAGCCGGGCACGAAACCCTAACCTCAGCCGCGTGCGCATCCTGATCGCCACGACCGGGGTTCTTCCCTCGGCACCGGTAGCAGACTTGTGCAATCGCCTTCGGTCCGATGAGGGCCAGGTGACTGTGATGACGGTGGTGAGGGTGCCTCGCTCCTTCCTCGACGAGCTCGACGACGACGTCAGGCGCTCCTTCCTCGACGACGCGTCCATGGGATCCTCCGACGCCGAGGCCAAGGCGGCGCGCTACCTCGAAGAGCGGGGGTTGAAGGCGGTCGAGCCGATCGTCGCCGCACTACAGGCGTCCGGCATGTCCGCCGAGGTCCGATTCGTCGAAGGTGACGATCCTGCAGTTGCGATCATCGACACGGCCGAAGACGTCGGCGCCGAGATCGTGATCATGGGAGCGACGCGCCGCCTGTTCACCGAGGAAGCGTGGGGCAGTGTGTCGGCGCGGGTTATGGACAAGTCACACCTCCCGGTCCTCCTGGTCCCCGGCACCCGTATCGAGGACACCCAAGAAGTCCCGATAGTGGAGCTGTAAAGCCCGCAGATCGCATGACGCATAACGCAAAACGCATCGTTGCGCTGTCGATTTGCGATCAACGTTTTGCGATCAGCGGTTTCTGTCACACCCCATCCGTACCTTGTCGTTCATGGACAAAAGCTCTCCATGGTGCGAGCACCTCCCCACCTGGGTGGGAAGGGTCGCGGTCTCCGCCTGCGCCGATTGCGGTCAGGTCGACTGGCTGTCCGACCATGGTTCTCTCGACCCCGCCGAGGGCCTGGCCTACCTGTTCGGCAGCTACGACCTGGTGGGCCATCTCGAGGCATTGGCCGCACCTGCACCCTCGGTGCTGGCCTATGCACCGCCATCGGCCCGGAAGCGGCGCAATCTCGACTTCCTCCCCAAACACGTCTGGTTGGAGGTCGGGCCTGATCTCTGGTTGTCCCACGACGGGAACACCCTCCTTCTGGCAACCAACCATCGGTTGTTGGTCGAGAACCTGACCCGGGGAGCTTGAGTCAGGCGGACGCCGGCTCGGCGAACTGGGTGCGGTAGAGGGAGGCGTAGAGGCCGCCGTTGGCCACCAGCGTGGCGTGGTCACCCTGCTCCACGATCTCGCCCTCGTCGAGGACAAGGATTTGGTCTGCCGCCCGCACCGTCGACAACCGGTGGGCGATGACGATCGATGTCCGGCCCTCCATCAGGCTCTCCAAGGCTTCCTGGATCAGAGCCTCCGACCTGGAGTCGAGGTGCGAGGTCGCCTCGTCGAGGATCAGGATCCGGGGATCTTCGAGGAGGACGCGGGCGATTGCGATCCTCTGTTTTTCACCCCCGGACAGCCGATAGCCCCGCTCCCCCACGACGGTCTCGTACTGCTGCGGCAGCTTGGAGATCATGTCGTGGATGTTGGCGGCGCGACAGGCCACCTCGAGCTCTTCGAGGGTGGCGTCGGGACGCGCGTAACGGAGATTGGCGGCGATGGTGTCATGAAAGAGATAGGTCTCCTGGGTGACCACGCCCACCGAGTTCGCCAGTTCACGCAAAGCCACGTTTCGCACGTCGTGCCCATCGATGAGCACTGCTCCCTCGGTGACGTCGTAGAGCCTGGGGACCAGATACGAGATCGTGGTCTTTCCCGCGCCGGAGGGGCCCACCAGGGCGGTCAGGGTCCCCGGTTCAGCAACGAAGGACGCACTCCTGATCGCCCACTCCCTCGTGGATCCTGAGCTCGGGGGCGGTTGTGTGCCGGGATCTCTGTCCCAGAACCTCTTCACCGCCTCCAATCCCTCGGGGCCGTCGGCCTGATATCTGAACGAGACATCGGCCAGCTCCACCCGCCCCATGGCCGGTCGCAACGGCTCGGGCTCGACCGGATCGGGGATGTCGATCTCGAGGTCGAGAACCTCGAATACCCGCTCGAAAGACACCAGGGAGGTGGCGAACTCGACGCGGGAGTTCGAGATGCCGGCGAGCGGCCCATACAGCTGGACTAGCAGGGCGGAGAACATGACCAGCTCTCCCGTTGTCATGTCGCCCTGGATGACTTGATACCCGCCGACCCAGAACACGGTGGCGGTGCCAATGGCAGCCACGAGACCCACGGCGGCGAAGAAGCCCCGACCGACCATGGCCCGTCGCACCTCGAGGTCGCGCACCTGAGCCGCCTCATCCCCGAAACGCTTCGCCATCTCGTCCCAACGCCCGAAGAGGCGCACCAGGAGTGCGCCACTGACGTTGAAGCTCTCCTGGAGGGTGCCCGACATCTTCGCTTCCTGCTCCATCAGCTGCTGGGTCATCCTCCTCAGCACCTTGGCCACCCGACGGGCCGGAATCACGAAAAGTGGGAGGACGGCCACCGCGAGGACTGTCAGCTGCCAATCGTTGATCAGCATCACCGTCAAGATGAAGATCACGGAGACGATGTTCGAGATGATCGTCATCAGGGTCCCGGTGATCGCCGACTGCGACCCCTCGACGTCGCTGTTGAGCCGGTTCATCAACTCCCCGGTCTTTGTGGCTGTGAAAAAGCGCAGTGACATCCGCTGCAAGTGGGTGAACAGCTGGCGACGCAGGTCGAAGATGATCCCCTCACCGACCCGCGACGACCACCACCGTTGCGCTACTCCGACCAGGGCACTGACCAGGGGGACCAGGACCATTCCCAGTCCAAGCCAGCTGAGCTGGGCCAGGTCTTTGTTGGGAATCGCCTCGTCCAGTAGCTGTCGGATGATCAGCGGCGGGACCACCCCGAGCCCGGAGATGATGAGGATGGTGGTGAGGATCCCGACCAGCCCGAGGAGATAGGGCCGCCCGTAGCTCCAAACGCGGCGGAGCAGGGCGCGGTCGATGTCGGGGCGATCGTGCTCCTCGTCATACCGCATGTAGGTCCACCAGCCACTGGAGTGGAAGATGCGAGGCCCTCCTTGCTCGGTTTGGTGGAGACTATGCGGGAGGAGGGGCTAGCTCGCCGAGTGGCTGCGACTCGACGGCCATCTGTTGGAGCGCAGCCAGAGGGACAAACGAGCGGCCGAAGAGCTCGTATCGATACGAGCCGTCGAACCACACCAGGGTTGTGCCGTTGCTGGCAGTGAGGGTCCAAACCGGGCGTCCCTCGATCTGAAACGCCTCGCACACATCGGTCGAGGTCTCTGCAAAACGGGCACAGGACACGTCGGCGCCGGGCTGGGCGATCTCTTCTGCTGCTTCAGGGTCGAAGGAGACCCGAAGCACGGCCATCTGCGCAACCGAGCGTGACCTGGTGTAGGGCTCGGACGACCAGATGCCGAAGGCGACCACCGGGTCGCGCGCCAGCTCGCCGTCGTTGTCGAAGACGAGCTGAGATGTGACGTACTCAGAGAGGTAGGGCGCCGATGCCGGGAACTTGACCTCGGGAAGCAGTGTCATCACCTCGAGACGGCTGGCCTGGACGAAGAGGTCTCCGGTGCGGCGCTCGAAGACGACCTCCGTCATTGCCTCCACGTCGTCGGCCGGAGCGGGGTTGACGATGGTGTCGTTGAACCATTTCAGGGAATTGGCGCTGATGACGGCGGGGATGGTGATGGCGATCGTGGTGGTGGTCGTGATCGTGGGCTCGCCTATCCAGTCCGAGCTCCGCCGACCCAATGTCTCGAATGGGGCGTCGCCACAGGCAACGACGAGCAAGGCGATCAGCAATGACAATGTGCTTGCGCGGAACGCCTTAGGCACGCACCCTCCTCGGTCTTCTGGCCCCTCGTCCGCTCAACGACACCGGCCCATCCGGGGTTCCCGGGCGGCGCGGTTCACAAAACGCTAACAGTGGATTCCTTATCCTCATGGTTGTGCAAAACCTGCTCTTGTCCACCGAAGCGTTTCCAGAGCACCCGGCCATGGATGTCGCGGTGAGTCACGCCACGCTCGCGGCCGTCGCCGCTGGCGAGATGGGCGCGGTCTTCCGCCTCCACGTCCCGGAGCCCGTCGTCGCTTTCGGCCGCGCCGACCGGGTCCAGCCCGGTTACCCGGGAGCAGTGCGAGCAGCTCTGGCTCATGGCTTCGGGGCGATCGAGCGCCTCGCCGGCGGGCGCGCTGCGGTCTTCCACGAATCGACCCTCGCCTTCTCGATGGCGGTCCCCGACGAGAGCCCACGTTCCGGCATAAGGGAGCGGTTCGAGATGACCGCGGGGGTCATGGCGAGGGCATTTCAGGCACTCGGCATCGATGCTCGCATCGGGGAGGTCCCCGGCGAGTACTGCCCCGGCTCCTGGTCGGTGAACGTTGGAGGAAGGTTCAAGGTGATGGGGGTGGGACAGCGCCTCGTCCGTGGTGCCGCACATGTCGGCGGGGTAATCGTCGTCGACGACGGCGAGAGGATCCGAGACGTGTTGATCCCCGTCTACAGGGCCCTGCACATCGACTGGGACCCGCGCACGTCGGGCGCTCTCGCCGACCGCGCCCCGGGCCTCGACAATGCGAAGGTTTCGAAATCAGTGATCAAGGCCCTGGGAGCGAACTTCGAGATCGAGCGCGGTCGGATCCCCGATCGAATAGTCGCCCAGGCCAGGGTCCTGGTCCCCGACCACCTGCCTCGGGTGGCGTGATGGAGGTCATCGTGATCAATGGCCCGAATCTGGACCTGCTCGGCACCCGCGAGCCCGGGGTTTACGGCTCGACCACTCTCCCCGCACTCGAAGAGCAGATTGCTGCCTTCGCAGCCAAGCTCGGAGTCGACGCCTCCTTCTTCCAATCCAACGAGGAGGGGGAGCTGATCGAAGCCATCCACGACGCCCGTGGCAGCGACGGGATAGTGATCAATCCCGGTGCACTGACCCATACCTCGCGCGCACTGGGAGACGCCATCGCAGCAGTCGGAGTTCCCACGATCGAGGTCCACATCTCGAACGTGAGGGAGCGTGAGCCGTGGCGCGCCGTTTCCCTGGTTTCCGAGGCGTGTGCCCGGACCATCTATGGGCGAGGCCTCGGTGGCTACCAGGACGCCATTCGCCACCTGGTCAACCGCGCCTCGGGGCCTGTGGAGACCCGCCGCTACGGCCCCCATCCCGACCAGGTGGGAGACCTGCGGGTTCCGGCCGGAGAACCCACTGGCGTCGTGCTCCTGGTACATGGGGGGTTCTGGAGCCACCCATATCAGCGTGACGGGACCGAGACCCTTGCCGTCGACCTGACGAAACGGGGCTGGGCAACCTGGAACCTCGAGTACCGCCGGCTGGGCGGTGGCGGGGGCTGGCCCGCGTCGGCGCATGACGTGCTGACCGCCATCGACTCGGTGAGCCAGGTCACCTCGGCTGCCGACGCCGGTGTGGCGATCATCGGACATTCTGCGGGCGGCTATTTGGCCCTTTGGGCCGCCACCCGGGCCTCGAGACCGGTCGACCTCACTGTGGGACTGGCCGCGGTGACCGACCTCCGGCTGCTCACCGAGTCGGGCGGGGCGGGCAGCTCGCAAGCGGCCGAACTTCTCGCGGCTGGTGCGCCGGCGTCGATAGACGATATCCCTGAGCCGACGCTGATGGTCCATGGTGGTGGGGACTCGCTGGTTCCCGTGGTGCACAGCACCAGGGTCCCCAAGGCCTCAGTCACGGTGATCGAAGACCTCGGTCACTTCGAGATGCTCGACCCACAACAAGAGCATTGGGCGACCGCTATCGCCACTTTGGATGCCATCTCCGGCTAGCCAATCCGAGTTGTCGCACTTATCCACACCCGAGTAGGGTTCGCTGCCTCTATGGGCAGCGGTCTTCCCCGCTGGTGGAGTCGCTTCATATGCGTTTGAGACGGTTGTCTTTTATCGCCGGATGGGCAGCGGTGGCCCTTCTGGCTCTGGCAGGGTTCGCCGCTTTTGGCAACCCTGAATCGACCGTTGACGAGTTGGAGAGCGAGGCCGCGGCTGCCAGCGTCGGTCATGGCGCCGGCGCCCAGGCCGGCCTCACCTTCGCGGTCCTCAGCGGCCGCTCGGCGGAGGTGGCAGTCGCCGAAAGCGCCGAAAACACAAGCGATGTCAGCGATGAAGCCTCAGAGACCTCAACCGGCTCGATCGAGGCCGAAACCTCCGGATGGCTTTCTCAGGTCGAGGTGAGGGCGCTCGTCTCCCTCTTCTTCACCGCCGAAGACGTCAACCAGGCGGTGCGAGTGGCGTGGTGCGAGTCACGGTTCGACCCCAATTCCACCAATCTCCGCACCGGTGCGGTCGGCCTGTTCCAGCACCTCCCCCAGTACTGGGCGGAGCGTGCCTCGGCGGCAGGGTTCCCCGGTGCCGACCCTACGGATCCCGAGGCCTCCACCGCCGCCGCGGCGTGGGCTGTGTATAACGGCGGCGGGTGGGACATCTTCACCTGCCAGGGTTGACCGTCGGTTGGAAGCCATGACGGCCTTGAATGTCCTGGGCTCCGAGTTGGAAGAGTGCGGCTCCGATCCACTCACCGGCTTCTACCGGGACGGCTGGTGTCACACCGGGCCGCAGGACATGGGGAGCCACACCATCTGCGCGGTGGTCACCGCCGAGTTTCTCGATCACCAGCGATCGATCGGCAACGACCTCTCGACCCCGATGCCCGAGTACATGTTCCCCGGCCTGGTGCCCGGTGATCGATGGTGCGTCACCGCCTCGAACTGGTTGCGGGCGCATCAGGCAGGAGTCGCCGCACCCGTGGTCCTGGCTGCGACCCACGAGGCGGTGTTGGGCTTGATCGAGCTCGTTGTCCTCCAGGAACATGCAGTGGACGTGCCGGCCGATCCAGGCGCACTCGAGGCCTGATGGCCTCCTGGGAGGACGTGCGAAGGATCGCTGCGTCGCTACCGGAGACTTCAGAGGGCCTGAGCTGGGGGTTCTCCCATTGGCGGGTCAAGGACAAGTTGTTCGCCTGGGAGCGACCACTGCGCAGAGCCGACTACGAGGCTCTCGGCGATGCCGCGCCTGCCGGACCGATCCTTGGGGTGCGGGTCCCGGACCTCGGCGTCAAGGAGGCCCTGCTGTCCGACAGCCCGGGCACATATTTCGTGACCCCGCACTTCGACGGCTACCCAGCGGTCCTCGTGCTGCTCGAAGCGATCGAGAGCGGCGAGTTGGAGGAGATCATGATCGAAGCCTGGCTCGACCGGGCTCCGAAGCGCCTGGCAAAGGAGTACCTGGAGAAGGGGGTCTAGGTCAGGAAAGGGCACCAGCCCGACATCACCGATATCCGTCGCCGGGACCCTCAATATCCCATGCAGCCACCGATGGAACCTTCGACCGAATCCATCGCCGCGAAAGCGAGTCCCTGATCATCGACGAGCAGCCAGACCTTGCCGGCCTCGACCGCCTCGACGGCCGTCGGTTGTGAGCCATCCAGAAATGACCGGGCCCTCTCGAGAGCCTCGTTCTCGTCATCGATCACAGGCGGTTGCCCCGAGTAGGACACGTAGGTATTGAAGAACTGTGAGCACGAGACTGCCTGTTGGAATTCAGTCACACTTGTGAACGAGCGTCCCTCGACATCTTCCAGTTTGGGAGGGCCGCACGCAATGACAATGGCCACCACCGCGACCCACAGAAATCTGGTCAGCCGCTGTCGCACCACCTCATTCTCGTCTCCAGCCGGACTCCTCTCCAGCCGTGCTCTACGAAACTTGGAGGACGCCGACGAGGGCCACGCATGTGTTCAGCCTGAGTCGGCCGGTGCCCGAAATCAGGCCGCAGGTAGCCTCGTCCGGTGCACCTGTCCCAATTGAACGTCGGCCGCCTGGTCGACCACCCAGACTCCCCCACCGTCGCCGAATTCATGCTGGCCCTCCCTGCGATCAACCTGCTCGGTGAGTCGAGTCCCGGATTCATCTGGCGCCTGAAGGATGAGGAAGGGCCGGGAGCCCTCGAGCAGCGCTTCCCGGGGCACGAGGATGACGATCGTTTCATCGTGAATCTGACCGTCTGGACTGATTACGAATCCTTGCGTCATTTCACAACCAGGTCCGGACACGGCATGTATCTGAGACGGAGGTTGGAATGGTTCGAGAAGGCCTCCGAGCCGACAACCGTCCTGTGGTGGATCGATGAGGGCCACCTCCCCGGTCTGGAGGAAGCGGCCGACCGGCTGGCACATCTCCGCCGACAGGGGTCATCGCCCACGGCCTTCGACATGAAGACCACCTACCCGCCTCCCAATGGTGTGGGAGGCCCCGGTTCGATCCGCGAAGAGTCCCGGCTAACGGAAGTCCCGTGACTGCACGGTTTGCACCCCGATCGCCTGGAAGTCCCGAGCAACGATGTTGGTCACCCCGTCGTGGTACTCGAGCCGCCCCTCGATGATCAGGGCCGGGCTCCTCCGAACCACATCACGGTGCCGGGCCCACACATCGGGAAGGACCACGATGTTCAACAGCCCGGTCTCGTCCTCCAGGTTGAGGAAGTAGACCCCGTTGGCGGTCCCCGGGCGCTGGCGGTGGGTGATCACCCCGGCAACCCGGATCCGGGCCCGATGCCGCTGCACCTCCAGGGCTTGGGCCGCGGTGAGACAACCGTCCAACTGGCTCCGGACGAAACTCATCGGATGCCGGCTGGAGACTCCGACCGCCCAGAGGTCGGCGCGATGCGACTCCTCGTCGCTCATCCCCGGCAGCTCCGGTGCCTCCACACCCGGGGAAAGGGGGAGCCGCTCGAGGTCGATCTCGGCCAGGGCCCCGGCAGCCCACATCCCCTCCCTGCGCCCCAGTCCGATCGACTCCAACGCACCTGATACGGCAAGGCCCTCGAGGGCATCGACGCCCAGGCCGGTGCGGGAAGCAAGGTCCTCCGGGGACCGGAACGGGCCGCCAAGGATTCGGGACGCCTCCACCCGGGTCACCTCCCTCTCTCCCATGTTCCGCACGTAGCGAAGGCCCATCCGCACTCCGACCGGGGGGCGGACCGGGTCATCTTCGAGCCCTCTCCCCCGTCGCCAGCGCTCCCCCAGGTACTCGACCACGTCGTCTGCCTCCGCCTCGATCGCCTCGATGGTGCAGTCGTGCCAGGAGACGTTCACATCGGGCCCCAACACCACCACTCCGTGCCGTTGCGAGTCCTGGACCAGGGAGTTCGGGCTGTAGAAGCCCATCGGTTGGGCGTTGAGCAGGCCGGCCAGATACTCCGTCGGGTAGTGGAAGCGAAGCCAGGCCGACATGTAGACGATGTAGGCAAAGCTCACCGAGTGGCTCTCCGGGAAGCCGAAAGCGGCGAACCCCTGCAGCTTCTCCCAAATCTCGTCGGCGGCCGCCCCAACGATCCCGTTGCCCGCCATCCCCACATAGAGGTCCTCGCGCAGCTTTCCCATCTCCTTCTCCGAGCGCTTGTGAGTCATCGCCTGGCGCAACCGGTCGGCCTGGCTCCCATCGAACCCGGCACAGACCCGGGCCAGCTCCATGAGCTGCTCCTGGAAGATCGGGACACCCAGCGTCTTCTTCAGGATCTCCTCGGTCGAGGGATGGGGGTACCGCACCGGCTCCTCGCCACTGCGCCGTCGCAGATAAGGGTGCACCGACTGTCCCTGGATCGGGCCGGGGCGGATCAACGCCACCTCCACCGCAAGGTCGTAGAAGGTCTTCGGCTTCATCTTGGGGAGGGTCGCCATCTGGGCCCGGGACTCGATCTGGAACAGGCCGACGGTGTCGGCCCTGGTGATGGAGCGATAGATCGCGGGCTCCTGGGGGATGGTGGCGAGATCGATGTCGATCCCATGGGTGTCCTCGATCAGGTCGTGAGCCAGATGGAGGGCATTGAGCATTCCCAACCCGAGCAGGTCGAACTTGACGATCCCCACCGCGGCCGAGTCGTCTTTGTCCCACTGAAGAACGGTCCTCCCTTCCATCCTCCCCCACTCCAGGGGGACCACCTGCCACAAGGGGCGGTCGGCGATCACCATCCCCCCGGAGTGGATCCCGAGATGGCGGGGATAGCCGTCGAGCCTCCAGCAGACGTCATAGATCATCTCTGCGGTCATCCCTTCGGGTAGCGGCGAGTCGAGGCGGATCTGCGCCGGGTCCCGGGTGTCGACGTACTTGGAGAGCCCGTCGACCTGGGCTTGGGTGAACCCGAAGGTCTTGGCGACGTCCCGGAGCACCGACTTGGCTCGGTAGGTGATGACATTGGCCACCATCGCTGCCCGCTCCCGCCCGTACTGGCGGTAGCAGTACTGGATGACCTCCTCGCGGCGATCGGCCTCGAAATCGATGTCGATATCGGGCGGCCTCCCCCGCTCCTCGGAGAGGAAGCGCTCGAAGGGGAGATGGAGGCGGATCGGGTCGACCCGGGTCAGGCCAAGACATCGACACACCGCGGAGTCGGCGCCGGAGCCCCGGATCTGGCAGTAGATGTCCTGGTCCCGGGCGAAGTCCATGATGTCCTTGACCACCAGGAAATAGCCGGGAAAACCGAGCTGCTCGATGATTCCCAACTCGTGCTCGAGACGATGCCGGGCCCGAGGGTCGATCCCGTCCTCGCTCCCCGGGTAGACCTCACGTGCTCCCTCCCAGGTGAGATGGCGCAGGTAGTCCATCTCATCCCGGAAGTGGCCAGGCATGGGGAAGTCGGGGAGGTTGGGGGCAACGAGGCCAAGGTCGAAGGCGAGACGGCGTCCCAACTCCCCGGCCCGGGCCACCGCCCCGGGATAGCGCACCATGCGACGCGCCATCTCCACCGGGTGCTTTAGGTAGCGCTCGTCGCTGGCGGGACGGAACCCGTCGGCGGCGGCCAGAGTGCGCCGCCCCCCGATCGCGGCCAGGACCTCGGAGAGATAGGCGTCCCGGCGGTCGTGATAGTGGACCTGGTTGGTAGCGAGGGCCGACATGCCGAGCTTCTGGGCCACCTCCCACATCAGGTCGTTGCGAGGATCGTCTTCGGGCATCCCGTGGTGCCACAGCTCGAGGTGGACACGGGCACCGAACAGCTCTCGGAGCCGTGAGGCTTCCCGGATGGTGGCCCTCAGGTCGTGTCGGGCAGCGGCCTTGGGCACCGCACCGAAATGGCAGCCGGTCAGGACATGGACGTCGGTACCGGCTCCGACCTGTGCCAGGTCGTCCCAGACGTACACCGGATGGTCTTTCTCCCCCCGGAGTTGGGCCCTGGTCACCAGATTCGACAACGCCCGATAACCATCGGGGGAGCCGGCGAGCAGGACCAGATGGTCGGTCTCGGGAAGATCGGTGGGCTTCACCCCGTGCGCCCGAATGCTGCGGCCGCGGCGCAGCCTCCCCTGAGCGCCTTTGGTCCGGGCGTGTCGCTGGTCGTCCCATTCCTCGGCGCGGGCTAACGGTTCGGCCGGACCCGATGGGGTGGTCTCGATCCCGATCTCGACCCCGTAGATGGCAGGGAGGCCTGTTGCCTTAGCCGTCTGCCAGAAGCGGGATACCCCATAGAAGCCGTCGTGATCGGTGACCGCCAGCGCCTCATAGCCCAACTCCATCGCCCGCTCCGCCAGGTCCTCGGGGTGGGATGCCCCGTCGAGGAAGGAGAAATTGGTGTGGCAATGCAGTTCGGCGTACCCGCTCACCGCGGTCACTATATCGAACATATGTTCGATGCAATCCGGTGGTTCAGGGTCAGCGGCCGCTGCGGGAGAAGTGCATCCAGTCCTTGAGGGTGTTCCAGTTGCCGCCCCACCCCCAACCGATTGCCGAGAAGGCTTCAACGGCGGCATCTCCCCCGTAGACCATCCCCGGGCGCACGTCGTCGCGGTCGGTGTAGGCGGTGGCCAACTCGGGCAGGACCAGGTCGCCTTTCAGGTACGGGTTGTGGAACGGGTTGACGTCGATGGCGAGCCCGTATGCGTGCTGTGACCAGTTGTTCGACCCCACCGCCGGCCGGCAGACAAAGGACGTGGTGTCGTTCCAATCCCCGGTGGGAGGGGCGTCGATCTCCTCCTTGGTGATCACCCGCATCTGCTCGATGGGGAAACCGGCATCGAAGAGCTGACGGAACACGTCCACGACTCCCTCGGCCTCGGTGGCGTTGACGATCATCTCCCCGGTGTGGATCTCCCCGTCGAAGCCGTGGTGAGAGACCGTGATGTATGCGAGCTCCTCCACCGTTACCGGGCACTCCGGCACCCAACTCGACCTGGCCAGCACATCGGTCGGTATCGGCCCCAATGTGGACTCGAAGCCGTCGCCAGCGGGCGGGGGAAGTAGGTCGGGAGTCTCGAGGGCGCGGGGATCGAATTCAGGTGGCGTCTCCTGGGCCACCCCGTACCCGTCGTCCCGGAGCGGTAGCGGCCTGGTGCCCATCCAGTCCGGTCGGGCAAAGGGGTCGACGGTCGTGGTGGTGGTTGTTGCAGCAGTCGTCGAGGTCGTCGCGGCAAGGGTGGTCGTGGTCGTCGTCGACGGTGGCGGGGAGGTCGAGGAGGGGACGGCCGCAGCTGTGCAGGCGCTTATCAATGCAAGGGCGAGAACCGTGCCGGGTCGCACCGGGCCACCCTAAATCCTGCACCCGTCAATCAGGGCTCAGAAGATGCGTACGCTCCATCCATGGCCGAGATACCGCAGTCGGTTCGAGATTTCCTGGCCACCGGCCCCCTGGGCCACGTGGTCACAATCGACCCGGATGGAACACCCCACGTCACGCTGGCCTGGGTCGGAGTGGACGGCGAGGAGTTGGTGTGGTCGACCTTCTTCGACCAGCACAAGATCGAGTGCCTGCGACGGGACGACCGGATCGCCATCTCCTTCCAGGCGCACGAGCACTCCGGGCCCGGGCTTCACCCCTACCTGGTGGCCGAAGGCACCGCCCGCATCGACCAGGGAGGCGCCCTCGAGGTAATGGACGATCTCGCCGAGTTCTACATCGGTCCTGGCTCCAGGTTCCCGGTGCGGGACTTTCCGCCCGGGCTCGTGGTCCATGTCTCCGTCGACCGTTTCTACGGCGTCGGGCCCTGGGCGGAAAGCGACAGCGACTAGGCAACCGTCCCGAGCAGATAGCGCTCTCCACTGACATGGTTCACAACAACGTTGGTCCCCGGGGGAACCACTCCCTGGAGGTCTGCCAGGAGATCACCCTCTGGCAAGTTGTCGGGGTCTTCGAGGACCAGCACGAGATCGTCACCATCGAACGACGCCTCGACCACCACGGTGTTGGTGCCTGCAGCCCACTGATCTGCGACTTCGGTGGTCTCTGAGAGGACCGATTGGTCTTCCACGGTGTCGATTGTGGTGATTGTCATCGGCACCGCGATCAGGACCGTGGCCGCAGCCACTACCGAATAGGCGAGACGCCGTCTGAAACCGGTCGTCTCCTGCGCCTCTGCCGCATATCCGTAGGCGGTGAAAACGATCGAGCCGGCAACGATCATCGCCATCATGTTGGAGGCGAAGAGCTGGAACGCCCCGAAGGCCCCATCCGGATCCCCGGCCTGGGCGGTGATGCCGACCACCGCGAGCGGTGGGACCAAGGAAATGGCGATGGCAACCCCGGGCAAGACGTCCGAGATGTCCTTGCGAGCCAGGCCGTAGGCCCCCACGAATCCTGTCGCAACCGCGGCGACAAGGTCGATCAAGTTGGGAGAGGTTCGCCCCGAGATCTGGCTGTTGTTGGCGATCGGAATGAGGTCGGGCAGGATCGCCGCCAGGAGCCAGCCGATCACGATCACCCCGGTGGCTCCCAACAGCACAGTTACAGCCGAGGTGGCAACCCGTGTTGGGTGCCCGGTGACGATCCCGAGCGCTGTCCCGAGGATCGGAGTGCCCAATGGGGCCACGATCATGGCTCCGATCACGGTCGCTGTGGAGTCGGAGAGCACCCCGGCTGTGGCGATCACGGCGGCCAGGGAGAGCAGGATCGAGAACCGCCAACGTTTGGTGACCGAATCGCCGACGTCGAGGAACAACTCATCGCTCAACTCGACGAGGGTGCGGCGCTCCCCCCTCCAGGTCACCACTTCAGCATTCCTCCATGAACCCGGGGGAAGCTGCTCATCGCCGTCACCGTACCAGCGGCTACCGTCGCCTCCTGGAGGTAGAGATGTCATCCATCACCAAGACCATCCGCCTTTCCGGCCAGGCCGGAGACTCCATCGAGGACGCGGTCAGGACCGTGCTGGCACGGGCTGCGGCGACCATCTCCGACATCCAGCATTTCAAGGTGGTCGAGGTAGGCGGGAAGGTCGACGAATCTGGGGCGCCCACGTCGTTCTCGGTGACTCTCGACATCACCTTCGGGATCAAGGACCCCGTCGAGCACGGGTAACGCTCGGCCAGACCAGGGCGGTGGCCAGCGCTCCGAGGGCGACCAGACACGCCGTCTGGACCTGGCCGCCCATCGCCCAGGGCACTGATCGGCGAAGCCCGACGGGTATGAGCGACGGTCCGACGAAATCCCAGAACACGAGCAACAGAGCTAGAGGGGGTAGTGCTGCACCTACGAGAATCCATGATCGCTTGCCCATTTCAATGCCGGCGATGAGGAGTGCGACGCTGAAAGTGGCCCCGGCTAGAAGAAACAGGAGCTGAGCCAGCGCGATCTCATCGAGCGGAAACGCGAAATTGGACCCGGCCTCCTCTTGCGCCCTTTCTGTCTGCTCGCTTGCCAGCCACAACCAGCCACAGCCGACAATTCCGAGCCCGAGCCCTCGTACGAACCACGTTCCACGGGAGACGGTACGGCCCGGTGTCGGTACTTCGACCACGCTCATTCGGCCCTCCTGGTGTCAATCGAGGCTACCCATTGGGCACCGGTCGAGCCGGCCCTGCCATCATCGAGCGGATGACCGTGCCCCCTCCCGTTTCCCTCGGTCACGGGATTCACCTCATCCCGGCGCCGCTCCCTTTCGCCAGCCCAGCCTGGGTCAACACCTACGCAATCGAAGCCGGTGACGGCCTTCTCCTCCTCGACTGCGGCACCGACTGGGAGCCCGGGCGCCAGGCACTTGCCGATGGGTTCCGGGCTCTGGACCTCGAGGAGTCAGCGATCCACACCCTGGTGGTCACCCACCTCCACCTCGACCACGTCGGCATGTCAGCCCGGCTGGTGCGGGAGTGGGGCTGTCGCTTCGTCATGCATCAGAACGCAGCCCAACTCGTCGACCGCTACAACGACACGCCGGGCTACGTGCAACGCCTGCTGGGTCTCGGAAGCCGATTCGGAGTCCCCCGGCCCGTCCTCGAGGCACTGCCGGCCCAGGTAGGCGATCGTCCCGACTACATGCCGCTCATCGGGCCTCCCGATCATGTTGTTGCCGACGGGGAGATGATCGATCTCGGAAATGGCCGCGCCTTGGAGGTGCTGCACACCCCAGGCCACGAATCGGCGCACATCTGCCTCCGGGATACCCGCACTGGCATCTTGTTCTCCGGCGACCACGTCCTGCCCCGGATCTCGCCGGTGATCATGTACGACGAGGGCCTCGAGGACCCGCTGGGCAACTATCTGGCGTCCCTTCGAAAGCTGCAGGGCCTTGAGATCGGGGTCACCTATCCGGCGCACGGGACGCCAATGGAGCGAGGCGACGAGCGAGTGCGCCAGCTCATGCTCCACCACGACCGTCGCCTGGTCGACATGGCCGAGTTGGTCCGAGAAGCCGACACCACAGCATGGAAGGTGATGCTGAAATCGTTTCGGCCCAACCTCACCCCGCTCGAGTCACGACTTGCCTTCCTCGAGACCATCTCCCATCTGGAGCACCTTCGGCTGACGGGCAGGATCCAGCTCCTGGACGACAACGGGATCATCACCTACACCAGGTGAGTGGCCCTCGGCTCAGGCTTGTGCCCGGCGCACCCGGGGACGGACGATCCGGCGCCATACGAACCAGGCGACGGCGGCACCGATGGCGATGAGCACCAACTTCTGGACGATCGCCAGAGGGTCCTCCACCTCCTGCCAGCGTTCACCGAGCAGATACCCGGCACCGATGAGCGCGATGTTCCAAACCAGGCTGCCGATGAGGGTGTACAGCGAGAAAGGCAGCAGGGGCATCCGGCGGAGCCCGGCAGGTATCGAGATCAGCGACCTCATCAAGGGGATGCAGCGACACACGAGGACCGCCCTCGCCGCCCGCCGGTCGAACCACTCCTCCGATTTGTCCAGGTCGGACTCGTCGAGGCCTGCCCACTTTCCGTATCGCACGATCAGCGCTCTGAGGCGGACCGGCCCTATGGCAGCGGCGATGCCGTAGAGGGCGTAGGCGCCGACCATCGACCCGATTGTGGCGGCGATGACCATGCCCACCACCGAGGCGTCGCCCTCCACCGAGACGAACCCGGCCAGCGGGAGCACCACCTCAGAGGGGATCGGCGGGAAGAGGTTCTCAAGGGCGACGAGTGCGGCAACGCCCCAGTATCCGAGGCTCTCCACCACGGATGTCACCCATTCGACCAGCCCTTCGAGCACGTGCCTCTCCTGAATCGCGGGCCGTACATTCGCGGCCGCTTCTCTGATCTATCGACAGCCCGAGGCTAATTCTGGTGGCCGGTCTCAGACGGTTTCGAGCAACTCGAGCACGAGAGCACCTACGCCGAATGCGAGCAACCAACTGGCAAGTGAGCCCACCAGCACGTACTCGGGATCGATCACTGCAGGCTTGGCGCTGATCTCAGGGAACCGCAAGATGCTCTTGGCCGCCACCACCAGCCCGGCAGCTGCCGCTGATCCCGAGAGCATGAGCACGTAGATCAGCAGGCGCTCCAGGATCCCGATCCAACGGCCCGCCCGATTCTGAATAGAAGAGCCCTCATGCCTCGTGAGATGGAGCACCCATCGCACAGCCCAGTTGGAGGGAAGCGTGAGCAGCAGGGCACCGCCGGCGATGATCGCAGCTTCCTCCCAACTCATCCTTCCTCCTCCAGTGGCAGGCTTCGCAGCTCGCGAGCCTGGATCAGGGCCAGGATCCCGTGGCTGTGGGCCCGTCGGTTTACCGAGCTCTTGTTGATCCCGACTCGCGCCGCGATCTCCGTCTGGGAGAGCCCCTCGATGAGGCCGATGGCAATACGGGCATCCATTTCGTCGAGACCGTCGAGCAAGGTATCACGGAGCAAGAGGTACCCATTGAGCATCGGGTCGATCCCGGACGCCGATCTCAGAGCGGTTCGCGCCACGGGGCCACGGCTCCGCGAGGAGCGATCCACGACTTCGATGGCCTCACGGGCACGCCACCAGCACGGCCCGTCCTGTCCGAACGGGGAGCGTTGTGGATCCTCCAGCAGCAACTCACCCCACCCGATGCCGATCCTGACCCTGGTCAACCCGATGGTCCGGAGGTGCAGCTGGAATGAGGCCTCGATCGCGGCGGTCAGGGTGTCGAAACGCGCCTGGAACTCGTCGCCGAGGGTGAACACCGGGTCTCCCCCTACCGCGGCCGACACGGCGTCGAACACCGCCGTCATCTGTTGTTGCAAGCGTGCCCGGTCGGCGGCCTCCCGGGAGGCCACCAGGTCTCCGATAAGGGCTGCTGCCATTCGTGTCTGTTGCGCCATGCCCACAACTCTATCGTAGTTTGCTCATATGGACAACTCTAGTTGTGATAGGAGGCAAACAATCGGCAAGTTGCGCCTGACGGCTTACTCTTGGAGCACGACCTCGACCGCGAACGTCCCTTCGCGGTATTCGAACGCTTCCGCCCGGGCCGCCGCCTTGAGATCGACCTCTACCTGTCGCACCAAGGCGAGATCCTCCACCGGTGCGGTGACCGTCACTCTCCCGGCACCGGCCGCCATCGACGCTTTCGCGTCCGATTTCGCACGTCTCACCGCGGTCAACACCGCCGAGGTGGCAGCCAAAACCGAGGGATCACCGGCCATCGCAGGTCGGAGGTCATCACCTGTCGGCCATGGCTCTCGGTGCACCGACCCGTCGCGCCACCAGGACCAGACCTCTTCGGTGACGAAGGGGAGGAAGGGGGCGAACAACCGGAGGTACGCACTGAGCGTCATCTGCAGCGCGGCATGGGCCGACGCTCCACCGGCTCCACCGTCATAGGCGCGACCCTTGACCAGTTCCAGATAGTCATCCGTCCAGTCCCAGAAAGAGCCCTCGACGATCTCCATCGCTCTTGCATAGTCAAAGCCCTCGAAGGCGGCGGTCGCTTCGGCCACGACCTCGGCGAGGCGGGCCAGCATCGACCGGTCGAGCGCCTCGGTCACGGCGGATCGGTCCACGTCATCGGAGAAGCCGAGAACGAACCGGGCCGCATTGAGGATCTTCAAGGCGAGCCTGCGCCCGATCTTCATCACCCCGTAGTCGACGGCGGTGTCCGCGCCGGGCCGCCCGTTGCACGCCCAGTAGCGGACCGCCTCCGCCCCGTACTCCTCGATCAACGGCAAGGGCGTGATCACGTTGCCTCTCGATTTGGACATCTTCTTGCGATCGGGATCGAGGATCCATCCGTTGATCGAGGCGTGGGCCCAGGGGAGGGCGTCGTGCTCGTAGTGGGATCGGACCACTGTCGAGAACAGCCAGGTTCGGATGATCTCGGGGCCTTGGGGTCTGATGTCCATGGGGAACACCCTGGAGAACAGGTCGGGGTCGTCGTCCCAATGGCCTGCGATCTGAGGGGTGAGCGATGAGGTGGCCCAGGTATCCATGACGTCAGGGTCTCCGGCGAACCCGCCCGGCACGCCTCGCTGCGACTCCTCGTAACCGGGCGCCGGGTCCGTGGTCGGGTCGACTGGCAGCTCGCTCTCGCCGGGCACGATCGGCTTGTCGAAGTCGAGGTTGCCTTGGTCGTCGATCGGATACCAGGCCGGGATCGAGACCCCGAAGAACCGTTGCCGGGAGATCAACCAATCGCCGTTCAAGCCTTCGACCCAGTGCTTGTAGCGGACACCCATGAAGGGAGGCACCCAGTCCAAGGCCTCCCCCCTAGCGAGGAGATCACCACGCAAGTCGACGTCTCTCCCCCCGTTCCTGATGTACCACTGACGGCTGGAGACGATCTCGAGGGGACGGTCACCCTTCTCGTAGAACTTGACCGGATGGCTGATCGGCTTCGGCTCTCCATCCAGGTCCCCCGATTCCGACAGCATCTCGACCATCTTGCGCTGCGCCTGGTTGGGGTAGAGCCCTGCGATGGCGGCGTATGCGCCTTTGCCGCCCTCGGCCTCGATCCAATCCGGTGTCTCCTCCCGGAGCCGCCCGCTCTGCTCGATGACGCTGCGAGTCGGGAGATCGAGCTCCCGCCACCAGGTCACGTCCGTGGTGTCCCCCCAGGTGCAGATCATGGCGATCCCGCTTCCCTTCTCCGGATCCGCCAATTCGTGGGCGACTACGGGGAGGGCGACGTCGAACAACGGCGAGATCACCGTGGCGCCGAAAAGCGACTGATACCGCGGATCGTCGGGATGCGCGACCAACGCGACACAGGCAGCGACCAACTCCGGGCGGGTGGTCTCGATGTGGACCGGGCTGCCGTCGTCGCGATGGAAGGCGATCCGGTGGTAGGCGGCAGGCCGTTCCCGATCCTCTAGCTCCGCCTGAGCGACCGCCGACTTGAAATCGACGTCCCAGAGCACCGGGGCCTCCTGGGAATAGGCCTCTCCCCTGTCCAGATTGCGAAGGAAGGCCTTCTGGCTGATTCGCTGACAGTGCTCGTCGATGGTGGCGTAGCTCTGGGCCCAGTCCACGGAGAGACCCAAACCTCTCCACAGAGCCTCGAACGCCTTCTCGTCTTCTGCTGTGAGGACGTGGCAGAGCTCGATGAAGTTGCGCCGGCTGATCGAGATCGGTGGGTCCGGTGGCGTTTCGGGTGGCGAGAACTCCGGGTCATAGTGAAGGCTGGGGTCGCAGCGCACCCCGTAGTAGTTCTGAACCCGGCGCTCGGTGGGCAGGCCATTGTCGTCCCATCCCATCGGGTAGAACACCTCCATGCCCCGCATCCGCTGGAAGCGTGCGATGGCATCGGTCTGGACGTATCCGAACACCGAGCCCATGTGGAGGGAGCCCGAAACCGTCGGCGGAGGGGTGTCGATGGAAAAGACCTCTTCCCGGCCCCTCGACCGGTCGAAGCGGTAGATGCCCTGATCCTCCCAAGCCCGGGCCCATTTCGTCCTCGAGGCCTTCGAGGGCCGGCTTTTCGGGCATCTTCCTGGTCATCGGGCGGCGAAGGGTAACGACGAGGCCAGCCGAATCCGGCACCCAGCCTTCGTCGTAACGCTCTCGGAACGACCGTTGTCTAGTTTCAGACCGTGGACGAGTCCATCGCTCGGCGTACGGCCATCGGGGTCGCAGTCTTCATCACGATCGTCTTCCTCGCCTCATTGATCGTGTACGCCAGTATCGAGTCCTGGCAGTTGGCCGACTTGGGAGACACGCTCGGCTTCAGCCTCTGGATATCTGCGTTCACGGTGGTGGGCGTGATCGTCGCCTTTCATCGCCCGGGTAATCCAGTGGCGTGGATCTGCCTCGGCTTCAGTGGGGTGTGGTCGGTCTGGGTTCTGCTCGATGGCCTCCTCATCTACGAGTCGGCTCACCCGGGGACACTGGCCAGACCCGACCTGATTGCTGCATTGGCCAATCCGCTCTGGGTCCCCGGTGTCGGCCTGATCGGGGCTCTCCTCTTGCTGTTCCCCGACGGGCGCCTCCCCTCCCCCAGATGGCGGCCGGTCGCCTGGCTGCTCGCAGGCACCGTCACCATCCTCACCGTTACCGCGTTCTTCATCCCCGGAGTCCTTCAGGAGACGCAATACGTGAACCCCCTCGGCATCGATGCCTTGGAGCCGTTCGGTCAAGGACCGATCGGGTTCGCTCTGGTCGTCATCCTCGTTCTCTGCATCCTGGCCTCGGCGGTCTCAGTCGTGGTCCGCTATCGCGGCGCCTCGGGGGTCGAGCGGCTCCAGCTCAAGTGGCTGATGGCCGCAGGGCTCCTATCCGCGCTCGCCTATGGCCTCCTCTTCTTCTGGGACGAATTCAACATCCAACTGGTGTGGGCATCGATCCCGATCGCCATCGGGCTCTCCATGCATCGTCATCGTCTGTACGACATCGACCGACTCATCAGCCGGACGGTCGCCTACACCGTGGTCGCCGGTGTAGTGGCGCTCGTGTTCGTCGTAGTGATTTTCGTCTTCCAGGAGGTTCTCGGCGCCGAGGGCCCAATTGGTGTCGCCGGATCGACCCTCGCCGCGGCAGCCCTGGTCAACCCTCTCCGCCGGAGGGTTCAAGATCGAGTCGATCGCAGATTCAACCGGTCACACTTCGATGCTCAACGGGTCGCCGAGGGGTTCGCCGAGGATCTGGCCAACGAGACCGACGCCACCCAGATCGTTGACGGCTGGCTCGAAGTGGTCTCCAGCACGTTGCAGCCGAAATCGGTGGGCGTGTGGGTCAAGTGACACCAGGAGTTGCCATCGCGCTCTGAGGGCGTATGCTCCCAGGGACATGTACCGGCTCTTCGCCCACGCCCACCACCATCACCACCCTTCATGGGTCGGCTGACAGTGGGCATGTAGCGAAGGCAACCACCCCCACGCCGACCCCAGCGGTCGGCGTTTCTCGTCATCGGGCAACCCACCGCTTCATCGGCGGGAAAGCACCCGCATGACACCCAATAACGGAACCATCACCCATCTCGCGGTCCCCAAGGGGCGAATCGAGCCTGCGGTGACCGCTCTCCTCGCCGCTGCCGGGATGGAGCTGCGCGCCGGGCCCAGGGGGTATCGCCCTGTCCTCTCTGTCCCGGGATTCGAGGTGAAGCTGCTCAAACCACAGAACATCGTGGAAATGCTTGCCGCGGGCACCCGCGACGTCGGGTTCGCCGGGGCCGACTGGGTGGCGGAGAAGTCCGCAGACCTGGTCGAACTTCTCGACACCGGGCTCGATCCGGTGCGCATGGTGGCCGCGGCACCGGAGTCGCTGTTGGTCGAAGGTGAGCTTCCGGACAAACCACTGGTCGTCGCCGGGGAGTACGAGCGGCTCACTCGGGCCTGGATCGACTCCAGGGGGCTGGACGCGAGCTTCGTCCACTCGTACGGAGCCACCGAGGTGTTCCCCCCGGAAGACGCCGACGTCATCATCGACATCACCGCCACCGGCGAGACCCTCGCTGCCAATGGATTGGTGGTCGTGGACGAGCTTCTCCAGTCGTCGACCCGGCTCTATGCCAACCCGCGTTCCCTCGACGAGCCGTCCAAGAAGATCGCGATCGACGCCCTCGTGCTCAGCCTGGGCTCGGTGCTCGAGGCAAGGAGCCGGGTCATGGTCGAACTCAACGTCGCCCGCGCCGCCCTCGATCAGGTGATCGCGGTCCTTCCTGCAATGAGAGAGCCGACAGTCGCCTCGCTACACCACGGTGACGGGCTTGCGGTGAAGGCGGCTGTTCCCCGATCCGAACTGCCCGCCCTGATCCCGTTACTCAAGGAACGAGGGGCGACCGACATCGTGGTCTCGAGGCTGGAGCAAATCGTGCCATGAGCGGCCCCGCCCAATACCTGCCGCCGGAGTTCGAAGTTCCGATCGACTTGGATCTGTCAAGGAACGAAGGTGCCACCCGGGCCGGTGACCTGCTGGCCGCGGTCTCCGACCCTGACCGATCGGTGAGTCGCTATCCCGACATCCGGGATCTGCGCCAGGCGATCGCCGATCTGCATCGCCTCCCCCCCGAATCGGTGCTGGTCACTGCCGGCGGAGACGACGCCATGTTTCGCTGCTTCCTGGCCCGGGTCAGGCCCGGGGGCCGAGTGGTCACGACCACGCCCACCTTCGAGATGATCGTCCGCTATTCAGAGCAACAGGGGGCACAGATCACTGAGATCCCGTGGTTCGATCAGGATCTCCCCGTCGACGATCTCCTCGCCGCCATCGATGATGACACGCGGGC
>CAWBJJ010000009.1:0-92535 GCA_963789135.1 uncultured Acidobacteriota bacterium
CTTGGTGGAGTGCGGCTCGGGCAGCAGCTCGCCGAAGAAGAAGTCGAGCCACGTCGGGTAGTCGCTCAGCCAGAAATGCCGGTTGCACATCTCCCACCCCTCGTAGTCATCGAGGACGTCGTTCCAGCGTTCCGCCGCCGTCACGTAATGCAGCTGCGGGGGAGCGATGTGATCCATGTGCGGGGCGATGGCGATCAGCCCAGACACCCGGTCGGGCACCCGCACCGCCAGATCGACGATCCAGGGGACCGAATGGCATTGCGCCGCAAGGACACCCTGGTCGGTTTCGCTGGCGTCGAGCACGGCGATGATGTCGCCCTTCAGTTCCTCGTCGAGATAGGCGTCTTCCGATGTGGGCTTGCCGGATCTGCCGTTGCCCCTCCCGTCGAATGTGACCACCCTGAAATGACGGGAGAGATAGTGGATCTGAGCCTTCCATTGCCGTGAGTTCCAGATCGTGGTGGTGGGGATCAACACGATTGTCGGACCCTCGTTGTCATAGACCTCGTAGTAGATCTCGATCCCGTCCCGATCGACGTAGCCCTCGCGGTCGGGATACCGGGCCCTCACGACGCCACCCGCTCCACGAAGTCACGAAGCAGGAGGTTGACCCGGACCGGGTCCCTGGCATTGGGAAAATGACCGGCACCCTCCAGCGACACCAGTGTGCCGTTGCCGAGCTGGGCTGCCTCCTCACCGATGTGATGCGGCTGGATCTTGTCGTGGGTGCCGTGGATAACCAGCATGGGGCAGTCGACGGCGACGATCGCCTCCTCCGCGGTGAGACCGAGCGACGGGCGCCTGGCGTCGGCCTCGAGGATCTCCGGCCCTCCTTCCAGTGCCCAGCCGATCGCGTCCTCGATGGGCTTGGTGGAGTGGGGCTCGGCGAAGCCCTGACCGAAGAAGAACTCGAGGAAGTCCCGGTAATGATCGTGCCAGTAGGCGATGTTGTACCTGTCCCAGCCCCGAGGAATCTCGGGATATTGCTCCCAGAATTGGCCTTCGATCCTCTCCCTCCCCGGCGCCGGAGGGCCAAGTGGCAATGCCGGGCCGATGAGGACCAGGCCCAGCACCCGCTCCGCGTGCAGGGCGGCGAGTCGCAGCCCGTACTGGGCTCCCCTGGACAGGCCGACTACTACTGCCGCGTCGACCCCACACTCGTCGAGGACCTCCACGGCGTCGGCTGCGTAGGCATCGGCGGCGTACCTCGAGGGGTCGGTGGTCCGATCCGAGCGACCATTGCCCGGGCCGTCGTAGGTGATGACCCGGTAGTGCCGTGAGAGGTAGGGCACCTGCATCTTCCAGAACCGGGAATGGATGATGGTCCAGGTAGGGAGGAGGATGATGGCTGGGTCGCCCTCACCGAACATCTCGTAACCGATGCGGACACCGTCGCGCTCGACCTGTCCTGCTCGGTCGGGGGCGACCGCCCTCATGTGTCCACCTCCATTGCGCGCAGCACTTCGCCGAACTTGCGCAAGGCCGAGCGAGCCGGGATCTCCTCCTCGGTGAACCCGAGCAGAATCATCGTCTCCACCCCGAGGAACGGGGCTCCGGCTATCACCGAGGCTTCTCCGGGAGTGAACGGCCCCAGCCCCCCGATCCGATGAGAGGCCCGCTCGGCAACGTTGGCGAGCAGGTTGAACCACTTGCGGAGCATGTCTTTCACCGCCGCTGCGATCTCGGGATTGGACCACCCGGCAGCAACCATCTCCTGGAGCACCCGGACGTATCCCGAAGACAGGTCGTCCTCGAGGAAGTCACAAGCCTGCTCCCACTGCTTCCACAGCGGCATGTCGGAGCCGAACATTCCCTCCTGGCGCTTCAGCAACTTGCGGTTCTCCTCCTCGAGAACCTCCAGGACCAGACCCTGCTTCGACCCAAAGTGGTAGTGGATCTGGCTGAGCGGCACCCCGGCCTCGTCAGCGATCTTTCGGGTGGACAGTCCGGCATAGCCGACGTCGAGCAGAGCTTGCTTGGCGGCCTCGACGATGGTGGCTCGAGTCCTGGGCTCAACGGTCACGGGCGGTCTCCAATGTCCAACAGGGGTCGGTCGATCGACCGATTTATACCGCCTGAACCGGCAAGTTGTCAACCCCTCTCGACGCTTTCGCCACCCACCGGCACAATGAGTCGGAGTGAGATTGATCGTCACGGCATTCATGACCCTCGACGGCGTGGTCGAGGGCCCCGGATTCGACGAGCACCGTGATGGCAAAAATGCCTGGGCGCTACGGATTCAGGGCGAAGAAGACGAGGACTACAACACCGCGCAGGTGTTCGGTGCCGAGGCCTTCCTCCTGGGAAGGAAGACGTTCCAGGTCTGGGCGGCCTTCTGGCCCACGGCGCCGCCCGGCCCTCTGACCGATCGGGTCAACGAGATCCCGAAATACGTGGTGTCCAAGACGCTGGCCAACGTCGGCTGGACCAACTCGACCGTGATCTCGGGTGACGTCGTCGCGGAGATCAAGCGGGTCAAGGACCTGCCGGGTGGTGAACTGGTCGTCTACGGAAGCCCGGACCTCGTCGACCTGTTGCTGGAGCACGATCTCGTCGACGAGTACCGCCTGCTCGTCTATCCGGTGATCCTGGGCAGCGGAAAGCACCTCTTCCGCGACGGGATCGACATCCACCACCTCGGTCTGGTCGCTACGAGGACATTCGAGTCGGGAGTCGTCCTGCTCACCTACCAGCCTCAGCAGGAGGGCCCGACCAGCCGATTTGAAACCGAGTTCGCCTGGACCCAGGAGCAGGTGCGATCCCTTCAGGCCGCCCAGGACACGAGTCGGGTGCTGGCCACCGTGTTGTTCACCGACCTTGTCGATTCAACCGGACGAGCGGTCGAACTCGGCGACCGGGCGTGGCGTCAGCTGATCGACCGGCATGATGAGTTGGCTCGCGCCGAGGTCGCGCGCTGGACGGGTCGATTCGTGAAGAGCACCGGAGATGGCGTGCTCGCCACATTCGATGCTCCCACCAGGGCCCTTCGTTGTGCCTTCGATCTCCGTGACGCCCTGGCTCGCCTTGGGCTCGAGATGAGAAGTGCAATCCACACCGGTGAGATCGAGCTGCGTGACGGGGACATTGGGGGAATCGCCGTGCATATGGCAGCGCGCGCCCTGGGAGTGGCGGACGCCAACGAGGTGGTGGTGACGCGCACCGTGCGGGACCTGGCCACCGGGACCGACCTCACGTTTGCCCCGAGGGGATCAGTTGGCCTACGCGGGATCCCTGGCCAGACCGAGCTGTTCCAGGCCTCGCTTTCGTAGGGCTCGACCAGGGCAACGACGCACGGGCGCCACTTCGCCTGATCTCACCGCATCGGTAAACTCCCCGTTCCTTGACTACCAGTCGGGGGGCCCATAGCTCAGCCCGGTTAGAGCGCATCCCTGATAAGGATGAGGTCCGTGGTTCAAGTCCACGTGGGCCCACCCCAAGCTACGAATCCGACGAGCCCGCCTCACCAGATGGCTCGATCTCTCCAAAAGCCGGGTCCTCGCGTCGCCGCGCCACCGCCAGCCAGATCGCCATCGTGACCGGCAGGAGGAGGTCCAATCGACCCCTGTCCGCCCCGCAGGCCCTGCTACACAAGGACGATGAACCCAACCCCCGGATACGACATCGAGGCGATCCGCTCCCGATTTCCCGCACTATCACGGAGCGAAGGTGGCAAACCTGTCGCCTATCTCGACGGGCCCGGCGGTACCCAGGTGCCGGACAGCGTCATCGGGGCCATGGACAAGGTGCTCCGGGACGGCGTAAGCAACCTCGGAGGTGGTTTCGGGGCGTCGAAGGACGCCGACCAGATCACGACCGAGGCCCGGGGCACGATGGCGGACTTCTTCAACGCCGATCCCGCGGAGATCTCATTCGGCCAGAACATGACCAGCATCACCTTCGCTGTCAGTCGCGCCCTGTCGGCCACTTGGGGCTCGGACGACGCCGTCGTGGTGACCAGCCTCGATCACGACGCGAACTACACCCCGTGGGTCAGGGCCGCGTCGGATGCCGGTGCCGAGGTGCGAATCGCCGAGTTCGACCCCGCCACCGGCCTTCTCGACCCTGAAGAGGTCGCCAGGCTCCTCGATGACCGTGTGCGCCTGGTGGCGGTGTGCGTCGCCGCCAACTCCATCGGCACCGTTGTCGATGTGGAGTCGATCACCGGCATCGCTCATGAAGCAGGGGCCGTGGTCTATCTCGATGGTGTCCACGCCGGGCCACACCGATTGCTCGATGTCGAGGTGATCGATTGTGACTTCCTGGTCGCCTCCTCGTACAAGTTCTTCGGTCCCCACACCGGCATCCTCTACGGAAAGCTGGACCGCCTCGCCGAACTCGACTTCTACAAAGTCCGACCCGCGCCATCAGACCCGCCAGGAAAGATGGAGACCGGCACTCAGTCGTTCGAATCCCTGGCCGGGGTCACAGCTGCGGTCGAATACCTGGCTTCGCTTGCAGGGCACGAAGACGGAACGCGACGCCAGCGTCTGGACACCGCTTATCGGTTGATCGGGGATCATGAGGCCGACCTATCAGACCGGTTCCTCACAGGGCTCGCCGACCTCCCCTCAGTGCGAGTCCACGGGTTCCCGGGCGTTGGGCCGGAGCGGGTTGCCACTTTTGCAATCGGAGTCGAAGGCCACGAGCCGGAGAAGGTGGCCGCACGACTCGGAGAGGCCGGCATCTACGCCTGGTCCGGCAACTACTACGCGGTCAACGCCATGGACCGCCTCGGAGTGGCCGACCGCGGCCTGGTCCGGATCGGCTTCGTCCACTACAACACCGCCGATGAGGTCGACCGGACGCTGGAGGCACTAGCAGGCCTATGAGCCCCGCTTCTGAACTCGGGTCTCAGACTCCCGGGGCCAGCGACCGCTCTTCTTCGAAGCCTGCACCAGGAGGAACTCGATCTGGCTGTTGAGGCTGCGCAGGTCCTCGGCAGCCCATCGCTCGAGCACCCGATGCAGCTTCGGGTCGATGCGCAAGAGGAAGCTCTTGCGCTCCGTCATCCGGGATACAGGGTCCCGGCGTTGACCACCGGCTGAACGCTGCGGTCCCCGGTGAGGACCACCATCAGGTTCGACACCATTGCCGCCTTCCGCTCCTCGTCGAGCTCGACGATGTGCTCTGCGGCGAGTTGTTCCAGTGCGTCCTGGACCATGGTCACGGCGCCTTTGACGATCAGCTTGCGAGCGGCAATCACCGCCCCGGCCTGCTGGCGCCGGAGCATCTCGCCGGCGATCTCGGGGGCGTACGCCAGTCGACGAAGCCGGCAGTCTCTAATCGTGACACCGGCCTCGTCGAGCCGGTCCTGGAGTTCCCGCTGTCAACGTGGAGGTCACGTCGTCGGCGTTGGCCCGCAGCGAGGGGCCTTCGTCGTCGATGTGGTCGTACGGATACTCGCTGGCGACGTGGCGGATAGCGGCCTCTGCCTGGACCTTGACGAAGTTCTCGTAGTCCTCGACATCGAAAGCGGCCCTGGCGGTGTCGACCACCTGCCAGTTGATGACTGCGGCGATCTCGACCGGGTTGCCGACCGCGTCGTTCACCTTGAGCACGTCCGAGTCGAAGGTCCGAATACGAAGGGACACCGCCTTCCGCTCGGTGAGCGGGTTCACCCATCGAAACCCGTTCTCGCGCACCGTTCCCAGGTAGCGGCCGAAGAGGGTGACGACCTGGGACTGATTGGGCTGGTTGACGAACAGCCCGACGAATGAGTAGCCCACCCAGGATGGCGACGATCACCGCCGACCGCGGTCAGCCACCAGTTCTCCTCGATCACGCCATAAACCACGAGCGCCGACCCGGCTATCAGGCACGGCGATGGAGACGGACACCATCAGCCATCCCGAGAGACCCCGAACCGTTCGCTCTTGCGACATCGATTGTGTGCTGGTCATATCATGATGATATCAACTCGCTATCAGGAGTCAATGGTTCGGACCGTCGATACACTGCGCTGGTGAGACGGCTCTCCCCTTTGATCATCCTGGGCGCGATCGCCGCCTTTCTGTTGATGCGGAGGCGGAGCGGAGAACAGGTGGAGCCTGACGCCGCCTGGAGCCCGATCCACCCCACGTGAGAATCGGGGTCCTGGTCACCGGGGACAACGCCGTTCGCGCCGCACACTCCCTGAGCGCTCACCCGACGGTCGACGAGGTCGTGGTCATCGGACCGGCGCGGAGCAAGAGCTTCGAGGTTGTCCCTTCGGCGGAAGGTTGCGATCTCCTCGTCGGGAGCGGGCCTGATGCACCCGGCCTGGCTCGCCGACATGGCGTTGCCCTGATCTGGGACGGGGAGACGCTGGAGCCGGGGGTGCGGGTAGCCGCCGCGTCGCCGGCAGGAGTGACGTTGGCCCTGGCGGACCGAGAGCCCGATCCTCGCTTGGTCGCCGCCTCCCACCCGGACTATGAGGAGGGCGTAGACCATGCGGTGCGCTTTCCCGAGCCGGTCGGCTCGGCGACTGTCACCGATGTCGCCTATGCCGGGAGGCGAGTGGCCATGGCCCATTCACGAAACCACTTCGCCGCGTGTCTGGCGGTCGGCGCCCGGCGCCGGGTCACCATCGTCGACGATTCGGCCTTTCTCTCCGGAGTCGCCCTGGCCGCGGCAATCGATGTGGCGGGAAGCGAGCCGACCCTGGCGTTCGAAGAGTCGCTCGCTACCTCGAGGCCGCCATCGCCATGGGCCTGGTCATGGCGGACGATTCGTAATCGCCACCGACCCGTTTACGGTTGGTCAGGTCAGGGGGACGGTGACCGGGGCGGTTTCCTCGGTGGGGATGTCGGCCTGGTCGGCCGCAGCCACTGAGCCGTTCGGCCTGTAGTCGACCGGGGGATGGAGCACCTGCTGTGGCATGGGGACCGGGTTCAGGGTCTCTTCGAGCACCACCACCTCGATCCCGCCGACGACGTCGGACACCAGGTTGTACGTGATGGCAGCGGCCACGGTGGCCCCGGTGGCGAGCACCCACCACACGACCGACCCGAAGACCATCACCCTGAAGAACTGCTCGACATTGGCGAAGGGCTGGGCTCCCTCGTCGATGAGTGTGATCTCGACCATGAAATCGGTGAGCCGTTGCGGGATGCCGGCCCGCTCGAACACCGACCAGAAGATCACGCTGCCGAGGACCATGGCGAGGGCGACGACGGCCCACAGGATCGCCGATACCTTCAGCGCGGTCCAGGGGTCGATCTTTCGGATTATGCGTCGGACACGACGAACGGTTGCCATGCGGGCTCCTGAGTCTGTGTGAAGTCTACGAGAGACCCACCACCTACCAACGACTTGCGGTCAGCGGTGGTTCCTCCTCAGTCCTCGACCTCGTGGACGGCGGCGATGGCTGAGAGCTCGTTACCTGCCCCCACGTCGATGACCCTAACCCCGGTCGAGTCCCTCTTTTGGCGGCTGATCTTGGCGATCGGGGTCCGAATGCCGATCCCAACCGACGAGACCAGGAAGACGTCGCCCTCCTTGTCCACGGCGAGCGCCCCCACCAGATTCCCCCGAACCCGGGTCAGCTTGAACGCCTTGACACCCATGCCACCCCTGGCCTGGCGACGGAACTCACTCATCGCGGTCCGCTTGCCGTATCCCGACGATGTGAGCAACAGGACGTCGTCACCCTCGACGTTGGAGACCGCGGCGACCACCCGGTCTCCCTCACGGAGCCGGATCCCCCGCACTCCCTGGGTGCCCCGGCCCATGCTGCGCAGGTCGGCCTCCTTGAAGCGGATCCCCATCCCGTCCCTGGTGAATATCAGGAGGTCATTGGCCCCACTCGTGGTGCGCACCGTCACCAACTCGTCCTCCCCGATCAGCTTGATCGCCACCAGGGTCTGGTTCCGTGACTCGTACTCCTTGAACTCGGTCTTCTTGGCCACGCCCTGTTTGGTCACCATCACCAGATAGCGGCCGGTCTCGTAGTCCCGGGTGTCGATGATCGCCTGCACCGTCTCCTGGGGCTCGAGTGGGAGCACGGATTGTGCGAGAACGCCTTTCGCGGTGCGGGATTGGCGGGGGATGGCGTGCGCCTTGAGGCGGTGGACCAGTCCCTTGTTGGTGAAGAAGAGGAGGTAGGCGTGAGCGGTGGTGTGCACCAGGTGCTGGATCACGTCCTCGCCTTGGACCTCGGCGGCCTTGATCCCCCGGCCGCCCCGGGCCTGGGTCCGATAGGTGGACGCCGGAACCGACTTGATGTAGCCGGTCTGCGAGACGGTGACGATCAGCTCATCGTCGGCGATGAGGTCTTCGAGGGAGAGGTCGCCCTCGTCGGGCACGATCCGGCTCCGCCGGGCCTCGCCGTAGGTGCCCTTGACTTCCCCCAGCTCCTCCCGGATTATCCCCCAGCGCAATTTGGGGTCGGCGAGGATCCCCTGCAACTCGGCGATCAGGCCTTGGAGCTCGGCGAGCTCGGTGCGCAGCTTGTCGACCTCGAGGGCGGTGAGCCGGCGCAGCGGCATGTCGAGGATCGCATTGGCCTGGACCTCGGACAGCGAGAACCTGTCGATCAGCGCGGTGCGCGCCTCAGGGGTGTCTGCAGAGCCCCTGATCAGCTGGATGACCTCGTCGATGTTGTCGACGGCGATGATCAGCCCTTCGAGGATGTGGGCCCGGGCCTCAGCCTCCTCGAGGCGGAACCTGGTCCGACGCTCGATCACGTCCATCTGGTGGTCGAGGTAGTAGCCGATCATCTCGGACAGCCCCATGGTCCGGGGCACCCCGTCGACCAGTGACACCATGTTGTATCCGAAGGAATCCTGAAGCGGGGTGTTCTTGTAGAGCTGGTTGAGCACCACCTGGGGCACCGCGTTCGACTTGAGCTCGATCACTAGGCGAGTGCCGACTCGGTCGGAGCTCTCGTTGCGGACGTCGGCGATCCCCTCGAGGCGCCGGCCGTCGACCAGCTCCCGGATCTTGGCCACGATCCGCTCGATCGAGACCTGATAGGGGAGCTCGGTGGCGATGATCGCGGTGCGCCCCTTGCGGATCTCCTGGACGTCACAGACTCCGCGCAACTTCACCGACCCGCGGCCGGTGGTCAGAGCGTCTCGAATCCCTGAGGTACCCACCAGGAAGCCTCCGGTGGGGAAGTCCGGTCCCTTCACGAACTGCATTAGCTCTTCGGTGGTGGCGTCGGGGTTGTCGATCACATGGAGGCAGGCGTCGACGATCTCGTTGAGGTTGTGGGGAGGGATGTTGGTGGCCATGCCGACCGCAATCCCCTGGGACCCGTTGACCAGGAGGTTGGGGAACCGGGAGGGGAGCACCGAGGGCTGCTGCATCTCGCCCGAGTAGTTGTCCTCGAAGTCGACGGTGGCCTCTCTGATCCCGTCGAGGAGGTGGTTGGAGAGCTTGGTCAGCCGGCACTCGGTGTAGCGGGCGGCACCGGGTGGGTCGTCGATGGTCCCGAAGTTGCCTTGGGGGTCGATGAGCAGGTGGCGCATCGAGAAGTCCTGGCCCATCCGGACCAGGGCGTCGTAGATCGCCTGGTCTCCGTGAGGGTGGTAGTTGCCCATCACGTCCCCGACCACCTTCGAGCACTTGCGGTGGGCCGACGCCGAGGTGATGTTGTTCTCGAACATCGAGTAGATGATCCGGCGCTGCACCGGCTTCAGCCCGTCACGGACGTCGGGCAGGGCCCGGGAGACGATGACCGACATCGCGTAGTCGACGAAGCTCTGCTCCATCTCCTGGGTGATCTCGATCTCAGGCACATTCTCCGTTGGCGGGTTCTTGGCGGTCATCGCTCAGATGTCCAGGAATCGGACGTCGCCGGCGTTCTGTTGGATAAAGGCCTTCCGGGAGGGGACGTCGTCACCCATCAAGGTCACGAATACCTCCTCCGCGAGAACCGCGTCCTCCATCTCCACACGGAGCAGGGTCCTGGTCTCGGGGTTCATCGTGGTGTCCCACAACTCCTGGGCGTTCATCTCGGCAAGACCCTTGAACCGGGTCGGTTTCACCTTGGGGTGCTCCTTCTTGAACCCATCGAGCGAGGAGTCGTCCTTGAGGTAATGCACCTTGGATCCGACCTTGACCCGGTACAGCGGGGGTTGGGCGATGTAGACGTAACCCCACTCGATGAGCGGCTTCATGTGACGGAAGAGGAGAGTCAGCAGCAGGGTGCGGATGTGGGCCCCGTCGACGTCGGCGTCTGCGAGAAGGACCACCTTGTGATAGCGGACCTTCCCGATGTCGAACTCCTCGCCAACCCCGGTGCCGACCGCGGTGATGATGTCCTGCACCTCGGTGTTCTGGAGCGCCTTGGCGAGGCGGGCCTTCTCCACGTTCAGGATCTTCCCCCGGATGGGGAGGATGGCCTGGGTCACGGAGTCACGGGCCGACTTGGCGGGACCGGCGGCTGACTTGCCCTCGACGATGAACAACTCCGACTCGCTGGGATCCCGGCTGGAACAGTCGGCGAGCTTGTCGGGAAGGCCACCGGACTCGAGCCCCGACTTACGCCGGGTCAGTTCCCGCGCCTTGCGCGCCGCCTCGCGTGCCTTGGCCGCACCCACGCATTTCTCCACGATGCGGCGTGACTCCGGCGAGTAACGCTCCAGCCACTCGGGCAGCTTTCGGTTGAGAGCCTTTTCCACGTAGGAGCGGATCTCGGTGTTTCCCAGCTTGGTCTTGGTCTGGCCCTCGAACTGGGGCTCCTTGACCCGGATCGAAAGCACGGCGGTGAGGCCCTCCCGGACGTCCTCGCCCTGGAGGTTCTCGTCCTTCTCTTTGAGCAGGCCCTTGGCCCGGGCGAAGTCGTTGATCGCCTTGGTCAACGCTTTTCGGAAGCCCTCTTCGTGGGTGCCGCCCTCGTGAGTGTTGATGTTGTTGGCAAAAGAGAGAACCGACTCCGTGTAGGAGGTGGTCCATTGCAGCGCGAGGTCGAGCTCGGCGTCGTCGCTGGAATCGGAGATGTCGATCACGTGGGGGTGCAGCGGGTCCCGCTTCGAGTTGAGGTGCTTTATGAAGTCGACGAGCCCTCCCTTGTAGTGGAAGACCTCGCTACGGGACTCGCTCTCACGCTCGTCGAGCAAGGTGATGTGGAGGCCCCTGTTGAGAAACGCCGTCTCACGGAGCCGCGAGGCGACGGTCTCGTAGTCGAAGCTGGTCGTCTCCTGGAAGGTCGCGGCGCTGGGCCAGAACCGGATGGTGGTCCCGCTCTTCTTGATGGGCCGGCCCTTCTTCGGGTCCTTTGCCTTGGGCTCGCCGTCTCTGAACTCCTGGGTGTAGACGAAGCCACCCCGCCTCACCTCGGCCTCGAGCCGTGAGGAGAGCGCGTTGACCACCGAGACCCCGACCCCGTGAAGACCGCCCGAGACCGTGTAGGCGCCCTGTTCGAACTTGCCGCCGGAGTGGAGTGTGGTGAGAACGGTGGTCAGTGCCGACTTCCGGGTCTTCTCCACTCGTTCGATTGGTATCCCCCGCCCGTCATCGACGACTTCGACCCCGCCGTCGGCTAGCAGGGTCACCTGGATCTTGGTGCAGAAACCGGCCATCGCCTCGTCGACCGCGTTGTCGACAACTTCCCAAATCAGGTGGTGGAGCCCTCGTGGGCCGGTGGTCCCGATGTACATCCCGGGCCGCCTCTTGACGGCCTCGAGACCATCGAGAACGGTGATGTCTTTGGCTTCGTAACTGTCGCGGGTGGCCGTCACGACCCTCCTTTGGGGACCTGGTGGAAAGGGGGAGTCCGCCTACGCTTGGCGACTTTCACTTATGTCATTTTACCGATGGTGACTGACAAAAACCAATCCATCCGCCGTGGAGGAAGGTCAGCTCCGACCCGGGGCAACCACATCTATTTGCTCGACGACTCCATCACCAAAACGGGCCCGCAACGTCTCGATCAGCTGGGATGAGCCGTACCTGAGGAAGGCCACCATGGATGGCGCCGAGGCCTCGATCACCAGGGTGTTGCCCCTGACGAACACCGGTCGGGAGCGGCCCACCCAGGGCTGACCGGCCAACTCGTCCCACTCCTCGCTGATCTGAGACATGAGGACGGGGTCGGGCAGGCCCAACCGCCGGAACACGTCGCCGAGGGAGGACTCGAACGATGACAGATCGCTCATCGGGTCACCCCCTCCCCCACCCTCCACACCGATCCGCTGACGGGGACGTCCTCGGGACGGGCCGAGGTGATGAGCGTCTGGGTGTTGTCCGGCACCGCGTCGCTGAGCGCCTTGGCCCGCCCGGCGTCGAGCTCCGAGAAGACATCGTCGAGGAGCAGGATCGGGGGCTCACCGATCATCTCGGCGACGGCACGGTGGGCAGCCAGCTTCACGGCGAGGGCCATGGTCCTCTGCTCCCCCTGACTCCCGTGGGAGCGGGTTTCTGTCCCACCGATCCGAAACGAAGGCTCGTCACGGTGGGGACCGACGGTCGTCACCCGGCGGTCGAAATCGGGGCGACGCGCCCTCTCCAATGCGACACCGATCTCCGACGTGTAGTCGGCGGCGCTCCCCGTCTCCAGTTGCCCCTCTCCCCAGGAACTGAGATAACCCATGGACGCCCGATCGTCGTTGCCTGCGATCGACCCGTAGACGCTTTCGAGGCGGGGGCCGAGTGCGTCGAGGACCGCGGCCCGACGAGCGATGACCCGCCCCCCGGACTGGGCCAGCCTCGAGTCCCAGACTCCGAGGGTGGCCTCGTCTCGATCACCGCTGCGCAGAAAGGCATTGCGCTGCCTGAGGGCACGGTCGAACTCGGACTGGTCGAGGTAAGTGGCCGGCCAGAGCTGGACTGCCACCTGGTCGAGCAGGTCACGCCGGTACGCCGGGCCCCGCTTCACGATGTCGAGGTCCTCGGGCAGGAAGGCGATCACCCGGACTGCGCCGAGCAGGTCCGCGGTCCGCTTCAACCCGCTCTTGTCCAGTTGGGCACGCCGGCGCCCAACCCGGTTCATCTCGATTTCGATCAGCCGCTCGCGTTCCCCACTCGAGATCCCGGCTCGAATCACAGCCGACTCTGATCCGTCACCGACCATCGCCTCGTCACCGACCGAGCGGAACGACTTGAGGGTTGCCAGGTATCCGACGGCTTCGAGGAGGTTGGTCTTACCGGCGCCGTTGGGACCCACCAGGAGGTTGATTCCCGAGTCAGGGCTCCATTCCAGGTTTTGATACGACCGGAAGTTGGTGAGCGCCAGCCAGTCGACCCGCATTCAGACCCGGACGGGCATCAGCAGATAGAGGAACCCGTCCTCGCTGCCCCGGTCGATGACACTGGGCTTGAAGGCATCGATGACGCGGATCCTCACCTGATCGCCGGGAATCGCGGTCACCCCGTCCTGGAGATATCTGGGGTTGAAGGCGATCGCCACCTCCTCGTCAGCTCCCGAATACTCCCCCGGCAGGTGCTCGGTTTCTCCGCCCACGTCCTGTCGGGTGACGGTGACCTCGATGCCACCCTCCATCAGTTTGAGGCGGACCGGAATGTGATCCTCGGCAACCAGGGTCACCCGGCCCAGGGCCTCGAGGAGCAGGTCCTTTTCGACCACGACCTGGTTGGGGTAGCTGTCGGGGAGGAGCGACTGGTACTTGGGGAAGTTCCCATCGATCAACCTCAGCCGGAGCATGCCCTTGTCCGAGGTGAAAACCGCTTCACGGTCGAGGAGCTGCGCGGTCACCTTTGACGATCCAATCGTCCTCGGCAGCTCGCGGAGCCCCCGGGCCGGCACCAGGGCCGTCCCTTCGAGGCCGACCCCTGCCAAGTCTCGCTTCGCCAGACGGTAGGAATCGGTGGCGACCATGCGGAGCCCACTGTCGGACCCTTCGAAGAGCACCCCGGTGAGGATGGGCCGGGCGCCGTCTCCCGAGGCAGCGATGGTCACCTGGTTGATGGCTTCGGCGAGCTCTTCCCCGTCGACCTCCACGCCGTCGGCAACGATCTCCTCGTGAACAGGGAACTCATCCGCCGAGAGGGGACGAAGTGTGAAGCGGGGCCCGTTGCCCTGGATCTCGATGTCGTTCTCTGTCACACCGATCGTCACCGATCCCGCCGGCATCTTCCGCACCGCCTCCGAGAGCAGGCGCCCCGGGATCACCGCCCTGCCTTCCTCGATGACCTCGACCTCGGCAGTGGTTCGAACCGTCATGTCCAAATCGGTCCCGGTCACCCGGAGATTGGACCCGGCGACCTCGCAGAGGAGCCCCTGAAGCACGGGGAGTGCGGTGCGAGTGCCAACTGCGCGATTCGCCCTGGCGAGAACATCGGCGAGATCGTCTCGTTGGGCTCGGATTCTCACAGTCGGTTTTCCCTTCTTCTGTTCCTATGAAGTTTCATTTAAAGAGTATTAGTCGTAGTAGGGGGCTGTGTACTTGTGGATTGGTGGCCGTTGATCAACTGGTGAATGGGGTTTTGGTTGTGGAACGTGCTGTCGACATCTGGTGGACAAAAGGTGGATGACAGGGGATAACTCAAAGCCCTGTGGACACCTGCCCGCCTTTCCTCAGGTCCTGTGTGAGTTGTGTCACCCGGTCGAAGACCGCTCGATCGGAGCGGAGGATGCGCTTCACCTTCTCCACTGAGTGAAGGACGGTGGTGTGGTCTCGCTGGAAGTGCTCTCCGATCTTGGGAAGGGAGAGGTCGGTCAGCTCGCGGCACAGATACATCGAAATCTGCCGGCAAAGCACCAGGGGCTGGCGCCGGCTCGGACTGAGGACGTCATCCACTGAGAAGCCATAGGCCGATGCCGTGGTTCGGATGATGGTGTCGGGCCCCAGAGGCACCGGCTCGTCGGGGGTCACGATGTCACGGAGCACTCGCTCGGCGGTCTCGAGGTCGATATCTCTCCGATTCAAGGCCGACCACGCGGTTACCCGGGTCAATGCCCCCTCGAGCTCACGAATGTTGTCCGATACCAGGCCGGCGATGTGCTCCAAAACGCCGACGGGGACCGGGCGCGGGGCGAACTCGGCGTTTCGCTTGAGGATTGCGAGCCTGGTCTCCACGTCCGGTGGCTGGATGTCGGTGAGGAGCCCCCATTCGAATCGGCTGCGCAGCCTGTCTTCGAGCGACGAGAGGTTTCGAGGGTGGCGATCAGAGCTGATCACCATCTGCTTTCCCGACTCGTATAGGGAGTTGAAGGTGTGAAAGAACTCCTCGAGGATCTGTTCCTTGCCTTCGAAGAACTGCACGTCGTCGAGGAGCAGGATGTCGACTCCCCGGTAGCGGTGCTTGAAGTCATCGGGGCGCTTGCGCCTGATGGAGTCGATGAAGTCGTTGAGGAAGTTCTCCGAGGAGACATAACGGACCACGAGGTTGGGATACATCTCGAGCGCCTGGTGGCCTACGGCGTTCAGGAGGTGCGTCTTCCCCAACCCGGCGCCCCCGTAGATGAACAACGGGTTGTAGTGGGCTCCCGGTTGTTCGGCCACGGCCATCGCCGCCGCCCAGGCAAACCGGTTGGACTGGCCGACCACGAAACTCTCGAACCGGTAGCGGGTGATCAGGTTCGTCGCCGGCGACAGGACCTTGCCCTTGTCGGAGGCCTCCTCTCGGGCGTCGTCCCGGGTCGCCGCATCGCCAGGTAGGGATGGGTCCTGGGTTTCGACCTCTATGACCTTGTAGCGGGGAGAGGCGTCGTAGATCTCCAGGTAGGCGTCTTCGATGAGGTCGCCGTGCTTGTCGCGGACCCATCGCAGATGGAACTCGCTGGGGGCAATCAGTGTCGGGGTGCGACCCTGGAACTCGGGCTCGATCCGTGAGAGCCAGGTTTCCCAATTGCCCTTGGAGGCCCCGGCCCGGAGTATCTCCTGGAACTGGCCCCATCCGTCCGGCGTCGCGTGCGATTGTGTCAAGACCACTCCTCCCCCGGTCAGTTGTCCACAGAGACATCCACATCTGTGGAAATCACTGTGAACATCCTCCGGGATGTCACCAAATTTTCACCGAGAGCGGTCCAGTCATTCGGCAAACGACAGGGAAGTCGATCGCGCTCCCAAGGTCAGGCAGCCGAGTATCGGCTTTCGCCCGAGGGCTCGTCAAGAACGCGGAAATCAACGGTGTGGATGACTGAGGTGCCATCTTTCCACAGCAAAACCCCAGGTAACTCCTGGTTTTTCCAATGATTGCCATGCGTTTTCGGCACCGTTTCTCGTCCCAGCCCAGTTCAGGTTCTTTTCGCGAACTGTCCCGATTATTCGCGGCCCACTGCCATTCCGTCCGATCCGCGGGCCTGCCATGGCGGGAAGGGACTTTGACATAGCTTTCGGACTCTTCGTAACCTGTCGCTTCACCCCTCAGAGAGATTTGCTTCGCCATGAAGAGGACGTATCAGCCAAAGGTTCGCCGTCGGAAGCGCCGTCACGGCTTCCGTCACCGTATGCAGACCCGAGCCGGACGGGCCACGATCAAGGCACGTCGGCTCAAGGGCCGGAAGCGTCTCACTGCCTGACATCTCCTCCCTTCGAACCTCCTCAGACTTTCGAAGGGTGCTGAAGGAGGGAACGAGACGTCGCGCCGGTGGCGTGGTGATGGTTCAATGTCGCGGTGAAGCGGGGCCTCCCCGGCTCGGGCTCGTCGTGTCGAAGGGGGCCGGGAACGCGGTGACCCGGAACCGGATCAAGCGCCGCCTGAGGCACACGGCGCGAGACTTGCCGCTCAAACCAGGAAATGACTACGTGATCATCGGGAGCAGCCAGGTAGCAGATGCGCCCCACCCGGATCTGGTGGGCTGGCTCGAGCATGCCCTCGAGGGCCTCGTCAAATGATCGAATGGCTACGCCCGCGATCACTGGTGGTGGGCATGATCGTGATTTACCAGAAATTGGTAAGTCCCTACATGCGCACCAACTGTCGATATCAGCCGACTTGTTCCCACTACACCGCCGAGGCGATCTCCCGGTTTGGGGTCATTCATGGCGGCTGGCTCGGCCTGAAGCGGATCGGTCGCTGTCATCCGCTGCGGCCCGGTGGATACGACCCGGTGCCTGAGAACTGGAGGGCCAACTGATGGGACGGTTGTTCGATCTCCTCAAGGAGGGGTTGGGCTCGATCCTGGCGTTCTTCTACGACCTGTTGGTGCCGCCGCTCTCCGAGGGGAACGGGCTCGGGGTCTCCATCATCCTGCTCACAATCACCATCAACCTGATCGTTTTTCCCCTGACCCTGAAGCAGACCCGGTCCACCCGGGCCTTCACCGAGATCCAGCCCGAGATCAAGCGGATCCAGAAGGAGTACAAGGACGACCCCCAGGAGATGCAGAAGCAGCTGATGGCTCTGCAGAAGGCCGCCGGAGCGACCCCTGGGGGATGTCTGCTCCCCCTTCTCATCCAAATGCCGATCTGGTTTGCGTTGTTCGGCTTGTTGCAAGACCCGCTCAAATACATAAACGCCGAATCGGCACTGGGGGTCGCGCTTCAGGACGGCACGGACAAGTTGTTCCTCGGGATGAACCTAAGCGTGAGCCCCAGCGAGGCGTTTGCCGACAGTCTGGTCACTGCCATCCCCTACCTGATCATGATGGCGATCATGGTGGCCACCCAATATGTCCAGCAGTGGCACGCCACCTACGGACAGACCCGTCCCACCGATCAGAAGGGGGCGGGGGCGCAGCAGGCGATCACCAAGATCATGCCCCTCTTCATTGGTTTCATCTCCTGGAACTTTCCTGCCGGCCTGGTCCTCTACTGGACCACTTCCAACCTGTTCCGCCTCGGACAGCAGGCCTTGATCTTCAAGATGGATGGTCGGCCCAAGACAGCCGCCGCAGCCGATTCTTCGGAGTCGAACGGCGCCAAGGCCTTGGGCGACGGGTCCGATCAGGAAGCAGCGCCCCCGGCTCAGAACGACAAGAAGCCGCAGCAGGGCGCAACGGACAAGCACAAGAGGCGCAGAAGGAGCTGACGTGAGTTACGTCGAGATCGAGGTCAGGGCGCGCACTGTCGAGCTCGCCATCGAAGCAGCGATGGGGGAATTGGGTGTCGATGACCGTGAGCAATTGGCGGTGGAGATTCTCCAGGAGCCGGAGAAGGGCTTTCTCGGCATTGGCGGTCAGGACGCGGTGGTACGGGTCAAGAAACGACGCCCCCGCCGCCGTCGGAACGAAAAGCGGCGCAGCACCTCGGACAACCGGGGCAACGACCGTTCCGAGCCGCAGTCCCGGTCGGGGGATGGGCGAGGACGACAGGACCGCAGCCAATCGACTAAGAATGAGGGGAACCGTCAGAAGAGCCAGAGCAAGGGCAGGGGTCGAGACATGGATCGTCAAGACAGAGAAGAGCAACCACGAATTGATGATCGGCCGGTCCTGACCATCGACGACCAGGCAAGAATCGCCGCCGAGTTCCTCGAGGGATTGGTGGCCGCATACGGTCTGGAGGGAACGGTCTCCACCAAAGTGGAGGAAGACGTGATCATCGCTGACGTCAATGGCGACCAAACCGAAGCCCTGGTCGGGGTGCGGGGGACCGTGCGTTCGGCAATCCACGAGCTGACCCGGACCGTGATGCAACGTTACGCCCAGGACACGGCCCGTCTACGACTCGACATCGCCGGATACGCTGAGCGTCGTCGGCAGGCCCTGACGATCTATGCCCAGCAACTTATCGATCAATTGCTCGCCGAGGGCGGGGAGATCATGTTGGAGCCGATGAGCCCTGCTGATCGCAAGGTGATTCACGATGCTGCCGCCGAAAATCCGTCAGTCCGCTCCTATTCGGAGGGCGAGGCGCCACGTCGCTTTGTGGTCTTGACCCGGGTCGACGACGATCTCGAAGGAGACGACGTCCCGGAGTCAGATGTCGAGGACAGTGACGACGAGGGGCCGATTCGCGAGGAAGAGGAATAGGGCTTCCTCGATCCCCATCACCGGTGTTTCACGTGAAACACCGGGACCTGTGGCGGGGGGTGGGCGCCGAAGTCGGGTTTACGCTTCAGGACGCTCAACTGGAGAGGCTCCAGGAGTTCGCCGACTGGCTCTCCCAGGAGGCGATTCCCGCCGGTGCACTGGGCCCTGCCGAGTCAGACGCGACTCCATGATCGGCATATCGCCGACTCCCTCCTCTTCGCCGGCGGATTTGACAGAATTCCTGACCAGATCTCGGACCTCGGATCTGGCGCCGGCCTCCCCGGGATTCCCCTGGCTGTGATGCTCCCCGAGACCGAGTTCGTCCTGGTCGACCGCTCGGGGAAGCGAGTCGACCTGATGCGTCGGGCCGCCCGGATCCTGGATCTGCCAAATGTCATGGTGCGACAGGGGGAAATCGAGGGATTGACCGACCCGGTTCCCGCCATCGTCTCCCGGGCCACGCTGGCACCGGATCATTCCCTGGCGCTGTTGGAGAGGCTTCTCACCCGCGGAGGCCGCGCGGTCGTGGGCGGTTCCTGGGTGGCTCCGCCCGACCATCCGGGCTTTGAGACCCTGGAGCTGAACTCGAAGGTCCTTGACCGCACCATCTGGCTCCTTATCATGCGCCGGACGTGACAGATCGAGGACCTCTGGTCGTAGCCCTGGCCAACCAAAAGGGTGGCGTGGGCAAATCAACGACCGCGATAAATCTGGCGGCGGCGTTGGCGTTTCAAGGGCAACGGACTTTGCTCATCGACCTCGACCCGCAGGGGAACGCCACCAGCGGCCTCGGCATCGATCGTTCTGCGATCGAGGTCTCGATCTATGACGTGATGCTCAAGGAGTCAGATCTCGCCGATGCCATCGAGCCCACTTCGGTTCGTGACCTGTTCGTGGTCCCGGCCACAATCGATCTGGCCGGGGCCGAGATCGAGCTTGTATCTCTGTTCTCCAGAGAGAATCGTCTACGCAACGCCATCCAGTCCGCCGATGGGGACTTCGATGTCGTTTTGATCGATTGCCCGCCGTCGCTGGGCCTACTGACGGTGAATGCGCTCACCGCTGCCGACGAAGTGATGATTCCCATCCAATGCGAGTACTACGCGCTGGAGGGATTGAGCCAATTGCTTCGAAACGTGGCATTGGTGACAACAAACCTCAACCCGAACTTGAAGGTTGGGGGGGTGGTGCTCACCATGTATGACGGCAAGACCAAGCTTTCAAAGGACGTCGCGGGCCAGGTTCGCGAGCATTTTGGTGAGGTTGCCTACTCCACGGTGATCCCGAGATCGGTGCGCCTATCCGAAGCCCCGTCCTACGGCGAGCCCATCGAGGCGTTTGATCCGATGAGCCGGGGCGCCATCGCCTATCGCCATCTCGGGAAAGAGTTCAGAAAACGCCACGGGCTCAAGGAGAAATGAGTATGCCGACACGACGATCCGGCTTGGGACGCGGCCTGGAGGCGTTGATCCCAACCGATCCGGGCGCTGATGGCGAGGGGGGCGGTTTCCGTCAGGTGCCGGTGGACAGCATCGTCCCCAATCCGGACCAACCCCGTACCCATTTCGACGACGAGGCCCTCGAGGAGCTCGCAGCCTCGATGCGAGAAGTCGGCGTCCTGCAGCCGGTGGTGATCGCCGAAGGAGACAACGGCTACGTGCTCATCGCCGGGGAGCGTCGCTGGCGGGCCGCAAAACGGGCCGGCCTCGGGGTGATCCCGGCCGTCATTCGCGAGGCGAGCGGCGCATCCACACTGGTCGAGGCTCTCGTCGAGAACGTGCAGCGACAGGATCTGACACCGCTCGAGGAGGCGAACGCCTACCAGCAGCTCCTGGAAAATTTTGGAATGACGCAGGAGCAGGTGGCCGACCGGGTTGGTCGGTCTCGCCCCGCGATCTCGAACACCATCAGACTGCTCCAACTTCCGGCCCCGGTCCAACTCCTCGTCGACGAAGGCCGGCTCACGGCAGGGCATGTCCGACCGTTGATCGGCGTTGAGGACGAGGCGTACGCCAACCACCTCGCCGAACGCGCCGCAGAAGAGGGATGGTCGGTCCGTCAGATGGAAGAGGCGGTTCGGGCGCGCAAGACGGTGGAGAGCGGTTCTGGTCCGGGGGGCCTCCGTCAGTTGCGACCGGTGGAGATCATCGAACTGGAGAAGCGGCTAACCGAACGGCTCGGGGCCGAGGTGAAGATCGCCTACCGCAACGAGAAGGGCAAGGTGGAGATCAAGTTCGGCTCGCTCGAGGAGCTGGAGCGGCTCTACCGCAGCTTCAGCGGGTAACCGCGGCGTTTGCGAAGAAGAGGGTGATCCCGTCCACGACGGCAAGGCCGACCTGCTCGTCGAGCTTGGCCCGCGAAACAACCACGGCCGGTGCTGAGGTCTCCTTGAGCAGGGCGTTGGCACGCCCCTCGACTTTGCCCCCGATTACCGACGAGATCGATTCGGCAAGCATCTCCCCCGCGGTCGAACTGGTGTGCTCGGATTCGAAGAAGAACACCGAGTCTTCTCCGTCGTAGTTGACGTGGAAGGCGACCACCAGGTCGGATCCCAACCGGTTGGCGCGCATCGCCCTTACCCGCTCGGGAAGTGACGTGTCCTGAGCCCGGGAGAGGACCGGGATGCCCCCCAACTCCTGGAGAGTCAAGGCGGCGGAGGACGCCGCTTCCCAGGCGACGGTCGCCTCGTGCTCATCACGACAGCCCGCGTCGAGGTAGATCCTGGCCCCGGCCACTGTTGTTGGGAGCCTGCGGAGCCACTCCCGCTCTCGGACCGCGTGCCGGCCCTCCTTCAAGTCACCCCGGGTCACCAGTCCGAGCTCGGTGACGACCTCGGGCCCAACTTTTCCATCTTCTGCCAGGTTGCGATTGTGTTGGAACTCGAGGACCGCGGCTTCGGACTTGGGCCCGAACATCCCGTCGACCTTCCCGGCGTCGAAGCCGAGAGAATTGAGCCGGGACTGCAGCTCCGAGACATCCTCGCCCCGATACATGGGCCGTCGAAAGAAGAGCAGGCGGTCACCGAGCCGATATCCGGCCTCCCAGAGCGAGCGCCAGGTGTCCGGGCCGACGATCCCATCGACATCGAGCCCCTTTGCCCTTTGGAACTCCGAAACCGCAGCTTCGGTCCCGGGCCCGAACGTGGCGCGGGGGTCGAGGCTGGAGTCGTGTCCGAGGGCGCTCAGACGGTCCTGGATGTCACGGACCGCGTCTCCCTCATCGCCAAGGCGATAGAGCCGCATGGCCATATGGTGGCATGAGGAGCCGGCTTACAGGCACTCTCGGTTGCCGTTGATCGCTAATCGCAAATCGCCAGAAACGGAATCACCCTGAGGAATGCGTTGTGCGATCTGCGTTATGCGATTGACGGCGAAGCCCTAGAGGAATTCCGCGAGCTCCTGGAGGAGGCGGTGCTTGGGAGCTGCCCCCACGATCCGCTTCTTCTCGACCCCATCGGAGAACAGGATCAGTGTGGGAATGCTCATCACGTCGTTGTTGGCCGCAGGCATCGGATGGTGATCGACGTTCAGCTTGCCGATCGTGATGTTGTCGTTCTCCGAGGCCAGCTCTTCGAGGACAGGGGCAATCACCCGACACGGTCCGCACCACTCCGCCCAGAAGTCCACGAGAATCGGCTTCTCGGCGCTGATCGCATCATTGAACGTGCCGTCATTGAGGGTGACGATTTCTGCCATTTCCTGGTTGTACTCCTTGTGTCCTTACCTGGAACGATCCAGGCCCGAGGATCATTCCTTGTCGGCGAGCCAGCGTTCGGCGTCGATGGCCGCCATGCACCCGGTGCCTGCCGCGGTCACCGCTTGCCGATAGATGTGATCTGCCACGTCACCGGCGGCGAACACGCCGTCCACGTTGGTACGCGTCGACCCGTCCCCCCGCGTCAGCAGGTACCCGTTGGCGTCGAGGTCGAGCTGGCCGGCGAGGATGTCGGTGTTCGGCTTGTGACCGATGGCGACGAACACCCCATCGGTGGCCAGATGGCGTGTCTCGCCGGTATCGGTATCCTCGAGGGTCACCCCGCTGACCCCGTTATCGCCATGGATTTCGGTTACGACGGAGTTCCATACGACTTCGATCTTCTCGTGCTCCTGAGCCCGGGCCGACATGATCTTGGAAGCCCGGAACTCGTCACGCCGATGGACGATCGTGACCTTCGACGCGAACTTGGTGAGGAACAGGGCCTCCTCCATTGCCGTGTCGCCGCCGCCCACCACCACCAATTCCTGGTCACGGAAGAAGAACCCATCGCAGGTGGCGCACGCCGAAACCCCTTTGCCGGTCAGCTTCTCCTCTCCGGGCACCCCCAACCACTTGGCGGAGGCGCCAGTGGCGACGATCACGGCGTCGGCGGTGAACTCGTCACCGCCCACCTCGATCCGGAACGGACTTGAGCTGAAGTCGGCGGCGGTGACGTCGATCTGGCGGAGCCGGGCCCCAAACCGCTCTGACTGCTTGCGGAACTGGTCCATCAACTCCGGGCCGAGGATCCCGTCGGGGAACCCGGGATAGTTCTCCACATCGGTCGTGATCATCAACTGCCCACCGGCCGCCGAGCCCTCGAAGACAAGAGGCTCGAGGTCGGCGCGCGCCGCGTAGAGCGCCGCAGTCAGCCCCGCGGGGCCGGATCCGATGATGATGAGTCTTTCGTGTGTCACTCCGCACTCGTTCGCTTGATCCACAAATAGGTGCCGACCGCTATGAAGATCGCCCCCAGGAGGGCGAAGGCACCTGCCGTCGTGAGCGGGATCTCGAGGGCCCCGAAGATCGCGAACAACAGGAACGCCACTGCCGTGAACGCCAGAGTGAGAGCCAGGATTCCCAGGCCGGTGAGCCTGATCCCCTTGGCAACTCGATCGACGGTCAGGGATCGGATCTTGGTGGCGACCTGCTCCAGCAGATCGGCAAACCTGGCGGGGTAGTCCTCCATGGCGGCGAGATTAGTTGTGACCGGCGGAGAATCACTCAACGACGCGGACTACCTCACAAGTAGCGGCATCGACGAAGGTGATCGGGGTGTCCTGGGTGAGCTGAACCCCGGCCGGCACCAGGATCAAATAGGTGCGGTCGAGCTCGATGGTCGCCAATACCTCTTGGCCACCTAGCGCTTCGTCGTCCAGGCACTGGTCGGCTTGCACAGGCACCGTGGTCGGGGTCGTGGACTCAGGGAGATCTGCACTCCTGGCATTGGCGGCGACCTCCTCGAAGTCGGCGTCAGTTGCCGTGGCGATGGTGGTCTCGGTTGCCGCAGCCGCGGTGGTCGGGGGAGAAGCGGACTCGGTTGGAGACTCCTCTGGATCGGGCACAGTTGCGCCGGCGCCGCTGTCCTCGCCCTGGGAGACGAACGGCTCTTCCTCGTAGCCCGACTCACCATCGGCCGCCGCCGTGGTGTCGGCCGCGACGAGGGCTTCAGGCTGTCCCGAATCCTCCTGGCCGCCGAGCTGATTGAGGACGCCGAACAGGCCTACGACGACGAATAGGCCTGCCGCGGCGTAGGACCACCGGTACCACCAAGGATTCGAGGCCCTGGCCGCCACCGGGGGGTTGCGGAGCTCGGTCCACAGGTCGCGGTGCAGCGCCGCCTTCTCGATGTCCGTCAATAGGCCGACAGGGGGGAGCGCCGCCACCGCGGCCAAGGCTGAGCGCTGCGCCTCGAACTCTGCGCGGCAGTCGGCACAGGAATCGATGAGGCTCTGCGCCTCGCCGGTTTCCTGAAGTGAACCGTCGGCAAACGCGGCGATCAGATCGAGATCGTGGCTGTGCATTCTTCCCTTTGATGGTGTCATGGCGTGTTTTGGTTCCCCAGCTGCTCGGCGAGGAGGCGGCGGGCGCGGAAGACCCTCGACTTCACGGTCCCTACCGGGATGCCGAGGGCCTCGGCGGTCTCGGGCAGGGACAGCCCCTCGAGGTCTGAGAGGACGATGGCGGCCCGGAAGTCGGCGTGGAAGGCGCGCCAGCGCCTTTTCGATGTCCGGTCGGAGACCCGCCGAGTGCACGGCGTCCTCCGCAGACTGGTCGACTGGCTCGAAATGGTCATCGAGAGGCTCTGTCGGGCGCCGCCCCGTCTTTCGGATCTGGTCGTAACAGGTGTTGACCGCAATCCGGTAGATCCAGGTGCCGAGAGCGGAGTTCCCTTGGAACTGGGACGCCTTGCGGAAGACCGTGAGAAACGTTTCCTGGGTGGCGTCGAGGGCGTTGTCCCGGTTGCCAAGGATGCGAAGGCAGACCGCGAACACGCGGTCCTCCTGAGCGCGCATGATGAGGTCGAATGCCTGGCGATCACCGGCCACGACCCGGGCCAGGAGGTCGGCCTCGGTGCCTGGCGTCGTCACCCGGTGAAGCGTACTTCCGCGAGGGTGGCGTAATAGGAGCCGTCAGGCTGCTGGGGCAGGTCGACGATCCAGATCAGCCAGTGGCCGTTGTCGCGTGGGGGGAGGTCGAGGGTCGTGGCCCCGGGATGGGTCTGTGCCGAGGCGACCCGCTCCCGGTCGGCCACCTCGGCGTTGTCGGCCGTCGACCAATGCAACTCGAACGAGGTTCCCGGGGAGAACCCGAGGAGTTGGACGCGATTCGGGGTGCCCTCCACCTCGAACTGGGCCCCGACCCCGGGTTTGACCAAGGGCAGCGAGTCCTGATAGCGCTCGGTTCGCCAGGCGGTCGTGGTGTCGCCGTCGATGAGGTTCCCGATCAGAGTGTCACTCTCTCCTCCTTCACCAAAGGGGTCGAAGGAGCTTGCGCTGGCAACTACGACGGGCCGGGCCGGGATGGTCGAGGTCGCACCGCTGGTGCTGCTGCTCGGCGATTCCGGTTGGGTGGCCGTGGGCGACACCGGGATCAGGGGGTCGCCACCGACGAACACCAGGCCCAGGGCGACGAGGCCGACGGCAACAGCCACCAGGATCGCCGCAGCCATGAGCAAGCGGCGCGAGGTCGAGCGGGGCTCAGGCCGGGGGGCGCGGGGGGTGGGCGATGCAAGCAGGGCCTTTTCCAACTCGAGGGACGACATCCGCCCCGACTGACCGGAGCGAAGCACCACATCGAGCGACTTCGGGATCCCATCGATCCGTTCCGATGGTGGTGGGCCACCGGGAGGGACTCCGGTGAGAGCCGTCTCCAGGGCCGCCGAGAGCGCGCGGACGTCGCCATCGGAGTCGGTGCGCGGCGGCCGGCCGAATGCCCCCAACTTCGCAGGATGCGCCACCGAGTAGTAGATCGCCGAGAGGTCGAGGCTGCCATGCACCCCACCGGCCTGGTGCAACGAGGCAAGCGCCCCGGCGAGGCCGGCCGCGTTTGGCAGAAACTCCTCGAACTCGAATGTTTGTGCCGCGTCAACCCGATCCTGAGCCGTCGCTCCCCCGATCCACTCCGAGACCGAGTAGGCCCCGCCGGGGACCACCTCGACTGCGAACACCCGCGCCAGGTGCGGATGGGCGACTTTGGCCGCGTCCGAGACGCTGGAGGCAAACTGTTCCCTCCTCTCGGCCCCGCTCTCGGGGCCCAGTGATCGAACCAGGACCGGCCGTTCCAGCGAAGTGTCGGTCGCCAGCCACTCCTCGATGTCGCCGTCCCGACCGAGGCGCATCTCGAGGCGATACCTGTCGGGGACCGGGGGTGGCATTCGATTAGTTCAGCAGCCCGGGATGCTCAGGCCTCGAACCTGAGCACCTGGAGTGCGACCCCGGTGTCTGTGAAGCCTTCGCGCCGGTAGACCCTGGCCGCCCGGTCGTTGTCGGGCCGGACGTTGAGCACCATGGTGCGCGCGCCACGTGAACGGGCCCAGAGCAGACAGCCCCGGATCAACGCAGTTCCCAGCCCCTGGCCCCCGTGCCCCGGGATCACTGCGACCCGCTGCAGGTAAGAGGTCGTGAACTGGGCGCCGACGATCGCATAACCAACGGGCCCCGGGTCACCCTCGATCTGGAACAGTGCCGATCTCGGGGTGGCGGCCATCGCCTCGGCGAGGCCGAGCCCACTCATCCGCCAGAAGCCGGAGAACGACTGGCTGTCGACCGCGGCAAGTGCATCCCAGTCGGGGGAGGACACCAGCCCTACCGGATGTTCGGGTTCCTCCACGCTCTGATCGAGGACCCGCTCCATGACGGCCAGCTCCCGGAATTGGCTGAAGCCGGCATCGTCCCAGACCCTCGTCGAGCTCGGGTAGAGGGCCGGCGAGTAGACGTCGGTGCTTCCTTCCTCGATGAGCCTTCGAGAGGCGGCTCCGAGGAAATCGGACGACCCACGCACCAGGCGGATCGCTGCTGCGGGCTCGCCGTCGTTCCAGGGTCGGGCCTGGGCGCGGGACCACCCTCTGCGAATGATCACAGGCCCGGGCCAGGTCCCGTCCAGGTGCACGCGGTCTGGCACCTGTGGGAGAGTAAGGGTCGTGGAAGTCGTAGTTGCGTCGCATCCATCTGCGCTGGATCACGACACGAGCCCTCTTCATCCGGAGCGCCCGGCTCGAGTCCTGGCGGTGCTCGACGGCATCGTCGACAGCGGCCTGCCCCAGATAGCTCTCGAGTCGCCCGAGGTGAGGCGGAGCGAGCTCGCCTTGGTCCACGAGCCGGCCTATATCGCGGCGATCGAGGCGTTCTGCAAGGCGGGCGGTGGTGCCCTCGACAGGGACACGATCGTCTCGCCGGAGAGTTGGACCGCCGCTCTGACCGCCGCCGGTGGGGTGGTCGCCGCTCTCGAGCAACTCGAGACTGCCACGGATCGAACCGGGTTCGTCGTCGCCCGGCCGCCCGGCCACCACGCGCTCCGAAGTCGCGCCATGGGCTTCTGCCTGTTCAACAACGTGGCTGTCGGGGCGGCGCTGCTCCGCGCTCGTGGGGAGCGGGTGGCGGTCCTCGATTGGGACGTGCACCACGGCAATGGCAGCCAGGCCATGTTCGCCCCCGATCCGGGGATCCTCTACGTGTCGATCCACCAGGATGGCTTCTACCCGTTCGAGGGCGAAGTCGATGACATCGAACTCGAGGCGAAAGGGACCACGGTGAACGTCCCTCTTCCGGCCGGGACCGCCGGGGACGTCTATCGGCGGGCTTGGGAGGAGATCGTGATCCCCACTCTTCTCGGGTTCGGGCCCGACTGGGTGCTGGTGAGCACCGGTTTCGACGCTCATGACTCCGATGAGCTGGCCGACTTGCGGCTGGTGGCCTCGGACTACGGGTGGATGGCCTCGAGGCTCGGCCTTGCCCATCCTCCGAATCGCACCTTGTTCGTGCTCGAGGGCGGTTACGACCTGGATGCCATTCGCGAGTCGACGTCGGCGACCCTGAGAGGGATGAGTGGTGAAATCGGGTTCGAACCCGGTCTGGAGTCGCCGCTGCAATCCCTGGTTGCCCTCGATTTGGCATTCGAGGCCGTGTCACGCCACTGGCCGGTCTGAAGAATGACCCTTCAATTCGGGCCTCCTTTCGTCCGATAACTCCACCTGGGTCAAAACGGGAAAGGATTAATGGATATCAACATCGATGAGTTGCTGCGTCAGGCCGTTGCTCTCAACGCCTCCGACGTGCACCTCAAGGTGGGGTCGTCGCCGGTGGCGCGGGTGAACGGCGAGATCCAGCGCTTGGACGGCTATCAGAGCTTGACGCCGGAGGACACCCAGAACGCCGCCGAGGCCATCTTCACTCCTCGGGCTGCCGAGGAATTCAAACTCCACGGCCATGTCGACTTCGCCTACGGGCGCCAGGACCTGGGCCGCTTCCGGGCGTCGGCGTTCCGGCAGAGGGGTTCGGTTTCGTTGGTCATGAGGCGCGTTGTCTCGGCCTCGCGAAGCTTCTCGGAGCTCGGTCTGCCACGAATCGTGGAGAAGCTCGCCGCGGAGAAGTCGGGCCTCTTGCTGGTCACCGGGCCCTCGGGGTCGGGCAAGACGTCGACGATGTCGTCGATCCTGGACTGGATCAACGCAAACCGGGCGCTCTCGATCCTCACGATCGAGGACCCGATCGAAGTGCTTCATCCGGACAAGCGGGGCGTCGTGGTGCAGAGGGAAGTCGGCGTGGACACCCCCGACTACGCACAGGCGATTCGTGGAGCCATGCGACACGACACCGATGTGATCATCGTCTCCGAGATCGACGACCAGGAGACGGCCCGGGCCGCGATCGCCGCCTCCGAGACCGGGCACCTCGTCATCTCGGCGATGCGCACCAGCGATCCCTACGACACCGTCCACCGGATCGTCTCACTGTTCCCGGAGACGGAGCAGGGTGTGGTGAGGACCCAGCTCGCCGCCCAACTCCTTGCGATCATGAGCCAGCGCCTTCTCGAAGGCCAGGAAGGGACCCATGTCCTCGCTTGTGAGCTCATGACGAACAACGAGCGGATCCAGGAGTGGATCCTCAGCGGAGAGGACTCCAATCGGTTGCTCGAAATCATGAAGGAGAGCGAGTTCTTCGGGATGCAGACGTTCGATCAGTCGATGCTGAAGCTGGTCGTCGATCGCGTCATCGAACTGCCCACGGCAGTGCCCCACGCTCGCAACGTGCATGAGATGCGAGCCAAGGCAATGGCGGCCGGGATCTCGATCTAGGCGAACCAAACCCATACGCGTATGCGCCTGTGCGCGTATACGCACAGGAGCTCCCCTTTAACCTGCGGGCGGTGATCCCGAAGCGGCTCGAGTTCCTCGTCGCCCCCGACTTGCCACCGGCCCAGCTCGCCGGCCGCTTCGAGGCGGCCGGCCACCAGCTGTTTCTCGTGGGGGGATCGGTGCGCGACGCCTTCCTCGAGCGCAAGGTCGAGGACTTCGACTTCGCAACCGACGCCCGTCCCGAGCGAACCGCGTCCATCCTCGGCGAATGGGCCGACGCGGTGTACACGGTGGGGGCGGCGTTCGGGACCGTCGCCGCCGTCAAGAATGGGCGGACCGTCGAAGTCACCACATTCCGCGACGAGGTGTATCGGGACGACTCCCGCAAGCCTCACGTGACCTTTTCACAGCGGATAGAAGACGACCTGGCCCGGCGCGACTTCACGGTGAACTCGATCGCACTCCCGCTGATGGAGATGGTCCCGGTCGACCCCTATGGCGGGCTCGCCGACCTCGCGGCGAAGCGGCTCCGCACACCGATCGAGCCCGCCCTCTCGTTTTCCGACGACCCGCTGCGGATGCTCCGCCTGTTTCGGTTCCAGGCGACCCTCGGCTTCGCTCCCGACCCCGAGGCCTTGGCCGCTGTGTCTTCGATGGGGGACCGCCTCGAGATCGTCTCTGCCGAGCGAATCAGGGACGAGCTTTCGAAGTTGCTCGTGGCGCCCACTCCGGCGTCGGCGCTCCACGGGGTCGTCGCCTCCGGGCTCGCCGACCACTTCCTTCCCGAGCTTCCGGCGCTGGCCATGGAACAGGACCCCCAGCAGCGCCACAAAGACGTCCTGGCCCACACCTTTGCCGTGGTCGAAAAGGCCTCTCCCGATCTCGTCCTCCGCCTTGCCGCGCTGTTCCATGACATCGGGAAACCGGACACCCGACAGTTCGGACCAGATGGTGTCTCGTTTCACCACCATGAGGTGGTGGGGGCCCGGCTCACCCGACGTCGTATGAAGGCACTTCGATATCCGAAGGAGATCGTCGAGGACGTCTCCCAGCTCGTTTTCCTCCATCTCCGGCCTCACACTTTGAAGATGGGCTGGACCGATTCGGCGGTCCGCCGATACGTGCGCGATGCGGGGCACCTGCTCGAGCCGTTGAACGAATTGGTGCGTTGTGACATCACCACAGCCAACGCTCGCCGCGAGCGCGAGATCACGCAGCGCCTCGATGAGCTCGAGGAGCGGATCGCCCTGCTTTCCGAACAAGAGGAGCTCGCGGCGCTCCGGGCTCCGGTCGATGGGCATCAGGTGATGAGCTACCTCGGGATTGAGCCGGGACCGGCCGTAGGTGAGATCATGGATCTCCTCCTGGAGCGTCGTATCGAGGAGGGGCCGTATCCGGCAGCCGACGCCTATCGCCTGGCCCGGGAGTGGGCAGTGGGCATGGGCCTCCCCGACCCTGGAGCGCCGCCATCGGAGGAGGAGGAATGAAGGTCGTACTCGCATACTCGGGAGGCCTGGACACCTCGGTGATCCTGGCCTGGCTCCGCGAGGAGCACGACGCCGAGGTGATCGCCTATACCGCCGACGTGGGACAGGGTGCCGAGGTGGGGGAAGCGAGAGTGAAGGCACTCGACACCGGTGCCGTCGAGGCGGTCGTCGAGGATCTGCGCGAGCGCTTCGTAACCGGGGCTGTGTTTCCCGCGCTGCGCTCCTCTGCCATTTACGAAGGCCACTACCTGTTGGGGACCTCGCTTGCCCGCCCCATCATCAGCGAGGGCCTGGTGAGGACCGCCCGCCAGTTCGGCGCCGATGCCATCGCCCACGGGGCGACCGGGAAGGGCAACGATCAGGTTCGCTTCGAGCTCTCGGTGGCCGCCCTGGCTCCCGATCTGAGAGTGATCGCCCCCTGGCGCCTGTGGTCGATGAAGGGGCGCGCCGACCTCATGGACTACGCCCGGGAAAGGGGCATCGAAGTCCCGGTGACCAAAGAGGCGCCATATTCGACCGACGGCAACCTGCTCCACGTGTCCTACGAAGGCGGTGTGCTCGAAGACCCGTGGACGTCACCCCCGCAGAAGATGTTCCGGATGACCGTTGATCCAACTGACGCCCCCGATGCGGTCGAGGAGGTGGTCATCGGTTTCAGCGCCGGCAACCCGGTCTCGATCGACGGGAACGAGCTGGGGCCGGTCACCCTGCTCGAGGCAGCCAATGAGATCGCCGGCCGCAACGGAGTCGGCCGGGTCGACATCGTGGAGAACCGGTTCGTAGGGATCAAGAGCCGTGGTGTGTATGAGACGCCGGGCGGGACCTTGCTCCACCTCGCCCATCGCGCCGTGGAGTCGGTCACCCTCGATCGCGAGGTCATGCACCTGCGAGACCAGCTGGTCCCCCGCTATGCCGAAATGGTGTACAACGGGTTCTGGTTCAGCCCGGAGCGGGTTGGCCTGCAGGGATACATGGACCGGATTCAGGAGCCGGTGAGCGGGGAGGCCAGGATCAGCCTTTACAAGGGATCGGCCGCGGTGACCGGGCGCAGGGCCCCGAAAAGCCTGTATGACGCCGAATCGGCGACCTTCGAGGCCGACGAGGTGTATCGCCAGGAAGACGCGGAGGGCTTCATCAACCTCAACGCCCTTCGGATCCGGGGCTTCGGCGACGGAGAAGGACAGTGACCCTCTGGGGCGGGCGCTTTGGTGATTCTCCCGGCGGCGTGCTCTGGGACTACACCACAGACCCTTCCGACCGCCGGCTGCTGCTCGACGACATCGACGGGTCGATCGCCCATGTCACCATGCTCGGCAAGACCGGGACCATCGTCTCGGGCGAAGCCGACGAGATCCTGGTCGGGCTCCACCGCCTGAGGGGCATCGCCATTGCGGGTGACTTCGAGTTCATCGCCGGGGATGAAGACGTGCATTCGGCGGTGGAGAGGGCACTGGCCGAACAGATCGGGCCTGTGGCGGGAAAACTTCACACCGCCCGCTCTCGCAACGACCAGGTCGCTCTCGATCTTCGGCTATATCTGAAGAGATCGGCGGCGGGTCGCATCGCCCAGCTTCGATCTTTTGCTCTCGGCCTGGCAGAGCTCGCCGAGAGGCATGCCGAGGTCGTGGTCCCCACCTACACCCACCTCCAGCAGGCTCAGGCGAGCACACTCGGTCACCACTTGCTGGCTCATGCCTGGATGGCGCTTCGTAGTGCCGGGCGATTCGACGACGCCCTGGGGCGGATCGATGTTTCTCCTCTCGGGGCGGGAGCCTCTGCAGGTACCAGCCTCGGCATCGACCCCGCGGAGTCGGCTCGCCTCCTCGACATGGACGGAGCCTTCGCCAACTCGCTCGACGCCGTCGGGTCGCGAGACCACGTCGCCGAGTATGTGTTCTGTTGCGCTCAGGCCATGGCCGATCTCTCCCGGCTCGCCGAGGAGGTGGTCCTGTGGGCGTCGGCGGAATTCGGGTGGGCGAGGCTCGACGATCGGGTGAGCACCGGCTCCTCAGCACTGCCCCACAAGAGGAATCCTGACATCGCCGAACTGGTCAGGGGGCGGGCTGCCCGGGTCGCCGGCGACATGGTGGCCATCCTCAGTCTCCAAAAGGGGCTTCCGCTTGCCTACAACCGGGACCTTCAGGAGGACAAGAGGATCGTCTTCGATGCAGACGACGTCCTGGCGGCCTCGCTGCCCGCGATGGGCGAGTTGTTGGAGCACATGGCCTTCGACCCGCCGCGGCCGGGCCCGGCCGTGATGAGCCTCGACCTGGCCGAGGCCCTGGTGAGGCGAGGCGTTCCCTTCCGCGAGGCCCATCGGGCTGTGGGCAGCCTGTTCCTGGCGTTGGACGAGGCCGGCAAGGAAGTCAGTGCCGCCAGTCTCGATGACCTGATCGCGGCCCACGAGTCATTCGAGGAGTCAGACCTCGACCTGCTCGACGTGGAATCCGCGATGTCACGACCCCGGTCCCCCGGCTCGGGAGACAGCAACTCGGTGCTTGCCCAGGTCGAGGCGATCAGGAGCCAGCTCACGCCGGATCCGGACTGAGGGGCTCCGTTGATCCTCGTCATCGTCCCTGCTGCCATCGTCGCTGGCCTCAGCCTCGCCTCGTTCGCGGGGCGATGGGTCTGGTGGCTCGATGTGCTCGCCAACTTCCGGGCTCAGTACGTGGTGGTGCTCGCCGTTCTGGGCGCGATCGTGGTCCTCTCCCGCTGGCGAAAGACCGGCGCCGGGATACTGGCGGTGGCCCTCCTCAACCTTGTCTTCGTCGCGCCGCTCTACATCGGATCTCCCGGGGACTCCGATCCCACGGCCCCGGCGATGACCGTGATGAGCTTCAACCTGCTCTCGTCGAACGAGAGCTACGGGGAGGTCATCGAGTTCATCGAGTCCGAAGACCCCGATCTGGTCTTCCTCTACGAGGCGAGCCGCCCCTGGGAGGTGGCGATGGAGTCGTCCGGGTTGGGCTACGAGGTGATCCGGGGCCGCTCCGAGGAGTTGATCTTCGGGACTCTGGTAATGGCCCGCGACCCTGTCGAGGTGGTCTCCTACGGCTTCGCCGAGGCCCAACCCCGGTCAATGTCCCTGGTGTACCAGCCGGAGGGGTGGCCGGAGTCGATGGAGATCCTGTCCACCCATCCCCTTGCCCCAACCACAGAGGTGCGTGCATCGCTTCGTGACGCCCAGCTCGAATTCGCCGCTGCCTGGGCCGCAAGATCGCCAAGGTGCGTTCGTGGTGGTCGGCGACCTCAACGCGACTCCCTGGTCCTATCCATTTCAGGGCCTGGTCGCCGACGGGAGGCTTCGCAACTCGCAGATCGGCTTCGGGATCCAGCCCAGCTTCTCGGCCGACTCCAACGTGCTGCTCCGGGTCCCCATAGATCACCTGCTTCACAGTGAGGCCCTGCGGGTTCGGGACCGTCGTCTCGGTCCCAGTCTCGGCTCCGACCACTTCCCACTGTTGGTCGACCTGGAGTTGGTGGGACAGGGGAGTTAGTACCGTCACTGCCATGTCTGATCGTTTTGCCGAGAGGCGCCTTCGTGTGTCAGAGGTCGTGGGTAAGGACGGGATCGCCATCGTCCCCGCCGCGGTGGAGGTGGTTCGCAGCTACGACACCCATTACGAATTCCATCAGGACCCGGACTTTCTCTACCTCACCGGTTTCGACGAGCCGGACGCAGTGGCGGTCCTGACCCCGGGCCACTCCGACGGGGACTACACCCTGTTCGTCAGGCCCCGCGACCCCGAGATGGAGGCCTGGAACGGCTACAGGGCAGGGGTCGACGGCGCCAGGGAGAGCTATCACGCGGACCAGGCCTTCGAAGTTGGCGAGCTCGACGAGGTGCTTCCACGACTGATGCTGGGCCGCGAGGTCATCTGGTACCGCACCGGGCACCCGGGCCACGATGATCGGGTCGCCTCGTTGCTGGAGAAGGCGAGGGCGCACCGGGTCAACTTCGGAACCACGGTCCCCTCCGAGGTCCGCGACCTCTCGACGCATCTCGCCGAGATGCGCCTGGTCAAGTCAGAGGACGAGCTCACCAGCCTGCGCCGTGCCTGTGATCTCTCGGTCCGAGGGCACGCCGAGGCTATGCGCTTCGCCCGCCCCGGCCTCTACGAGTACCAGGTCCAGGCAGCGCTGGAGTACTACTGGAGGGTCGGCGGCTCTCATCACAACGGGTACTCCTCGATCGTCGCCTCGGGCGCAAACGCCTGCGTCCTCCACTACATCGAGAACGAGCGAATGATCGAAGACGGTGACCTGGTCCTCATCGATGCCGCGGCGGAGGTCGATGGCTACTCCTCGGACATCACCAGGACCTTCCCTGCCAACGGGTCCTTCACCGCCCCGCAACGGGCCCTCTATGACCTGGTCCTGGCCGCTCAGCGCAAGGGGCTGGAGTTGTCCGCCCCCGGTTCGAGCCTGCGCTCGATACATGACGCCGCCACCCGGGTCCTGACCGAGGGGATGGTCGAGCTCGGGCTTCTCCCCAAGTCGGTCGAGGAGTCGCTGGCGATGCACCACTACAACCAGTTCTACTTCCACGGCACCGGGCACTGGCTGGGGCTCGATGTGCACGACGCGGGCACCTACCGGGTCGAAGGGGAGCCCCGCAAGCTCGAGCCAGGCATGGCCTTCACCGTCGAGCCTGGGATCTACGTCGCTCCGGACAAAGCGGAGCTCGAGCTCACACTGCTCGAGTACGACCGGGACGAGTGGGCCCGGCGCCGGGTCATGGAGGGCCGCGCCGCTGCGGTTGCCAAAGAGACCGAGGCCAAGGAACAAGCGGAGAAGCTGAAGCACCGCATCCCCGAGGAGTTCCTGGGCATCGGGATCAGGATCGAAGACGACGTGGTGATCACCGAGTCGGGCCACGAGAATCTGACCCGCGCCCTCCCCACCGACCCCGACGAAATCGAGGCCCTGGTGGCGGAGCGGTCGGCCCTCCCCGTGGGCTAGGCCGTCGCCGGTATCGCGTACCAGTACACCGCGAGGAAGTGGAAGGTGCTCCCGGCGATCACCAGGACGTGGAAGAGCTCGTGATAGGAGAAGGTGCGGGGAAAGAGCCTGGGGCGCTTGGACATGAAGATCACCGTGCCGATCGTGTAACAGAGCCCTCCCAGGGCGATCAGAAGCACCGCGCCCACTCCGAGCCGGCTCCAAACCCACGGCATCAGGATCAGCGCCGACCAGCCCATCACCATCTGCAGGGTTACCGAGAGTGTCGTCTTCACGTTGGGCATAGCGACCTTGAGGACGATCCCGGTAATGGCCGTGAGCCAGAGCGCGGTGAGCAGCAATCCGAGCACGGCTCCATCGATGGTGGCGATCGCGATCGGGGTGAAGGTCCCGGCCACCAGGAGGAAGATCATCGAGTGGTCGATCCTTTGCAACCGAGCCTTCCAACCGGCGCTCCAGGGGACCGAGTGGTACAGGGAGGAGACCACGAACATCGCCAGGAGAGCCAAACCGAACACCAGGGCCCCGACAGCAGCCCCAGGGCTGCCCCAGGCCTCCCGTAGGAGGATGAAGAGCCCGGCGACCGCCGCGATCGCGGCGGCTCCGTGAAGGATCCCTCTTATGGGATTCTGCATCTTCCCGAGAGTGGCCCGATCCATTGCCTGGTACAGAATATGAGGCCTGGTTTCGGTAGGTGGAACCACCTTTTCGGTGGCCTGTCCCGGCGCTCCCGGTAGGATCTCAGGGTCGCATGGCCCTCAGCCTCCTTTACCGCGTTTACGAGCGAAACCTGCTCAACGGGCTGGACAAGAGCCGCCTCCCGCGCCACATAGGCATCGTCCTCGACGGCCATCGCCGCCACGCCCGCGAGGAGAGATTGCCCAGCTACACCGACTCCTACCGGGTGGGCATGCGTCGCTTCGAGGACTTCCTGGGCTGGGCCCATGAGCTGGAGATCCCGGCGGTCACGGCATGGGTGCTGTCCAAGGAGAACCTGAATCGGCCCGAGGAGGAGCTCGACCCCTACTTCGAGGTGTTGATCGAGCTGTTCGACCGGCTCCCGGCGCTATGCGAGAAGTACGACATGGCTTTCCGCGCCATCGGGAGCTTGGACCTGCTCCCCGCTCCTCTGGTCGCGGCGGCCAAGGGCGCCGAGGAGGCTCACCCCCGGGGCACGCGGCGCCTCAACGTCGCGATGGGCTACGGGGGGCGTCAGGAGATCGTCGACGCTGCCAAGGACCTCGTGTCGAACCTGCTCTCCGAGGGGATACCACCCGAGGACGTCGCGGGCTACATCGATGCCGACGCGCTGGCATCACACATGTACTCGGCGGACCTTCCCGATCCCGACCTGCTGATCAGGACCTCGGGAGAGTCCCGCCTCTCCGGGTTCCTGTTGTGGCAGTCGGCATACGCCGAGTTCGTGTTCGTCGACGTCAACTGGCCGGCATTCCGCAGGGTCGACTTCCTGCGCGCACTCCGCGACTTCACGAGCCGCGATCGTCGCTTCGGGAAGTGACCCCGGCCCGGCCACGCCGGGCCGAAGTCACTTCACCCAGTCGACCTACGAGGTGAAGTCGTAGGTGGTCCCCCCGATGGTCATCGAGGTGATCTGCCCGATGGAATAGACACCGGACCCGAGCGAGAACCCGATAGCTCGGATCTCAGCGTTGGGCCTGGCCGCCAGCCACTGAGCGATCGTCCCGTTGTAGGTCCCGCCACCACCCCCGACAGTCGGGAATCCGGTTGTGTCCAGCCCGCCAGGGATTCCGGCGAGCCACCAGTTGTCTCCGTACACCTCCTCGCCGACCAGGATCCCGTCCAGGGTCCCGTTGTCGTCGAAGTCGACGACGGCCTGGAGGCCAGGCTCGAAGGCGAAGGTGCCGCCGAGCTTGGTGTACTCGAGGCTGGAGCCTGTGAGCTGCACCAGGGCGAAATCGGTGACGTCCAGGTATCCGGCCACCTTGTCCAGCGAGCTCGCGGCGGCGGTAGTAGCCACGAACAAGCCGTCAGGGGTGAATACGTGGAAACCGTTGGCCCGAGTCTGGGAAAAGTCCCAGGGCAGGATCGCCGCAGGGCCGAGTTCCTGGGTGTACTTGTTCACTGCCGCGTCGAGATAGGTCTCGATCGACATCCCGAGCTGCTCCTCGGCCGACGCACCTGCCGGCCCGATCGGCCCGATCGGCCCCTGCGGTCCAATCGGCCCCTGCGGTCCAATCGGCCCCTGTGGCCCGGCCGGACCCGGGAATCCCCGCGGACCTCGCGGTCCCTGGGGCCCCTGCGGGCCGCGATGACCGTGGTGGTTGTGCCAATGACTCGCCTGGTAACCACGGTCTCGACGATCGTCGTCAGACCCGCTTCCGCGGTCAGCGCCGATGCCGTAGTTGCAAGCGCCATGGTCGCCACCAACGCAACTGCGATCAGCAAGCGTCGGCGCGCCTTGTTCAGGATGATTCTCACCCGGCTCTTCCTTTCATCCGCCTGCTCGAAAAAGCAGGGCGTACCTACCAAGGAAAAGCGGCACCTCACCATTGCCGGGGCGCGCTGGCGCCGCTGTCAATGGGTAAGGCCAGCGCCGCCAATCCCCTGCACGTGGTTGTCGACGGGATTGGTGGCGACCTTTACCGAATCGGGTCAGTCGGTGACCTGGCCGGGGTGGAGGTGGGTGACATCTCCCAGTTGGCGCAGCGAAAAGCCCCATCCGGTGCTGATCCGGCTCATGGTGAGACGGGAGACCCCGGTGTGGGGTTGGCGAAACCGCTCCCATTCCCAGGGAACCGGCTCCAGGCCGAGGAGGTGGCCCAGCACCACGGCGTTGGTGCCGGCGTGGGCGACGATGATCACCCTGCGCTCCGGGTCCTCGACGTCCCAGAGATGGCGGTGGTCGGCCTGCATGGGATGGATCCCATGGGTATCCAGGGTCTGCTGGAGCCCGTCGACTACCCGCTGGTGGAAAGCGCGGAAGGTCTCGCCTCCCGGCAGGCCGTCCCACATCTCCTCCATCGATCGGAGGTTGGAGTCGCGCAGCGCCTTGTCGATCTCGTCGACAGGCGATCCGTCCCAGTGCGGGGGGTTGTTGATCTCCTGGAGCCAGTCGTAGACCTCCGGCTGGTGGTCCAGTTCGGTCGCGATCGGATGCGACGTCTGAAGCGCCCGGTTCATCGACGACACCCACACCTCGTCGACTTCTGCCAGCGATGCAAGGCGATGGGCGACGCGGGCCGCCTGCTGATGGCCGAGCTCAGTGAGGTCGGGGTCGTTGCGAGCAATCCGATCGGGAGCCCAGTCGGGCTGGCCGTGTCGGACGAGGAAGAGGTCCATCGTTCAGTGAACCTAGTTCCTGCCCGGAACGGTCAGGCCACGGCTAACCGAACCTGTCCCAATACGATGTGACGGTGGCCCACGACCTGCTGATCGAGCACCTGCGAACCCACGCGTTGCGCACCGATGGGCCGTTCACGTTGCGCTCGGGAGCTGTCAGCTCCTGGTACCTCGACGCCCGCCAGACCACTTTCACCGGCGACGGCGCCTGGTTGGTGGGCAAGGCCGTCCTCGATGCCATCGACCCCAGTGCAGACGCGGTCGGGGGGATGACGATGGGCGCCGACCCGATCGCTGTGGCAACCGCCATGGCTGCGGCCAGCGTCGGCCGCTCCCTGGCGTCATTCTCGATCCGCAAGGAGGCCAAAGAGCACGGGACCGGGGGACGGGTGGTGGGGCCGGTGGGCCCGGGCTCACGGGTGGTGATCCTCGAGGACACCACCACCACCGGGAGCGCCGCAATCGAGGCTGCGGACGCCGCGGAGGAAGCGGGCCTGGTGGTCATACAGGCCGTCGCGCTCATCGACCGCTCCGGCGAGCGCGCCGCCACGGCGTTCAGCGACCGCGGCGTTCCGTATCTCGCCCTTCTCGCCCCCTCTGACCTGGGAGTCGACGAGTGAAGCTCACAGTCCAGCGCTCGGCGATGAAGATGTGGATGATGGCCATCGGTGCCATACCTCTCCTCGTGATCGCCATCGACGTGCTCACCAACCGGCGGATCACCAATTGGTTGCGCGACCTGTTGTTCCCCCCGGCCGACACCCAGATCTACGAGCCGCGGGACGTGATCTATGCCTGGGCCATCCTCCTCTTCTCGGCGTTCGTGGTGATCTGGGGCCTGAAGGAGCTGTTCGCCCCCACCAAGGTCATCGAGTGCCGGGACGAGGGCCTGGCACTCAAGCTCAGAGGGCCGTTCCGGAGTCACGACGTGATCTCTTGGTCGAACCTCGTCGACGTCGATGCCGGCGAGATCGAAGACGAGGGGGAGAAGCTCGCACTTCTTCGCATCAGGGTTCTCGACCGCAGCGGGCTGCCCGAGCACCCTTGGGGTGCAAGATGGGTCGAGACCAGGACCCTCGGGGTCCTGGCTCAAGACTGGGCGATCACCCCCAAGGATGCCGCTACCCGCATCGGTGACTTCGCCGTTGACGTTGCTCGCCGCTCCGAGCGGGAGCGGATCACCGGGGTTCGGGACCCATCGTGAGCGAGGTCGGCGCTCACGTCCCCTCGGTCCATCCTCTGGCCGAGGCGGCCGAGCGTGGTGCCGACCTGGTCCAGATCTTCCTCTCCGACCCCCAAGGTTGGAAGAAGCCATTGCCCCGCCTCGACGCCGACGAACTGCGGGCTTCACCGATCCCGATCTACGTCCACTCTCCGTATCTGATCAACGTCTGCGCCGACAACAACAAGATCAGGGTCCCCTCGAGGCGCATCCTCCAGGAGACCTGCGACGCGGCGGAGGAGGTGGGCGCTGCCGCGGTGGTGGTTCATGGGGGCCACGTCACCGGGGACGGCCCCCAGGAAGAGGGGATCATCCGTTGGCGCAAGGCGCTCGAGCAGCTCGACACGAAGATGCCGGTCCTGATCGAAAACACCGCCGGGGGAGACAAGGCGGTGGCCCGGCGCGTTGAGTGGATAGCCCGCCTCTTCGAGGAGATCGGCGGGTTCGGAGTCGGTTTCGTCCTCGACACCTGTCACGTGTGGGCCGGGGGCGAGCCATTCGACGAGTTGGTTCCACGGGTCATGGAAGCGACCGGCCGCATCGACCTGGTGCACGCCAACGACTCCAAGGACCCCTTCGACTCCCGTCGTGACCGGCACGAGAACCTGGGCGAGCGGACAGGTGCCCGAGGACGACCTGGCGAAGGCGATCGTCGAGGCCGACGCCCCGATCGTGGTCGAGACACCGGGTGGCGCAGCCGAGCAGGGCGCTGACATCGAGTGGGTCCGGGCCGCCATCGAGGCCCATGTGCCCTGAACCCGCCGGTTCCCAGGAGCCAGTCACCGAGTAGCCTTTCTGACCCATGACCAAGAAAGTCACGGTCCCCGATATCAGGGCCCGCAAGGGTGGCCCCAAGATCACGATGGTGACCGCCTACGACTATCCGTCGGCGGTGATCGCCGACAAGGCCGGCCTGGACATCATCCTCGTCGGCGACTCGGTGGCCAATGTGGTCCACGGCATGTCGACGACGCTCGAGATCGGACTCGACGAGATGATCATGCACGCCAGGGCGGTGCGGACGGGCCAATCCCACGGCGCTGTTCGTGGTCGATATGCCCTGGCTCAGCTTCCATGTCTCTCCCGAGGACGGGGTCCGCAATGCAGGCCGGATCGTCCAGGAGAGCGGCGCCGAAGCAGTGAAACTGGAGGGTGGTCGGAAGCGGATCCCGGTGATCGAGCGGATCATCGACGCCGAGATCCCGGTCATGGGCCATCTCGGGCTCACCCCGCAGTCGGTCAACGCCATGGGCGGGTTCAAGGTGCAGGGCAAGATGGTCGACGCCGCTCGCGAGATGATCGACGACGCCAGGGCATTGGCCGAGGCGGGTTGCTTCTCGATCGTGATCGAAGGCGTGCCCGACGTCCTCGGAGAGCTGATCACCAAGGAAGTCGACGTCCCCACCATCGGGATCGGCGCCGGTCCGGGCACCGATGGCCAGGTCCTGGTCTATCACGACCTGCTCGGGATCGGTTTCGGCCACCGCGCCAAGTTCGTGCGGAGTTATGCCAATGTCGCCGAGGACTCGATCGACGCCTTGAAGCGCTTCGCGGCCGATGTCCAGTCCGGCGACTTCCCCGGCGAGGCCGAGAGCTATCACGTCGCCGACGAGGTCGTCGCCGAGTTGTTGAGGGGCAAATCCTCCGCCTGTCACCGGGCGTCCGTGCCCTGGCCGGTCGTCGCGTGCATGCCGGCTCTCAGGTCTCGGGGAGACGTGGTCACCGTGTCGGTCGACGACATCGAGATCACGGTCCTGGTCGCGGATACGCCCGACGAACGGCGCCAGGGCCTGAAGGATGGTGACCGACGTGCCCAACGATGCGGACGGGATGTTCTTCGTCTACGCCGATCCCACGATCGTGACCTACGGCATGCTCGACGTGGTGATGCCGCTGGACATCTGGTTCTTCGGACCCGGAGGGCGAGCTGATCGGCAGCGCCGAGATGGCTCCCTGCCCTGCCGAGCCCTGCACCGACTACGCCTCGCCCGGGCCTGGTGTCCTGGGTGTTGGAGACGCCCGGCCGGAGTGTTCGACTTCCCACCGGGGGCTGTCCGTCAACGGCGCCCCGAGTGGGGAAAGCGGCTGACAGCCGGTACCATTCGTCGACCGCATCGACGTCTCGCGCCGTCGTATGCGCCAACCCCTGCTCCATCGAACGGATGGGGCCTTCCAGATCGGATGTCCACAGGAGGTCGAATGCGCGACTATGAAGTGATGACGATTCATCGTCCTGATCTCGCAGAGGACGACATCGAGGCCAAGATCGGCGAGCTCGAGTCGTACCTCGGTGAGCAAGGGGCGAGCGTCAAGGGCAAGGATCTATGGGGGAAGCGCCGCTTCGCCTATGAGATCGAGCATCTCTCCGAGGGCTACTACTCGGTGGTGAACTTCCAGGCTGAGGCGGGAGCCGTCGATTCACTCGATCGGATGCTTTCCCTCGCCGACGAAGTGGTTCGACACAAGATCGTCCGGGTCGGCGACTGACTGGAATCCGTCACACCGGCGAGGCAAGATCGTCGGGAGGCGGGAGAAGAGGAGATCTCAAATGTCGAACAACGTGACACTCATCGGAAACCTGGTCGAGGATCCGGAGCTCCGGTTCACCCCCTCAGGGGTGGCGATGGCGAAGGTCCGCATGGCCGTCAACCGCCGCTGGCGGGGCAATGACGGCGAGTGGCAGGAGGACACCAGCTTCTTCACCGGCACCGTATGGCGGGAGCAGGCCGAGTCGGTCGCCGAGTCTCTGCAGAAGGGGGCCCGGGTGATCGTCACCGGGCGACTCGAGCAGAGGACCTGGGAGACCGATCAGGGCGAGAAGCGCTCGGTGGTCGAGGTCCAGATCGACGAGGTCGGCCCTTCGTTGCGCTGGGCCACGGCGACTGTCAATAAGACCGCTCGCTCGGGCGGAGACTTCGGTAACGCCACCCAGGGTGGCGGCGGAGATGTCCCCCCGGCCCCGGTCGCCCGCGAGAGTTACGGGCCCGACGAGGCCCCGTTCTGATTTCAGGAGTTTGAACTAGATGGCAAGAAAGAGCACCAACAACCCGCGCCCCAAGCGGCGTCGGGGCATGGAGATGAGACGGGGGCGTCCCAAGCCCTGCGCGTTCTGCAAGCAGCACATAGACCACATCGACTGGAAGGACGTCTCGGTCCTTCGCAAGTACCTCTCCGACCGGGGCAAGATCCGGGGACGCAGGGTCAACGGCAACTGCCCGCGTCATCAGCGGGCTGTGGCCAACGCGATCAAGAGTGCCCGGGAGATGGCACTCCTCCCGTATCTGAACACCCGATGAAGCTCATCCTGATCTCGGACGTCAACGAGCTGGGTAAGCGGGGCGACGTCGTCGATGTCGCCGAGGGCTATGCCCGCAACTTCCTGCTTCCCCGGAAGAAGGCGGTCAAAGCCAACGAAGGTGCCCTGGCCCAGGCAGAGACCATTCGCGAAACTCGCATCGAGAGCGAGCGTCGGGCCCGGGACCAGGCGGAGGCCCTGGCTACCCAGCTGGTCGGGACCCGGGTGGTGCTGGCGGCTCAGGCAGGCGACGAGGGCAAGCTCTATGGGTCGATATCGGTCCAAGACGTGGTCGAGGGAATCCGTCGCTTCACCGGGCTCGAGCTCGACAAGGGCTCGGTCGTGCTCGAAAGTCCGATCAAGGCCATCGGGCTCCATGAGGTCCAGATCAAGTTGCACCCCGAGATCGAGTTCCCGCTCACGCTGGATGTGATCCCGGCCTCCTGAGGGCCACAGCGTTGGTTTTCGCGTTTTCGCGCCCAATTTCTTCCACCGCGAAAAACAAACACGGGATCGAGTTGTGACCCTGTCGGAGCCGGTCTAAGTTCGACACGCTTCCCCCGAAGCGGTTCGATCTTCCCCCATCCCTAGAGGATTCCGACGCGCCGGTTCGCGAAAAGCGTTCTTGTCACACTCGGGATGTGGAATAGGGAGAGATGAGCGGGTTGACCGAACAAACAGAGATGCGGCCCGGGTACCGGAGCCCGCCCCATTCGCGGGAAGCCGAAGAATCGGTGATCGGCGCAGTCCTCCTCTCCGAGGACGCGGTCAACGAGGTCATGGACCGCCTCCACCCGGAGGATTTCTACGTCCCGGCCCATCAAGCCATTTACGAGGCGATGCGCGAGCTGTTCGACGGCAACCAGGCCATCGACGCGGTCACGGTCTCCGAGGTCCTGCGGCGACGCGGAGAGCTGGAGAAGGTCGGCGGGATCAACTACCTGGCCCGGCTGGTCGACATCGTTCCATCCACCTCGAACGTCGTCTACTACGCCGGCATCGTCGAGGAGCACGGGAAGCGGCGGGAGCTGATCCGGGCCGGCGCCTCGGTCACCGAGGTCGCCTTCGACATCGACGAGGAGATCGCCATCGTCCTCGACCGCGCCGAGCAGTCGGTTCTCGGAGTAGCCGAGCGCCGCAGCTCGCAGACCCTCCACGAGGTCGGGCCCCTGTTCAGCGATGTCCTGGAGCACATCGAGGCATTGGAGCAATTGGGATCGGACATCAACGGGCTCTCCACCGGATTCCTCGATCTCGACCAGAAACTGGCCGGGATGCAACCGGCGAATCTGGTGATCGTCGCCGGGCGTCCTGGCATGGGGAAGTCGGCGATCGCCCTCAACATCGCCACCAACGTGGCCGTGAAGGGCGAGTCGGTCGCCATCTTCTCCCTGGAGATGACCAAAGAGGAGATAGTGCAGAGGATCCTCTCTTCCGTTGGCCAGGTCGACTCGAAGAAGCTGCGCAATGGGCAACTCGGCCCGCTGTGGCAGAGGGTGGTCGATGCCGCCGGGAAGATGTACAAGGCCCCGATCTTCATCGACGACTCCTCGATGGTGACGGTGACCGACATCAGGGCCAAGTGCCGCCGCCTCAAGCGAAAGCGCGGGCTGTCTCTGGTGGTGGTCGACTACCTGCAGCTCCTCCAGGCATCGACCCGGGAGAATCGCCAGCAGGAGATCTCGGAGATAACCCGCAACCTGAAGAACCTGGCCAAAGAGCTCGAGGTGCCGATCATCGCCGTCTCCCAGCTCAACCGATCGGTCGAGTCCCGCGAGAACCGTCGCCCCCGACTCTCCGACCTCCGCGAGTCCGGTGCCATCGAGCAGGACGCCGACGTGGTGATCTTCGTCTACCGCCACGAGTACTACCACCCAGAGGACCAGGAGAAGAAGGGCATCGCCGAGCTCATCATCGACAAGCACCGATCGGGGGCCACCGGCACCGTGGAGATGACTTTTCAGCCCGAGTTCACCCGGTTCGCCAATCTGGGCCGCGACTTGAGTTGAGCCCCACGCCCGGCAAGGACCTGGGGTTCAGCTACGAGCTCCGCAAGTCGGGCGACGTGGTGATCAGCAGGCACGGCCAGCCGGTGACCACCTTGCGCGGGGACTCGGTCCGCAAGTTCATGATCCGGGTGACCACTCGGGACCCGCAACAGGTGATGGCGCGGTTCACCGGCGACTACAAGCGGGGCAACGAGCGCGGTTAGTTCGCCCGCGCGGCGACCCTAGGGCCGCCGCTTTTTGGAGGGGTTGCTACCTGCCCTGTGAAGCCGGGGAAGCTTCTTGAGGGGGGACTCGATAGGGCGTAGCTCCTTGGAGCCCATTCTGATGATCCCGATCCCCCTTGGACGGGCAGATGAGGTCCATATCGAACTATACGCACTCGCGCTAGTTCGCGTCCTTGGTGGGGAAATCCTGGTGGGACCGGCTCGCTGTGGGCCCGCTCTGCCCCTGGTACTTCGAGCCCAACTCCGGGGATCCGTATGGGTGATCGGCTGCGGTGGTCATCTGATAGAAGCTGACCTGGCCGATCTTCATCCCCGGGTAGATAGCGATGGGAAGGGTGGCGACATTGGAGAGCTCGAGCGTGATGTGCCCCTCGAAACCCGGGTCGATGAAGCCGGCGGTGCTGTGTATCAGAAGGCCGAGCCGGCCCAATGAGGACTTGCCCTCGAGACGGGCCACGATGTCGTCTCCGAGCTTTACCCGTTCCAGTGTGGATCCGAGGACGAATTCGCCGGGGTGCAGCATGAACGGCTCCTCGGGCTCTACCTCGACCAGCTTGGTGAGGTCGGACTGGGGGGACCGAGGGTCGATCTGGCTGTAGCGGTGGTTGACGAACACCCGGAACCCGTTTCCGACTCTGAGGTCGATCGACGAGGGCTGGACGAATGAGGGCTCGAACGGGTCGACGTGGATGGCACCGGCCTCGATGGCCTCGCGTATCGACCGGTCGGAGAAGATCATCGAATTGCTCCTTGGCGCATTCCGATGATCGTAGGACCGCCAACCGATTGCAGGTACGCCGTTCAGCGCCGGGTCAGGTCGGGTGTCGCATCCTGTATGGAAAGCCAGCTTGTCCGAGAGCGAGGGAACATGAGAACCATGGATGCGGGAACCGACCGGGGCTTGAGGCAACGGATGCCAATCCACTCTGCATTGACGTGCACGATGATCGCGCTGTTGATCGGCTGCGGCTCCCCGGATGTGAGCTCGGACACGTCCAACCCTGGATCGTCGGGCACGCAGGCAGGCGCCGATCTGCCCCAGGGCGCCGAGCCCGTCGACCTGGACCCGGCGGACTTCACGACCGAGATCGACAACAACTATTGGCCGATGGCGCCCGGAACCCGCTGGACGTACCAGGAGATCGACAACGAGGGAAACGTCGCGGACGTGGTTGTGATCGTCACCACAGAGACCAAGGAGATTGCCAACGGGATAACGGCGCGCGTCGTGCGCGACACGGTGACAGAAGACGGTGAGATCATCGAGGACACGTTCGACTGGTACGCCCAGGACTCCGACGGAAACATCTGGTATCTGGGGGAGGACACCGCCGAATTCGAGGACGGGGAGGTCGTTTCCACCGAAGGATCGTGGGAGGCGGGCATCGACGGGGCGCTCCCAGGAGTCGCAATCCCTGGGAGTCCGACACCTGGCATGAAGTACCGCCAGGAGTACTACGAAGGTGAGGCGGAAGACAACGGCGCGGTGCTCTCGATCGAGGAGATGGCGGAAGTCCCATTCGGCCAGTTCGACGAGGTGCTCCTCACCAAAGACACGATCGCACTCGAGCCCGACGTGCTCGAATACAAGCTCTACGCGCCTGGCATCGGCCCGGTGCTCGTCCTCGATGTATCAGGAAGCTCTGGTCGGGAGGAGCTGATCTCGATGGATCAGGCACCCGAGTCGGCGGGAACTGGCCCGCTAGGCAACCCCAACCCGTAGCGGGTGAAGGGAATCGAACCCTCGCCCCGAGCAATTGGGCACCGCCGTGAATGCCCATTTCGGAGAGCGGGTGAAGGGAATCGAACCCTCGCCCCGAGCTTGGGAAGCTCGTGTTCTACCATTGAACTACACCCGCCAGATCCCCAGGTTAGTTTCGTTTTCGGCGGTCAACTTTGGGGTGGCGACTCCCAGAGTCCGACCAGATTCCCTTCGGTGTCCCTGAAGTACGCGGCGAACCCCATGTCGCCAACTGGTTGCTTTTCGCTGACGGTGGTTCCTCCGGCGTCGGTCACGGCCTTCAGAGCGTCTTCGATGCTCTCGACGTCGACGACGAGGTTGGGACCGGTGAAAGGCTCCTCACGCTGCATCATGCCGCCGTTGATGTAGCCGGCCTCTGTCGGTCCCTGATCGCCACTGGGGCCCGAAACGACCAGCGTGTAATCCATCTCGGGCATCTCCGTCAGCTCCCAGTCGAACACCTTCGTGTAGAAGGCGCGTGCTCGTTCGCCGTTGTCGAAGGGGATCTCGAAATGCACAACACGTCCGGGCATTGTCTTTCCTTTGCGTTGGCGGGATGCTGGGAAAGGCTATCGCGTTGGGAACATCAGCTGTCCGAGTCGACGGCGGTGGCTGCGATCGCTTCCCACTCATCGATCGTGACCGGCCGCACCCACGAGCAACCTCGAGGACGAGATCGGCGGCATCGGCCTCGCTCGGGCCAACCAGGACGGCCGCGTACCGAGTCAGGTCGTCCTTGCAGGCGAGCCAGATCTCAGCTTCCTTCACGTGATAACCACTCGCCAGACCCCAAGTCGGTTGTATCGGGCTCGCCCTTCTTGAACTCGGGACGCTCTATCAGGCGTGGGAGGAGCCGTCATGGGTCGGCCCGTCCGGCGTCGGTACGTAGTCCTCTCGCCAGACATCGGGTTCCAGGTATATCCGGTGGGCAAAGGGAACCGCCTCTCGGATCGAAGCCTCGGCCATGTCGATAGCCCCCGCCATCTCGGGCCCGGTGAGGCTCGGGGAGAACTCCACCTTGGCGGCCACCAACAACTCCTCGGGACCGATGTGTTGGGTCCGGAGGTCGATGATCCTCACCACCTCGGGGCGCGCCTTCAATGCCCGATCGATCGCCGCGATGTCACTCTCCAGGGCCGCCTCCCCGATGAGCAGCGACTTCATCTCGATGGACAAGAAGACCGCGATCAGCACCAGCAAGACTCCGATACACAGAGTCCCAACTGCGTCCCAAATCACGTTTCCGGTGGCCACGTACAGCCCGATCCCGGTGAGGGCCAGCAGGAGGCCAATCAGCGCACCGGCATCCTCCAGCAGCACCACAGGGAGCTCGGGAGAGCGCGAGGAGCGGACGTACTGCCACCAACTTCGGTCACCCCGCACCTTGCCCGCCTCAACGATCGCAGTCCTGAAGCTGAAGGATTCGAGGACGATTGCGACCAGAAGCACTCCGATCGCCCATCCGATGGACTCCAGCTCGTGAGGATGGAGGATCTTGGTGATCCCCTCGTAGATCGAGTAGAGGCCACCGAGGGAGAAGAGCACCAGGGCCACCACGAACGACCAGAAGTAGCGCTCCCGCCCGTATCCGAACTGGTGCTGGTCGTCCGCCACCCGGCGTGCCTGCCTGCCTCCGAGCAGCAATAGCCCCTGGTTGGCGGTGTCGGCCACGGAGTGGATCGCCTCGGCGAGCATCGCAGCCGACCCGGTCACCACGTATGCGACGAACTTGGCGAGCGCGATCCCGGCGTTGGCCAACATCGCGGCGATGATCGCTCTGAATCCTCCACCGGCAGCCATGACCGGATCCTAGGTGAGCAGGGAGACCGTGCCCCAGACGGTCATGACCACTCCGACCACCATCAGAAATGCGACACGGCCGGCCCGATACTGGGCGCCATCGACCCCTGTCGGCGTCTCGCCCTTGCGGTGTTTCCACCACGCCAGCCCGTTGCCGACAAGGAGAGCGAGCCCGAGGCCGACGACCAACTCGGGGAGCAGGTTCTCGATGTCGAACAGATCGCCCACGTCCGGGCACGGTAACCCCGCTTAATCTCTGCCCGTGACTCGGGAGCCATCCACCGGTTCTGCCTCCGCGCCTGCCACGTCGGCCAACTTGGGCCCTGCCTTCGACTGCCTCGCCCTCGCCCTCGACATCCGGTGCCAGGTCCGCGCCACGCGGGCCGACGAATGGGAGGTGAAACACATCGGTGCCTACCAGCCCGATCCGGGCGCTCTCGACTGTGTGCTGACTGCGGCCAAGCGAACTGTCGGGGAGGGGAGCCCGCTGGCGATCGAGGTCGACAGCGACATACCCATCGGCAAGGGGCTCGGATCATCGGCCGCTGCCTTCGTTGCCGGCTCCACGGCCGCTCTGCAGGCGACAACAGGTGACGCCCGGCCGGATCACATTTTCAGGCTCGCATCCGAGATGGAAGGGCACCCCGACAACGTGGCGGCCGCGGTGTACGGGGGGTTGGTGCTGGTCCCCGCGGAAGGAGTGCCGATCCGACTCCCGCTCAACCCGAGTCTGCGCGTTGTCATTGGCGTGCCGGAACGGGTCCTGGCGACCTTTCACGCTCGAACCGTGATCGACGCCACTCATCCCCACGACATGGTCCGGCGAAGCCTGGCCCGTGTCGCTGCGCTCACCGCCGGGTTGATCACCGGCGACCCGGAGATGCTTGCCGCAGCCCACGGAGATGAGATCCATGAGGCCCCGCGGGCAGAGCTCACTCCTGAAGTGAGTGACTTGATCGAGATCGCCAAGCAGGCAGGAGCGATGCATGCCGCCCGCTCCGGGGCCGGGCCATCGGTGCTCGCACTCTGCGCCGCCGAGCAGGAGGCCCGGGTGGCCGGCGCCATGGCGGGCCCGGGACTCGAGGTTCTGCGGCCAGCGATCGCCAGCACCGGGTTGATCTGGGGCTAGGGCGGGGGCCCCTATTCGCCCTTCCGCTCCCGCTCGTAGCGCTCGCTCTCTTCTTTGCGCTCGCGGTCGTGCTTCTCGGCGGCTTCTTGGCGCTCCCGCTCGTCTTCGGCGCCGGACTCCTTGCGCTCCCGCTCATGTCGCTCGGCCTGCTCGCGCTCGGTTTCCATTGGGGTCTCCACGTCTTCGACGGTTGGAGGGTACGCCCGATCGCCAAACGCCTGACAGAATCGGGGCGATGCCGGACAGAAACCACCAGTGAACTCCGACATCCAGCGGCGGCAACGCTTCGAGCTGGTCGCCGCCCAGGTGTACGAGCCGCTGCAACGCTACCTGCGTCGCCGCGCCAGCCCCGATGACGCAGCCGACGTGTTGAGCGACGTGCTGCTCACCATCTGGCGCCGTCTCGACAACGTTCCCGAGGACGAGCCCCTCCCTTGGTCGTACGGGGTGGCGCGCAGGGCTTTGGCGAACCAGCGACGTGGGGCCGAGCGCCACCTTCGCCTCGTCGAGAAGATGACGGCCGAGGCCGCGGTCTCGCCCACTCACGAAGTCGACGATCCGGCCCTGGAGGAGGCACTTGCCGAGCTCTCTGATTCCGATCAAGAGCTCATGAGGCTGTGGGCCTGGGAGCAGTTGGAGCCGCGGGAGATCGCCGTCGTGCTTCAGACTTCGCCCAACGCCGTGAGCCTCCGCCTCGGCCGGGTCAAGGCCAAGCTGGAATCGAGACTCGCCCGACAGGATTCCTCCCCTGCCGGACAGAAACCGAAACGACACCCCGAGGAGCACCGACCGTGACCGACGAACTGCGCAATCGACTCAGCCGTCTCGACCCGGTCCCTCCCGAGGTGGCAATGGAACCGGTGACGAGCCAGTCGTCACAACACCTATTGGAGGAAATCATGAGCAGCCAGGAAGTCGCTCCACCTGAGCCCGATTCGGGCAACAAACACAAGAAGGCCTGGTACGCGGCGGTGGCCGCTGCTGTGGCTGCGGCCGCAGTCGTCATCGTGGCGATCGGAGCTGTCGGTCTCTTCAGTGGAGACACCGAGGATCCGGTGGCATCAGGGCCCCCGCTCGAGCTGAGCGCCGGCGTCGACGACCCGATGGCGATGTGCATCATGTACAGCGTCGAGGAGCTCGCCAAGGCCCCGGTGGCTTTCGAGGGCACCGTGACCTCGGTCGAAGGTGAAACCGTCACACTCGACGTGGACCATTGGTTCAAGGGTGGCGACGCCGAGCAGGTCGTCATCACCGCTCCAGCAGGGATGGAGGCGCTGATCGGAGGGATCCCATTCGAGGTTGGGACGCAATACCTGGTCACCGCCTACGACGGGACCGTCAACTACTGCGGATTCACCGGGGAGAGCACCCCCGAATTCCGCGCAGACTTCGAGGAAGCCTTCGGCAGCTGAGCTTCCGCTCGAAGAACCGGAGAGGAGAGATCGGTGAGGGTCTCTCCTCTCCTCGCGTCTTGACGAACCTGGCCTCTATGCGCATACTTGCCGGGCGATGAAAGGAATCCACTCCGCCAGCCGGATCATCATTCCTTAGGGGCCCCGCGCCGCAAAGGCGTGCCGCCCCTGCCTCCGACCTCCGCAGCCTGCGGGGGTTTTTTGTTGCCACCGAGAGACAGAGATGAACCAGACAGCCGAGATCTATGACACCACCTTGCGTGATGGCACCCAGGCCGAAGGCCTGTCGCCCACGGTTGGAGAGAAGCTGCGTGTTGTTCACCTTCTCGACGAGCTGGGGGTGCATTTCATCGAGGGTGGTTGGCCGGGCGCCAATCCCAAGGACGTCGAGTTCTTCGAGCGGGCCAAGTCCGAGCTCGCCCTACAGCGGTCGATCCTGGTCGCCTTTGGGTCCACCCGCCGGCCCCGCGGAGTAGTTGACAAGGACCCTCAACTCCAGGCTCTGTTGACGGCGGAGACCGAGTACATCTGCATCGTGGGCAAGGCCTGGGACCGGCATGTCACCGGAGCGCTCAACGCCTCACTGGAGGAGGGCCTGGCCATGGTCGGCGAGTCGATCGAGTTCCTCAGAGAGCGGGGAAACGCGTCTTCTTCGATGCCGAGCACTTCTTCGATGGGTTCCGGGCCAATCCCGAGTATGCGTTGTCGGTATTGGAGACGGCGGCGACGGCCGGTGCGGAGCGGCTGGTTCTCTGCGACACCAACGGCGGCGCTCTGCCCTTCCAGGTGGTTCCTGCGATCGATGCCGTCCTCTCTCGCACCGACACGGTGCTCGGCGTCCATTTCCACAATGACTCCGACTGCGCCGTCGCCAACTCGCTCACGGCCCTCGATGCCGGTGTCCACCAGGTCCAGGGATGTGTCAATGGCTATGGGGAACGCACCGGCAACGCCGACCTGTGCTCGGTGATCCCCAACCTCACCCTGAAATCCGGTGTGGAAACCATCCCGGCCGACTCGCTGACCCGGCTCTATCCCATCGCCCAACAGATCGCGGAGATCCTGGGCGCACCCATCGACTCGAAGCGCCCCTATGTGGGCACGTCCGCATTCGCTCACAAGGCCGGGCTGCACACCTCCGGGCTCACCCGACTGGAGGGTGCCTATGAGCACATCGATCCCGGCGCCGTCGGCAACTCGGCAAGGATGTTGTTCAGCGAGCTGATGGGGCGGTCAACGGTGCTCGCCGCCGCCGAGGAAAAGGGATGGGACCTCGACGCCGACCAAGCTCAGGAGCTGGTGGACCAGGTGAAGGAATTGGAGCACATCGGATATCAGTTCGAGGCCGCCGATGGGTCCTTCGAGATGCTGGTGCGAAGAGCGTCATCCGGGTTCGAGGAGTTGTACGAGGTCCGCGACCTCTCGGTGAGCATCCAGACCAACGCAGAAGGGCGGGTGACCGCCCGGGCCAATCTGACTGTGGCGGTGAACGACGACGCGATCGAGGTCACGGCCGAAGGCGACGGCCCGGTGAATGCGATGGACGAGGCGTTGCGACTGGCTCTGGAGCCTTCCTATCCCGACGTGAAACGGCTCCGCCTCACTGACTTCAAAGTCCGCGACCTGGACTCCCAAGATGGCACCGCGGCACGGGTGCGGGTCCTGATCGAGACCACCGACGGCGAGTCATCGTGGGGGACGGTCGGAGTCCACCAGAACATCATCCAGGCGTCATGGCAGGCCTTGACCGATGGGATCACGGTCGGGTTGCTCCGTGGAGGAGAGGTCCCCCCGGCCTGATGGGATAGTGGTGAACGTCCGTCCTCGGACGTACATCAGGCCCGAAGCGCCCTGGCCGTCAGGCGGACCAAACCAGCGACCGTCTTGCCCACCATCCACCCGACCAGTACGTCGCCCGGATAGTGAACTCCTGTGTAGACCCGTGAGAACCCGACTAGGCCGGCCAATGCGTTCAGAGGGAGCCAGAGACCCGGCATCTCCTGCCCAACCACTCCCGAGAAGGCCGCAGCCGAAGCAGTGTGACCGGAGGGGAACGACGTGGACTCCGGATGGTCGAGACGTCGCGCCGCAGGAACTTCACCTCGAGGCCGAGGACGACTCGTCATTCCTTTGAGGGCGACATTGGTCAGCGCGGAGGTGACACCGACCGCGGTCATGCCGAGAACGGCACTGCGCCGGCCCCTGGCCCCACCAAAAGCGGCGAGTGCCAGAGAAGCACCGAGCCAGATCCTGGAGTAGCTGGCGGCCTCGGACAGGTTCGGAAGGGTTCGATCGAAGACCGGCGACTTCCACGCGGCAATCTGCCTGAAGGTCGATTCGTCCAGGTCGAGAAGGAAATCCGCGGCTGTCGCCTGAGAGCTCATGCTCCGTCACATGATGGCACCGCCGCCGACCTCGAATCCGGGTGGTCGCGTACTCTCCCTGCGTGGAGCGGCCAGGTGCCAAGCAGCGCGTAGCGGCCATTGCCGTACTCCCTCTGCTCTTGCTCGTCACGGCGGTGTTGGTTCTGGCGTTGTACCGGAATCTCCCGAGCATGGCCATCGGCCTGCCCGGTCTGGCAATCACGGTCGGTGCCGCATGGTGGATCATCACCGAGACAGGGCTGAGGCGGCTTCTTGGTGGAGTGGGCAGCGCATTGGGTGCCGGGTTGATCGTCGCTGCGCTCCTGGTCACCTACCAGCGTCCAGAGCAGTTCATATTTCGGCTGCTGGTCGTCATCGGAGTCTTGGTGCTGACCATGATGATGGCCCGCTATTCGGTTACGCGGCCGGTGCCGGTGGCCGCCAAAGGAAAGGGCCCTCATCTTTTCTCAGAGCTGGCCCATCCTGTCCTCCTGTGTAATCCGTGGTCGGGTGGTGGGAAAGTCGAGAGCTTCGGATTGGTCGCTCTGGCCAAGGAACTCGGCGTTGAGACCGTCATGCTGGAGCCGGGCCTCGACCTCGAGGAACTGGCGTTGGATGCCGTCGGTCGGGGCGCGGATTGTCTGGGAATGGCAGGCGGGGACGGCTCTCAGGCCGTGGTGGCCTCGGTCGCTTTGAAGCATGGCTTGCCCTTCGTATCCGTGTCCGCGGGCACCCGCAACCACTTCGCACTCGACCTCGGCCTGGACCACGACGATCCGCGTGCGTGCATGTCGGCATTTCGCGACAAGGTGGAACGAAGGGTCGATTTCGCGACGGTGAACGATCGGCTGTTCGTCAACAACGTGTCGCTGGGTATCTACGCCACCATCGTCCAATCCGAGGACTACCGGGAGAACAAGTCCGAGGTGAGCATGGCCATGGCCGCCGAGCTCCTCGGCCAGCAAGGGGACGGCTTCGATCTCCAGTACACCACGCCGGACGGTCAGGAAATAGAGGACGCCTTTCTGATCATGGTCTCCAACAACCCGTACGTGCTTGGTGTCAAACGCGACGTTTCGCAACGTCGGCAGATGGACGGCGGCGTCCTTGGCGTGTTCGCAGTCTCCACGAGGACCGCCGCACAGGCTGCCCATCTGCTCACCATGTCCGCGATCGGACTGCGGAAGGCCAACCCGCACTGGCACGAGTTCACGGCCGAAGAATTCGAGGTGAGGTCGCGGTCCGGCGCCGCGTTCATGGGCGTCGATGGTGAGGCGTTTCGATCCTCGACTCCCCTGAGGTTTGCGACTCACCCCGGTGGCCTCGAGCTGTATGTGCCCGAGGGCAACCTGGAGGCGGCAGAGAAGCGGAGGGCAAGAGACTTCCGGGTCCGGGACGTTGCTGCCGTGGCCATCGGCCGGCCCGGCTGGTAGGTCCAGCTCGGTGGCACGGAGACGAGTGCTGCCTTCGCCTGACCTTCTCCTCGCCCCTCCTTCAGTTTGATTTAGCGCCCGATCGGCGCGACCATTGGGGCTGTCCCCCTTTTCGGAACCGAGGTTTTTGCATGGGATCGTTGGTCAAGAAGCGTCGCAAGAAGATGTCGAAGCACAAGTACCGCAAGCGTCTCAAGGCGAATCGCCACAAGCGGAAGTGACTTCGAGAGGGCCGGCGTTGCCGGCCCTTTCTACTTCTCCTTCAAGAAGCGCTCGATCTCGTCTACCAGACGGCCGCCCACCTCGTCCTCTGCCTCTTGCTCGAGGCGCTCCACGTACTCCTCCAGCTCGGCGTTGCCTTCGATGGCGGCGTCCACGGTGGAGAGGAAGCTGCGCGAGGCCAGGGCCAGCTCGCCAATGTCCAGCGTCACCCCGACCAGCTCGGAGGCCTTGATTGCCAGCGCCTCGGTCGCAGGGGGGTAGGCCTGATTGGAGAGGTAGTGGGGCACGGCAGCCCACAGTGAGATGACGTCGATCCCAGCGTTTCCCAGGGCATGGTTGAGAACCCCGATGATCCCGGTCGGGCCCTCGTATCCGGAGGGCAGCAGCCCGTGAAAGGCGAGGTCGTCGGGCCGATTGGCCGATCCCACCAGCGGCACGGGAAGGGTGTGCGCCACTTGCCCGATGAAAGCTCCCATGGTGACTGCCCGGGTCACACCCACCATTTGCAAGGTCTCCACCAACTCGTTGGTGAACACCTTCCACCGGTAATGGGGCTCCTCGCCGATGACCAGGACCAGGTCGCGCTCCGCGCCGCGCAGGGCATAGATCTCGTTGCGAGGCCAGCTGATGGAGCGGATCCCACTCGAGTCGAGCTCCACGATCGGGCGGCGCACCTGAAAGTCGAAATGGTCGTCGGGGTCGATGATGGCGAAGATCTCGCCGTCCAGCTTGTCGAGGAACTCGGAAGCAGCCAGGCTCGCCGACTCGCCTGCGTCGCCCCATCCTTCGAAGGCGATGAGTGCCACCGGATCCTGGAGGATCGGTCTGTCGAGCCACTGCAGGGAGGCCACGGGGTCAACCTACTCCCGAGTCCGGGTTAGTGAACCACCTATCCGTCCGCCCGGTACCGCTTGAGGCGGAGGGCGTTTAGGACCACCGAAAGGGAGGACAGAGCCATGGCCGCGGCGGCGATCATCGGGATCGAGTCGCCCCACCGCCGCGAGGGGAATGGCAGCGACGTTGTAGCCGAAGGCCCAGAACAGGTTCTGTCGGATGATCCGGAAAGTGGTCGCCGCGAGGTCGATGGCGGTGGCCACGAGACGGGGGTCGCCGTTGAGGAGGACGACATCACCGGCTTCCACTGCGACGTCGGTCCCGGTGCCCACTGCCAACCCGAGGTCGGCCTGGATCAATGCAGGCGCGTCGTTTATCCCATCCCCGACGAAGGCCACCACCTTGCCGCCCCCTTGGACCTCCTCGACCAGGCGAGCCTTGTCGCCGGGCAGGACCTCGGCATGGATCTCTTCGATCCCGGTCTGACCGGCGATCCACGTGGCGGTTCGCTCGTTGTCACCGGTCACCATTCGCGACTCGATGTCCGCGTTCCGTAGCCGCGCCACCGCGTCCCGGGCCGTTTCCCGGACGGTGTCGGCAACCGCGATCACACCGCGGACCTCCCCGTCCCACCCGGCGAGAAAGGCGGTCTTGCCCTCAGCTTCGAGACGGCCCAAGGTGTCGAGCCAGTGATGGTCGACGATCAATCCCCGGTCGACGACGAGTTTCTCTTTGCCCACCACCACTTCACGTCCCCGGACCGTCCCGATCACACCGAGGCCGAGCATGGTCTCGACCCGATCCGGAGCCTCGAGGTCGAGACCTCGTTCGTCGGCGCCCAACGCCACCGCCTTGCCTATCGGATGCCCGGACGCGGCCTCGACCGAGGCCACCAGACCGAGGAACTCGGTCTCATCGCCCTCACAGAGGACGTCGGAGAGGTCCATAACCCCTGTCGTCAATGTGCCGGTCTTGTCGAACAGCACCGTGTCGATGCTTCGGGCCTGCTCGAAGACTTCGGCCCGCTTGTAGAGGATCCCCAGTTCCGCCCCGCGGCCACTGCCAACCATGATCGCGGTCGGTGTGGCCAGACCGAGGGCGCAGGGACATGCGATGATCAAGACGGCGACCCCTGCCTGGATCGATTCTGATACGTCGTTCCCGATCCCGAGCCAAACCAGCGTCGTGATGACCGCGATCAGGATCACCACCGGCACGAAAATCGACGAGACCCGGTCGGCCAGCCGCTGGATCGGGGCTTTGGAGCCCTGGGCCTGCTCCACCATGCGGACGATTCCTGCGAGCAAGGTGTCGGCACCGACTGCCGTGGCCCGCACCGTGATCCTTCCCAGCTGGTTGACGGTGGCGCCGGCGACGCGATCCCCGACGGTGCGGTCCACGGGCATCGACTCCCCGGTGAGCATCGATTCGTCGATCGAGGAGGCCCCGGACTCGATGACCCCATCAGTGGGGATCTTCTCTCCGGGGAGGACGATCATCACGTCACCGGGCGTGACCTCGCCGATCGGAATCGAGACTTCCTCCCCGGCTCGCACCACACGGGCTTCCCTGGCCCCGAGTTCGGCCAGTCGGTGAACCGCTGTCGACGCCCGCCCCCGGGCTCGGGCTTCGAGGGCCCGGCCCAGGGTGATCAGGGTGATGATCACGCCTGAGATCTCGAAAAAGACGGGAAGGTCCGCGGTCAGCGCCCATATCGAATAGCCGTAGGCGGCAAGGGCCCCCATCGAGATCAGCGTGTCCATGTTGGCGCTGCAGGTGCCGGGCCTGCTTCCACGCCACCCGGTGGAACTGCCACCCTCCCCAGGTCACCACCGGTGTCACCAGGAGCCCTTGCAGCACCCGGCTCCACAGCTCGTCGGGCCCGAGCATGGCAAGGAGCATCGCGGGCACCGTGAGGGCGGCGTCGATCCAGAACCGGCGCCATTGGACACCCTCATCGTCGTGGTAGTGCTCCATGAGGTCGCGTCGGTCATCACCCGATCTCGTGGTGTCGGATGCCGTATCCGATGCTGCTCGACCGCCTCGGTGAGGGCCTCGAGATCGACATGCTCGCCCACTTTGACCAGGGCGGACGCTCCAGCCAGGCTGACCGAGGCCTCCTCGACCCCTTCCTGGCGGCCCAGCACCCGTTCGATCCGGACCGCGCACGTGGCACACGTCATCCCATCGACATCGAAAAGGACCGTGTCGGATTGCCCGCCGGGGGTGATCAGCCGAAGACTGCGTAGCCCTGCTCCTCGATTGCGTGTTTGATCGCATCGAGGTCGACGGCCTGATCGTCGAAGGTGACGTCGACGGTGGCATCGGCGATCGCCACTTCGACCGATGAGACTCCCTGGAGGGAGCTCACCGCCCCCTCGATGCTCATCTTGCAATGATCGCAATGGATCTCAGGCGCCTGAAGTGTTACCTGCTGCATTCCATCGCAGTCTACGGCCGGTGCCCTCTCTTTATTCCCCGGGAAAAGTGAGAGCCCCGGTCGAAACCGGGGCTCTCGGTTGTCTGGCGTGGGACTGGGAGGGGGAGAGGACCTGTCCCAACCAGAGGTCATCAGGCGTCCTGCTCGTCCATGATCTTTCCCCGGACCCGCGGGAAGCGGACCGGCGCGTGAGCGTGGCAGTACTCGGCTTTGTTGTATTGCGAGAGTTTTGTGGTGCAACCGGGCTTGGAACAGATCCGGTCTTGGCTGAAACGCCGTGACGGCCTGGTCACTCCCTTGATGGCTGCCCCTCTTACGATGTCTGTCATGTTCATGGCCTCTTGTGGGCCGGTTCTCCAATTAGTACGTCGAATGACGGTTTGTGGTTCTTGGAACGCAGGTCGTCGCCGACCTGCTATTCCCCCAAAGTCTGCGAGACAACCCCTAAAACCAGGCTAAAGCCGGGTGTGGGGTGCTCAGGAATGAGACGTCGGGGACCGGTCAGTCGGTTCCCGTGATCCCCAGTTTACGCAGGAAAGCGGCGTTGTCAGGTTCCCTACCCAGGAAGTTGGCCAGCATCAGGTCGGCGTCGATCGAACCGCCCTTCTCCAACACCTCGCGCCGGTAGGCCATTCCCACCTCGGGGTTGGTGACCCCCTCCTCCTCGAACCGCCCGAACATGTCGTCCCCGAACACCTCGGCCCACATGTAGCTGTAGTAGGCCGCGTCGTATCCGGCCATGAGGTGGCCGAACGAGGCGAGCTCGAAGGCGCCCTCATGGGCGGGCAGCAGGCTCAGCTCCGACGCCTCCTTCATGATCCGCTCCAGGTCCTTCTCCGGCCCGGGAGCATGGATCTGCTGATCCAGCCACCCGTACTTCAGCTGGCGGAGCTGGTGGACGGCGATGTTGAGTTGCCGTGCTGCGACCAGCTGCTCGACGAGGTCGTCGGGGATCGGATCTCCGGTCTCGTGGTGGCGGGCGAACTGCCTGAGAACGTCGGCGAGCCACACCCAGTTCTGCATGATCTGACTGGGCGCCTCGACGAAGTCGGTCTCGACGCTGGTGCCCGAGAAGCGGGCGAGCTCGGTCCGCCCCAGATTCTGATGGAGGACGTGGCCGAACTCGTGGAACAGGGTCTCTACTTCGCCGTGTTGGAGCAGAGAGGGGGTGTCACCGACCGGCTTGGTGAAGTTGGCCACCATGGCGCACACCGGGTTCTGGAAGCTCCCGTCCTCCAACCTCCGGCTCAGGATCAATGGGAACTCGGCGGCGTGGGAGAACTTGCCCTCACGGGGGAACAGGTCGAGGTAGAAATGGGCCAGCTCCTCGCCGCTCTCGTCGTCGTGGATGGCGAAGAGCCGGACGTCGGGGTGCCAGACGTCGGGATCGGATACCTCCCGGAAATCGAGCCCGAACACCTCCTGGACCAGCTTGAACATGCCGTCGAGGACGGCATCCAACGGCAGGTAGGCGGCGACCTCGAAGGGATCCACCCCGTAGTCGGTTCGGCGCTGCTGGGTGTCGTAGTAGCGCCAGTCCCATGTCCGCAGGGTGCTGTCACCGGTGTCGGCCTCGAGGAGCCTTCCCATCACCGCGATGTCCTTGACCCCCTGGTCGGTGAGAGGCGGGGTCAGGTCCTCGTAGAACGCTGCAGACCCGCTCCGGGCTCTTGGCCATGCGGTCATCGAGTCGATGGTGGGCCCAGCTGTCCAGCCCGAAGGCTCCCGCGATCTCGTCGCGGAGGCGCAACGCCTCTTCGAGGATCGGACGATTGGCCTCGACCGCCTGGGTGTTGAACTTGAAAGTCAGCTGCTCGCGCAGGTCCCTCCGCGTGCCGTTCTCCACGAACGGGATCAGGTGGGGGTAGGCCAGCGTCAGTTTGAGCTTTCCGCTCTCTTCGTCCACTTCCAGACCGTCGGCGAAGCTGTCGGGCAGGCCGTCCAGGTCCTCCCGATCCACCAAGAGCCAGTCGTCCCACTCGTCGATGTTGCTCTGGAAGCGGACGCCGAGCTCGACCAGCCGTTGCGTCTTCTCTTTGACCGCGGCCCGGGTCTCAGGATCGAGCTCGTGGCCGGCATGGCGTAGGTCGCGGAGGACGAATTCGAGGTACCTGGCCCGCTCGCCGTCGAGCGCTACCGCCTCCTCGGTGGAGGCGTAGTCCTTGACCGCGGCGTTGAGATCGTCCCGGAAGATCACGTCGACGGCAAAGCTGCTCAGCTTCTCCTCGCCTGCTTTGCCCGCGGTGCGCACTTCCTTGTCGGGGTGGACATAACCCATGAACACGTAGCGGGCGAATGCCTTGGACAGGATGTCGCTCATCCGGTCGAGGGGCATCATCGTGTTCTCGAAGCTGCGCTGGTCCTTGGGGGCTACTGCTTCGTCGACCACACTGCCCCGCCTCGACGAGCGCTTGATCTACGCCCGCTTCGACGGCGGCCACGTCGACCGTGCCGTACCCGAAGTTCAAATCAGACATGGCGGGGACGGTAGCGGGTGTCTCGAAATGGGTTCCAGCTGCGAGATGGGGCACGAGGGTCGCAGGTGCACCCAACTCCCCCGATCACTAGGGAGAGGGGGCGGGGCGAAGAGGGAGCGCGCCTCCGGCTCGGTGATCGCCTGAGCCGGATTCAATCCGTGCCGGTCGACTGCGGCCAGGATCCCGACCTCGGGGTCGGGCATCTCGACCGGGCTGTCGCTGCCTCCGACGACTCGGACCCCCGCCTCGAGCAGGGAACGGAAGGGGTACACCAGTCCCATCCGCTCCTCTCCGAGGCGCTTGGGGAGCCAGTCCTCCGAGGCGAGGAACGCCGGTTGCACCGAGGCGGTGACCCCGAGCCCGGCCATGCGCCCGATGGCCGCCTTGCTGAGAATCGACACGTGTTCCACCCTGAGCCGGGACGGGTCGCGCCCTTCTGCGATCAGGGCATCGAACACATCCAGCACCACGTCGTTGGCCCGGTCGCCGATGGCATGGATCGCGGCCCCGCCACCGAGATCGAGGGCGGCGCCGGCCATGGTCATCGCGTGGCGGTGGTCCAGGCGGAGCGTGCCGGTGATGTCCGGGCGATCAGTGAACGGCTCGTACATGGCGGCGGTGTGGCCCCCGAAGCTGCCGTCGGCAAACCCCTTCCATCCCGAGAAACGGATGCGACCATCGGTCCGCCGGATCCTCTCGGCTGCGGCGGCCAGCTCGGCGGGGTCGTCGGTGATCACATAGACGTCGATGTCAATCGGCAGATCGGGCGCCAGTCGGCACAGAGTTCCGAGCTCGTCGCTGACGCCACACCACATCGGCTCCGATGTGGAGACCATGCCGGTGATCGAGCCCAGGCCGTACATCAGTCAGGCCCCGCAGAGCCTCGAGCACCTCGGCGTCGGAAGGCCCAGTGGCGTGAGGGGCGAGGGCGTCGCCGACCACGAAGGCGGCGGTCTCCCGCAGGATGCCGTTCGGCGATCCGTCACTGTCCCGGTCGAAGCTGCCGCCCGTGGGATCTGGAGTCTCCGCGGCAACGCCGGCCAGCTCGAGTGCGCGGCTGTTGGCGACCGCGATGTGCCCGCAATAGCGGTAGAGGAGGACGGGGCGATCGGGCACCGCTTCGTCGAGGTCTTGCCTGGTGGGAAGTCTGGTATCGGCAAGCCCCTCGTCGTTGAGTCGCTGCCCGATGATGGCGCCTTCGACCTCGTCGGCTCGGGCCGCGATCCGCCGCTTGAGATCATCGATGTCGGCCGCCGCCATCAACTCGAGGCCGTTGACCAGCTGGGCATACCCCAGCGGGTGCAGGTGGTGGTCGTGGAGCATCAGCGGAGGTGAGCGGGCAGGGTGTCGTCGATCAGGCTGCGCAGTTCCTCATGGATCTTGCCGTTGGTCGACACGAAGGCCGCCGGTTGGAGGAGGTTGATCTCCCCGGCGTTGTCCGTGGCCGTTCCCCCGGCTTCGGTGACCAGAAGGATTCCCGGCCGCCGCGTCCCAGGGCTTGACCCCGTGGGGCCCGCCGTGCTCCCAGTACCCGTCGTACCGGCCACACGCCACCCAGGCCATGTCGAGAGCGGCCGCGCCCAGCCGCCGGTTGTCCCGACAGCGCCCGATGACGGCCTCCATGGCTTCGAGATACTCCACGCGCGTGCTGTTGACGGTCATAGGGGAGGCCGGTGGCGAGCAGGGAGTCCTTGAGGGCTGCGGTGTTCGAGACCTGGATCGGCCGATCGTTGCAGCGGGCCCCCGTGCCGACCACTGCGACGAACTCCTCCTCCCGGATGACATCGATCACCACCCCGACTACCGGCTCGCCGTTGTCCCACAAGGCCACCGAGACCGCCACCTGGGGGATGCCGTGCACGAAGTTCACGGTGCCGTCGAGTGGATCGATGATCCACACCCGGGGGCCACGCCAGTCGGCCTCGCCGCCGCCTTCTTCGGCGAGGATCGAGTCGGTCGGGAAATGGGATCTGATCACGTCGGTCACCGCTGCCTCGGATTCGCGATCGATGTCGGTGACCGGGTCGACGTCGCCCTTCATCTCGAAGTCGAAGGCCTCGTCGAAGCCACGGCGCACCACATAGGCGCCGGCTCGGGCAGCTCGCACCGCGACCCAGAGGTCACCTTCCCACATGCCCGCATCCTACGGTTGAGCCCTACCCTCTCCGCCCGTGATCGGGGCCCTTCTCGTCGTCGCCGGAGCCGCAATGTCGGCGTTGGCTTTTCCCCGTTTCGGGCCTGGCTGGTTGATCCTTCCCGGCACCGCCCTCTTCCTCGTCGGGCTTCGGATGGCGTCGGGCCGAGGGCAGGGATTGCTCTACGGGGCGCTCAACGGACTGGTCTTCTTCGGCGGCGTCCTCTGGTGGTTCGGGGAGCTGGGCCTGGTCGCGGTGATCCCTTTGGTGGTGGCGTTCGCCGGGTTCCACGCCGCTCTACGGGTGGTGGCTGGTGAAATACAACGACCGCTCACCCGGGGTGTGGCTGGCGTTGGCCGTCGGTGGGTGGGCGCTGATGGAGTTGATCAGGTACTACTTCCCGTTCAACGGGTTCGAGTGGGGGGCTCTCGGGTACGGATTGTCCGACCAGGCGTGGGCTCGGGCACTGGCGCCTCTGTATCGGGACCAGCGGGAGTCACGGTTCTGGCGGTGTCGTCGGTGGCACTGTGATCGTGCTTGTCGCGACCGGACCGCGGAGGCTGGTGGCAGATCTGGGTTCCACTCGCCCTGGTGCCTGTCGTCGGTAGGCACCTTCTACTGGAATGTCGCAACTCCCGGAGTACAGCGGTGTTCGTCGACGCCGCCATTGTCCAGGGCTCGACCCCCTGTCCCTTCGAGCATTGCCCACCCGATGAGCGGCTGCGCACTTTCCAGCAGCATCTCGACCTGACCCGGACCATCGAGCCGGGCGAGGTGTCTCTCGTGGTTTGGTCGGAAGGCTCGACCGGTGGGCTCAACGCCGACCCGGTGCAGAACCCCGAGGTCGGTGCGGCGATCGCCGAGGAGGCCCGTCGGATCGGGGCCTGGTTCCTGGTGGGCAGTGACCGCCCGCTTGAGCGACACCCATTGGGAGAACGTGAACATCGTGTTCAACCCCGAGGGGGAGATCGTCGGGCGAGTACCAGAAGCAGCACCCGGTCCCCTTCGGGGAGTACATCCCGTTTCGCCCGCTGTTCGACTGGATCCCGGAGCTGTCACCAGGTACCGCGGGACATGATCCCCGGCGAGGGCCCGGTGGTGTTCGACCTGGGCGATGGCCTGAGGATGGGCTCGGTGATCTCCTTCGAAGGCGGATTCTCCCGGTACCCACGACAGCACGTCGCGGCCGGAGCCAATCTGATCGTGGTCGCCACCAACGAGGGCTCCTACGGGACCACTCCGGGCTCGGACCAGTTCATCGGGATGACCCGGATGCGGGCCGCCGAGCTCGGGTTCGACGTGGTTCACGCCGCGGTGACCGGCAAGTCGACCTTCATCGACGCAGGGCGGCGACTATGGCGAAGACCACCGGCCTCGGCACCGAGGAGATCCTCTACGGCAGCTGTGGCCGTTGGGCGAACTCCTTCCATCTACGCACCGCACCGGAGACGTCCTGATGATCGCCGCCGCCCTCGTCGGGATCGTCACCTGGTGGCGCGTCCGCATGCCCCTGGTAGTTTCCGCCGACCCCGAGGAGGAAGAGAGCGCATGAGCGAGGCCCTGGAGAACCTGCTTTCCGAAGACCGCAAGTTCCCGCCACCTCCCGAGTTCACCGCCCAGGCCAATGCCAAGCCCGGGGTGCACGAGGCGGCCAACGCCGACTACCTCGCCTTCTGGCAGGAGCAGGCATTGTCCCGGATCACCTGGGACACCGCCCCCACCATCGTGCTCGACGACTCCAACCCTCCGTTCTTCAAGTGGTTCTCCGACGGGGAGCTCAATATCTCCGCCAACTGCCTCGACCGCCATCTCGCCGACCACGGCGACCAGGTCGCCTACCACTGGGTCGGCGAGCCGGGCGACGAGCGCACACTCACCTACTCCGATCTCCATGCCGAGGTGTGCCGCTTCGCCAACGGCTTGAAGAGCTTGGGGATGACCCGGGGGACCGGGTCGCCATCTACATGGGGATGGTCCCCGAGCTTCCGATCGCCATGCTCGCCTGCGCCCGGCTCGGGCTGGTTCACTCGGTGGTGTTCGGCGGCTTTTCGGCCGAGGCGCTCTCCAGTCGGATCAACGATGCCCAGGCCCGACTGGTGATCACCCAGGACGGCGCCTGGCGGGCAGGGAACGTGGTCCCGCTGAAGGCGAACAGCGACCTGGCGGTTCTCCAGACCACCAGCATCGAGCACGTCATCGTCCTCAAGCGGATCGATGAGGATGTGGTCTGGGACGACGATCGTGACATCTGGTGGCACGACCTGGTCGAGGGGCAGTCCACCGAGTGCGAACCGGTGTCGCTCAACGCCGAGGACCCCCTCTACATCCTCTACACCTCGGGAACGACAGGGAAGCCGAAGGGGATCGTCCACACCCAGGCCGGCTATCTCACCGGGATCGTCACCACCCACGACATGGTCTTCGACCTCAAGCCCGACACCGACGTCTATTGGTGCGGGGCGGACATCGGCTGGGTGACCGGCCACAGCTACATCGTCTACGCCCCCCTCGCCAACCGGGCGACCTCCGTCATCTACGAGGGGGCTCCCAACTACCCGGAGCAGGACCGGTTGTGGCGGATCATCGAAGACCACGGGGTGACCATCTTCTACACCGCCCCCACCGCGATCCGGACCTTCATGAAGTGGGGAGATCACCACGTGAAGAAGCACGATCTCTCCTCTCTGCGGCTGATCGGATCGGTCGGAGAGCCGATCAACCCCGAGGCCTGGATTTGGTACCAGGAGACGATCGGCGGCGGCAACTGCCCGGTGGTGGACACCTGGTGGCAGACCGAGACCGGGGCGATCATGATTACCCCGCTTCCCGGAGTGGTCGCCACCAAACCGGGATCGGCGACGGTTCCCTTCCCCGGGATCTTCGCTGATGTGGTCGACGACTCGGGTGAGTCGGTTCCGCTGGGTGGTGGCGGCTACCTCACCATCACCAAGCCCTGGCCGGCAATGGCCCGCACGATCTATGGCGACGACCAACGCTACGAGGACACCTATTGGTCACGGTTCCCGGGCCGCTACTTCCCGGGCGACGGGTGCAAGCGTGACGAGGAGGGGTACTTCTGGCTGCTGGGCCGGGTGGACGACATCATGCTGGTATCGGGGCACAACATCTCGACCACCGAGGTCGAGTCGGCCTTGGTATCCCATCCGGCCGTCGCCGAAGCGGCGGTCGTGGGCCGCAAGGACGAGCTGACCGGTCAGGCGATCGCCGCATTCGTGACTCTCCGGGGTTCGGTCACCGGCGACGAGCAGCTGATCAACGAGCTCCGCGACCACGTTGCGGTGACCCTGGGCCCCATCGCCAAGCCGAAGTCGATCGTGTTCACCGACGACCTACCCAAGACTCGCTCGGGGAAGATCATGCGCCGCCTGCTCCAGGACATCTCCGAGAACCGGCATCTCGGGGATGTGACCACCCTGGCCAACGAGGCGGTGGTCAAGGAGATCGCGGAGAAGGCCTCGGTCTCGACTGAGGACTGAAGGTTCACCAGAAGAGGACCGCGCCGAACCAGAGGGCGGCGATGAGGAGCCCGGCAGCGAGCTCGATGCCTATCGACGCCGCCACCGCGCCAAGCGCCGTTTTGGTGGCCGGCCACGCCTGCTCCGACCCCACCCTGATCCGCTCCGCCACGAAGATGGTCAACACGAATCCGATCGGGGCGCCGATCACCGGGACCACGAACAGCCCGACGATGGACACCGCGATGGCGAGCACAATCGTCGAGGTCGGGAGACCACTCTCCTTGAGCCGTCGTCCCGGCACCATGTACTTGATCGACCGTTCCCCCGACTCCGACCAACAAGGCGAGGACCGCTACCGCCCAGGCGAGCGGGGTGCCCTCGACGATCGCCCAGAGGAACACGGCTCCGAGGATGAGAAGGAGGCCGGGAAGGAAGGGGAGCACGATGCCGAAAAGACCGGCGATGATCGCCAGCGCGACGACAAAGACCCCCAGCTCATCCATGGCGGGTGATCGTAAGTGGGGCTTTCAGCCCAGGCTGCTCGCCAGTTGGTTCACGGCTTCGGAGGCGCCCTCGAGAACGGGCGGTCCGTGCCCGAAGAGTGCGACCTCATAGGTGAATCCCGCCAGCTTGGCCACCGATTCCACGGCCAATGTCATGTCCTCGCTGAACCCGGGATCCGGCCCGTCGACCGAGCCCCCGACCCCGTTCAAGGCGTCTCCGGTGACCAGGATCCCGGCGATCGAGTCGAGCACGGAAATGTGGCCCGCGGTGTGACCCGGAGTCTCGATGATTTCCAAGTCGAACACGATCTCGCCGTCTCCCACCGCCGATGGTGTCGCTACCGCTTCGATCGCCGGGATGTCGGCGGCGCCGGCATAGATGGTGGCATCCGGGACCAGAGGGACGATCGCCTCCAGGCTCCCGATGTGGTCTGGGTGCTTGTGGGTGACGATGAGGTGGCCCACCGCGTCCCAGGTGAGGTCGATCTCCGCAAGGGCCGTCTCGATGGCACCTTCGCTTCCGGCGACCCCGGTGTCGATCAGCGCCGCTTCTCCGGCCCGGTACAGGATGTAGGCGGAGACGAACCCGAGGTCCACCTGCTGGAACGAGGCGCCCACTACGGCGGCAGTCGTGGTCGCCGCCAGAGTGGTGGCGGTGGTGGTAGGGGGCACCGTCGATGAGGCCCCGGTCGAGGCCGTCGAGTCGGCGGGCAGGGTCGTCGAATCGTTGGAACATGCCGCCGCTCCGAACACGGCGATGGCCAGGCCTGCCTTGCCCATCTCGGCGATCGCCATGCGGCGATCGAGCAGACGATGTGTGGTCATCCGACGCTTCCAATCGCTGACTCCCGCCCAACATACCGCGAATCCGGCGGTGTAAGTTCAGGCCCATGGGCACCAAGATCATCCTCCCCGAGTCCGAGCTACCGACCCACTGGTACAACATCGTTCCCGATCTCCCGGTTCCCCCGCCACCGGTCCTCCACCCCGGAACCCATCAGCCGGTCGGTCCCGATGACCTGGCGCCGCTTTTTCCCATGGACCTCATCCTCCAGGAAGTCAGCCAGGAACGGTTCATCGAGATCCCCGAAGAGGTGCGCGAGGTCTACCGCCTGTGGCGGCCATCCCCGCTGTATCGGGCGCACAACCTGGAGAAGCTGATCGGCGGCCCGGCCCGCATCTACTACAAGTACGAAGGGGTGAGCCCTGCCGGATCGCACAAGCCAAACACCGCGGTGGCCCAGGCCTACTACAACGCAAAGGCCGGAGTGAAGAAGCTGTCGACCGAGACCGGTGCCGGGCAATGGGGGTCGGCTCTCTCCTTCGCCTGTGCCCTGTTCGGGCTGGAGTGCCAGGTGTACATGGTGCGAGCGTCGTACGACCAGAAGCCATACCGGCGGGCCATGATCGAGGCCTGGGGAGCCAGCGTCTACCCCTCACCGTCGGACCGGACCAACGCCGGCCGTCAGATCCTCGACCTGGACCCGGAGACGCCGGGGAGCCTGGGAATCGCCATCTCCGAAGCCGTCGAGGTCGCGGCGACCAATGACGACACCAAATACTCCCTGGGCTCGGTGCTCAACCACGTGCTGATGCATCAGACAGTGATCGGCGAGGAGGCGTTGAAGCAGATGGCGATGGTGGAGGAGACCCCGGACGTGATCATCGCCTGTGCCGGCGGTGGCTCCAACTTCGCCGGGCTCACCTTCCCGTTCGTCAGGGAGAAGCTCGCCGGGAACATGAACCCGGTGATCCGGGCGGTGGAGCCGGCAGCGGCGCCGTCACTGACGCGGGGCAGCTACCAGTTCGACTTCGGCGACACCGTCGGGATGACCCCGTTGGTCAAGATGCACACGCTGGGGCACGACTTCGTGCCGGATCCGATCCATGCCGGCGGGCTCCGCTACCACGGGATGGCGCCACTGGTCTCGCTGCTCAAGGAGGAGGGGATCATCGAGGCCGAAGCGCTGCACCAGACCGAGGCCTTCGCCAAGGGCGTGCAGTTCGCCAGGGCCGAGGGGATCATCCCCGGGCCGGAGCCCACCCATGCCATCGCCTCGGCGATGAACGAGGCCGAGATGGCCAAGGAGAGCGGCGAGGAGAAGGTGATCCTGTTCAATCTCTCCGGGCACGGCCATTTCGACATGGCTGCCTACCAGGCCTTCGGAGACGGATCGCTTGAGGATTACGAGTACCCCGAGGAGCGGATCGCAGCTGCGATGGAGAAAGTGCCGGTGGTGGCCGGCTAGAACCGCAAGTCGCCTATCGCCTATCGCCTATCGCCTATCGCAATCGTCAGACGTCGATGCGCTTCGGCGTTGTGCGATATGCGATGTGCGTTATGCGGATCTAGAGGTTTTCCTCGAGATCCGGGCAGCCGTTCTCCCCGGGCAGCAACTGACGAACTACCAGGGTGTATGGCCCGCTCTCATCGGGGGCGGTCCATTGCGTTGCCTGAGTGGCGTCCCCGAACTCCCCGAGGCTGTCGCCCGGGTAGACGTTGCACTTCCAGTCGAGGCCGCTGAAACCGGACCAGCTCTCAAGACCGTCGGGAAGTGGCCAGGGGCGGACGTCTTCGAAACCGGGCTCCGGCTCGCCCATCGACTGTCCGGCGAACACCATGATCTCCTCTGCCTGATACTCGGAGGGCTGGCCGCTCCCGGCGAGCTCGATCAGCAGAGCATCGAGCTCCGCAGTCGCCAGGGTTGCGTCATTCCCGCCCTCGGACTCGATGCCCAGCGCGTAGACCGAGTACTTGTGCTCCCTCCCCTTCGGGGTCGAAATAGGTGACCACATAGGTCGAGGCATCGGCGATATGGCTCATCTGACTGTCGTCGGCTTCCTCGAGCATTCCGGGGAGCCCGATCTCCTCGACCTGAGCCAGGACCTGGTCGACCTGTTCCTCGGTGAGGGTGACGCTCTGATAGGGGACGACCATTGGCCCCGGGTATTGCATGGTGGTGACGCCTTGGAAGATCAAAGTGCCATCCGAGAGCAACTGATAGGCGGGGCCGGAGCCCAGCGCCCACTCCACAGGCACGAACCCGCCTTCCCACTGGACCCGGAGCACCGGCGACGCCGGCTCATCGGGTGGTGCGACCACCTCTTGCGGGGTCCCACATGCGGCCAGGATCAGGGTGGCTGCGGAAAGCAGTCCGATGGTCTTCCTTCCCATGTGCATTAGATGGCCTGCAGGCGCGGTTCGGTTCCGACCCAATTTCAGTGGCCTGTGGTCGAGAAGTGCTGGTAGTCGGTTGGCGAAGCCCAGTAGCCGCCCCATTTCCACCCGCGGGCCGCGAACGCATCGACCACCTCATCGCCACCATGGATCATGCCCGGGGCGTCGAGGTCGCGGTCGGCGTACTGGGAGCCAGATGGGGGAAGGACCGTCGATCCCCTGACGTAGGGGTTGACCAAGGGGTTGACGTCGATGGCCCGCCCGTATGAGTGCTCCGACCATGCCGAACCCCCGGTGACCGCCCGGCAGTTGAAGGCGCTGGTGTTGTTGGCGGCCATGCTGGCGTCGTCGTCACCTCCGTAGGCATCAACCGGCTCCATCCGCTGGATCGGGAACCGTGCGTCGTAGAGGTCTTCCATGATCGCAACCATCTGCTCGGCCAGGTTGGCGGCGACGATCAGCCGCCCGGTGCGGACCTTGCCGTCGTACCCCCAATGGGAGACCGACACCGCCCGCAGCTCACTGACGTCGAGCGGGCACCCAGATCGCCAGGATGCGTGGAGGTCGGCCGCGGTAACTCTGGAGATCGAGGACTGGAAGGCCGGTGTCGCAGGCACTGTGGTGGTGGTCGTCGGAGCGGCGGTAGTGGTCGTGCTGACCTGCGTGCTGGTAGTGGTCGGAGTCGGCGCCGTCGTGGTCGTGGTCTCGATCGCACTCGTGCTCGTCGTCGGGATCGTGGTGCTCGACGTGACCGTGGAAGCGGTGGCTGGTGCCGACGAAAGGCTGCTGGAACTCGTGCTGAGGGTGGTCGCAGCCGTTTCGCTGCTGCATGCCATCACCAGCACCGAGAGCATGAGATATGACAGGACTCTCCTCATGACAACCAGTGTGTCACCGACGTATAGGTTTGGAAGGAGTACTCGAAGGAGACCTGATTGGGCGCGGTAATCGGTGACGTTCTCGCGGAGGCGGTCGGCGTTGCCATCAGCCCGATCCCGATCATCGCGGTGGTTCTCATGCTGGCGTCGGCCAAGGGGAAGTCGAACGCTCTCGGTTTTCTCCTGGGATGGCTGGTCGGGCTGGGTCTGGTCGGGGTCATCGTGCTCGCGGTGGCCGACCCTGCCGGAGCGAGCACTGACTCTGGCCCAGCCGTCTGGGTCGGCTGGCTCTTTGTGGTCCTGGGCGTGTTCGCGGTGTTCGCCGGGATTCGGATGTTCCTCAAGCGACCACGAGGCGACGAGGAACCTCCGATGCCGAAATGGATGGCGGCGATGGACCAGTTCACCACCGGGAAGTCGATCGGTATCGGTTTCCTGCTGGCAGCGCTCAATCCCAAGAACCTGACCCTGACTCTGGCCGCCTCGGCGACGATCGCCTCCTCCGGCATCCCAAGTAATGAGCAGTACATCACCCTGGCGGTCTTCGTCCTGATCGGCACCCTCGGATTGGCCATCCCGATCGGGATCTACTTCCTGGGCGGGGACAAGGCGGCGAGCACTCTCGGCGAGTTGAGGCACTGGTTGGCGATCAACAACGCGGCGATCATGGCGGTCCTCTTCGTGGTCATCGGGGCCAAGATCCTCGGCGGCGGTCTCCAAGTCGTCCTGGGCTGAAAGGAGCTCGAAATGGCGGACAAACCGAACATCCTCGTGATTTGGGGTGATGACATCGGCTGGTGGAACGTCAGCGCCTACAACCACGGGAGCATGGGATACCGCACTCCCAACATCGACCGCATCGGGCGCGAGGGGGCGATGTTCACCGACTGGTACGGCCAGCAGAGCTGCACCGCGGGCCGCGCCGCCTTCCTCACCGGCCAGTCACCGATCCGCACCGGGTTGACCAAGGTTGGCCTGCCCGGAGCAAAGGAGGGGTTGACTGATCTCGACCCGACGGTCGCAGACCTCCTCAAGGAGCACGGCTATGTCACCGGTCAATTCGGCAAGAACCATGTCGGCGACCGCAACGAGCACCTACCCACAGTGCACGGCTTCGACGAGTTCTTCGGCAACCTCTATCACCTGAATGCCGAAGAGGAGCCGGAGCACCCCGACTACCCGGACCCCAAGCGTTATCCGAATTTCAGGGACCGATTCGGGCCCCGTGGTGTTCTCCACAGCTGGGCGACAGATGAAGACGATGCGACCGAAGATCCTCACTACGGACGTGTCGGCAAGCAACGCATCGAGGACACCGGCCCGCTGACCAAGAAGCGAATGGAGACGATCGATGAGGAGTTTCTCGCCGGCGCTCTCGACTTCATCAATCGCTCCCACGAAGGGGCGCAACCCTTCTTCGTGTGGTTCAACTCGACGCGTATGCATGTCTTCACTCATCTCAAGGAGGAGTCGCAGGGCAAGACCGGCCTCGGTGTCTATCCCGATGGGATGGTGGAGCACGATGGTCATGTCGGGCAGTTGCTCGCGAAGCTCGACGAGCTCGGCATCGTGGACAACACGATCGTGATCTACTCCACCGACAATGGCGCCGAGGTGATGACCTGGCCCGATGGGGGCAGCACGCCGTTCCGGGGCGAGAAGGCCACCAACTGGGAGGGCGGCTTCCGGGTACCGATGGTCATCCGCTGGCCGGGCGTCTTGGAACCGGGCACTGTGATCAACGAGATGTGCGCCCACGAGGACCTGATCCCCACCTTCCTCGCCGCTGCCGGCGACCCGAACATCGTGGAGTCCTGCCTCCAAGGCCACATGGTCGGAGACAAGACGTACAAGGTCCACCTCGACGGGCACAACTTGCTACCGGCGTTCCAGGACCCGCCCGAAGAGTGGCCCCGCAAGCTGTTCATCTACTGGGGAGACGATGGAGAACTGCTCGCACTTCGTTACGAGCACTGGAAGGTCGTGTTCCAGGAGCAGCGGGCAACCGGACTCGCTGTCTGGGAGGAGCCGTTCGTGGAGCTTCGTGCGCCAAGCATGTTCAACATCCGCTCAGACCCGTTCGAGCGAGGCCCGGAGGGCATCTACTACGGCTCATGGAAGGCGGAGCACCTGTTCATCGTGGTGCCGGCGGCTGCCATCGCCGCCGAATGGCTTCAGTCGTTCCTCGAGTTCCCACCGCGGATGAAACCGGCGTCGTTCAACCTCGACCGGGTCATGGAACAGGTCCAGAAGCCGGCAGGAAAGAGCTGATGTGGTCGATTCGGCTCTGACCTCCTGGAATGACACTCCGACCCGGGCCGCCATCGTCCAGTTCGTCGAGATGGTCACCGACCCCGACACCGATTGGTTTCTGTCCCCAGAGGATCGCGTTGCCGTGTTCGACAACGACGGGACGCTGTGGTCGGAGAAGCCGATGCCGATCCAGCTCGACTTCACCATCAGGCGATTTGGGGAGATGGCATCACAGGACCCGTCCTTGCAGAGCGAGCAGCCGTGGAAGGCCGCCTACGAGAAGGACTTCCAGTGGTTCGGGGCCGCGATGGTCAAGCACTATCAGGGCGATGACAGCGACCTGAAGGCTGCTGATGGGGGCGATGTCGAAGGCCTTCGAAGCGGTGAGCATCAGCGAGTACAGCGAGAAGGTGAACGACTTCTTCGAGAAGGCAGATCATCCAACGCTGGGTCGTCCCTACCGCGATTGCGGTTACAAGCCGATGGTCGAGTTGCTTCGGTATCTGGAGGCGAACGGGTTCACCACCTACATCGCTTCCGGGGGCGACCGCGACTTCATGCGGCCGATCGCCGGGCACATCTACGGGATTCCGCCGGAGCGGATCGTGGGTAGCTCGCTCGCCCTCGAGTACCGGGAAGGCGATGAAGGCACCGATGTCCTCTACAAGTCGGAGATGGAGTTCTTCGACGATGGCCCTGAGAAGCCGGTGCGGATCTGGAGCCGGATCGGGCGGCGACCCGTGGTGGCCGGTGGCAACTCCAATGGCGACATCCCCATGATGCGCTTCGCGAACAGCCCCGACCGCCCCAGCCTCCGCCTCCTCGTCCTCCACGACGACGCCGAGCGGGAGTTCGACTACACCGGCGGGCGCCGAGGATGCCCTGGCGAGAGCCTCCGACAAGGACTGGACCGTCATCAGCATCAAGGACGATTGGGCGACCGTGTTCGCCGACCAGACTCCGTAGCTTGACGGCGTGACAGTCCAAGAGGCGTCGGAAGAGACCGGAGTCGCCCGCTTCGTCCCGGCTCTGGGCTGGCTGCGCACCTACGACCGCAGTTGGCTCAGCGCCGACCTACTGGCCGGTGCCACCGCGGCCGCGGTGGTCATCCCCCAGGCCATGGGCTACGCCACCGTGGCCGGGCTTCCGGTCGAGGTCGGTCTCTACACCTGCATCTTCCCGATGCTGGTGTACGCCTTGTTCGGGACCGCACGCCGACTCTCGTTCAGCACGACCTCGACGATCGTCGCCCTCACCGGGCTGGCGATAACGGCGGCCAATCCAGGCTCGAGCGATCTGGTGGGGACCGCCACGACGTTGACCTTGATGGTCGGGGTGTCCTGCTCATCGTTTTTCGTCTGATCCGGCTGGGATGGATGCTGGAGGCGGTCTCCGAGGCCACCCTCGCCGGGCTCAAGGTGGGCGTCGGGTTGACCATCATCGCTGACCAGCTCCCCAAGCTGCTCGGCATACCCGCCACCGAGGGCGACTTCTTCGGTGACGTGTGGAATGCGATCAAACAGCTCCCGGAGGCGAACGTCGCCACTGCGTTGATCGGGGGGATCACCATCGTTTTCCTCCTGGTCCTCAGGGCTTGGAAGCCGAAGATCCCCGGCCCGCTGCTGGCTCTGGCCGTCGGCATCGGCCTGGTGGTGTTCACCGGAGTGACCGATCGAGGAGTGGCCACCATCCCCGAGGTCCCCACCGGGCTGCCCGCTGCCGGCGATCCCTCCCTTCCAGCATCTGGAGGCATTGCTCCCGTTCGCCCTGGCAATCGCGCTCATGGCCTACTTCGAGACCGTGACCGCGGGCCGGATCGCCCGGCAGCCAGACGACCCGCCCATCGACAACGACCAGGAGTACATCGCCGGACGGGGTAGCGACCATCGTCGGCTCCTTCTTCCAGACCGTTCCCCCCGCCGGCGGGTTCTCCCAGACCCAGGTCAACACCAATGCCGGTGCCCGCACCCAGCTCAGCGAGTTGGTGACCGTCGTCTTGGCGGTGGCGGTCGCCCTGTTCCTGGCCCCGGTGCTCAGCGATCTTCCCGAGGCCACCTTGGGCGCGATCGTTGTGGTCGCGGTCCTCGGATTGATCAAGTTCGACGAGATGCGTCGGCTGGGCGCCATCGACCCTCTCGAGTTCTGGCTGGCCGCGATCACCGCCTTCTTCGCTCTCGCCTTCAATCTCCTGATCGGGGTGCTGGTCGGGGTCTTCCTCACCATCTACTTCGTGTTGCGCGCCCTCAACCACCCGGTGGTCGTCGAACTGAAGCGCTCTCCGACGAGCCAGGAGCTACTGCCGGCTCGCGACGGCGACCAACCGGTCCCCGGCATGCTGATCCTCCGCATCGAAGGCGGTCTCTACACCCTCAACGTTCGCGGTGTTCAGACGCGGATCCTGGAGCAGGCATCTTCGATGGATCCGCCGCCCGGGTCGTGCTCCTCGACGTCGGAGGGACCGCCGACACGTCGGTGACGGTGCTCGACGTGATGGCCGAGACCGATCACATGCTGGAACGCAGAGGTTCGAGATGTGGGTCGCCAACATCCCGACCCGGGCCGTCGAGAAGGCGATGCGAACCAAGATGTGGGAGCAGTGGTCGGGATCGGGCCGGATCCACGACACAGCGGCTGGCTGCGGTGGCCGCGTTCGAGGATCGTCGAACTGATCCGCACGTGAACGACCTCGCCGGACCTGCTGTGTAGGTTCGGCGACATGACCCATCACGAAGAGACCTGGCCGGCAGAACCTCCCCATCCCCGACCCGCAGTGGGTCGGAGTCACCACCTACGACGCCAAGGACCCCGACACCAAGTTCCCCCCGATCGAGCCGATCCGCCCGCCTGACGGTGCCCCCAACGTCCTGATCGTCCTCATCGACGACGTCGGCTTCGGGGCCAGCTCGGCGTTCGGCGGGCCCTGCAACACCCCGAACTTCGAGCGGCTCGCCGCCGACGGCTCGAAGTACACCCGTTTCCACACCACTGCCCTCTGCTCACCGACCCGGGCCGCGCTGCTCGGTGGCCGCAACCATCACTCGGTGGGGATGGGCGGGATCACCGAGATCGCGACTTCGGCGCCCGGATACAACTCGATGCGCCCGCAGGAACAAGGCGCCGATCGCCGAGATGCTCAAGCTCAACGGCTACTCCACCGCCCATTTCGGCAAGTGCCACGAGGTCCCGGTCTGGGAGACCAGCCCGATGGGCCCCTTCGACCGCTGGCCGAGCCCCGGCAACGGGTTCGAGCATTTCTACGGGTTCATCGGCGGTGAGACCAACCAGTACTCCCCTGCCATCTATCAGGACACCGTTCCGATCGAGCCGGACCGCACCCCAGAGGAGGGTTACCACTTCACCGAGGACATGACCGACCACTCCATCGATTGGATTCGGCAGCAGAAGGCACTGATGCCGGACAAGCCCTTCTTCGTCTACTACGCCCCCGGCGCCACTCACGCCCCGCATCACGTTCCCAAGGAGTGGAGCGACAAGTACAAGGGCAAGTTCGACGACGGGCTGGGACGCCCAACGGGAGCGGACCATTGCCCAGCAGAAGGACTGGGCGTGATCCCGGCCGATGCCGAGCTCACCGCCCGACCCGAGGAGATCCCGGCGTGGGACGACATGGACGACGACCTGAAGCCGGTGCTGGCCCGTCAGATGGAGGTCTATGCCGGGTTCCTGGAGCACACCGACCATCACGTCGGCAGGCTTCTCGATGCACTGGAGGAGCTGGAGGTCCTCGACGACACCCTGATCTACGTGCATCATCGGTGACAACGGGGCCTCAGCCGAGGGCACTCCCCAGGGCTGCTTCAACGAGATCGCCGTGCTCAATGGCGCCGGCGGGCTTGGAGACCACCGAGTTCGTGGTGTCCAAGATCGACGAGTTCGGAACCCCGTCGGCCTACAACCACTACGCGGTGGGCTGGGCGCATGCCATGGACACCCCCTACCAGTGGACCAAGCAGATCGCCTCCCACTGGGGCGGAACCCGCAACGGGACCATCGTCCACTGGCCGAATGGGATCGAGGCCAAGGGTGAGATCCGCAACCAGTTCCACCATGTCATCGATGTGGTCCCCACCATCCTCGAGGCCGCCGGAATCCCGGCACCCGACCTTCGTCAACGGGATCCAGCAGGCTCCCCTCGAAGGGGTCTGCGATGAACTACTCGTTCGACGACGCCAGGGCCGCCGACACCCACACAACCCAGTACTTCGAGATGTTCGTCAACCGGGGGATCTATCACAACGGGTGGACCGCGGTCACCCGGCACTCGATCCCTTGGGTGTTCGCCGAGATGCCGGCGTTCGACGACGACGTGTGGGAGCTCTACGGGCCCGACGACTGGACCCAGGCCCACGACCTGTCGGCTGAGAACCCGGAGATGTTGGCGCACCTGCAGCGCCTGTTCATCATCGAGGCCGGGAAGTACAACGTGCTACCCCTGGACGACCGCCGGTTCGGAGCGGTTCAACGCGGACCTCGCCGGCCGGCCCCAACTGATCAAGGGCAACACCCAGATCCTGTTCGGCGGGATGGGACGACTCACCGAGAACTCGGTGGTGGTGATGAAGAACAAGTCGTTCGCCATCACGTCCGAGGTCGTGGTCCCCGGAGAGCGGAGCCAGTGGCACCATCGTTTCCCAGGGCGGGGCCTTCGGCGGGTTGTCGCTCTATGCGACACGAAGGCAAGCCGGCGTTCTGTTACAACTTCTTCGGGCTTCAGCAGTTCAAGGTCTATGGGACGGATCGCTCTCGCCGGGTGACATCAGGTCCGCGTCGAGTTCGCTTACGACGGTGGCGGACTGGGCAAGGGCGGCAATGTCACGCTCTTCGTCGACGGGACACGGTCGGCGAGGGCCGGGTCGATGCCACGGTCCCGATGTTGTTCTCCGCCGACGAGACCACCGACGTCGGCACCGACACCGCAACCCCGGTCACCGACGACCTGTCGCCCAAGGATGTCCACTTCACGCGGGAGGGTGAAGTGGGTTCAGATCGACCTGGGAGAGGACGCCGAGGACGCCGACCATCTGATCTCCCCGGAGGAGCGTTACCGGATCGCCATGGCCCGGCAGTAGCTCGCGTCAGACCCTCCTCGCGGACGCTGATAGCTTCGAAGATCGGCAGTCCACAGGAGGTAGACGTGCCCCGAGAGTTCCAAGGCAAGATCGAGCTCACCACACAGGATTCGACCCCGGACTTGGGAGCGTTCCTGGCGGACCGTGCCCCTGAGGGCTCACCCAATGTGCTCGTGGTCCTGTACGACGACACCGGTCTCGCCGCCTGGTCGCCTTTCGGCGGGCGCATCGAGATGCCAACGTTGCAGAAGCTGGCCGACAACGGGTCTCATCTACAGCCAGTGGCACACCACCGCCCTGTGCTCGCCGACCCGATCCACCTTCCTCACCGGTCGCAACCACCACCTGAACGGGTTCGCCCAGATCGCCGAAGGGGCACAGGGATACCCCGGCTACAGCTCGCACATCCCGCCGGAGAACGGGACGATCGCCCACGTGCTGCGTGACGCCGGGTGGAGCACGTTCTGGGTCGGGAAGAATCACAACGTGCCCATCGACGAGTGGGGCATGGGAGCGTCCAAGAAGAACTGGCCGCTGGGAATGGGCTACGACCGCTTCTATGGGTTCCTCGGGGGAGAGACCAACAACTGGTACCCCGACCTGGTCGAAGACAATCACACCATCGATCAGCCCTATCAGCCGGAGGAGGGCTACCACCTCTCCAAGGACCTGGCCGACAAGGCGATCGGCTTCATCCGTGACACGCAAGCAGTCGGAACCGGACAAGCCGTGGTACCTCTGGTTCTGCCCTGGAGCCAACCACGCCCCGCATCACGCACCCCAGGACTACATCGACAAATACAAGGGGAAGTTCGACGACGGATACGAGGCCTACCGGGAGTGGGTTTTGCCCCGGATGATCGAGAAGGGGATCCTCCCCGAGGGAACCGAGCTGACGCCGATCAACCCGATGACGGAGGGGACGTTCTCCGAGGGTGACGCGGTCAGGCCCTGGGACTCGCTTGTCCGATGAGGAGAAAGCACTCTTCAGCCGCATGGCCGAGGTCTACGCCGGGTTCTCCGAGTACACCGACGCCCAGGTGGGGCGGATCATCGACTATCTGGAAGAGTCGGGACAGTTGGAGAACACCATCGTCTTCTACTGCGCCGACAACGGGGCGTCGGGCGAGGGCAGCCCCAACGGGTCGGTGAACGAGGGCAAGTTCTTCAATGGCTATCCCGACGAGATGGCCGAGAACCTGGCGATGATCGACAAGCTGGGCACGGCGGAGACCTACAACCACTACCCGACCGGTTGGGCCGTGGCTTCTCCACGCCCTTCCGCATGTTCAAGCGGTACACCTACCAGGGCGGAGTGTGCGACCCGCTGGTCATCTCATGGCCCAAGGGAATCAAGGCCCGCGGTGAGGTCCGACAGCAGTACCACCACTCCACCGACATCTTCCCGACCATCCTCGAGGCGTGTGGGATCGAGATGCCGGAGGTGGTCAATGGCCACCAGCAGTCACCATTGTCCGGGGTTTCGATGGCCTATTCATTCGCAGATGCCGAAGCGCCGACTCAGAAGGAGACTCAGTACTACGAGATGATGGGCAGTCGCGGCATCTGGCACAAAGGATGGAAGGCTGTCGCCGAGCACGGCCCGACGTCGAACCTGGGCAACTTCGAGAACGACCGCTGGCAGCTGTTTCACACCGACGAGGACCGCTCCGAGGCCCACGACGTGGCCGATGAGCACCCGGAAAAGGTCGAAGAGCTGAAAGCGCTGTGGATGACGGAGGCCAAGGCCAACAACGTCTTGCCGTTGAACGACATGAGCGCTCACGAGTTGGGCACCAGCGGGGTCCTCTATCGGGTGCCGGTGCCCCCGAGTGGGCAGTACACCTACTACCCAGGCACCTCCGAGGTGCCCGAGCAGCTCGCGGCCAATACCCACGGTGTCTCGTACAAGATCCTCGCCGAAGTCGACTTCGCCGAGGGCAGCCAGGGCGTGATATTCGCCCAGGGCTCGAGGTTCGGCGGGCACTCGCTCTTCGTGAAAGACGGCACCCTCACCTATGTCTTCAACTTCCTTGGCATCCCGCCGGAGCAGACGGATCTCGGCCTCGGCGCCGAAGTCCGGCCGACATGTCGTCGGCGTGGAGTTCGTCAAGGACCGCATGGGCGAGAATTTCGAGACGATCGGAACCGCCAAGCTGCACATCGACGACGAGGTGGTCGCCGAAGACGAGATCCGCACCATCGCCGCGTTCTATGCGCTTTGTGGCGAGGGCTTGTGCATCGGATACGACAGCGGCGACGCGGTGAGCTCGGAGTACAAGCCGAAGTTCGAGTGGACCGGAGGCGAGATCATCAAGGTGGTCTTCGACGTCGCCGACGACGCCTACGTCGACGTCGAGCGTCTGCTCGCGGCGGCGATGGCGAGGGACTGACTGGGGGTCCGCCCAACTTGTTCGCCTCAGTGCGGGGCTATCGGCGGGAGTGGCTAGACGGCGACCTGATCGCCGGGCTAACGGTGTGGGCGGTGCTGGTTCCCGAGGCCCTGGCCTACGCCACCATCGCCGGGGTGTCGCCGGTAATCGGGCTCTACGCCGCGCCCGGGGCCCTGATCCTCTACGCCGCCTTTGGGAGCTCGAAGCACCTCGTCACCGGGCCGATGGCGGCGACCGCGGCCTTGTCCGCAGCGGCCGTGGCCGACCTGGCAACCGAACCGGAGCAGATCGTTGCCTTCACCGTGATCCTGGCATTGGTGGTGGGTGCCCTTGCCCTGCTCGCCGGGCTGTTCCGGCTCGGCTTCGTTGCAAACTTCATCTCGGAACCGGTTCTCAAGGGCTTCATCATCGGCCTCGCGTTGACCATCATCGTGGGGCAGCTTCCCAAGCTGTTCGGGATCGAGGGCGTCGATGGCAACTTCTTCGAGGAGCTCTGGGGATGGGTCACTGGACTCGGCGAGACCGACGCTCTCACCCTGGCGATCGGGGTGATCTCGCTGGGAATCGTGATCGGGTTCCGCAGTTATCTCCCCAAGGTGCCGGGATCTCTGGTGGCTGTCGCCTTTGGCATCGCCGCCGTTGCCATGTTCGACTTGGGTGACCGTATCGCCATCGTTGGCGAGATCGACGACGGGCTGCCGACGTTTGGGCTTCCCGAAGGGTCGGCGTCCGACTACCTGGCGATTGCCCCCGCGGCTGTGGGGGTGATGCTGGTGGGATTCGCCGAAGGCCTGGGCGCGGCCAAGACCTATGCCACCCGCAATCACTACGACATCGACCCCAATCGTGAGCTGATCGGGCTCGGCGCCGCAAACCTCGGCTCGGGGCTTTCGGCGGGGATGGTCGTGAACGGCAGCCTCTCCAAGACCGCAGTGAACGGGTCCGCCGGAGCACACACTCAGCTCTCGGGCCTGGTGGTAGCGGTGCTCACCGTGATCACCCTCCTCTTCCTGACCGGGCTCTTCTCTGATCTCCCCGAGGCCACCCTGGCGGCAGTGGTCATAGCCGCGCTCATCGAACTGGTCGACATCGATTCCCTACAGGAGCTGTACCGCAGTTACACCGTGGAGTTGGGCCGGATCTACGGAGTCGCGGCCCAGGCCCGATTTCATCGCAGCGCTCGCGGCGCTGCTCGGAGTCCTTCTCTTCGACACCCTGCCCGGCCTCTTCATCGGGATCATCGTTTCCATCCTGCTCATGGTGTACCGGGCTTCACGGCCACACGTCGCCCGGCTCGGGGTGGTGCCGGGAACCGATGTCTATGCCGACATGGAAAGGCGCCCCGAGGCGATACAACCGGATGGCATCGTGGTGGTTCGGGTCGAGAGTGGCCTCTTCTTCGCCAATGCCGATTTCGTCAGGGGCCATCTGCGGGAGGCGGCGGCGATACCGGGAACGAAGGCAGTGATCATCGATGCCGAGACCATCCCGGCCATCGATGTGACTGCGATCCGCATGCTCATCGAAGTGACCGACGGGCTGAGAGAACGCGATGTCGACCTGATCCTGGCCCACGACATCGGTCAGGTGCGGGACTTGCTCCCGTCTGACGAGCGGGGGACCGGCCCCGCCATCTACCGAACGATCGACGAGGCCATCGCTGCGGTCAGGGCAAAGCAGGGCTAGCTGATACCGGCTCTCCCAGCTGGTGAGGCCATCGTCGATCAGGTCCAACGCCCAGTCCAGCTCCTCGCGGGTCGTGACCAGAGGCGGGATGAACCGGATCACGTTCCCGTCGGGCCCGCAATTGATGATGATCAGCTCCCGGTCGAAAGCGTGCTTTTCGACATGGGTGAAGGCATCCTTCGACGGCTCACGGGTTTCCCGATCTGACACCAACTCGGCGCCGATCATCAAACCCAGCCCGCGCACGTCACCGATCGTCGGATGCTTCTCGGCCATCTCGTTGAACCGCTCGAAAGCCCGCTTTGAGAGGTCACGGGCGTTGGGGAGCAGGCTGTCCATGCTGTCGAGGACTGCAACAGCAGCGGCGGTGGCCACCGGGTTGCCGCCGAAAGTGGTGCCGTGCGAGCCGACAGGCCAGCTGTCGATGACCTCCCGGGAAGCGCCGTAGGCCGACAATGGAAGGCCGTTGGCGATTCCCTTGCCCATGGCCATGATGTCGGGCTTGGCGTCGTAGTGGTCGGCGGCGAACCATTCAGCGGTCCGCCCGAACCCAGTCTGAACCTCGTCGTAGATCACCATGATCCCGTGCTCGTCGGCGAGGCCGCGCAGAGCGTCGAGGAACGATGCCGGCGCCGGGTAGTAGCCGCCCTCGCCTTGTACCGGTTCCACCAGGAAGCAGGCGATGTTCTTCGGGGTCACCACGTGCTTGAAGAGCAAACGGAGCTCATCGAGCGATCGGGCGACCGCATCGGCGTCGCTGAGCCCCCACCGGTAGGGGTGCGGGTAGGGGGCGACGAAAACGGATCCCAGGACCGGGTGATAGCCGTCGCGGTACTTGGCGTTCGATGTGGTGTAACTCACCGAGCCCATCGTCCGGCCGTGGAATGCTCCACGGAAGGCGACCACGCCCTGGCGCCCGGTGTGGTACTTGGCCAGCTTGACCGAAGCCTCCACTGCTTCGGCGCCGGAGTTGGCGAACGCGAACTTCTGGATGGCGGGCGGCGTGACGTCGCGGAGCCGCTCGGCGGCCTCGACGATCGAGTCGTAGCGCACGATGCACCCGGAGTGCATCTGCTTGTCGATCTGGGCATGGGCCGCGGCGACCACCGCGGGGTAGTTGTGACCGAGGTTGGTCACCGCGGTTCCGCAGGCGAAGTCGGCCCAACGCCGGCCCTCGACGTCGGTGATCCAGATTCCTTCCGCTTTGACCGCGTGGATGTCGGTGTCGAATGCGATCACCGGGGCGATCACATCCTTGTGACGGGTGACGATGTCTGTCATGGATGATCCTCTCTTCGTGGGTGGCTGAGACGAAGAAGCCCGCTTATGGGGCTGCGTACAGACCGCGCCTGTTGCCCAGAGGGGTGCCGGTTGGCATCGGTAGATGCTACCGAACCGGGATTGCGGTGGAAAAGGCCAGTTTCAGCAGCCGTCGGGCCAGCGGATGTGCTGATCTGCGGCGATTTCGCCGACGTCCACCACGGCTCCCAGTCGGTCGGTGATAGTGACCCGTGCCGCCGCCTCCGCTCCCAGCCCGAAATGGGTCACTGGGAGGTGTCCCGAGGAGTATCCGCCCCCGACCCCGACCTCTTGGATCCCGATCAGTTCATCGTTTGGTGCGTAGGCGGCCACTTGGTAGCCGATTCCGCCTCCAGGCTCGTCCACCGAGACCTCGAGCCAGTGCCCGCTGGCGCCGCGGTTGCGAAAGAGGATCGAAGGCAGGGCGGGCTCCCACTCGACGGCGAACATGTCGAGTCGGCCATCGTGATCGAAATCGGTGATCGGCCCCCCGATCCAGTACTGGTCGGAGCCGAGGCCCGCTGAGATCTCGAATCGGAGCGGTGTCTCACCGGTGTTGTGATAGACGGCCGGGGCGGTCCCGTTCTCGGCCGAGGCTGTTGTCACGATGTCAGGCCAGCCGTCGTTGTCCATATCGGCGATTTCGACATGGGGGGCCAGGGTGGGAAGGGGGGTCATCCCGATGTCCTGGGTGGCATCGACGAGCATCCCGTCTTCGGTGCCAAGGAAGACGCGGACGGGGACCTCGGAGTCGAATTCCACGGTGGCCCGATAGTGCTGACCAACGACGAGGTCGGTGAGGTGTGTCCCGATTCAAATCGCCGAGCACAACCCCTGCTGCGTCGTCCTCATCGCCGATTGGCTCCGCCTGATAGCCCTCCGGGGTGATGTCGGCAAAGTGCATCGCACCCTCATTCACGAACACCGCGGTCGATGTGGCCAGGTCGGGGCGGAGGTCGGTGTTGATGTATCCGGCCGTGGCGCTGAGAGCGAGAACTCCTTCCAACCCGGATCCTTCGGTCACGTCCTCGAAGGCGAGCGAGCCTGTGTTCCGTAGCAGCAGCCCGCCGGTCTCTCCCGAGTTGTCCTCGGAGACGTAGAGGTCGAGCAGCCCGTCCCCGTCGAAGTCGGCTACTGCAGGAGTCCTGCCCCGAAAGTCGGCGGGCAGCGGCTCACTGTGGGCTGTGAGCGTCCCATCCATGTTCTCGAAGAGGCGGCTGGGCACCGGGTAGTCGCCGTCGCGACCCGCATGGCGCACGAGGAGGAGGTCGTCGTCGCCGTCGAGGTCGAAGTCGGCGAATACCGCGCCCGAGGAGCGGCCCAGTTCGTCGCTCCATCCCTCTTCAGGTGCTGGGCCGGGCGAGAGAAGCAGCTGGTCGGGGCTGGGGCCTTCGGCCTCCCTCACCTGATACGCCTCCGGTTCCCGGTCCCCGAATGTCCCCACCATCAGGTCGGGCTGGTTGTCGGAGTTGGGGTCGCCGAAAGCGGCGACATGTCCGTGCATGCCGACCAGGGGCTCGATCAATCCATAGATTCCGGTGACGTCCTCGAAACGTGCCTCGGTATCGCCGCCCAATTCCGAGTTTTTCCAGCAGGACAGATCGCCGACCTCACCCGGCTCCGCGGTTGCCGGGGTTTCGGTGCTTCCTGAGGTGGTGGGGGTGGCTCCGCTTCCGGTCGGGGTGGTCGCGGTGTCGCTTGGTCCGGTGCACGCGACGAGAGTGAGGATCACGGACCCCAACAGGGCCCGTCTCAAACTCCTTCCACCACGACCAGGACCACGGTGCCGAAACCGGACTCGTCCTCTGAGTCGTCGTCCGAACCGTTCCCGAGCGGCGAAGCGTTGACGCCGATCACCAGCCGTCCGTCGTCGTAGACCATCGAATAGGTCCCTCCGGGGAGCAACCCGAGAGCCGTCTCGAACGGGTCGAGCAGCGAGGCGACCTCGGTGATCTCGCCGCTGGCAGTGTCCATGGTCATGATCGGGGCCCCGATCTCCCAGGCACTGCCATGTGCTTCCGGCATCCAGAAGATGCGGTCACCCTCCGGAGTCATCGCGATCGAAGTGGTGGTGCCTCCGGGATCGCCGAGCTCGGTGAAACCGCCGTCGGGCGCGATGGAGAACAGGCCGGGCTCGTCGTCCGCCACGCCGTACACGGTCCCGTCGGGAGCGGGCCGGGTCACCGACCGCAGCCACCAACCGGGCATCGTGCCCTCCACGTCCTCGAACTCGCCACTGGCGGGGTCCAGGGCTGCCAGCCGGTTGTCGCCGATCGAGTAGAAGACCCGCCCACTCACCGGATCGAGGCCAAGGGCCCGGAACCCTTCCTGACGCTCATCGTCGATCTGCCTCACCGTCTCCCGGGCGATGGTGTCGTAGACGGTGAGCAAGCCCCGATCGGTCTCGTCCGATGCCTCGACGTCCACCGATCCCGCCACCAGCGTCCTGCCGTCGGCCGCCATGGTCATAGTCGGAGACCCCATTTCCCCGGCGAAGGCGCCCCGGTCGGCGATGGTCCGGGCCTCGGGGTCGATCTCGAGCAGGCGGTCCCCCTCATAGCCGTTGTCGTAGGTGAGGTCGTCCCTGGTTCCCCAGTAGGTGCCCGCCCAGACCGCGCCGCATGCGTCCCTCACCATCTGGGCATGGACCTTCCCGTACCCGAAGGCGCCGTCCTCGTGGGGAATGGTGGACAGGGCGTCGGCGAAGCGGGTCAGGCTGCGATCGGCGTTGTCGTAGACGAAGAAGTAGGAGTTGGCGTCTATTCCGAGATGGTCTCCAACCGCCGAGAGGTGGCGACCGTCGCCGAGTGCGATCCCCTGCCCCCATTGTGACCAGAGCCCTTCGGTTGGGCCGGGTAGCGGGTACTCGGCGGCGTAGATGGTCACGCCATCGCCGGCGTCGATCTCTTCCAGGGTGGCCGCGGCGTCCTCTCGCCAGGAAACACCTCCCTCGGAGGGTGAGCATTCCCCGTTGTCGGAGCCGGAGGTGGAACCAGGCGTGGATGACTCCCCGGAGCCGGTGTCCCCGGTCGTGGGCGCGGAGTCACCACCATTCACGACGGAACTGGAACTTGTCCCCTCAACCGGGGCGCAGGCGACGAGCAGGGCAAGACACCCACACAGACACGTGAACCACACCCAGCCTCGTCGGGACACCGCCCTCCTTCTCCGCGGTCAAAGTGTACCGAGAGTGCTGGCGTGCGATTCGTGGCTCAGGCGTCGCGGTATCTGAGGCCCAGGTAGATGCCGACCACTCCGTCGATCAAGAGCATGACGGCAAAGAGGATGATCAGCAGGTCGACGGTGAATTCGGCATTGAACAGCACCAAGAGCCCGATGATCGAGCTCACTGCCCCGAATACGCCGGCGCCGATGCCTCCGCCCCGGAACGCTCCGATGAAGGCAGCAATCCCGATCAGGATCCCCAGGACACCGAGGAAGATCCCCGCTACCCCCTTCAGGGCTTCGGTCCCGGTATCAGGATTCATCAGCACCAGGATCCCGGCGACCATGCCAAGGACTCCGATGGCGAGTTTCCAGCCCCAGTCGGTGCTGTCGACGAACACCGAGAACACCATGAACGCCCCGTGGATCAGCCACCAGAGACCGAGGATCACGACCAGAAGCGTCAGCGCCTCCTCACCCCTGATGAGGAGGATGATCCCGAAGATGGCGGCAGTGATACCGCCGAGGAGAAACGCGTAATTGACGGTCCGTTCCGGCGACGTCGTAGCGGCCATTTTCAACACTCCTTGTAGGCCCGTTGCGAGCGGATTCAAGTTACCCGGCGGGGTGCCCGCGACGACGGATCGGTTAGCTTCGACGAGTGCCTTCACTGCGCAGTCGCCGTGTGGTCCTCCCTGACGGCGTGCGACCCGCAACCATCCATCACGACGCCGGGGTCATCCACGAGATCGGTGAGGGCCCGGCCGATGACGATTACGGCGACCTCGTGGTGATGCCGGGGTTGGTCGACTCTCATGTGCACGTCAACGAGCCGGGTCGCACCGGGTGGGAGGGGTTTCGCTCGGCGACCAGGGCCGCAGCTGCCGGAGGCAACACCACCATCGTGGACATGCCCCTCAATTCGGTGCCTCCCACCGTGGACCGAGAAGCCTTGGCGCTCAAGCGGGTCGCAGCGGGACCTGCAATCAGTGTGGACGTCGCCTTTTGGGGAGGGCTGATCCCTGGCTCGGAAGGCTCGATTGGCGATCTGGTCGAGGACGGGGTGTGTGGTTTCAAGTCGTTCCTCGTCGATTCGGGGGTCAGTGAGTTCCCACCCATGTCGATTCCTTCCCTGGAGAAGGTGATGACGGAACTCGAGCACCTCGGAGTCCCCCTGCTACTCCATGCCGAGGATCCGGCCCGCCTCCACCCGATGCTTGGTGACGCCCGCAGCTACCACGGGTATCTCGCTTCACGCCCCTCGGAGTGTGAGGCTCAGGCCGTCGAAGTTGCGTGCACCCTGGCCACCGATAGCGGGGCCCGTGTCCACATCCTCCACGTCTCCTCAGCCGAGGCGGTCGATGTGCTGCGGGCCAGAGGAGAGCGATCAATTGGCGGGGAGACCTGCCCTCACTATCTGACCTTCACCGCCGAAGAGATCGGCGATGGAGCCACCGAGTTCAAGTGTGCACCCCCGATCCGGACCCGAGAGCACCGCGAGGCTCTGTGGGAAGGGCTGAGGGACGGCTCGCTCGACATGGTCGTCTCCGACCACTCACCGGCGCCCGCCGACCTCAAGGAAGTCGACTCCGGTGACTTCTCCCTGGCCTGGGGTGGGATCAGCTCGCTCCAGGTCCGGCTACCGGTTACCTGGACCGGAGCCGAGCAAAGGGGCTTCGGCCTCGGCGACCTGGCCCGGTGGCTGGCTACCGCTCCGGCTGGCCTGGCCGGCCTGACCCGCAAGGGATCGATCGCTCAAGGTGGGGATGCCGACTTCGTGATCTGGGATCCTGATGGTGTCACGGAAGTCGACGGTTCGAGGTTGGAGCATCGCCATCCACTGACTCCGTACCAGGGGATGCGACTCCGGGGCGAGGTAATCGACTCCGTGCTCGGCGGGCGGAGGGTGTACACATCGGGATCGGTGGTGGAGGGTGCAGGAAGGATGCTGACCAGGGGATGATCGACCTGATTTCGAGTGCGGTCGGGGGCAGGATCGTGGCCTGCAACGACGAGTTCTTCGCTGCGGCAGAGAACCTGATAACAACCGCCGAGCCTGTCTCCAACGACGAGTACACCGACCGCGGGAAGTGGATGGATGGATGGGAGACCAGGCGCCGCCGCGAGCCTGGCCATGACTGGTGCATCGTCGCCCTTGGCATCCCGGGCCGGGTGGAGCGGGTCGTCGTCGACACATCCTTCTTTACCGGCAACTACGCCGAGTCATTCTCCCTCGACGGCTGTGGAGATGGCGACGACGAGCTTCTCGACGACGCTGATTGGGATGAGGTGCTTCCCGAGACCGGTCTCTCCGGAGACTCCCGCGCCGAGTTCGATGTGGCGAATCTTCATCGTCTCACCCATATCCGGCTCAACATCTTCCCTGACGGTGGGGTGGCCCGGCTCCGGGTCGAGGGGACTCCCATCCCATCGCGAGATCAGGTGTGTCCCGATGAGGGAAATGCGGATCTGGTGTCGATGATCCTCGGGGGCGAAGCCCTCCGGGCTTCGGACGTCCACTACTCCTCGCCCTCGAATCTCCTTCGCCCCACGGAGCCCGCGGGGATGTGGGACGGGTGGGAGACCAAGCGGCGGCGAGGGCCGGGGAACGATTGGGCCGAGTTCCGCCTCGGAGTTCCCGGGACCGTTCGCTCGGTCGTCATTGACACCCGGCACTTCAAGGGCAACGCGCCGGGCTGGGTCTCGCTGTCGGTATCGGAGGATGGGGAGGCATGGGAGGAGGTCCTGAACCGCGTCGGCGTCGAACCACACGCCGTCGCCGATCTCGCTTTCCCGAGCCCGGTCCACGCCTCCTACCTCAGGGTCGACATCCATCCAGACGGTGGCCTGGCCAGGATCAGAGCGATGGGTCGGCCCGACCCGGAGGGCGCTTCCCGGTTGCGCCTGGAGTATCTCAACTCGCTCACCGACCGCCAGGCAGCCAGGTTCTTCGCAGCGGCATGCGGCACCCAGGTGTGGGTCGAGGGCATGGCCGGGGCCCGGCCCTATGAATCGGTGGGCGCGGTACACGAGCGAGCCGCTGCGAGCGTTCGAGCTGCTCGAGGAGGATGGTTGGCGGGAGGCCTTTGCCGGGCACCCTCGCATCGGAGAACCCGGTGATGATGTCGCCAATCGAGAGCAGGCCGGCGCCGCTACGGCCGATTTAGCGATCCTGGAGAGGCTGGCGGAGGTAAACCGCGACTACGAGGAGAAATTCGGCTTCACCTACATCGTGTACGCCTCGGGCAAGAGCGCCGATGAGATGCTCTCGATCGCCGAGGCCCGACTGAGCAACGGCCCGAAACAGGAACTGGCGATCGCGGCCGCCGAGCAGCGTCAGATCACTGCGACCAGACTGCGTTGGATGCTCTGTGAAGGAGGCGAACCATGACTTCGGTGAGCACCCACGTGCTGGATACTGCGACCGGGAGCCCGGGCGTTGGGATCGAGGTCACTCTGGAGCGGTCGATCGACGGTGGCTGGCAGCACGTCGGCCAGGGCGTGACCGATGTCAACGGCCGGATCACCATGCTGGCTGCCGCCGTCTTATCCGGGACCTATCGGCTTGTCTTTGCCACCGGCGACTCGGGGAACCCCTTCTTTCCGGAAGTGCACATCGTGGTCTCGATCGACGAGGAGGAGGACCACTATCACATCCCGTTGCTGGTCAGCCCGTACGGCTACACCACTTACCGGGGGACCTGAATGGGTCGGCTCGGTGAGACCTGGTGGGGAAAGTCGGAGATCAGGGTGTCCAAGGTCGATCGTGGCGAACCGGAGCATGGGTTCAGCGATGTGACCGTTCAGGTGTTGTTGGGGAACGACGGCGAGTCGACTCACCTCGTGGGAGACAACGCCGCGGTCCTCCCCACCGACACCATGCGCAATACGGTCTACGGAATCGCCCAGGAGCACCTCGGGCCCGATCTCGAGGGGTTTGCCACCTGGATTGCGGAGCGGTTCGTCAGTCGGGAGGACGTGATTCGGGCTCGGGTGGCGGTCTCAGAGAAGCGGTGGCAGCGCCTGACCGACACCGGGTTTCTCGGTGGTAGCTCTGAGCGAAGGACGGCTCGCGTCTCGATCGGCGAGGGCGACGATGCGACCTGGGCCGGGATCGAGGGGCTGGTCGTGTTGAAGACCGCGGGCTCGGCTTTTTCCGGATTTCCCGGGACGAGTACACCATCCTCCCCGATGCAGAGGACCGGCTGCTCGCCACCTCGGTGTCTGCTGAGTGGCGCTACGCATCCTTGCCGGCGGACACTGCCCAGGCCTGGTCGTCGGCTCGAGAGGCGATGGTCGCCAGCTTTTTCGCCGAGAGCTCACTGTCTCTTCAGCACCAGGGATGGATGATGGCCGCGGCCGCTCTCGACGCAGTTCCTGAGATCACCTCGCTCAGGCTGCGCCTCCCCAATCAGCACCATCTCGGGTTCGACCTGGCCCGGTTCGGGATCGAGGACCGCGGCGTTGTTTTCCAGCCGGTCACCGAGCCCTACGGCGACATATCGCTGATGGTCGAGCGCTAGCCGCTGCGGCCCTCGAGGATGGTGAGGAACGACCGGCTTCTCAGCTCGTCGAGGGTCAACCCGGACCTGGAAATCGCTTCCTCCTCGGTGATCGCCCCGCAGTTCATTGCCCGGAGGAAGTAATTGAGGAGACCCTGGCCGGTGGCGGCGTCGTCGAACACTTCCCCTACCAGCGTGGCCTTGGCCGCAGCCTCTACGAAGTTGGAGAGGCGCTCGGCCGCAGCGTCCAGA
>CAWBJJ010000010.1:0-34593 GCA_963789135.1 uncultured Acidobacteriota bacterium
GGGTAAGTGATACTAACTGAACCCGTTCAGCAAGCCTAATCAAACCTTACGGCGAGGGATCGTTGCCCTTTCGCCCGTCCGCTTTCCTGCGATCCGGCTGGCTGCGGCGTTCGTGCAGCGGCGCCCTTCGTTCGGCAATGACGGTTCCGTCGCTGTGCGAAACGACCATCAGGCCCTCGCGCACCGGTGCCGGCGTCGGCGTGACCCTGACAGGGAGGGTGCGGATCGCAGCGAGCAGTAGGCGCTCCGCATCCTCGTTGCACTCGCGCTCCGACAGAGCGGCGGCGACCCGGCGTGCGCATTCGGTGAAGGGGACGTAACCCTCGATCTGCGCATCGTCACGCAGCCACCAGTCCTCGGGATATCCGCTGACCTCAGCGAGGGCCGAGAAGTGGCGCTTGTCGATGCGGCCGGTCGAGCGCCACTGACTCACGGCTGATTTCGTAACCCCGCAGGCGGTCGCAATTACGCTGTTCGAAAGCCCTTGCACAGCAATGACATACCGCAATTTGCGCGACAGGGCCTCATGAGCAGTAAGCATACCTAATTGTGCGCTTACCGAGCCGACAGCGCCAATCGAGTGGCAAGGGTAAGCGTAACTTAGTAGACTGGCGGAATGAACGCGGTTCCGCTTACCCCCAAGGCCGCCCTGCAACTGGCCTGCGATCTCGTCGGCGGCGTCGCGCTGCTGGCCGAAAAGCTCGGAGTGACTGGCCCCGCCGTCTACCAGTGGGACCGTGCGCCGCCGAATCGGTGCCTAGCGATTGAGCAGGCAACCGAGGGTCAAGTGACCCGCTATCAACTGCGCCCGGACATCTTCGGGCCTGCGCCGACCGGGTAGCGCCGGCGGGTGATCCGTCGACCGACTCCCCGCCAACTTCCCATACGCCTGCCGCCTGCCATGCCTACTTTCGATCTCTCCCGCCAGACGGCGCGCATCAACAGTGTGAACCCACGGGCCGAGAAGCACGGCGACGAGGACGTCCCAGCCGTGGACGTCAAGCTCACGATGGCGCTCGACGCCGACTGCCTGGTCATGTTCGGCTCGCGACTGCGGGCCTCGCTGTTCGAGACGAACGGCACCGACGCCGGCGATCTCGGTGACCGCGGCCTGGCGCTCCGCAATTCGGTCATCGAACCGCCGATCTCTCTGGCGTGGTGCGGCGTGGGCTACGAGGTCACGCTGAGCCAGGGCCTCGGGCTGTCGCCCGCCATCGTGATGCCGATGGCCACGCTCGACAAGGTCGCCATCAGCCCGCGCGAGGGCGGCGCCGTCGAGGTATCGCTCAGTATCCGATCGTCCGAGGTCAGCGAAACCGACCGCGGAAGGCTCACCAGCTTGATCCGGCACGAGGTGCTGATATCGACCGCTCCGCCACAGCCGCAATCGGTCGATGACGCGCCAGCGAAGAAGGGCCGCGGTCGCGGCAAGCAACAGACATTGAGCGTCGATGCGCAGTGAGCCGGCCGGCGTTCCTGTTCTACCCCGGCGACTGGACTCGCAGTGCGAATCTGCGCCGCTGTAGTGCTGTGGCCCGCGCGGCCTGGATCGATGTGATGTGCCTGATGCACGACTCGGACGTCTATGGCGTGCTGCACTGGCCGCTCTCGGACGTCGCGCGGTCGATCGGCAGCCCGCTTCGGGCGGTACGAGAGCTTGTCGACAAGCACGTGATGAAGGGTGTCGACCGGGGCCCCTGTGAACCACTCGTCTACGTTCCTCGTTCCGGGCGGCGCGAGGGGGCTCCCGTGATCCTGGTACCGATTCAGTCGGGCCCGGTCTGGTACTCGAGCCGCATGGTGAAGGATGAATACATCCGGCTCGCTCGTGGCAGCTTGACGCGTTTCGAGGCCGATGACAGGCCACCCAAGCCCTCACCCATGTCTTCACCAAAGGGGGGGATTGGTGCGACCTTGAGTGACGGCCCTTCATTTGCACTTTCACTTTCAGGTTCCTCCCTTCGGTCGGAACCTTCGGAATCATCCGCTATCGCGGATGTGTCGCATCCGGCTGAAAAGCCGCCGGATCGCGACCCACCCCATCCCCACGGCGAAGCCGGTTCGGAGGACTCGGAAGCCCCAAAGGCGGGTCGAGCCAGCAACGGCAACGGGCGGCTGCCGCCATGCCCCGTCGAGGCGATCGTCGAGGCGTACCACGAGCAGCTGCCGCAGCTGCCGCGCTGCCTGGTCGTGACCGACACGAGGCGCCGCGCGATCTCCGGGCGCTGGCGCCAGTACGCGGTCGAGAACCACTGGACCGACCGCGATCAGGGGGTGGTGTTCTTTCGGGAATTCTTCGCGTTCGTGGGTCGCTCGAAGTTCCTGACGGGGCAGGTCTCGGACCGCACCGGTCGCACGTTCACGGCCCGACTGGACTGGCTCATGCGAGCCGAGAACTGGGCGAAGACCGTCGAGGGCACCTACCATGGTTGACTCGAGGAAACGCCGCGGCGAGACGTTCGGCCAGGCGGCCTCGAAGGTGATCGGTTCGATCGGGTCGCCACCCCCGGCCGAACCGCCCCGCTCGCCCTACGCCTGCGCCGCCAACGGTTGCCCCCTCTGGGGCTCGATCACGCTCGACGGCATGCGCCAGTGCTTCGTGCATTCGCGGGTTGCCGATCGCCGGCACTGGGACAGCGTGACCGCGCAGCTGGTGCAGCGCCCGCGCGTGATCGAAGTGATCCGGATCCTGCGGCGCACCGACTACCGCGAGCGGCCCGCGGTGGACGAGGCCTTCGCGGTCGAGCCCCGGTTGCGGGAACGCTGGGGGTCGGAGCTCGATGTGCCGAGCCGCTACGCCGTGCTCGCCGCGCTCGAGCGGGTGCTCGTCGAGGACTGCACCGACCACGTCGATGCCTCGATGCACGCGGCGGCAGCGCGCGCCGACACGATGCGCCAAGTCGACGAAATGAGCGCGCGAATCGCAGCGCGCTTTGCTGCCCCCGAAGCGTTGCCCGAGGCATCGTGATGCGGATCCTCTTCGAGGTCGTGTTCTGGTTGTGCGCGCTCGTCGTGAGGGTGCCGAGGATCGTGTTCTGGGGCTCGATCGCGCTCATCACTGGGGCCTGCGGCTTGGCCTTGCGGCACTGGGTGCTCGTGGGTTCGGCAGCGATCCTGGCCGCCATCGTCGCGCGGTGGGCGCCGTGAGCGAACCCGGCGGCATCGAGGCCGATCTCGACGCGCACATGGCCGAGGTCGACGCCGGCGACCTGTTCGCCGCGTGGGCCGCGCAGGAAGGGCTCGACCCTGATGACCCGCACACGCGGATCGCATTCGACGATGCCAACAGGCGCGACCGCGAGGACTGGCTCGCTGGCAACCGGAGACACGATGACTGATCGACCGAAGCTCTACATCTCGGGCCCGATGACCGGGATCGACGACGACAACCGGCCGGCGTTCGCGGCTGCGGCCCGGCAACTGCGCGCCGCCGGCTACGAGGTCGTCAGCCCGGCCGAGTTGGACGACAACGAGCGAGTCCCGATGACCTGGCACGATTACCTGAGGCGCGACATCAAAGTCTTGATGGACTGCGATGCGGTGGCGACGCTGCCGGGCTGGCGCGAGAGCCGCGGCGCGAAGGTCGAGACGAACCTCGCGATGAGCCTCGATATGCCCGTGCATCACGTAATGCACTGGCTGACGGTCGCTGTGTCGCCGGAACTGGAAGCACTGACCGGGCGGACGTCGTGATCGTCATCGGCGTTGACCCCGGCATCAATGGCGCGATCGCCGTCTACTCGACCGTGAGTGGTCTGCTCGAGCGATCGAAGTTGCCGACGGTCGGACTCGTCACCGGCAAGGACGCCGCGATGCGACGCAAAGTCAGCGCGCGGGAATTGCGCGAACTCGTCTCGACCTGGTCGCGGCGGCACGCCTTCGCAGGCGAGTACGTGCTCGGCGTGATCGAGCGCATGCAGCCGTTCCCTCGCGCCGGCCCGAACCGAGGCACGAGCCCGTCGTCACTCCTGTCACTGGGCCATACCGCCGGCCTGGTTGAAGGCGTGATCTCGGCATGGTGCCGCGAGATCCTGACTCCGATGCCCCAGCAGTGGAAACGCGGCTTCGGGCTCACGAGCAAGAAGGCGACGTCGGTCGCCGAGTGCCGTCGGCGCTTCGGGATCACTGTCGGCCACGACCAAGCCGAGGCGATCTTGCTCGCGGTCTGGGGATTGGGCCAGGTGAACGGGCCGGCCCTCGAGGTGGCGCTCGCCGATCACTTCGAGGCGGTGGCATGACATCGGCCGCTCTCGTCCTAGTCTAATGTCGCCGCAATCGTGAGCACCGCGGCGCACCATCGAGAGGAGCGAAAGCGCGGGCATCGCTCGCCGCGCCGTGATGAGATCGACCCCGAGCTTCGTGGTCGTTCGACCCGACTCCACGCCGTCTGTCATGTCGAGTGCTACGGGGCGACGTCATTTCTCACGATGACGAGGTGGACTTTCCGCCGCGCCACAGTCTCGACGCAGGGGTAGCCGCGAGCGGCACTCCAGCCCCCGAAGATCGCTTCCTCACATCCGAGGAGCACGGGAGAGACCGCGAAGTGCAGCTCGTCGATCAGACGCTCGCTCAGGTAGCTTCCCCCGCCAGGCGCCGAAACCGGCTAAGGCGGAGGGGGTACCTGACCCCCCATCCTTCAACCGCCGAATCACCGAGCGCGCCGTTTGAGCAGGCGTCCGCGCACACCCCGTAGACCTAGGAGCAGGTCCCGTCGCGTTGCCATACGATCTCGTAGTTGATTTGCTGGAACGCGGTCTTGATCGTGCACGTCTGGCCTTGGGCATTGACGTAAGTGCTCGAGCTCGCCGTAGTCAACACGTGGAGGAGAAGTTCCATCGAGTGGGCCGTAATGTGGAACCTGTTCGTGGTCGAGGAGCTAACGTTCCCGGCTGCGTCGTAGTAGATCCACGTGATCTCTCCGTTGTAGACGGAGTTGGAGTTTCCGGAGGGAGTCCTCGTGTCCTGGAATACGCCCTGGTGAAAATAGTAAATGCTGCTATCGGACAGTTGTCGCGGATCGAGCGTCCCTGAGAAATTCCGCCAGCGGCGGCCGACGAGGCCTCGGCGCCGAGGAAGACCGTGGCAGCGAGCAGGATTCCGATTCCGACCTTCTTAAACGTGCGAATTTCGCCGATGTTGCTCTCCTGGTGTATTGACCGATTCAACGCGCGAGGATTCTCTCGTCGCGCAACGCGCCTTTCGCCGAGACGAAGAGGCGCGCACTCTCGCTGACCGTCGAACGCATGACATCGATGTGCGTTCTGCCGCAGGATGAGCTTGAAGCCGAGACGCTCGAGCGTCGTGCCGAGGTCCTTGCATCGCGCGCGGCATTGAGCTATTCGCCGTTGCCGATCAGCCGTTCCGCGATTTACGGTACCGCAGCGAGCGAGTATGTTCGGTGGTTCGTCCAAGGACCAAGCCGGCATGTTTGATCCCGATGCTGTGTGCCAGCTCCAGAGTCCCCTCGTCGATACCTGCTACCTGTACCTCTGCACCGCCGGAGCGGGCGAAGAGGGCAACGAGCAGGCCAATCGTCCCCGATCCGAAAATCAGCACCCGCTGCCCCGCGACTGACGCGGCTCTGATGACTCGCACCGCATTGGCGCCGGGCTCGACCAGGGCTGCGGCGGAAGCCGACATCGATTCGGGGATTTCGTGAAGGGCCGACACCGGGACCGGCACCTGTTCGGCCAGTGCTCCGGGCCAGCCGCCACGGATCCCGATCTCGCTGCGTTGGGCACAGAGGTGGCGTCGGCCGCCGAGACACCGCTCGCAACGACCGCACCCCAGCATGGTGTCGGCGGTGACCCGCTTCCCCAACCACACCGGGTCGACGCCTCGGCCCATCGCTGCGACGCGCCCCACCCACTCGTGGCCGATCCGGAGCGGATAGGCAGCGTGGCCCTGGTGCAGATAGGCCATCTCGCCGGTGAAGAATTCGACGTCGGTCCCGCAGATCCCGACCCGTTCCACGTCGACGACGACTTCACCTGGACCGGCGACCGGGGACTCCACCTCTTCGACCCCGGCGTCGCCGGGCCCCCGGACCACAAAGGCGCGCATCGCCTATTCCTCGGGGATGACGATCCAGAGGATCGGATACACCACGAGAGGGAATCCGAAGACGGTGAGAAGCACGAAGATCACCCGCATCCCGGTGCGGCTGATCCCGAACCGATCAGCGAGCCCGGCAGCGACCCCGGCGATCATCCGGCCTTCCTTGGGTCGAACCAGGCGCGGGTTGCTCATCCCGGAAGGGTAGGTCTGCGCAGAAACCGGTTGCCCGATCACCATTCATGATCGAACATGTGTTCGATGCGCTCCGTGGCCTCGATCCTGCATGCCGACCTCGACGCCTTCTACGCCTCGGTCGAGCAACGGGACAACCCGGAACTCCGCGACCGGCCGGTGATCGTCGGTGGTGGCGTGGTCCTCGCAGCCAGTTACGAGGCTCGCGCCTGCGGGGTGCGCACCGCGATGGGGGGTCGGCTCGCTCACAGCCTGTGCCCCCAGGCGGTTGTGGTCACGCCTCGAATCGATGCCTACTCCGAGGCGAGCAAGGCCGTCTTCGAGATCTTCGAAGACACCACTCCCCTGGTCGAGGGGATTTCCATCGACGAGGCGTTCCTCGATGTCGGCGGTCTGCTCCGGGTCTCGGGCTCGCCGGTCGAGATCGCCCGAAGACTCCGGGACCGGGTGCTGGCGGAGGTGGGTCTTCCGATCACGGTGGGTGTCGCCTGCACCAAGTTCCTGGCCAAGGTGGCCAGCGGGGTTGCCAAGCCCGATGGCCTGCTGGTGATCCACCCTGGCGGTGAGCTCGACTTCCTCCATCCCCTACCGGTGGAGCGGCTCTGGGGCGTGGGCAGGATCACGGCGGCCAAGCTCCACGAGAGGGGGATCTCCAATGTTGGCGAAGTGGCTTTGCTCGCCGAGCCGACATTGGTCGCGATGCTGGGCCGGGCCTCTGGGCGCCACCTCCATGCGCTCGCCCACAACTACGACCCTCGCCCGGTGCTGGGACGACGTCGTCGATCGATCGGCTCTCAGCGGGCATTGGGCCTGCGAAAGCGGACACCGGAGGAGGTCGACGCAACCCTGATTGCGATCATCGACAGGGTGACCCGGCGACTGCGCAAGGCGGAACGGCTGGCCAGGACGGTGGTTCTCAGGCTCCGCTTCGACGATTTCACCAGGGCTACGCGGTCCCACACCATGATCAAGCCGACGGCCCACACAGAGGTGATCCTGAAGACCGCCCAGGTACTGCTCGTTGAGGCGCAGGCCATGATCGAAGCTCAAGGTCTGACCCTGATCGGGATCTCCCTCACCAACCTCGACGATGCCGACGCGGTCCAGCTCGAGCTTCCGTTCGAGCGCCACCCGGGCGAGGGGCTCGACCACGCCCTCGACGACGTCAAGACCAAGTTCGGCAGCGACGCAGTTACCAGGGCCGTGCTCCTCGGCAAGGATCAGGGGATCAGCGTCCCCCTGCTCCCCGACTAGGCAGGGGGGATGTTCTGGTTGCTGCTGAACAGGTTGTCCGGGTCGTACTTGGCCTTCACCTGGCGGAGCCGGTCCCAGGTCTTGCCGGGATACGCCGCCCGCACCCGGTCCGGGCCCTCGTCGAGGAGGAACCCGGTGTACCCCCGGTCGTCCCCACCGCTGAGGAGCGACGCCAGTCCATCGACCCACTCCTGGCGCCGGGGCAGATCGTCAGGCCCTTCGTAGAAGGCAGCCACGTTGATCATGTATCGCCGATCGCGATGGGAGTACGCGGTGTCGTCGTTGGAGACCCGTGCATACGCACCGCCCAGCGGTCGGATCTGGGTGACCCGCATCGAAGCGTCTGACGCCTCGAGCTGTTCCAGGATGACTTCTGACGTGGCCTCATCGAAAGAGTCGGCAAACAAGGTCCGTGATGCGGCTACCGGCTTGTAGTCCGGGTCTTCCGGCATGTAGATGCTCAGGTACGGGCCTTGGGCGGTCATATCCGCAAGTGGCTCGGCCAGGGCCCGGAAGCGGTCGATCACCGCCTGGCCCTCGTCGACCCCGCCCGCCCAGGCGATGAAGGCCATGATCACCAGGCTCCCATGGAGCTCCTCGGCGATGAAGGGCATCGGCGGGCAGTTCATCACGTTGGCGATCGTCGACAGCTCATCGGGAGCCGCGTCGGCCTCAGCGATGAACCCGGCGACGGTGTCCCTGGTGGCAGGGAGAATCATGAGGCCACCGACGAATGACTCCACTTGGTCGAGCCGGAAGTGGAGCCGGGTGGCGACGCCGAAGTTGCCCCCGCCACCGCGAATCGCCCAGAACAAGTCGGGATTGGTTTCCTCGTCAGCGATCACCAGCTCTCCGTCGGCAGTGACCAGCTCGGCGCCGATCAGGGAGTCGATGGTCAGACCGAATTTTCGCACCAGGAACCCGACGCCACCTCCGAGGGTTATCCCACCGATCCCCACAGAACCGGTGTCGCCGAATCCGGTCACGAAGCCGTGCTCCCCCACCTTCTCCAAGTACTCGATGGCGGTGAGCCCGGTCTCCGCCCAAGCCGTGCCGTTTTTGACGTCGATGTCGAGGCCCTTCATCTCCGACAGGTCGAGCACGATGCCGCCATCGTTGGTGCTGTGGCCGGCCCCGCTGTGCCCACCACTCCGCACCGAGAGCTCGATCCCGGACTCCCGGGCGGTGTTCACCACGATTGCGACGTCGGCGCTGCCGGTCACCCGGGCGATCACTGCCGGATGCCCGTCGATAGTCCCGGAGAAAACGGCTCGGACCTCGTCGTAGTCGCTGTCGGCTGGCGTGATCACACGTCCTGTCATCTTGTCTCTGAGGATCTCGGCAACGTTGGTCATGACCTACCTCCTGGTCTTCGGCTGGTGCCCTCCCTACTACGAACGACCTGCTCGCCAATCGACATTCCCTTACCGTTTCCGCTCCAGACTTGGACATAGGCTCGCGCCATACCCGGGAGTCATCAGCTGGACGTCGCCAAGGAACAGCTTCATCGCAAGCAGAGGCCGCTGCCTCCCCTTGTCGACCGGTTCGTGTCGATCGCTGTTCTCGAGACCGATAGCGAAGAAGTTGCCCGAACCAAACGCCTCCTGGCAGGTGCCCTCTGGGTTTCCTTGGTCACCACGGCCCTCTCCGCCTATCAGATGTCAGCCATCTTCGAAGCTCCGATCGCCGCCGCTGTGATCGGTTGCTCTCTGCTTGTTGGAGCCGTTTCACTCTTCGCCCAGTGGCGTTGGCCGGCGACCTACCCGGGGGTGATGCACCTCATTGCCTTTGTGAACATGTTGGTCATAGCGGGTTTGCTCATCGTCTTTGGCGGGGAGCTGGCGTCGGGCGTCAATTCGGTATGGGCCATGATCACCCTGGTCGGGACCGTCGTGGTGTTCGCCGACTGGCGCGCCACTGCGTGGCTGATTGCGTACCTGGCTTCGTCGATAATCGGCGCCGCAATCGGGGCTCGGATCGAGCCGATCGAGACCCTGGATCAGGCCGAGTACCTGGCCACTTTCAACCTCCTCGTCGTGATCCTCTTCGTCTTTTGGGTTCTCTTCTATTACGTGAGGCAACGCGCTCTCCTACTACAAGACTCCGAGTCCCTGCTGCGCAACGTGCTCCCTGACGAGATCGCGAAGCGACTCAAGTCGTCACCGGAGACCATCGCCGACAGCTTCGACTCGGCCTCGATCCTCTTCGCCGACGTGGCGGGCTTCACCCCGATGTCGGCCGGGATGACGCCCCAGGAGCTGGTTTCGCTGCTCGATGAGCTTTTCACCGACTTCGACGCATTGGTCGAAGAGTGCGGGTTGGAGAAAATCAAGACCATCGGCGACGCCTACATGGTGGCGGCGGGGGTGCCCGAGCCCAGGGCCGATCATGCGGTGGCCATCTGCGATCTCGCAATCGAGATGAGGGACCACGTGGCCTCCAAGAGTTACCAGGGCATTACGGTCAGATTCCGGATGGGGATCAATTCCGGCCCCGTGGTGGCCGGGATCATCGGCCGTCACAAGTTCAGCTACGACCTCTGGGGCGATGCCGTCAACACCGCGAGTCGTATGGAGTCATTCGGCTCGGCGGGAGTGATCCAGATCACCGAGAGCACTCTCCGTCTGGTGGAGGAATCATTCATTTGCGAGCCCCGAGGGACGATCGAGGTCAAAGGTAAGGGCGACGATGCCGGTGTGGTACTTGATCGATCGCCGGTCCGAATACTCTGGATCGGGATGAGCACACCGGAGCAAAAGCCGGAGCGAGCGACCGGGCCCGCCTCCTACTTCCCGTCGATCGAAAAGAAGTACGGCAAGCCGATCGCAGAGTGGCAGGCATTGATACGAAGCAAGCCTGGTCTCAAACACATGGAACTGGTGACCTGGCTCAAGACCGAGTACGGCATGGGTCACGGTCACGCCAACGCACTGGTCGCCTACACGCTTGCCGAAGACGCTTCCGCTGGTGACTGAGTCCCCGCCGCCCGCGGCAGCCGGCTCGCCGATCGTCACTGTTCTTGGGTTCGTCCTCTACGCCGCTGCCGGACTGCCCATCCTGTTCGCCGGGCTGATCATGCCGTTGTGGGCGGTGGCCGCACTCGGCGTGGTCTGGGTGATTGGACTGGTGGTTGCCGTTCGCCTGCGGGAGAACCGCCCGGTGTTCCTTGCTCTCCCCTTTGTCATGGTTGGGCTCTGGTTCCTCACCGCATGGGCGGGGGAAACGTTCCTCGGCTGGACAGCCTGACCTTCAGGTTCTCGTTTTGTCGAGGTGCTGGAGCAGGTCGTGCGCGGCCAATTCCACCTCTTTGTGCATCCATTCCGCAGCCCGATATCGGCAAGCGATGAGTCCCATGCGGTGGATCCTGCGGAAGTCGCCGTAGACGAAGGCATACCGACCCTTGGTCTCGTCGGCGGCGCCCTCTGTGAGCCCGAGATGCCACTCGCCGTATTCCTCCCAGGAATGGGTCTCCAGGAAGGCATTCTCGTCCTCGGCGCGGGGCTGGCTGTCTCCCCATTCGCTGCGCAACACGTATTGCCGGGCGTCGATTAGGCCGCGAGCGTGCTCCACCGCCGCCGGATTCACCTGGTATGAGGCCATGACGTCCCATTACCCCTATCCGACCGTTACGAATCTCATCCCTATATTTCCCACCCGATGCAGACGTTTCTGTTTACCGACATCGAGGGGAGCACGCGTCTCTGGGAGGACTATGGCCAGGCGATGGCCGGTGCACTCGCCCGTCATGACGCGATTTTGAACGAGGCCGTGAGTCAGTCCGGGGGCACGGTCCTCAAGACGACCGGCGACGGGATGATCGCGGTGTTCGACCGGGCGGCCGACAGCCTGCAAGCCGCGATCCTCACCCAACTCGGGCTCACCTCCGAGACCTGGGAGGGAACCGGCCCACTACGGGTTCGGATCGGGGTTCACCCCGGCCAGACCGAGAGTCGGGATGGCGACTATTTCGGCCCCGCGATGAACAGGGCGGCGACGAATCATGGCTGCGGGCCACGGTGGTCAGATACTGGTGTCCGAGGCAGCCGCTGCCGAGATCGACGGCAATCTCCCTTCTGGCGTGACCCTCCGCGACCTGGGAATCCATCGCCTCAAGGACCTCACGCTTCCCGAGCACCTCTACCAGGTGCTCCACGATGACCTGCCATCGGACTTTCCGCCTCCCAGCACTCTGGATGCCAGGCCCCACAACCTGCCCCAGCAGGCCACCGAGTTCCTGGGGCGAGCCGATGAGCTGACGGCGATCCAAATCATGCTTGATTCCCCGGACACCAGGCTTCTCACCATCGCGGGACCAGGAGGTGCCGGGAAGACCCGACTCGGGCTCCAGGTCGCCGCCGAACAGGTAGATCGCTTCCGCGATGGCGTGTTCTTCATCGACCTCTCAGCAGAGCGCGAGCCGGTTGCCGCTTACGAGGCGATCGCCCGTGGGCTGGACCTCCCGATCACTGGCGGTAACCCGCTCCTCTTCCTGGAAGCGCGGCTGCGGGACCGTCAGATCATGCTGATGCTGGACAACTTCGAACAGGTCACCGCCGCCGCGGTCGGCCTCTCCGAGCTCCTCCAGCACGCCCCCGGGTTGAAGATCCTGGTAACCAGCCGCGAGACCCTGCGGATCCGGGCGGAGAAAGTGTTCCCGGTACCCCCGCTTTCCCTCCCCCACCCTGCCTCCCCGGCCGCCGAGATCGCCGAAGCCGAGGCGGTACGCCTGTTCACCGATCGAGCGCGGTCGGTGCAGCCGGGCTTCACAATCACCGAGGGCAACGCGTCGCGTCATCGCCGAGATCTGCCTGCGTCTCGACGGCCTTCCACTCGCAATCGAGCTCGCGGCAGCTCGGCTGAACGTGTTCACCCCCGCCGACTTGTTGGAGCGCCTGCGGGAGCGCCTAGATGTCCTCGGTGCGGGTGGTCGGGATCTTCCCGATCGGCAACGGACCCTCTGGGGTGCCATCGGGTGGAGCTACGAGCTGCTCGACCAATCGGAGCGGAATCTGTTCGAGACCATGTCCGTGTTCACCACCTCGAGCCTCGCCTCACTGGAGGCGGTCTGCGGAGCGTTCGGCTCCGGCTCGGTCGTCGACTCTCTGGCCTCCCTGGTCGACAAGAGCCTGGTTCGGGCCGATGTCACCGATACCAGACAACGCTTCTCGATGCTGTTGATGATCAAGGAATACGCGGGATCCCTTCTCTCCTCCGACCCGGGAACGGGAACACGAGGTGCGAAGGGCCCATGCGATTCACTTTTCCGAGCTCGGCGATCGCCTCGCGGCACGAATGAGGAGCGCCGAAAGGGCCGAAGCGCTGGATGAGTTCCAGATGGAGAACGGAAACCTCCGATCGGCATGGCGTTTCTGGGTGGACGAGGGTGACCTCGACCAGGTACTCGGCCTGGTCGAGCCACTTTGGGCCCTGCACGAGGGAAAGGGCTGGTACCGGGCGGCGACGGAGATCGCGAGCGACGCGCTCAGATTGCTCGAGGACGCAGGCCCTCCACCCGAGCTACTCGCACAAGAGGTGACGTTGCGCTCGAGCCTGGCCCGAGCTCTGATGGCGGTCAAGGGATACACCCCAGAGGTGGAGGCCGAATTCAAACGGGCGCTCGCCATCGTGGACGCGGCGGGCGCCCCGGCGGACCGCTATCCCGTCCTCAGGTCCCTGGCCACCTATTACATGGGCACTGCCGATTTCCAACGGGGCGCCGAGCACGGGAGGCAGTTGCTGGAGTTGGGCGAGGAGACCGGGGATCTGGCCATCCTCATCGACGGCCACTATGTGTACGGAGTTGGCATGGCATTTGCCGGCGACCTCGCCACTGGCCTGCCCCACATCGACACGGCGATTCGACTTCACGACCCCCGGCTCCACCACTCGATGCGGTTCCGGCTCGGGCCGAACACCGGGGTCACTGCAAGAACGGCTTCCGCCCTCATCATGTGGCAATGCGGTGGATTGGATCGAGCCGTTACTCGCCTTGCCGAAGCGCTCGAAGTGGCCCGGGAGATTGACCACCCCTACAGCATCGCCTACGGCATCTACCACAACGGCTATCTCGCCCTCCTCCGAAGCCGATTCGAGGAATGCATCCAGTGGGCCGCCGAGTTGCGGGAGATCTCGGAGGAGAATGAATACCCGGTTTGGGCCACCTTGGCCACGATGCTCGAAGGGGTATCCCTGGCCTGCACCGGTCAGACCGACCAGGGCCTGGTGCTGACCGAAAAGGCGATCGACCTCTATCAGGGGCTGACCGCGCCACCGGTGTTCTGGCCGCAGGTCCTCCAGTTGCGGGGCCTGGTTCACTCTCTTGCGGGGAAGCCTGAGCAAGGACTGGCCTTGATCGAGGATGCCATCATTCTGGCCGGCCCCGACGACATGAGCTCACCCGATTTCCGGGTGTCCAAGGGCGACTTCCTTCGAATGCTCCCCCAGCCTGACTTCGACCGTGCCGAGGAGGCCTACCTCTCCGCCGCCCGTGGATCGAACGCCGCCGGGTTGTACCTGTTCGAGCTCCTCGCGCTCAACAGGCTCGTTGCCATGAGACGTGAGATAGGCAGGACCCCAGACGGCACCGAGGAACTGGCCGTTGCCTACGCAGGCTTCACCGAAGGGTTCGAGGAGCACGACCTGGTGGTCGCCCGGGAGCTGCTGGGCTGACTGTCACTCCCCGTCCTTGTCTTCCTGCTCTTCGAGGAACTTCTCCGACCGGGCGAGTTTCTCCTCGGGGCCCATCGACCGGTAGGTGGAAGTCGCAGTCGAGAGCCGGCCAAACATCTCCTTCGATCCCTTCCCTGACTTCTCCCAGGTCGCCGTGTTGTCTCTGGAGACCCGCATCGAGACACCCTCTTTGATGCTCGCCTCGTCGACACCGAGGAAGGTGAACACCCAATTCCGCGCCCGGCGGGTCTCGATCAGCGAACCGACAGTCTGGTAATCGAACTCACCGCTGGCGTTCTCGTAGCCGTCGGTGACGATGAGGACGATCTGGTCCTCGATTGGAAGCCCGTCATCAGCCCGTGCCAGGATCCCCTGATCGATCCTGGCGATCATGTGACCCACCGCGTCGAGCAGAGGGGTGTTCCCCCGGGGGAGATAGCGCGCAGGGTCGAGGTCGGCGGCATCGGCGAGGTCTTCGCCATCGATCAGGACCTCGAAGGGATCCTGACCGTCGAACTGAACCAGGGTGATCCGGCCTCCCCCGGGTTGATTTCGCTGCTCGCCGAGGAAGGTGTTGAAACCACCCACGATGTCATCGGCAATGCTCGCCATCGAGCCGGAACGGTCGAGGACGACGGAGATATGTACCGGGGTGACGTGTTCGCTCATGCCCCCAATATGACGACCGGGTGTGACAGATTCCCCGGACGTACCCTTCCGCATGACCGAACTAACGGTGATCGAGGGCGACATCACGTTGCTCGCGGTGGACGCCATCGTCAACGCCGCCAACTCGTCTTTGATGGACGGGGCCGGAGTGAGCGGAGCAATCCACGCCGCCGGGGGACCGGCCATCCTCGAGGAGTGCAGGCTTATCGTCGCCGAGCGGGGCCCGCTGGGAACCGGTGAGTCGGTCATCACCGGAGCCGGACGGCTACCCGCCCGAAATGTGATCCACACCGTGGGCCCGATTTGGGGTCGGGTCGGGCCTGAGGAGGCCGTCGACCTCTTGGCCTCCTGCTATCGCACCAGCCTCGATCTCGCAGTTCTCAACGCACTGCTCGACCCTGGCCTTCCCCAACATCTCGACCGGGATCTACGAGTTCCCGCTCCCCCTGGCCGCGGAGACCGCATTAGAGGCCGTCACTGGTTGGGTGAAGGAACACCCTGACGACCTGTCGCAGGTGACGTTCGCCTGCTTCGACAGGCGCAACTACGACCTGTATCGGCAAGCTCTCGGCTCATGAGTCGAGCCGAAGACCCATCATCACGACCTCGGCGCCCTCCGAGAGGGTGACGAAGCCGAGGTGGCTGTAGAACCCGACGGCATTGCTGTTACGCGGATCGGCGCCGAGATGGACACCGACCGCTCCCCGATCCACCAACTCGTCGAGGAGTTGGCTCATCATGACCCTGCCCACCCCGCGCCCCTGGAGGCTGGGGAGAAGGTCGAGATGGAGATGCGCCGGGTAGAGGGCAACCACATCATCGGATGCTCGGGGAGGGTCATGGATCAGCCGTGACAGTCTCTGGTCGGCTGTGCTCGGGTCAGGCCCGGGATCCGGATACCGGGCCCGCAGGGGCGGCCACCAACGGATTTCACACTCGGCTTCGAAGCTGCGGGTATCGATGGCGGCCAGGGCGTATCCGGAGGGGATGCCGTCCTCCACTGCGGTGAGCCCGATCCCACCCGGCATCGTCAGATAGGGACCTACATATACCTCACCGAGGAGCCGCGGGTCGTCGTAGAGCTCGATGGCATCTTCACCGGCGTCCCCGGTGCGAAGGCAAACCTCGTAGAGGGCGTCGAGATCATCGGGGTCGACGGGCCGGATCGAGAGCATCGCCCAAACCTAGGATCACTTTTTCCAGGTGTCGCTGAAATGACGGTCGTACTGGTGGTGCTCGATGGTGTCGGCCATAGGTCGGTGACGCCGGAACTGATGCCAACGCTCACCGAATGGGGCCGGCGGGGCATGGTCCGCCCCGATGGAGCCACGGCGGTGATGTGCTCCTCCACCTATCCCAACTTCGCCAGCATGGTCACTGGTCGCCATCCCGCGGTGCACGGGATCTGGGCCAACGAAGTGGTGGTCGACGGGGAAATCAAGGCCGCAGGGGAGGTCGGGCCCAAAGCACCGACCTTCTTCAACGGGTCCAGCGAGGTCATCGTCGGAGACCACAACCTGATCGGTGTGACCGCTGCCCGCGAGGCGGGCCAGCATTGGCCACCTTCAGGGGTCATTCCACCCGGCGTCGAGGTCGACATGTTCGGCTACATCAGCGACCAGGCGGTTACGGAGCAGGTTGTTCATGCGCTCGATCGAGCCCCGGACCTGCTGTTCGTGCAATTGAACAGCCCCGACACCTTCGCCCACTGGTACGGGCCAGACTCCGACGAGGCGATCCAGGCTTACCGGGACCTGGACCAAAGTCTGGCGGTCATCGACAACGCTTTGGACTTTGAACGAGACCTGTTGCTGGTCACTTCCGACCACGACCAGGAGACCGTCGACCCCTCGCGGCGAATCGATCTCGCCGCGCTCGCCGCAGACAGGGAGTCTGGCCTGACTGTGGTCCATGAGGGCAGCGCCGCTGTGCTCGTTGGAGAGGGCAATCTGGGATGGCTGGACGACGTGGCGGGCATCGAAGCCTGGAAGGTGGCCGAGGCTGGTGTAGGGATGGCCTTGAGTGCACCGGGGTGGTGGTTCGCTCACCCCGACTTTCCCGACTTCAAGGGCGCACATGGCGGGCTCAGGACGCGGGCAACGATCGCGGTCGCTGTCGGCCCCCCTTCTTTCCTCGAAGCGATTCGACCCAGCCTCGCAAGGCCTCGGTTCGGCGCCGAGGATTGGTTCGATGTAATCGCGATAGCCAGGAGTCGCGGCCTTTGATCCGAGGTTTACAGGCGTCACCGATCGGGTAGGCCGCGTGTCTGAGCCGCACACCAAGGGAGGAACCCATGCGTCGCTCGTTGATAATTCTTGTAGCACTCGGCGCAGCCCTGGCCCTATCGGTGCCGGGGTTTGCTGCTTCTAATGCTTCTGATGGGGAGGCTGAGAACTTCGTAGTTCTCTTCGAGGAGGGAGCCAGCACCTCAGAGGGTGTTGCTGCGATCGAGGCCGCCGGAGGGGAGGTAGTGGCAGTCAACGAGGCCGTCGGCCTGGCGACGGTGACCGTCGCAGAGCCCGAGAACTTCGTCACCGAGGTATCTGCCGAAGACGCGGTGTTCGGAGCCGCGACCAACGAGGCGATCGGCACCACCCGACCCGACGAGCGCAAGGATGACGACGAGCGGTTGCAGTCCGAGCGCGACTCTCAGACCAGTGGTGACTCGGAGTATCGGACACGCCGCGGTGAAGAGCCCCTCGCCGGCCTGCAATGGGACATGGAGATGATCGACGCCACGGCGGATGGCTCGTATGACGAGCAGCAAGGCAAGAAGCAGGTGCTTGTCGGGATCATCGACACCGGGATCGATGGCAGCCACCCCGACATCGCCAGGAACTTCAGCAAGAAGCTGAGCCGGAACTTCACCACGGACATTCCCGCGATCGACGGTGATTGCGCTGCCGAAGCGGATGCATCGTGTGAGGACGCGGCGAACGTTGACGAGAACGGGCACGGCACGCATGTCGCGGGCACGGTGGCGGCTCCGATCAATCGGCTGGGGACCGCAGGAGTCGCCCCCAAGGTGACTCTGGTCAACCTGAGAGCCGGTCAGGACTCGGGTTTCTTCTTCCTTCCCGCAGTGGTGGACGCCCTGACCTATGCCGGTGACCAGGGCGTCGACGTGGTCAACATGAGCTTCTACACCGACCCCTGGCTCTACAACTGCCCCTCTGCCGGCGACTCGGTTCCAGCGCCGACCGCCGTGGAGTTGATCGAGATGCAGACCATCATCCAGGCCCATCTCCGCGCCATGGAATACGCCCATGACCGTGGAGTGACTCTGGTTGGGTCTTTGGGGAACAGCCACATCGACCTGGGTGCGCCTTCGAAGTTCGACAACACCAGTCCGGACTTCCCGCTGGGCTCCGAGGTACCAAGGACCGTCGACAACGACTGTGTGGACCTCCCGGTGGAGGGCCCCCACGTGATCGGTGTCTCCGCCCTGGGCCCGAGCACGACAAAGGCGGACTACTCCAACTACGGCGTGGAGCAGATAACGGTGAGCGCCCCTGGCGGCTACTTCCGTGACGGCTTCGGGACGCCGGCGTTCCAGACCGTGAACAACCTGGTGCTGGCGCCCTATCCGGAGAACGTGGGCATAGAGCTCGGCGACATCGACGAGAACGGTGAGCCGACCAACGACTTCGTGGTGAAGGACTGCAAGGGCAACACCTGTGCCTACTACCAGTACCTGCAAGGGACGTCGATGGCGGCACCCCATGTCACCGGTGTGGTGGCGTTGATCATCAGCGAGGACGGGCGCAATGGTCGCCGCGGGTTCGGCATGGACCCGCGACGGGTGGTGCGTGCCCTGACGCGTTCGGCCACCGAGACCGAATGCCCCACTCCGAACCCCTTCTCGTACGAGAACGTGGGACGCCCTGCGGAATACACGGCGTTCTGCGAGGGCGACGAGGACTTCAACGGGTTCTATGGGAACGGGATCGTCAACGCCGAGGAAGCGGTTGACTGAGTAACCAAACGCCTGAACCGGGCTCGACGGCGGACGTCCCCCCCGCCGTCGAGTCTCGTTCGGGGGTTGTGGGTAGCGTTGGGCTCATGCCCCTCAGTTCGGAGCAGCTCGGCCGCATCGACGACGCCCAGATGGTGGATATCGAGACACGACAGGGCGAGCGCGTAACACGCACCATCATCTGGGTCATGGTCGACGACGGTGAGGTGTTCGTCCGCTCCGTCCGGGGACCGGCAGGGCGCTGGTATCAACGAGCCCTCGCCGACCCCGAGGTCGCTCTGATCGTCGGAGCAGACCGCTATCCGTTCCGGGCAGCCCTCGCCAACGACACCGAGTCGGTGGAACGGGTTTCTAACGCCTTGCGGCGCAAGTACCGGCCGGGGCGATCCCTCGACTCGATGCTGGCCGCGTCGGTCCTCGAGACCACTCTCCGGTTGGAGCCGGTCGACTGAAAGGTCGAACGGTCAGGCCCAGGAAGGCAATTCCTGGACCGACCAGGAGTTCCCGTCGGGATCGCTGAAGAAGACGAACCGCCCCCAAGGGAAGTCCTGGATCTCGCTGACCTCGACTCCATTGCCCTCCAACTCCGCCCGTGCCGAGGTGATGTCGGCCACCACCATCTGCACCCCTTTCACTGAGCCCGGCGGTGCTTCGGTGACCCCGCGCCCGATGACGATGGAACAGGCCGACCCAGGCGGCGTGAGCTGGACGAACCGGATCTCGTCACTGACCTCGTGGTCGTGGTCGAGGACAAATCCCGCCTGTTGGGTGTAGAAGTCCTTGGCGCGGTCGACATCGGACACAGGGATCCCAATCAGCTCGATCTTCCAATCCATCGCTGGATCTTTCCCCGGACCGATGAGATCTATGCGGCCGCCGGTGGCGGGGTCGGGGTGCTGTAGCTCTTGATCGTGTCCCGGTTTCCGTAAGCGCTGGTGCCGTAGGACATGATGTCGAAGATCACCGCGAGCACCATCCAGAACCAGTCGAATCCGGTTACGCCCCCTGGGTACACCGATACGTACATCAGCGTGGTCCAGGGAAGAAGGAGGAACCCGAGCAACGGCCAGACGAAGGTGTCGAAGGTCGCTTCCCAGCGTGCCGGCTGCCACAGGCCCCACACGATGATTCCCAAACGCGGCCCAGCCAGGACCAGGGTGGCGAACAAGCAACACATCGAGTCTTCGTCCTCTCTCGGGGCAGCCGACGCTACACCGCGCAGACGAACGCTGACGCAGGGATTGCTATGTTCGAGCGGAGGTGGCGATCGCAAGGAGGCCCACCATGTCCTCGGAAGCCGTGACCATCCGCAGTCTCGACGGCGGTTCCATCGATCTCGATGCCGAACTATTCGGCAGTAGGCGGATCCGACCCGGCGAACCCGGTTTCGACGATGCCACCCTGATCTGGAATGGGCTGATAGAACGCGAGCCGTCGCTCGTCGTCCAACCGGAGAGCAGCGACGAGGTCGTCGACGCTGTGAACCTCGCCCGCGACCACCAACTGGTCACCTCGATAAAGGGTGGGGGGCACAACATCGCCGGGCTGGCGCTCGCCGATGGTGGGCTGACCCTGGACATGGGTCGGATGCGTTGGGTGCACGTCGACCGGGACCAGATGCTGGTCCGGGTCGGGCCGGGTTGCGTCCTCGGCGACGTCGACCGGGTCACGCAGGAGGAAGGGATGGCAACCACGCTCGGATTCGTGTCGGAGACGGGGGTGGCCGGGCTCACCCTTGGCGGCGGTTTCGGGTATCTGACACGTCGATTCGGCTTCACAGTGGATGACCTCGACGAAGTGGAGATCGTCACCGCCGACGGCCAAGTGCGTCACGCCAGCAGAGAGCACGAGCCCGACTTGTTCTGGGCGCTCCGTGGTGGTGGCGGCAATTTCGGTGTGGTCACCGAGTTCTCCTACCGATTGCATGAAGTCGGTCCTCAAATCGTCGGCGGCCTCATCGCATGGCCCGCAGAACAGGCAGAAGATGTGCTCGGGCTCTACAAGGAGATCACAGCGAACGCTCCGCGGGAGCTGACTCTGGTTACCACGATGCGGCTCGCTCCTTCTGCTCCCTTTATCCCCGAGCAATGGCACGGCAAGCCGATGGTGGCCATCATCGCTTGTCATACCGGCGACCCATCACAGGCGGAGCACGACCTGGCTCCGATCAAGGCCCTCGGCCAGCCGATCGCCGACCTGATCGTGCCCAAGACCTACGTCGAACAGCAGTCGATGCTGGATGCCACCCAACCCAAAGGCGCCAACTACTACTGGAAGACAGAGTTCGTCCCCGAGCTGAGCGACGACTACCTGGACGTTTTCCGGGAGAATGCGGCGGGGATCGAGTCTCCGATGTCGCAGGTGATCCTGTTCCACCTCGCCGGAAAGCTCCAGGAGCATGACGAGGATGATGGAGCGGTGGGCAACCGTGACGCCACCTTCGTTACCGCAGCGGCCGGCGCCTGGCCCGCGGCCGATCCCGGCGGAGCCGGCTATCAGGACTGGGTTCGGTCGTCATGGGAGCGGATCCGCCCCTTCTCCACCGGCGGGAACTACATCAACTTCCAGACCGCCGACGAGGACACGTCGCGGATCGAGACCTCCTATCGAGGCAACTTCCAGCGACTGCTCCAGGTCAAGGCGGAGTACGACCCCGGAAACCTGTTCCGGGTCAACCGCAATCTGGCCCCGGCATCCTGAAGGAGGAAGGGTCCACCGACCTACCAGGTAGCGGCCAGGCCTGACATAGCCTCCCGCCAATGGGAGGACTCCTGATCTTGATCGGTCTCGCCTGCTTCGTGCTGGGCTTGATCAACGTCATCCGGCCAATCGATCGCATGCATCTCACAAGTCGCAAACGCGGCGCTGCCGTGGTTGGGGCGTCGCTGGTGCTGATGACGATCGGCGGAGCAGTGTCGCCTCCCGCGGAGATCGAAGCCGCAGTGGCGGCCCCCGCGACCACCGCCCCGGGACCGACGACTACCACGACCTCCCCCACAACGACGACCACGACCGCAGCGACCACCACGACAGCTGCACCGACCACCACGACGTCGACCCTTCCCGACGTCCCGGACGCGGAGACCCTGTTCGCGCCTCCCGCGGTCGGGCCCTCGGGTGACCCGGACCAGGCGCCGCCGGTGGGCAGTGAGACAATGACCGTCGTCAGCATCACCGATGGCGACACCATCGACGTCCGAGTGGGCAACAACGTCGACACGATCCGCCTGATTGGCGTCAACACTCCTGAATCCGGGGAGTGCTTCGCGGATGAGGCTGCGCTCGTCCTCTCGACCTTGATCCCGGTCGGGAGTGAGGTGAGTGCGACCGTGGACGTCTCCGACCGTGACCAGTTCGACCGTCTCCTGCGATATCTGTGGGTGGGAGGCATGTCGGTCAACGAAGAGTTGGTGCGGCGTGGCGCGGCGATCGCCAGGCGCTACCCACCGGATGTAGCGCTGGCACCACGTTTCGAGGCGGCTCAGGAAGATGCTCGTGATGCTCGACTCGGCCTGTGGGAGTCCGACGCCTGCGGCCCGGACGCCGGGACACAGGTCACGGTCACCAACATCGACGCCGACGCACCTGGCGATGACAACGAGAGCCTCGCCGAGGAGTCTGTGCGGGTCCGGAACGGCGGTCCGCTGGCGGTCGACATGACCGGTTGGGTGCTCAAAGACGAATCGGCATCGCACCGCTACAGCTTCCCGCTCGGGTATGTGCTCGGGGCGGGAGCGTCAGTGGTCATCCACACTGGTTGTGGCACCGACACCGGCGCCTCGCTCTACTGGTGCAACAACGGGGCAGTGTGGAACAACGACGGGGACACCGCGTTCATCACCGACCAGAGTGGGAACATCGTGCATTCCCTGGCCTATGTGCCTTCGGTCACCACCACCACCAGGCCCAAGAATGCGTCGACCACGACCGCTGCTCCGGCTGCCGGACCAACGTCGGAGTGCCACCCGTCCTATACCGGCGCCTGCGTGCCGATCGCCTCGGATGTCGACTGCAAGGGTGGCGCGGGCAACGGCCCGGAATATGTGGGGCGGGTGACGGTCGTCGGTCCTGACGAGTATGACCTAGACCACGACGACGACGGGATCGGCTGCAACAGCAGCTAGCCACCATCCGTTCGGGCGGCGCCGTGGCCACAGGCTCGGCGCCAGCGCATCCACATCGAGACTGCCCACGCCGTGCAGGCGAGCGCGGCCACGGCGGCGAATCCCGCTGCTCCTCCGCCATACCGGTATCGGGTTTCCAGCCCGTCCGATCGTGGGGGGACCGCGCCCTGGGCCCCATCACCGAACTGCACCGACCCAGTGACCGGGTCCAGGCGATAGGCGAGGCCCAGCCTCTCCAGGAGCAGGTCCATGCGGGTCATGAGCAGGTAGCCACACGCCAGGAAAGCGAACAGCTCGAGCAGGCTGACTCCGGGGTCGGACTCGTTGAAGTCGGTCCACTCAGGTGTTCCGGTCACGCTCACCAAAGCTAACGAAGGCAACCGGGCTGCACTCTGGTCAAAGGAGCTCCGCAGCCAGTTGGCGGTATGAGGGCATCGGGTCATCGCCGAGGACCTGGACTCCGACATGATCGGCACCGGCATCGAGGTGCGCTTTGACCCCGGCGGCGATGTGGTCCGGGGATCCGTGGAGCACCAGGGCATCGATCAAGGCATCGCTTCCACCGTCGATCAGATCGGACTCCGACCAGCCGGAGCGGAGCAGGTTGTTCCGGTAGTTGACCCGGCCCAGGTAGTAGCCGACCACTTTTCTCCCCTGCGCCCGCGCTCGTTCCGGGTCGGGGTGGAGGATCACCTTGTGCTCCGGCGCCAGCAGCGGCCCTGTGCCCATCACCTCACGGGCAAGGGCGCTGTGCTGGGGCGTCGTCAGATACGGGTGAGCGCCGGCTGTGCGTTCGGCGGCGATGCGGAGCGCCTTGGGACCGAGCGCCGCCAGGATCAATCGGTCCCGGGGCACGCCGGCATCCTCGAGTCGATCCAGGTACTCGTTGACTTTGGCCAGCGGGTCCCGGTATTCCTCCGTGGCCTCGCGGTGCCCGATCCCGACCCCGAGCAGGAACCGATCGGGATGGCGAGCGGCGATCCGGTGATAGGAGGCGGCGACGGTCCCGGCTTCCTCGCGCCACATGTTGACGATCCCCGTGATCACCGGGATCGACGCGGTGGCCTCGAGCAGGGTTTCCACAGCCTCTAGGTCTCCCGTTGGTGAGCCGCCAAGCCAGACAGCTCCGAATCCCAGTTCCTCGGCTTCTCGCGCCATCTCCGCAGTGGTGTTGCGCAGCATCCGCCAGAAGCCGAATTTTCCGAGAGGGATAGTCATCCCGCCATTGAACCCGACTCCCGGGCTGTGTGTTGCAGTCGGGGGCCTCCGTTAGATTCGAAGCGGTGGAGACCATTAGCCGCCCCCTACCCGACGGGGCGGTCACCTTCCTGTTCACCGACATCGAGGGCTCGACTCAACTCTGGGAACGCTCGCCGGAGGCGATGCGCACTGCTCTGGGGATGCACAATCAGATCATCGGTGATGCGCTGCGCGCTCATGGCGGTGTGGTCTTCAAAACGGTGGGCGATGCCTTCTACGCGGCGTTTGCCGATCCGGTGGCAGCGGTCGAAGCGGCGATCGACGCCCAACGCAGCCTCGGGTCAGCGACCTGGACCACCGAGCCCGGGATACGGGTGCGGATCGGAATCCACACTGGAGCCGCCCGCAACGAGGACGGGGACTACTTCGGGCCGGCGCTGAACCGGGTGGCGCGGGTGATGGCAGCGGGTCACGGCGGGCAGATCCTGGTCTCCTCCGCCACCCAGAGCCTGATCGACGACAGCCTTGGAGAGGGCGTCTCATTGCGCTCGTCTGGGCGTTCACTACCTCAAGGATCTCGACCGACCCGAAGAGATATTCCAGGTGATAGTCGGAGGCTCCTTCGAGGACTTTGCACCCCTGCGAACGATCGAGCCCGAATCCTCCTCATTGGCGGCGGAGGCCCATGCCGCTTACCAAGCCAAGAAGTGGGAGGAGACCAGAGGCCTCCTCCTCCGCATCGAGGCCGGCCAGCCGCTCGATGGCGAGCTTCACGAGATGATGGCCAATGCAATGTGGTGGCTGGGACGCGCTGATGAGATGACCGCCCGCTTCGAGGCCGCGTACAACGCCCACCTCTCCGAGGACAACCCACAGCGGGCGGCGATGGCGGCGCTCATGCTCTCCGAAGCCCACAAGCATGCGCTGGCCCCCGACGTCTCCCGAGCCTGGCAGCGCCGAGCGGAGCGCCTGCTCGCGGACGACGAGGACCAGGGCTCACTGGCCGAGGGACATCTCTTGCGCTGGCAAACCGTGGGCGCCCTGGAGACCGACCATGACTTCGAGCGCGCCATTGAACTGTCACATCAGGTCATGGAGATCGCGAGAGCCCACGGCGACGGGAATCTCGAAGCGCTGGCACTCCAGGATCAGGGGCGAGCCCTGGTGGCTACCGGGGACATCGATGAGGGGATGGCTCTCATGGACGAGGCGATGCTGGCCGCCATCGCCGGAGACGTGAGCCCGATGGTCGTCGGGCGCAGCTTCTGCAACATGTTGGCGGTCTGTGACCAGACCGGGGACATCCGTCGTGCCGGCCAATGGAGCGAGGAAGCCGACCGCTGGTGCAGTGAAAACGACCACGGGCCTTATCCAGGCGTGTGCCGGGTGTTCAAAGCCGAGCTTCTGTGGCAAAAGGGCGAATGGGTGCGGGCCGAGGCCGAGGTGATGAGAGCCTCCGACGAGCTAGGGATGCTGACCGACGTCGTCGGGGAGGCCTGGTACCAGTACGGGGAGATGCGCCTCCGGGTCGGGGACGAGGCCAAGGCGGAGGAGGCATTCCAGAACGCGTTGGTCCGGGGCCGTGAGCCGGTGCCGGGATATGCCGCTCCTCTTGGGGCGCCGGGGCGATATCGCATCCGGAATCGACCTGCTGGAGCGCACCCTGCGCTCTCCGAACCTGACACCGTGGGCACGAGCCCGGATCCTCCCCGCTCTGATCGACTTGACGCTCGACGCAGGAGACCTGGAGCGGGCTCAGGAAGCGATCGAGGAGCTGGAGGGAATCGGGCATCTCGCTCGATCGGAGCTCTTCACCGGTCAGGCACTGGCCGGGGCAGGGAGGCTCGCGAGAGCCCGGGACCAGTCGGCCGAGGCCATCGAGGCCCTCCAGAAAGCAGTCAAGACGTTCACCACGGTTGGGCTGCCCTTCGATGCAGCCAGGGCCCGCACCGACCTTGCCGCGGCCTATCGAGACGACGGTGCGATGACCATGGCCGACATCGAGTTGAAGTCGGCGCTCGCCGAGTTCGAGCGTCTGGGAGCGGTGGTCGAGTCGCGGATGATCGGCAGCTCATTCGAATGAAGGCGGAGGCTCGACGCGGGTGCCATTACTCGCCGAGAAGGAGGAGCAGGGCGTGCATCACCAGACCCACGAGCGCCCCGACCACCGTGCCGTTGATCCGAACGAATTGAAGATCCCGCCCCAACTGAAGCTCGAGGCGATGAGAGATCTCGGTCGGGTCCCACCCGGCCACGGTGGTCTCGATCAGCCCGATGACTTCGTCGTCCCATTGCTGAGCGAGACGCTCCGCGGACTCAGCGATCCAGGCATCGATCTTGTTCCGGAGCGAAGCGTCATCGAGAACCCTGCGGGCCCACCACTGGATCAGCTCGGTCAGTCGTTCTTCCAGATCGGAGCCCGGCTCGCGAGCAGCACGATCCAAGCTCGCTCGAATTAGCTGCCACTGCGATTGGATCGCTGCTGCCAACTCCGGGGAGTCGAGGATGCGGAGCTTCGACTCTTCGATGCGTCTCGCCAGATCAGGCGAGTCGCGAAGGTCGTCGGCGAAATCCGCCAGCATCTGATCGATATCCGACCGGATCGGATGATCGGGATCCGATGCCATGTCGTCGACCAGGATCCGGAACGAAGAAATGATCCGCTCGAACAGCAGGCTCCCCGCCCAGGAAGGGACCCACCAGGGTGCTGTACTGCTGAAACTCTCCCTGAAGTAGGGCAGGTTGTCGATGAGGACGACTTCGATTCCCCTGAGGCCGGCTTCGATCGACTCCCGGGTTCTCCCATCTTTGAGCCAGGCGTCGACAACAAGGGAGATCAAAGGCGTAATAGCGGTCTGTCGCATCCAGTCGAGGGTGGTTTCCGTGACCACCGTCGCCACTTGCTCATCGTCGAGAGACTCGGCGACGGTGGCCGCTGTCTCGATGCTGCGGCGGGCGGCCAGCGTCGCATGTTCGGAGGAGTCGAGCCAGAGAGCCACTCGCCCGGCGATATTGGCGTTACCCAGCCACTGACGAAGGTTGGTCGGATCCAGGAAGTTCTGTTGAACGAACTCGGCCAGTCCTCGACCGATCTCATCCTTGCCCTTGGGGATCAGTGCCGTGTGTGGGATCGGGATCCCGAGCGGATGGCGGAACAGAGCAGTGACCGCGAACCAGTCGGCTATTCCCCCGATCAGGGCGGCCTCTGAGGCGGCCCTGATCCACCCGTTGATTCCGCTGCCGTCACCGGTCAAGTGGCTGATCAGAAAGACGATCAGTGCTGCGAGGAGGAAGGCGTTGGCCCGCCGTTTCCAAAGCCGTAGCTCCCGGACTCGCCTCTCCTCGTAGCTCGGGTCGGGCACCGAGGAGGAGCCCATTGTCATGAGCTGATCACGACCCAATCGCTCGATTCCTCCCCCGGCCGGTAGGTCGAGGTCAGTCGCTTGGCGACGATTCCGGCCAAGCCCTGCTTGATCGCAGCCTGGTGGAGGTCGGTTCCGTTGCCCTCGGACATCGGTGACAGCTGCAGGTATGGATTGGGGACGATGGCCTCCTCCAGGAGCCGGCGCCGCTCGGTGAGCGGAGCGCCGGTGAGGTCCTTGCCGTCGAAGTAGATGACATCGAAGGCGACATAGGTTCCTTCGCCGGACGAGTCGGCGACGAGCACGCCGTCGAGGATGGCCTCCAGAGCGATGACATGACGATGCAGGTTCTTCAGCTCAGGGTGGCGGGGGCTCAAATCCTCTCCGTTCTTGGAGATCAACCTGGTGTCTTCTGCACAGACCGCAAACACCCGGTTCCCGCTCCACTCTGGTTCGAAACCCCAACCCGGATCCTGGAACGGCTCTGTTCCTGAGGTCGCCACCATCGGCTCGAGTGACGGTTGCTGCTCACCCGGCGGGCGCTGGTCCTCTCGCATCAGCGCCAGCCACTGCTCCTTGCCCTTGTCCTCCCCCGTGGACACCAGGTGCCAGATCCCGACGAGACGCTCGCCTTCGAGCCGGAAGGTGATGCGGTCGCCGGTGCGGGCGACCATCTCAAAGCTGCCATGGTCGAAGATCCGCACCTCTCCCCCGCCGTATTCGTCGTCCGGGATGGACCCGGAGAAGTCGGCGTGGTCCATGGAGTGATCCGGTGTCCGGATCGCCAGATGGCGCTGGCCGCGGCTTCGGGGCAAGCCTTTGGGGACCGCCCAGGAGACGAGCACCGGACCTATCTGGTTCATCATCTCCAGTCGGAAGTCGTGATGGAGGGCGGTGGCGTGGTGCTGCTGAATCACGAATTGGCTGCCCACCGGTGCGGTCAGCGGGTCGACGTCGGGGAGATCCTCACCGAAGCCGGGTGATCTCTCGGAATCACCGGATGTGGTCATCGCATTACCTTGTGATCTTCCGTGACTGCGACGCCCGACACTCTCTATGCCAAGAGCGCCGATGTCCATATCGCCTACCAAACCGTAGGCGACGGGCCCGATCTGGTGTTCTGCTCCGGTCTCTTCTCCAACCTCGACGTGATGTGGGAGGAGCCACGCTGGGCCCACTTCCTCAACCGCCTCGCGTCCTTCTCCCGGCTCACCCTCTTCGACATGCGTGGCGCCGGGCTCTCCGACCGGGGCACCGAAGCCCCGATCCTGGAGCGCCAGCGAGACGACCTGGGTGCAGTCATGGATGCCGTCGGCCTGGAGGGCGGCGTGGTGTTCGGAGTGGCCAGAGCCGCGAGCATGTCGATTCTGTTCGCTGCCACCCATCCTGAGCGCACCGAGGCACTGGTCCTCTACGCGCCGACGGTGAAGCGAGTGGCGTCGGCGGGTTATCCGTCCGGGATGACCGCCGAAGAGGAGGCGTACCTATTCGACCGCTTCGTCGAAGAGATGGGCACCGGCAAGCATCTGACGGTCCAGGCTCCGACGCTGGCCGGTGACCCTGCCTTCGTCAAGTGGTGGGCGCGCTTCGAGCGGTTGGTTGCCAGCCCGTCGGCATTTCGGGAGCTGGCACAGATCATGAGAGATCTCGATATCCGCGAGGTGCTGGCGAGCATCCATGTGCCCACTCTGGTGGTGCAGCGGACAGGAGACCTGGTCGTGCCCGCGGAGCAGGGCAGATACGTCGCTGAGCAGATCGCCGAGGCCCGCTATGTCGAGCTGCCGGGCGTGGACCATCTCTCGTTCGCCGGGGACAGTGACGCTCTGGCCGACGAAGTCGAGGAGTTCGTCACCGGTCGGCGTCCCCCCGCGACCGTGGACCGTGTCCTGGCCACGGTTCTCTTCACCGACATCGTCGACTCCACCCGCTTCCAGGCCAGCCTCGGCGACCGGGAGTGGAAGAAGATGCTGGAATCCCACCACGGCATCGTGCGCCGACACCTGGCGCGCAATGGTGGGCGAGAGCAGGACGCGGCCGGCGATGGCTTCTATGCGGTGTTCGATGGTCCGGCGCGGGCGATCGAATGCGCCAGAGACGTGGTGGCCGACCTGGCGCCGCTCGGAATCGAGGTCCGGGCCGGAATTCACACAGGCGAGTGTGAGATCGCCGACGGCAAATGCGCCGGACTGGCGGTGTCGATCGGAGCCCGGGTGATGGCCCTGGCCGGCCCCTCGGAGATCCTGGTGTCGCAGACGGTGAAGGACCTGACTGCCGGCGGCGACCTTCGCTTCGTGGAAGCCGGGTGAGCACGAATTGAAAGGGATCCCCGACCGCTGGCGCCTGTACCGGGTCGGTGACCGGCGGGGCTGAGGCCAGGATTCTCAAAGAACAGCCTGGCGCCCAGTTTGGAACTGTTACTAGCCTGACGGCGCGGGCGCGGCTGGGTGACGGGAGATCGATGTCTTCGTTCGATGGAAGGCTCCGGTTGCCAGGCCAGGCCAAACTGCCGTTGGCCGTAGAGATCGACATATCCAAGGAACGGATGCGGTTGACCGCCGGCGATGAGACGGTGGCGGATTGGCCCATCGAGGGCCTCGAGGTCGATCCCCGACCCGACGGCTTTCACATCACGGTCGACGACGAACAAGTCGTCCTCAGCGTCACCGAAGCGACCAAATTCGCCAAGGAGCTGAATCTTCCCCCGAAGCCTCCGAGCCGACCGGTTGCGGCCAAAGCGGGCCCCAAACCGCCTACAGAGACATCCACTTCGGCCGCCGACCCGGACGGGGCCGAGGACGGGACAGGAAAACATGCAGCCTCCACCGCGACTGAGGTCCCTACAGAAGTCGATTCAATCGACGGGGTGCACGGTCGGGTCGAGGAGGTTGCCACTCTCCTCACCTCGGACTCGTTGTCGCCGGCCGAGGCATTCGCCCGATGGCTGGGGCTGCTCAAGGAGATCAACAACGAACACGGTCAGGGCTCGATGCCGACCGAGGTCTTCTTCGAATTGAACACCCGGCTCCTCGACCTGATCCCGACCGAACCCGAGACCGACGCCTAGGTCCAGACCCGATCAGGAGTCGAGCAGGTCCTTCATCTGGCGGTATATGAGATGGGTAGCCCGCTTCGGCGCCACCCGGGTCATCAGGCTCATCGTCTTCGAGTCCCGACCCACGTAGATGTGGAGGTCGTCGGACTCGATCCCGTCGAGGATGATGGTGGCCGCGTCCTCCGGCGACGTGGTGCGTGATCTTGCTCTGGTCGATGTTTTCCATGTTGGGGATGTCCACTCCGGAGTTGGCTGTGATCTCGGTGCCCACCGCGCCAGGCATGACCACCGAGACTCCGACATTGGTGTCGAGCAGCTCGGCATAGAGCCCTTCGGTGAGCAGCTTGACCGCAGCCTTGCTCGCCCCGTAGATGGTCTGCCCGGGGACGGGGAGGAACCCGCCCATGCTGGAGACGCATGCGATGTGGGCGACCGGACGCTCCAGGAGGAGGGGTAGAAACGCCTTGACCATGTGGACCGTCCCGTAGAGGTTGACGTTGATCACCCGCTCGATGGTCTCGTAGTCGAGCTCGTTTAGCTTGACGAAGGGCTGGATGATCCCGGCGACGTTGATCAGACCGTCCACCGCACCGTGGGCGGCGATCACCTCTCGGGGAGCGCTGACGTGGCGGACCGGTCGGTGATGTCGAGGGCGAAGGTGGCGAGACGATCACCGGCCTCGGCCAAGGTCCGCGGTCTCGCTCAGGCTCTCCTCACGGATGTCGACGGCGGCGACACGGGCGCCTCGGCGCAGCAACTCCAGGACCACCTGACGGCCGATCCCGTTGCCGCCACCAGTCACCACGACGACCTTGTGCGAAGTCCACGATTCTCCAAGGGCTGAAGGTGCCGAATGTAGGCCAAGCGGGCCTCTCCCGAGGGGGCCCGCCGGGTATCACCTCGTTCGGCCAACTCTCCCGAGGCGTTCGCCGCCGCCCAGGTGCTCGGGGGAGGGACTAAATCCCGTGAGAGCCCACTGCTGGCGGGGCTAGGGTCGGAGCCTGGCATGTCGACCCGGCGAATCCAACAGATCACCGCTGCCAACCAGACGTTGCTCGACTTCCTCGAGATCTGGGAGGAGCATCGGCACACCCCGGGGGTCGCCAACTTCGCCTTCGGCAACCCCCAAGAGATGGTGGTCGAGGGCTTTCCGACCGCGCTCGCCGCGGCAACCACACCCCAGGACAAGGACCACTACGCCTACAAGTTCTCCGAGGAGGATTCCCGGCGGATCGTGGCCAAAGCCCTGACCGAGTGGCGGGGACAAAACTTCGACCCGGAGGACATCGCGATGACCCCGGGGGCCTTCGGCGCCATCGCTGTTGCGCTAACCACCCTGGTCGACATCGGCGACGAAGTGATCTACTTCGATCCCTCCTGGTTCTTCTACCGGTCGATGATCCTGGCCGCGGGGGCGACCCCGGTCAGCGTCCCGCTCCGCAGCAATGACTACGACCTCGACCTGGATCGGATTGCCGCTGCGATCACCGAGAGGACCCGGATGGTGATCGTGAACACCCCGCACAACCCGACCGGGCGGATCTATCCCCCGTCCACACTCCGGGGAATGGCCGAACTGCTCACCGAGGCCTCGGACCGGTTCGGATCTCCGATCTACGTGCTCTCCGATGAGCCCTATGCGCGTCTGGTGTTCAGCGACGCCTCGTTCGCCAGCCCCGCCGGGTTCTACCCGGCCACTCTCATCTCCTATAGCTATGGCAAGGTGCTGCTCACTCCGGGACAGCGGATCGGGTGGCTGGCATGGTCCCCGGACATGCCGGAGCGGGAGTCTTTGCGATCCGACGTGTTCATGGCTCAGATCGCCGCTGGCTGGATGTTCCCCAGTGCCCTCATGCAGTACTCACTGGAGACGCTGGAGACACTGTCGATCGATCTGAGAGAGCTGGAGCGGAAGCGGGACCGGTTCGTCGCCGAGCTCGAGGCGGCCGGCTACGAGCTGTGGCGACCAGAGGGCACCTTCTATCTGTGGGCCCGCTCCCCCGACCCCGATGACGCCGCCTTCGCCGCGACGCTGGGCGCGCAGGGTGTCCTCGTCCTCCCCGGGACCACCTGCGGCGCACCCGGGTTCTTCCGAATCTCACTCACCGCCACACCGGAGATGATCGAGCGCAGCCTGCCCGTCTTCCGGACGGCGATCTCGCCCACCTGACGCGACCCGGTATACGGATCGGGTATGTCCCACCGCCCCGCTCATCACGAGCGGGGCGACCCTTGTTCCACCGCAAACCGTGTCGCCAGCTCGGTGTTGACCTCGAGATGACGCAGGAGGAAGGCGGCTTCGTCGAACCGACGGCGTCGCAGCCAGCCGGTGACCTCCTCGTTGCCCTTGCTGGCGTTGCAAGAGCCGCAGGCTGGGGCGATGTTGTCCAGGGTGTACCGGCCGCCGCGAGAGATCGCCAGCACGCAGTCGCGCTGCAACGGCTTGTCGACCGCCCCGCAGTATGCGCAACCACCCCAGGCCGCCTGGAGAGCGGTCCACTGCTCATCACTGAGGTCGTGCTCGACGCGGTCCATCCGGCGCTTGCGTTTGCGCGCGCTCCGGGCCTTGCGACTGCGGTTGACCGCCATGTTCCCAGCGTATGCCTCCACGTCTCCGAGTCCCGGTGTCCCTGCACTCGTAGGACTCCCCGGGACGCGACCCACCCGCGGGATTAGCCGTCAACCAGCATCGGAGTTCCTCGGATCAGTGACTGTGGTTCTTGCGGGAGTAGAGGCCGTTCGCCTCCTCCTCGGTGAGCCCGTTCCCGGTATCGCGGAGGAACGACATCAGATAGCTCTCCTGAATCTTGATGTAGCACTGGCCGTCGACCGTCTTGCCATCACCACCGCAGATCGCCTTCACCCGATTGGCCACCTCGTCGCCGTACTTGCCGTCGATGTCGACGTCCGACATGCCGAGCAGAGCCTGGAGGAGTTTCACGTCTTCGCGTTTCCGGGTTCGCCCCTTGCCGGTCGGCTCGCTGAAACCATCATTGAAATGGAGCGGGAGCATCGTGTCGTCATCCTCCTCGGTCTTGGGCACTGTCATCGCCGTCATCGCTGTGGCCGTCGTCATCGGCCGAGTCGTCCCTCCGCCGAGGGCGGCCCTGAGGTCCGCCCTCAACTCTTCGAGGTTCTGGTGGCTGTTCTTTTCATTCCACTTCGGATCGGTCTTGCGATCGGTCCACTCGCCATGGGCGATCAGGCGCTCCGCCGGCCAACCCATACGCTCGAAAACGACGATCCAGCACCCGAGGACGGCGTCGTATTGGGCCTTCGGGATCGGACTGCCATCCCCGAGGTGGTCTGTCTCGTTGGTGAGGTACCAAGCATTGCCCCCGGCATCGTTGGGGAGCCCCCGTGCTTTCGCGGTACCCGAGGGCGCTAATCCTTGGGCGGTCTCCTTCCGAACGGTCGCCGAGCCCTCCCCGGTCGAGTAGTTGCAGGATCCGGCTGCGATCACGTGGACGGTCCCGTCGGGCTTCACGTTGAAGTTGCACTTGATCCGGACCGGTAGATAGAGGCTGCGGACCGGGTATGGCACCGGTTTGGCGGTGTGGTGCTGCAGAGCGCCGATCGGCCTCCCCCTCACCCACGACTTGCCCCGGTCCTCCCAACCGGGCTCCTCGACTACGCGGAGCCCCACCCTGCGGAATTCGTCGGCGAGCCAGGTGAGTTTCATCTGATCCTCGAGGGAGGCGAGGAAGATACGCCGCACCCGCCGATGGTTAGCCAGAGTTCTCGGTGGCGAACCAGCTCCGGGCCAGCCTGGTCAGGGCTCCGAGATTGGGCGCCCAGCCGACACCGAACACCTTGCCCGAGATGACCGGGCCCTCCGGGTTCCAGTAGGTGGTGCGGACCCGTTCGATTGTCGGCCTGCGGAAGTCGTAGGGAACCCACTTCGCCACCACACCGTGCCAGGTCCTCTCCTCCGGGGGCTTGCGCAGCTCCTGGAGGATGGCGATCACCCCGAGAACGGCGAGAGCCAGCCTCCAAAGGTCACCGATGTCGGGCGTCATCCGTTCCTTGCTCATCGCA
>CAWBJJ010000011.1:0-82551 GCA_963789135.1 uncultured Acidobacteriota bacterium
TGATCCTGGCGGGCCTCGGGATCCCCGCGGTCTCTCAACTCAAGGACGTGGTCGCCTTCAGCGCACTGGTGCTGGTGCTCATCTTCAAGCCGTCCGGGCTGCTCGGAGAGCGGCTTGGAAGCGAGGACCGGGTATGAGATCGACGAACGCTTTGAAGCGAGGTGCCATCGCCGGGGTCGCGATGAGCTTCGTCGGCGGGATCGGGATGGTCGAGGCTTTCAACAACAAGGTCCTGATCTCACCCATCCTCACCATGGGCTACTTCGTCCTCTATGCCATACCGCTGGTGGTGGCGTGGGTCTCCACCAAGCGAGAGGTGCTCGAGGGACTGGAGACCGAGCCTCCAAACGTCGGAGACGTGATGTTCGGGGCGACGGTTGGTCTTTTCGGAGGGGTGATCACCTCCCTGTTTGTGTTGCTCATCGACACCGTCGACCTCACCGAGACCTTCCCCAATTTCGGGCCGGTAACAGTCGCCGAGCTCACCTTCGACAAAGGGGTGGGCACCGGTCTCGCGTTGCTGATCCTGGCCAGCACTGTTTCCGGAGCGGTGGGAGGGGCAATACGACTGATCCCCGACCGAGCGCGCCAGGCGGTGATGCAGGCAACCCTCTGGGTGCTGGCACTCTCCTTCCTCGAGCTGGTGGTGACCGATGTCTTCGAGTTCGGCACTGACCGATTTCCTCTATGCGGTCAACGGCGGGCTAAATCTCTACGCGGATAGTGATCTTCGTGGTTGTCGCCGTGCTCGCCTACTTCTTCCGCGGCGGAGCGAGTGTCCTTCGCAATACCCTGGTCGCATCCGATACCAAGGGACGGTCCAAGCCCTCTCGTATCGCTTTCGTCGTGCTCTTCGTGGGAATCGCCGTGCTCCCGATATTCCTCGGCGGCGTCATCAACGAGCTGCTGATCAACGTCGCCTTGTTCATGCTGATGGGCCTCGGCCTCAACATCGTGGTCGGCTACGCCGGATTGCTCGACCTGGGATATGTCGCCTTCTTCGCGGTCGGGGCCTACACCACCGCGGTCCTCACCTCACCGATCAGTCCCACCTGGTCGCCGGAGCTGAGCTGGTGGGTCGCGATGTTGGTGGCGGTGCTGATCGCAGTCATCGCCGGCCTGATGGTCGGCACCCCAGTGATTCGGATGCGTGGCGACTATCTGGCAATCGTCACCCTCGGGTTCGGGGAGATAGTGCGCATCCTGTTGCTCTCCGACTGGCTCAAGCCCTATTTCGGTGGTGCCCAGGGGATCAGGGACATCCCGGGCATCCCCTGGTTCGGGGGACAGAGCATCTCGAGCGTAGATCCTCAGCTCTTTGTCTACTTCGCAGCGGGCTTCGTCCTGATCGCGGTCTACATCTCCTATCGATTGCAGAGTGCACGAGTTGGCCGGGCCTGGGCGGCGATGCGCGAGGACGAGGACGTGGCCGAGGCAACTGGTGTCGGCACAGTCACCGCCAAGCTGCTGGCGTTCATCACCGGGGCGGTGCTCGCCTCGTTCGCCGGCGCCCTGGTCAGCGCCAAGGTGGGCACGGTGTTCACAAATTCGTTCGATGTCCTGGTCTCGATCATCATCCTGGTGGTAGTGATCGTGGGTGGGATGGGCAGCATCCCGGGCGTGCTGGTCGGAGCCCTGGTCATGATCGGTGTCCTCGGTGGCCCCCGATCCCCTGGCCTCCTCGCCGAATTCGCCGAGTACAAGCTCCTGATCTACGGGGTGATCCTGATCGTCATGATGCTCAATCGTCCTGAAGGGCTGGTTCCCTCGGCCCGAAGATCGTCGAGAGCTCCATCACGAGGAATTGAGCCAGGACGCCTGGCTCGAGAAGGAAGGCCAGTTCACAGGTGACAAGACCGGCGAGGTGGCCGTCTGATGGCACTGCTCGAGATCACAGGGCTGGAGAAGACGTTCGGCGGCATCAAGGCGCTGCAGGGAGTGGACTTCTCGATTGACGAGGGAGAGATCGTCTCGGTGATCGGCCCCAATGGAGCGGGCAAGACCTCCTTCTTCAATGTGATCTCGGGCATGTTCCCTCCCGACGCGGGGACAATCGTCTTCGATGGTGACGACCTGGCCGGTCATGAGCCCAACGAGATCACGACGCGGGGCATCGCCCGCACTTTCCAAAACGTGCGGCTCTTCCCAAATATGACGGTGTTGGAGAACGTGATGGTCGGGCAACACTGTCGGACCAAAGCGGGCATCTTCGGCGCCATCTTCACCACGCCGAGGCAACGCGCCGAGGAGAAGATGATCGAGGAGAAGGCGATAGACATCCTCTCGTTCTTCGGGTCCCGCCTCGCCGGGTACCGCCACGACCAGCTGGCGTACGCCCTCTCCTACGCCAACCGGAGACGCCTCGAGATCGCCCGGGCCATGGCCACGGAGCCCCGGCTCTTGCTGCTCGACGAGCCCACCGCCGGTATGAACCCACGGGAAACCGTCGAACTCACCGAGTTGATCGGTGATCTCCGCACCAAGCGCGGCTTCACGGTTGTGGTCATCGAGCACGACATGAGAGTGGTCCGGACGTCTCCGACCGGGTGATGGTGCTCGACCACGGAGTCAAGCTCGCCGAAGGCACCTACGACGAGATATCCACCAACGACGCGGTGATCGAGGCGTACCTGGGTCGGCCGACGGAGAATCAGGAGTGAGCGACCGGACGCCGGTTCTCGCCTTCAAGGGAGTCAACACCCACATGACGGAGCGGCTCACATCCTCAAAGACGTCGACCTCGAGATCTACGCCGGGGAGATGGTCTGCCTGCTCGGAGGCAATGCCTCCGGGAAGACCACGACCCTGAAGACGATCCTCGGGTATCTCAAACCGAGCACCGGATCGGTCTATCTGGACGGGGATGATGTAAACGATTGGAACACGGCGAGGCGGGTGGCCCGCGGAGTGACCATGGTCCCCGAGAACCGCCGGCTCTTCAAGCGGATGACGGTGCGGGAGAACCTGGAGATCGGCGCCTTCCTTCGCACCGGCGAGGACCTCGAGCCCGACTTCGAGCGGGTGTTCGAATTGTTCCCGAGGGTCAAGGAGCGGCTCGCCCAGAAGGCTGGCACCCTCTCCGGTGGCGAGCAGCAGATGGTGGCGATGGGAAGGGCACTGATGGCACGGCCCAAAGTCCTCCTCATGGACGAGCCGTCGATGGGGCTGGCCCCTGTCCTCGTAGCCCAGAACTTCGAGATCATCGAGCGGATCAACGCCGCGGACGACGGTCTTCGTGGTCGAGCAGAACGCCAACATGGCACTCTCGATCGCCGACCGGGGTTATGTCCTCCAGACGGGGAGGATCGTGCTCGACGACACTGCATCGGCGCTGTTGGCCAACCCTCAAATGCGCTCGGCTTACCTTGGCGAGGTCTGAGCCCTACGAGCGGTGGATCGGATCCATCTCGGCCGCCGGCTCCCCACCCTCGGCCAGCTCTTCGGTGATGCTCTGCATCTCCTGGGTGTCGAACAGCCTCTCCTGATTCGTCTGGCGACGCCTGATCCCGGCGATCCGCTGCGGTGGCTCGGTGTATTCGATCATGTGCCGGCCGGCCTCGCCCCAGGTCTCGCCGAGAATGCGGGTGCGCCAGAAATGGCCGATGACGATCCGAATCGCCGCGGTCAGAGGCACCGCGACGACGACACCGAGCAGGCCGGCCAAGGTGCCCCCGATCACCAGGGCGAGGACGATGATCAGGGGTGAGAGGTTGAACGCGGGCCTTCTGCACGAGCGGGGTTATCACGTGGTTGTCCACCTGCTGGATCACCACGAAGATGGCAACCGCCCATATCGCCTGGCTCACTGCTGCCGTTTAGCAGGGCGATCAGCACTGCCAATGCTCCACCTACCACCGGGCCCAGGAACGGGATCAGGTTGAGGAAACCGGCGAGGATCCCGATGATCAGCCAGAAGGGAAGGCCGATCAGATACATCCCGATGCTGGAGGCAATCCCGACGATCACCGAAACCAGGAGCTGGCCCCTGACGAACGAGCCCATCGCGGTCCCCACCTCACCGGCGACGAAAGCGGTCTCCTCGCGATGCCGGGGAGGGGTCATCCCCAGCGAGTTGGACTTGAACCGCTCGAGGTCGATCAGGATGTAGATGGCGAGTACCGGCGCCAAGGCGATGACCGCGATGGCCTCGGTGACGCCGCGGATCACGAGCCCGGCGCCGGCACCGAACCCGAGCAGCAGGTTCTGAACGGTCTCCTGGTTGGCCGGGTCGTTGAGCCATTCCTCGATCGCCTGCTGGCTGAGCAACTCGTCGACGTTGAGGCCGAGATCGGCACCGACCGCGCGGACCCAATCGATCCCCGCCAGGTATAGGTCGGGAAGCTTCGCTCCGAGGTCAGCCGCCTGTTGCCGGATAGTGGGAATGACCAGGGCCGCCAGGGCGAGGACCATGGCTGCAAGCACGAGAAAGGAAAGGATCACAGCGACCACCCTCGGGAGTCGCATCCGCTCGAAGGCCCGCACCGCCGGCTCGAGGAGAAATACCAGTCCTGCGGCGAAGGCAATCGGCAGCCAGATCACTCGCACTGCGTCTGCGACCAGCAGGAACACCCAGAGCAGGGCCGCGACCCCGACGGAAGTCCACACGATGAGAGCAAGCCGTCTCAGCCGGTCGGATGGCACGATCCAGCGATTGTAACTAGGCCGCGGTTATCTCCAGGATGGCCCCCTCGGACACCGAGATCACCCAGCCCCCGTCACCCGCCGGCGACGTCCAACCGTCCGCGGTCTGGACCCAGTCTTCGGGGACCACCGCCTCGCCCACCACCCGCGCCGCAGTGCCTGTGGGAATCCGGACCTCGAAATCACCCGAAACCCGGACCGGGGTCTCCGCGATCGGCTGGCCGAGGGTCACGATCCCGTCCCCTTCCATCTGCAACTCGGTCAGCCTCAGCGCCGAGAGGTCCGCCTCGATAGTCCCACCGAGCGAGACGTTCCAGGTGGGGGCCGGGTCCAGCTGCAGGTTCCAGCCGGCAAAGGTGTACAGCCCGGGGTCATCGACCGGCTCCAGATCGACGGCTATCGACGTGCCCTGGGTCCGCTCGACAGCTTGAGGGAGGCCGGTGCCGCCGCCGGTCCGGATCGGGGACACGCTGTAGAGAAAGCCGCTCTCCGCGGCGACCGCATCCACCCTGCCGTCGATACGCGCCGACAGCGCTGCATTGGTGACCGACCCCGAAGCAGGCCCCACGAGTGATGCCGACGAGGAGGGCATGGCTTCCCAACCCTGAATGTGCCCGATTACGAAGAGGAAGAGCGCCGCGGTCGCCACCAGCGGGATCAGCCCCGCAAGACGCATGCGCCCCACCTTCCGTTGCCCGGCGAAGAAAGCGAGGCCCCCGAGTAGCAACCAGAGCGGCCACCACGCAACAAAGTCGATCACCACCGATCGGCTCAGCCACCCGATGGCTGCTGACAGCAGGATGACGACCAGGACGGCAGCGGGGAGGAGCCAGCCCTTGGGCACCCCGGTCTTGGACCCCGAGGCGGTGTGAGTCATTCCTCGTAGCCGACGCCGAGAACCACCACGACATCGGACCCTGGGGCCAGGTCCGGATCCGGCAGGGGCTCCACGAGGGCCCCCGGCAGCACCTCCAGCAGCACGTTCGCCTCGGCCGAGAACCCGTCCCGGTACCAGATTCGGGAGGGATCGAGCTCGGGGTCGTAGTCGTCTGCGGGCAGAGTTTGGTAGCCGGCGTCGGCGAGATCCTGGGTGAACCGTCCCGCCGCACCGGAGAGTTGGAGTGAGTTGAGGACCATCACCCGCACCTCACCCGGAGGCCGCAGCGGCACCGTGCCGTTCGAGGTCGGGGGCGTGGTGGTGGGGGTGGTAGTGGAAGGCGCCGTGGTCACCGCCGACGTGGGCGTGGTGCTGGAGCCAGTCGCCGCGGTGGTCGAGGTCGCCACCGCCTCGGGATCGGTGTCGCCGGCGAAGAGATAGAGCAGCAGGAAGACCGTGGCCCCGACGAGCAGGATCCCGACTGTCATCATCGCCAGGTCTCGGTAGAACGAGCCAGATGACTCCGAGGCGTGGCGGCCCTTGTTGGTCATGTGCCCACTCCCGCGAAATGGTCCGGGGTGGGCTCGATGGCGGCTCGCACCCGACGCACCGTCATCGGGTCACGCAGCTCGGCTTCGGGCCGGGAGATCAGGGCCAGGAGGAGGTCGTAATAGAGCGCAGAACTCAGGCCGAGCCGGAGCTCGATGAGCTGGTCTTTGGGCCCGCCCTCGATCCACCACGAGCCCTCGAAGTCGAGGAGGGCCATTTCCTCCGTGCTGAGCATCGGTTTGAGGGTATTTGTGTGACCCCTGCTAGCTGAGGATTTGGTCGCTGTGAGTCTGTAAACGGGGGCCGACAACCCCGCGGTACCCTGCGGAGATGAGCGTTGTCGACTGGCTGCTCGACGGCGATCCTGCCATCCGTTGGCAAGTCCTGCGCGACTTGAATGACGCCTCGCCCGATGAAGTCGACGCCGAAAGGGCCCGGGTCGAGCGCGAGGGTTGGGGAGCGCGCCTCTTAGCTCTTGAAGGCCCCGACGGGCTCTGGGAGGGCGGAGCCTGCTTTCCGGCGGGCTACACAGGCGATGGGGAGGGGCAGCCCTGGACTGCGACCATGCACACACTGCAAACCCTGGAAGTCCTCGGACTGGACCCAGCGTCGGAGTCTGCACGACAGGGGATCGCCCTCATCGCCGAGAACGGGCGCTGGGAGCACGAGGGCCAGCGCTATTTCGAAGGCGAGGTCGAGCCTTGCATCAACGGGCGGACCATCGAGACCGGTGCCTACTTCGGCGTAGATGTCGCCCCAATCGTGGCGCGGATCCTGGCCGAGCGCCTCGACGATGGCGGCTGGAACTGCGAAGTCGAGAACGGCTCGGTCCGGTCCTCCTTCGACACCACGATCAACGTGCTCGACGGTCTTCTCGAGTTCGAGCGGGCGACCGGTGGGTCTCCAGAGGTGGCCGCGGGCCGGCGCAGCGGTGAGGAGTATCTGCTCGAACGAGGCTTGTTCCGCCGCAGGTCGACCGGTGAGATCGCCCAGCCGGCATATCTCGAATTCGCGTTTCCCTACTACTGGCACTACGACGTGCTCCGCGCCCTCGACTACTTCCGTTTCGCCGGCGCCGATCCCGATCCCCGGATGGCGGAGGCCGTCGAAATCGTGCGATCGAAGCAACAGCCCGACGGCCGGTGGCTGCTCGATCGGATCCACCCAGGTCGCGTCCATTTGGACCTGGAGGCAGAAGTGGGAGCACCCAGCCGGTGGAACACCCTTCGGTCTCTCCGGGTCCTCGACTGGTGGTCCCGCACGCCCTGAGGCACCGAGCCGAGGCATCTCTCAGCGGACTCACACATGGAGTTGGCTTCTTGTGTCGGAATGCCCAAAGGCGGGTATCCATCGTGCACCCACGAGGAGAACGGCATGCAAGAAGTGATGGTGGATTTCATCACATCATTGGACGGTTACGGCGCCGCGGAAGGCTGGCCTGGGTGGTGGGGCCTTCAGGGCCCTGAGTATCTCGCATGGCTGGGCGAGGAGTCCGCAGGCGACTACACCTACTTGATGGGGGCCAACACCTATCGGCTGATGTACGGCTTCGCATCCGAAGCCGAAGCATCGGAATCGGACGAAGCCTCCGACGAGGAGACCACGACGAGCGGGCTCACCAACGTGCCCAAGGTTGTGTTCTCCTCGACATTGGATGAACCATTGGAGTGGGCCAATACCCGATTGATCAACGGAGACGCGGTCGACGCAGTGGGAGCGATGAAACGTGACGGCACCAAACCGATGCGGACGATCGGCAGCCTCACGTTGTGCCGGTCGCTTCTGGAGGCCGGATTGGTAGACCGATTCAGGGTGGTCGTTTTTCCTGTGATCACCGGAAAGACCGGGCACGATCGGATCTACGACGGCTATCCAGATCTCGCCCTCGACATGATTGCCAGGCAGACGTTCGACGACAGCATCCAGCTGCTCGAATATGCGCCTCGGGTGCTCGATGGACCACCCGGCGTGTCACCGGCGTCCTGACGACCCCACATCATGGTTGGGAGCCGGGTACCGGAATCGAACCGATGACCTGCTGTTTACAAGACAGCTGCTCTACCGACTGAGCTAACCCGGCGTGCTCGACGAAGCCTGTCGAACTCTCATTATCTCAAACCCGGCGAGGGCGGCGGAAACCGATGCGTTGAGGCTCTCGGTGACATCGGCCATAGGGATCGACACCACCACGTCACAGCGGTCGGCCGTCAGCCGGCTCAGCCCGGCACCTTCGGCCCCGACCACGATCGCCACCGGTTCGGTGAGTAGGTCCAACCCGAACAACTCATCCTCGCCTGACGCATCCAGGCCCACGACCCAGAGCCCGGACGACTTCAGCCGGCTCAGTGCCTCCGGAATCGACCCAACGACCGCCACCGGCAGCCGTTCCAAGGCCCCGGCCGCCGACTTGAACGCCACCGCCGACAGGGGGGCGGCCCGTCTCGAAGAGACCACGAGGCCGGTCATCCCCGAGGCAGACACGCTGCGAGCGATGGCGCCGACGTTGTGCGGGTCCTCGACGTGGTCGAGGACCATGACCGCGACGTTTTCCACTACTAGGGCGTCGAGTGTCACCGGTGCAATGGGTCGGCAATCGGCGATGATCCCTTGCGGGGCCTCGGTCTCGGCATTGGGCCGGACGTCGTCGACGATGGTGACCAGGTCCATGCCGGCGAGTTCCAGGATCGATTCGACCTCGGCCTTGCCCCGACGCCGGCCTTCGACCCAGATCCGGAGCACCCGACCCGCCTCGGCCGCCGCCGCGACGGCGTGCAGGCCTTCGACCCTATTTCCGTAGCCAGATGGTGCCATCGGGGCCGTCTTCGAGGACCACACCCACGGAGTCGAGCTGATCACGGATCGAGTCCGCCTCGTCGAACCTTCGCTCCGACCTCGCCTCGTTGCGCAGCTTGATCAGCCCGTCGAGGATCTGCTCGTCGTCACCGATGAGCCCGAACCGTGCCGCTATGTCGCCCAGGTCCAGGCCGGCCTTCGGCGCCGGGCTGGCATCGTCGAGACCGAGCACCTCGACGATCGTGGCCACCGCACCGGCGAGCCCTGACCCATCGCCACCGGCGTCATGGACACGGTTCCCCTCCCGGACCAGATCGAACAGCAGCGACATCGCCTGAGGGGTCCCGAAGTCTTCGTCCATGGCCGCGGTGAAATGGGCCATTGCCTCGGCATCCGGAGGCCCGGGCTCGACCCGCTCGAGGAAACGGCTCAACCTCTCCCAGGAGTCGGCGGCCTCGGCCAGCAACTCCTCGGAGTACTCGATCGGCGACCGGTAGTGAGCCCTCAGGAACAACAATCGGAGGGCCCGCCCTCCGTGTCGCTCGAGGAGGGTCGCCAGGTCCACCACCACACCTGTCGACTTCGACATCTTCTCTCCGCCCAGGTTCACCATCCCGTTGTGCAGCCAATACCTGCAGAACGGCGTCCCCGAGGCCCCCTCGCTCTGGGCGATCTCGTTCTCGTGATGGGGAAAGATCAGGTCGGTTCCTCCGCCATGAATGTCGAAGTCGGAGCCCAGGTACCGGGCCGCCATCGCCGAGCACTCGATGTGCCAGCCGGGCCGCCCCCGGCCCCACGGCGAGTCCCACCAGGGCTCTCCGGGCTTGGCCCCTTTCCACAGCGCAAAGTCGAGGGGGTCGTTCTTGGCCTCCCCCACCTCGATCCGGTACCCCGACCGCAGCTCATCAGGGTCCCGCCCCGACAGCTTTCCATATCCAGGGAGCGATCGGACCGAGAAGTAGACATCGCCATCGGAGGCGTAGGCCAGACCACGGTCGATGAGCGATGAAATCAACTCGAGCATCTCCGGGACGTGCTCAGTGGCCTTGGGCTCCACGTCGGGCTGGAGGACGCCAAGTTCTCGATAGGAATCGGCAAAGCGCTTCGCCATCTCCTCGGCCAGGGCCTCGACAGTGGACCCGGCCTCCTGGGCGGCCGCGATGATCTTGTCCTCGATATCGGTGACATTGCGGACGAAGAGGACTTCGAATCCCCGCCAGGTCAGGTAACGCCTGATCACATCGAACGCAACCGCAGACCGCCCGTGTCCCACATGGGGCTCGGACTGGACCGTGGGACCGCACACATAGATCCCGACCTGGCCTTCGTCCCGGGGCTCGAAAGGGGCGATGGCGCGATTCAGCGTGCTGTGGACCCGGAGCATCGAGCGATGTTACGACAGGGCGGCCAGGGTCACCACAGCCACCACCGCCAGGCCTTCGCCTCTGCCGATGAAGCCGAGACCGTCTGTTGTCGTCGCCTTCACCGACACCGCATCCACTCCGACTCCCAGCGCTTCGGCCAGCTCGGTGCGGATCTGATCCCGATGTGGGGATATCCGGACCTCCTCGATGACGACGGTGACGTCGGCGTTACCCACCACCCAGCCACCCATGCCGGCAAGGGAAACAGCCTGGCGCAACAGCATCATCGAGTCGGCGCCGTGGTAGGCCGGGTCGTCCGATGGGAAGTGGTCGCCGATGTCGAAGAGCGCCGCAGCGCCGAGCACTGCGTCGGTCACGGCGTGGGCGAGGACGTCGCCGTCGGAAGTGGCGCTGACTCCGTGAGTGTCCGAAACGACGACACCACCGAGCAACAGAGGAGGCTCACCGTCGAGAGGGTGGGCATCGAAGCCCCAACCGACACGCATGCCGGGGGACGACGACACGGGGCTCATTCCTCTTCGGCTTCGATCGTAGGCAGAGCCCTGTCGAGTCTCTTGATCGCCTCTTCGTCGTCGATCTCGAGGCTGAAGGCGAGCTCCGAGCTCAGGGTGAGGCGGGCCTTGGACAGCATCCGCTTCAAGGCGGGGCTGATCCCCTTCGTCTGTTGGGCAAAGGAGAGGTCGCGCACCACCTCGGCGACCTGGAAGATGTCACCGGAGGTCATCTTCTCGTTCAAGACCTTGTACCACCGGCTCCAGTTGGCACCTGCCTCCTCCGGCTCCCCCTTCAGGGACTTGAGGACGTCCCGTGACTTGGTCTTGGAGATGACCGGCCGGATCAGGTCGTCGACCTTGTCCAGGGGGACCATCACCGTCAGCTGCTCGGTGGCGATGTCCAGGACGAAGTAGTCCTGCTTCTTGCCGGCGAACTCCTGTTTGACCTTCTTTTGGATGGTGGCGGCTCCGTGCTGGGGGTGCACCACCTTGTCGCCTACCGAGTATTTGGATGCATTCGCCATTAGCGGCTGCGGAGTGTACCGGTGGCCTATCTCAATCGAAGACGGGCTCCCATTCATGGGCCGACTCGAGAAGCCGGTCGAAGTAGACGCGCAGTTGCCCGGCGCGGGTCTCGCCGACTCCCTCGACGGAGGTGAGCTCGGAGGTCGGAGCGTGGAGCAGCTTGGAGACCGATCCGAAATGGCGAACGATGTCGTCCCGAACCGGATCTGGAAGGCGACCGACCTGGGAGAGAATGCGGTATCCCCTGGGCTCCACGGGATCGTCGAGGTCCGGGAATCCCAGCTCCCGCCCGACCAGCGCCGGGTCTTCGAGCTCGGTGCCGCTCAGTGCCTCGAGCCGGCCAACGGCCCGGTTCACCGCGTTCCCCCGCAACGGCTTGATGTAGTCCTGGAGGACGATCCGCTTTGTGAAGTCGACACCAGACATGAGGTCGTTGAGCTGGAGGGAGACGATCCGGCCCTCCTCTCCCAGAGTCAGAGCGCGTCCGCCGACTACCTCGCCCACCCGATCGACCAGCTCGGCACGTTGTAACACGGTGACGGCAGGGCGATAGGTGGCCATGGTGGTGACCTCGAGACGGGTGAGCCGGCCTTCCGACTCGTTGAGGCGACTGCGCAGCCTGTCCAGGCTCTGCAACTCCTGATTCACGTGCGCGGTCACTTCGGTCGGGGTGGCAAGCTCGATCTTCTGGCCGGCATAAAACAGGGTCGCGACCCGGCGCCCCTCGCTGACAGCCACCACCGGCTTCCCGGTTTGCGCCGCCATCCGCTCTGCAGTGCGATGTCGGGCCCCCGTCTCGTCGGTCGGGATCGACCCGTCGGGGACGAAATGGACTCCGGCCTCGGTGATGATCGCCCAGCTGTCGTCTATGACGATTCCGCCGTCCATCTTCGAGAGCTCGGCGAGGCGGGCGGGAGTGAACACGGCCCGCTTCAAGTGAAAACCCCCGGAGGAGGCGGCAGCCACTGTGGACCCATTCCCCAGAACTACCAGGCCGCCTTTTCCCTGTTGGATGATGCGCTCCAGCGCCCGGCGCATCGGAGTGCCCGGCGCAAGGCGCTCCAGGGTTTCGATTATGGACGGCCCATCCACGATCTCAGGCTATCAGCCACTGTCCAGGCCGGCGCCGGGCCTCATCGAGAGGCCAACGATCCATAGGATTCGGGCATGGGCACGGTGTACCGGCGCAACTTCGATGAGCCCGACGAGGTGGTCGAGGTCGAGAAGGCCCGCTCCGAGCTGATCAGCCTCGGCGGGCTGACCATCGCACACGACACCCATCAGCCTGGTTGGCACTGGGCCGAGCATGTAGGCCCACAGGTCGGATCGACCTCCTGTCAGTCGCACCACATGAGCTTTGTGATCCGGGGAAGGTTGCAGGTCAGGCTCGATGACGGCACCGAGTTCGAGTGCCGGCAGGGCGACGTGATGGACGTCCCGCCCGGCCACGACTCGTGGGTGATCGGTGACGAGCCGTTCGAGGTCCTGGCATTCATGGGGGGAGCCACCTGGCTCGCCCCACTGCAATCGATGAGGGAGCGGGTCCTCGTGACCCTCCTGTTCACCGACATCGTGGACTCGACAGGCCTGGCCCGCCGTCTAGGAGATCACGGCTGGGCCGAGCTCCTGGGCAACCACAACCGAAGAGTCTCCGAATCGGTCAGGCGGCATGGCGGTGACGTCTCCAAGCTCACCGGAGACGGGATGCTCGCCGTGTTCGACGGAGCGGCCCGGGCAATCAGGTGCGCGGTCGCCTGCCGCCAGGATGCCGCCGATCTGGGCCTCGCCATCCGGGCCGCGGTCCATACCGGCGAGGTGGAGGTGGCGGGCGAGGAAATCCACGGCCTCGCGGTTCATGAGGCAGCGCGGATCCTGAATCACGCCGAAGAGGGCCAGGTGATCGTCTCCGACCTGACCCGTGCCTTCACGAGAGGCACCCACCTCCAGTTCGAAGACGTGGGGGAGGTCGACCTGCGCGGCCTGGAGAGCCCGATCCGCCTCCACCGGCTGACCGGAGCGGACTGAGCGTTCCGTAATCGAGAGCCACAGGGCCACATATGGGCCCTCTTCGCCTCAACTGCGGCGGGAATCCGCGACCAGGCCGGCACTTTCCAGGGCGTCCCCGAGACGGAGCGACTGGCCTCCGACCGGCGCCACCCTGCGGTCGAGGCCCATGCGGTCCAGCTCCTCGACGCGCCGCGCCTCGAACGGGATCGACCTGACCTCGCCAGCAAGACCTATCTCACCCCAGGCGGCAAGCTTCCCGAGCGGGATGTCGAGCGCCGACGAGGCGATGGCCAGGGCAACCGGCAGATCGCAACCCGGCTCGTCGAGGCGCCACCCCCCGACCACGTTCACGTAGACCTCGGAGTCGAATAGAGCAAAGCCGGCGTGGCGGTGGAGGACTGCGAGCACCTGGTTGACCCGTGTCGGGTCGAGCCCGCGGATCGAGCGCCGCGGCTGCGGCTGGTTGGTCTTCGATACCAGTGCCTGGATCTCGACCAGGATCGAGCGACGACCCTCGACGGCGGGATAGATCACCGTCCCCGGGACTTCGGGCTGCCAGCCCTCGAGAAAGACCTTGGACGGGTCCTCGATCTCCATGAGCCCGTCGGTTCGCATGTCGAACATCCCGGAGACGTGGGTCGCGCCATAACGGTTCTTGTTCGAGCGCAAGACGCGGAAGCCCAGATCCGGGTCGCCCTCTAGGTACAGCACGACGTCCACCATGTGCTCGAGCAGCTTGGGGCCGGCCAGCCCTCCCTCCTTGGTCACGTGGCCGATCAGGACCACCGAGGTCCCTGTGGTCTTGGCGAGCCGGACCAACCGCCCTGCGCTCTCTCGTACCTGGGCCGGACCCCCGGGCGCAGATGAGATCTCTTGAACGCCCACCGCCTGGATCGAGTCCACGACGAGAAGACGCGGCCTCGACTTCTCGGCAAGGGCGACGATGGCATCGACATCGTCATCTGAGACCAGTGATATCTCCTCATCACCAATATCAAGGCGACGGGCACGGATCGCGACTTGCTGCGCCGACTCCTCGGCGCTGGCAACCATCACCGGGTGACCGTTTGCGGCCATCGCCCCCGCCATCTGAAGCAGCAGCGTTGACTTCCCGACGCCGGGCTCACCTCCAAGGAGGAGGACAGAGCCCGGGACGAGGCCGCCACCGAGGACACGATCGACTTCCGGCCAGCCGGTGGGATGACGCTCGTGGGGACCGGCCGCAGCCTCGATCATCGAAAGCGCCTGGGCGGGGGCAACAGTCGACGAGGGCTTCGAGCTGTCCTCGGCCAGAGGTTCCTCGACGCCACATTGCGGGCAGAAACCCATCCATTTCGGGGAGCGGTGCCCGCAGGACTCACATCGGAATGCCATCGAGCCCACCGTATCTGGTTATCGGTTGCGGCGGCGCGCGGCGAGAATGACAGCCCCTACCAGACACGTCAGGATGACGAGCGCGGCCAATGCCGAAGCCACCGTCCACGGCTCGTAAGTCCTGACCGCCCACACAAACATGCCGTGGCACAATATCGCGGCCAAGGAGGGACGTGGCTTCACGAAAATGTGATCACTGCGGCGCGAGCGTGCCGGCGGATGAGCAGTTCTGCCCGTCCTGCGGCACATTCCTCGACCCTTTGACCGCGCCCGTAGCCCCACGACGGGACAACGTGATCTCGGTCACGTCCGACGGGAACTACGAGGAATTCAAGCTGGACACCCCTCCCCGCGAGGAAGCGGCCGGCGAATCAGCGCAAGCCGATCGGGGGCAGGTCACGTGCCCGTCGTGCAACGCGGAAAACCCTTCGACCAACCGCCACTGTCAGGAATGCGGCGCCCGGCTCCGCCAGGGACCGCTGCCCACCGCCCCCCGGCCCGCAGTTCAGGCCACCGCCGGGGTCCGCGCCGCTCTCGCCATAAGTGCCCTCCTCTTCGCTGTCGTGGTGATCGCGCTGCTCTTCAATGTGTTCAACGGCTCGGACACACCCCCAACCACAACCATCGCCGGGGGCGGTTCGACGACCCTGGGGTCGTCCCCGGAGATCGCACAGATCGAAGTGATCAGCGCAGAGTGTGTCCCTCCAGGCATTGGGTCCTTCGTGTGCGACAACCTCATCTCAGGAACCGAGGACGAATACCAGGTCACCTACGAGGAGCTCGCCGACGGGGAGCAAGTGGTGATAACCCTGATCTTCCGGGAGCCGATGACCGTGAACCGGATCGACTGGTACAACCTCGCAGACGAGACCCAGTTCCGGAGGAACTACCGGGCGCGTGGCATCTCGATCGACGCCCAGGGCAACCCTCAGCCGTTCCCCGTCGAGCTCGAAGACTCCGCCGGAGTGCAACAGATCGCGTTCGCCGCCGTAAACACCACCGAAGTGGTGATCACGATCGAGAGCATCTATATCGCCGAGCCGGTCGAGGGAAACGTCTTCAAAGAGCTCGCGATCCAGGAGCTGACCCTGTTCGGCTACCCGGCCACACCTCGCGACTAGGCCGCCTCCACCGCCAGTTCCAGGGTCTGCACGCCCCTGAACACCAGGCTCTCGATCCGGTCTGCCGCCTCGATCAGGTCTATCGACCGCACCCTGGCCGCAATACGCCCGAAGGTCGCCTCCAGCTCCACCGTGGCCAGCGGTGCCCCGACACAGAAATGCACCCCCGCTCCGAAGGAGAGGTGGGGGTTCGGGCTCCGCGCCAGGTCGAGACCCGCCCCGCTCGGGCCCGAATACCGCGTCGTCGCGATTGGCGGAGCCGAAGAGGAGCCCCACCTTCGATCCGACCGGCAGCTGGATGGCCTTCGATCTCCGTTTCCTCCAACACCCAGCGCTCGAACATCTGGAGCGGAGAGTCGTAGCGAAGCAACTCCTCCACCGCGGCGGCGATCGGGACCTCGCCTCGGTGCAGGGCGGCGTAGTCAGCTGGATGTCGGGCCAGGGCGAGCAGGCCATTGCCGATGGCATGGACAGTGGCTTCGTGACCGGCATTCAAGGTGAGGATGGCGGTGCCCACGATCTCCTCGTCGGTCAGCTTGTCGCCCTCATCCTCGACCTGGATCATCGCCGAGATCAGGTCGTCGCCTGGTCGGGCCCGACGCAAGGCGAGGATGCCTTCCAGATAGGCGACGAACTCCCTGGTCGCTGCTTCGGCAGCCGCTCCCTCCTCGTCGGTGACCCGCTGGTCGAACACCTTGACGATTGCGTGGCTCCACTTCAGGAGCCGGGCATGATCTTCGGCGGGTATCCCCATGAGATCGGCGATCATCGCCACCGGGATCGGGGTCGCCAGATCGCGGATCGCCTCCAACTGCCCGGTTTCGAGGGCGGTATCGAGAAGACGATCGGTGGCGGCCTCCAGGCGAGGGCGGAACACCTCCGACGATCGCCTGGTGAACGCCTTGGAGACGAGTCGCCGAAGCCGGGTGTGGCGGGGCGGCTCGAGGTCGATGAACGACTCCCGGATGTACCGGGTCCAGGTCGGCCAACTGGAAGGGTAGATCCGGTCGTGGAGGCGCTGGTCGACCTCGGCGTCTTCGAGGCGATGCCGGTAGTCGCGCCCGAATCGCTCCCGGTCCTTGAGGATGGCGCTGACGTCCCGATGCCTGGTGATGAAGGTGAGCTCCCACTCCGGGTCATAGAAGACCGGAGACTCGCTCCTCAGGCGCTCATAGACCGGATAGGGATCGTCGAGGAACTCGCGGTGAGTAGGGATCGAAAGTCATCCCGCAGATCGCACAACGCAGATCGCAAAACGCATCGCGTATCAGCGTATTGCGTTATGCGGCGAGGCTCCGCCTCGCCTATCGCGCCTCGCCCTTCGCGTAGCGGGCTCCGTCGGCAGCCGGGGGCCGCAGCCGCTGCGAGGCAATGGCCAGGACCAGGAGTGTGATCAGGTAGGGGACCGCGTTCAGCAATTGGTTGGGCACCTCGGCCACCAGCATGTAGAACACCAGGAACGCCACCCCAACGGCACCCTGGACGATGGCTGTCCGGGTCCGGGAACGGGTCATGGCGTAGATCCCGGCGATGATCAGCCCGATGGCCAGGGCGAGGATGAATGAGCGGACGATTTCGTTGCCCCGAAAGCGGAGTGCATCGCCGAAGCCGAACACCAGTGAGCCGCCGAGCACGCCGACGGGGATCCAGTTGCCGAAGATCAGAGCTCCGAGGCCGATGAATCCACGGCCACCGGTCATCCCTTCCCGATAGATCCCAGCCTGGACCAGAACCAGGAAGGCTCCCGCCAGGCCGGCGAGCATGCCTGAGATCACCACGCCGTAGTACTTGAACCTGAGCACCGGGACGCCCAACGACTCCGCGGCCCAGGGGTCCTCTCCACAGGAGCGAAGGCGCAGGCCCCATGCGGTGCGCCAAAGGAGCCAGGCGGTGAATGGGACCAGCGCCAGACCGATGACTGTCAGCCAGTTCACCCCGCCGGTGAATCCGCGCAAAACGCCGGCGATGTCCGAGACGAAGAACAGCTCCTTGGCCTCCAGCCACCCGAGAAAGTCCGGGCTCTCCCAGCCGAAGACGTTGCCACCGGCGAGGATCGGCAGGTTGAAGTTCCCGATCGTGGTGATCTGCGGGGATTGGATCACCGACCCGCCGGTGTCCTCGGTATAGACGATCGAGGAGAGGAAACGCATCGCTCCCAGCCCGAGGATGTTGATCGCGACGCCGGAAACGATGTGATCGACGTTGAACGTGACAGTGGCCATGGCGTGTAGCAGGCCGAAGATCGCGCCTCCGACGATTCCGAGGATCATTCCCTGCCAGGGCCCGTAGCTAAAAGGAGCCCCACGCTGCGAACCAGGTGCCGGCGATCATCATCCCCTCGAGGCCGATGTTGACCACCCCGGCCCGTTCGGAGTAGAGGCCGCCGAGCCCGGCGAGGAGGATCGGGATCGCCAGCCTGAGGGCGGCACCTGCCGTGCTGCTCGCGGTCAGGTCGGATGTTCCGGTGATGAACTCGGCAATGGTCATCACCAGGATGCCGCCGAGTGCGATGAGGACGATTCGCACCGACCGCTGCGTCATTCCCGTCCTTTGGGCAAGGGACGTGGTCACGCCGCCACCAACTCGTCGTCCTCGGACTCAGTCGCCTTCGCCGCTGCGGCCACAGTTCGCCTCTCCACGTACCTGGAGATGACCTCATAGACGATCACCACGGCGAGCACGACGATGCCCTGGATGATGGTCACGATCTCCTTGGGGACGTCCTTGAGGTCGAGGATCACAGAGGCCCGATTCATGAAACCGAACAGGAGAGCGCCGAACGCCATGCCTACCGGGTGATTTCGCCCGAGCAGAGCCACCGCGATCCCCTCGAATCCGAGCCCGGCCGGGAAGTCCTGGGGGTACTGGTGGTAGAAGCCGAGCAACTGGGAGATCCCGACCATCCCGGCCAGCCCACCAGAGATGAGCATGGTCTTGATCACCATCGACTTGGGGTCGACACCACTGGCGTACGCCGCGGAAGGGTTGACGCCGCTGGCCCGGAGGTCGTATCCGAACCGGCTCTTGTTGACCAGGAGGTAATACCCGATCCCGAGGAAGACCGCGATGACCAGGAACCCGTGGAGATCGGCACCGGCCCTGGGCTCGATGCCGAACCATCCGAGCACGAAGTTCAACGAGGGAATCCACCCGGTCTCGGGGATCAGAGCCGTCGCCACCGTGAGCCCGGAGGTCTCGGCCGCGAACACGTTCAGGAAGAGATAGGCGCTCAGACTGAAGGCGACGAAGTTGAGCATGATCGTGGAGATCACCTCGTGCACCCCGCGCTTCACCTTGAGCAGAGCGGGGATCAGGGACCAAAGGGCGCCAACCACGATCGCCACGATCAGGATCGACGCCACGTGCAGCACCGACGGGATCGAGTAGAGCGCCCCGACGTAGGCGGCAAACAGAGCCGACAAGAGGTATGCGCCCTCGACCCCGATATTGAACAGCCCCATCTTGAATCCGACGGCGACGGCGAGGGCGGAGACGAAGAGCGGAATCGCGTTGTTGACGGTGATGATCAGCGACTCCGTCGTCTTGCCGAAGAGGAACATCTCTCGATAGGCGTCAAGGGGATTGATGTCCACCAGCAGGAGGGCCAATCCCGCGATGAAGAAGGCGATCAAGAGCGCGATGATCGGGGCGACGACCGCGGTCAGCAGCCTGCCGCGCTTCACGACGCCTTGGCCTCTCCGGCCCCGGTCATGTACGAGCCGAGCACCTCAGGGGTGACGGCTGCCGGGTCGAGCCGGGCCACGAACCGCCCCTCGAACAAGACGAAGATGGTGTCGGAGAGCCCGATCAATTCCTCGAGATCGGCAGAGAGCAGGAGGATCCCGGTGCCGCCGGCCCGGGCGCCTTTCAACTCCTCCCAGACCGCCGCTTGGGCGCCGATGTCGATGCCCCGCGTGGGCTGCGCGGCGATGAGGACCTTGGGACCGGCCATGATCTCGCGACCGACCACCAGCTTCTGTTGATTGCCGCCGGAAAGGGCGGTCGCCGGCACGTCGACGTCCGGCGTCTTGACCCCGAATCGACGCACCAACTCCTCGGTGTGCTCGCGGGATGCCTTCTTGTCGATCCAGATCCCGTTGGCGTAGGGCTCTTTGTACTGATGGCCCAGAGCAGCGTTCTCCCAGAGCGGCGCCGAGAGGAGAAGGCCCTGGCGATGGCGATCCTCGGGGATGAGGCCGATGCCCGCAGCCCGACGGTCGCGAGCGGGCAGGTCTTCGATCGGTTCACCGGCCAGAACCACCTCGCCGGTCGCGGAGGGGGCAAGCCCGAGTATCGAGTCGACCAACGGTCCCTGACCGTTGCCCTCGACACCCGCGACGCCCACGATCTCCCCGGCGTGAACCTGAAAGTTGATGCCTTCGAGGACGGTCCGCCCCTCGTCGGAGAGCAGGCCGAGGTCCTTGACGTCCAGCAGGACCTCTTCGCGGACCGTCGATTCCCTGGTCTCGGGGGAGGGCAGCTCGGAGCCGATCATCATCTCGGCCAGCTCGCCGGCATCAACCTCCTGAGGGGTGGTGTTGCCCACGGTCATCCCGGCGCGCATCACCGTGATCCGGTCTGCGATGGACAGCACCTCGTCGAGCTTGTGGGAAATGAAGATGACGGTATTCCCCTCCGAGCTCAGCTCGCGGATGGAGTCGAAGAGCTCGTCGACCTCCTGGGGGACGAGAACCGCGGTTGGCTCGTCGAGGATCAAGATGTGGGCGCCCCGGTAGAGCACCTTGATGATCTCGACTCGCTGTCGCTCCCCCACCGACAATTTCTCAACGCGTTGCCTCGGGTTGAGCCGGAGGCCATACGATTCGCCGAGCTCCTTGATCCGCGCTTCGGCGGCTTCGAAGTCGATGTGGATCCCCGACCGTGGCTCGGCACCCAGGATCACGTTCTCCAGCACCGTCAGATTGTCGGCGAGCATGAAATGCTGATGCACCATGCCGATCCCGGCCTCGATGGCATCCTTGGGCGACTTGAAGTGGACCTCCGTGCCATCGATGGCGATGGTCCCCTCGTCGGGCCGGACCATGCCGTAGATGATCTTCATCAGGGTCGACTTCCCGGCGCCGTTTTCCCCGACCACGGCATGGACTTCGGAGGCGACGACTGACAATTCGACGTCTCTGTTGGCCACGACTCCCGGGTAGCGCTTGGTTACCCCCTTGAGCTCAATGGCGGGTGCCGCAGACATCTCTCCCAGTCCAATAAGAACGCCGGGCCCAGAGAGCCTGGGCCCGGCGCAAGTTAGCAGGAGCGGGCTAGGTCAGGCCGCGGGCTCCGTGGGAACCACGATGGTCCCATCGATGATCTGAGCCTGGAACTCCTCGATCTGGGGAAGGATGTCGTCGATGAATCCACCGGAGGTGGAGATGCCGACGCCTTCCTCGGCGAGACCGAGACGGACCGGGCCGGGGGTGAAGTTGCCCTCGAGGAAGTCGGTGATGGCCTTGGCCACCGCATTGTCGACCCTCTTGAGCATCGAGGTCAGGATGTGCTCCTGGAGCGCAGCGCCATTCTCGCCGGCACCAACTGCCTCGTACTGATCGGAGTCGACACCGATCGCCCAGAGGAAGGTGTCGTCGGTGGACAGCTCGTCTGCGGCCTGGAACAGGCCGAGACCGGAGCCACCGGCGGCGTGGTAGATGACGTCGGCGCCCTGCCCATAGAGGGCCAGAGCGGCTTCCTTGCCCTTGACCGGGTCGTTGAACCCGGTGAAGTCGGGAACCTGGGTCAGGTAGACCGACGGCAGGATCTCGATGTCAGGGTTGGCTGCCTGGACGCCGGCGATGAAACCGGCCTCGAACTTCTTGATCAGCGGAACTTCAACGCCTCCGATGAAGCCGACGGTGCCGGTCGTGCTCTTCAGCGCCGCCGCCACCCCGACCAGGAAGGAGCCCTGCTCTTCGGCCGACAGCATGCAGCGCACGTTCGGCATCTCGACGACCGTGAAGGTGTCGTCTTGGGGGCAGTCATCGGTGATGGCGAACGTGGTGTCCGGGAACTCGGTCCCGACGCGCCACACGTTCTGGGCGAACGCAAAGCCATTGGCGATGATCAGCTCTTGACCCGATTCGGCCAGCAGCCGCAGGTTGTCCTCACGGTCTGATCCGGTGGCGTCGGGGGCCAGCTCTTCGCCGGTGAACCCGTACTGCTCCATCGTCGTGTCGTACGCCAGAGCGGCCAAGTCGTTGAACGACAGGTCGCCGCGGCCACCTACGTCGAATGCCATTCCGATGAGACGCCCCTCACCGATGCCTGCGGCAGCGGTAGTGGACGGCGCCTCGCCGGCGGTAGTTGTGGGCTCCTCGCCGGCACTGGTGGTGGTGTCCCCACCAGCCGTGGTTGTGGTGTCTTCGCTACCGCTGTCGCCACAAGCCCCGAGAACCAGGGCCAATGCAGCCAGGGCCGCAAAGAGCCGCATAAAGGGTTTCACGCAGTCTTCCTCCATGTGTGTGATTGGATAGGCAGGAGTCCCTGCCGCTTGCCGAGGTTAGTGGGCGGCTCCGTCGTGGGCGAGACGGATCGGGGTTGGTTTGACCAGGTAGATCAACGGCGTCGAGGCCACGGTGACCAGCACCTTGAACGCCACGTTGACCCCGAGGATCGACCATGCCACTTCGGGAGAGAACACCCCGAACAGGGTGGCCAGGCCGACGAACAGGGCCGAATCCACAGGGATCGCGACCATGTTCGAAGCCAGGACCCGTCCCCACTGTCGTGCGGTGCCGAACCGACGCACCCAGCGGGCGTAGATCGCGGTGTCGATGAGCTCCGACACCACCTCGGCCACGATCGAGGCGACGACGATGCCCCACACCGGCGAGAGCACCGAGCCGAACTCGCTCTGGGGACCGGTTACCGGATCGGCGGGCAAGGATGCGGTTAGCCAGAACAGCCCGGCCATCACCAGGTTCACCACCGCAGCCACGAAGATGAGCGTCTGGGCAGCGACTCGGCCCGCGACCTTGTGCACCAGATCGCGGAGGGTGAAGGTCAAGGGATAGACCAGCGTCCCGGCATCGACTGCAAACCCCCCGAGAAGGACGATCCGCAAGCTCGCGATGTCGGCCATCATCTGGGCCGCCACGTACGCAGCGCTGACGATCAGCATTACCCGCAGGGCGGAATCGAGGTCGGGGCGGGCGGGCTCCATTGCGCCTGATGATGACAGCAATTCGGCTGGTGCCACAGGGAGAATGGGAGTGTGGGATTCACTCAGGTCGTGGCCCGGCTCGCTGCGGAGACCCCGCCCGACAGAAACCGCGTTGTCGACGCCTTGCGGGCCGGCTCGATCCTGGTGGTGGTGTTCGGCCACTGGCTGATGGCCGCAGTGACGGTCGACGAGGGCGAGTTGGTCCCCGGTCATCTGCTCGAGCTCGCCACCTGGACCCACCCGCTGACCTGGGTGCTCCAGGTGATGCCGATCTTCTTCTTCGTGGGCGGCTACTCAAATGCCCTCTCGTGGAGATCGGCGCGGCGCAAGGGCCAGACCTATGGCGGATGGCTGAGGGCACGACTTCGCCGACTCGCCCTGCCGGTGGTGCCGGTGCTCATCTTCTGGACGGTGTTTGGCTGGCTGGCGCTTCGAGTCGGGCTCGACTGGGAGGTGCTGCAACTCGCCTCCCAGGTCGCCCTGGTGCCGACCTGGTTCCTGGCCGCCTATGTGGTGATCGTGACCCTGGCTCCTCCACTCCTCAGCGTCTGGGAACGCCTCGGCGTCTGGTCGATCGCCCTCGGGCTGGCCCTCGCCGGCCTCTGCGACCTGCTCTCGATCGCTTGGGATGTGATCCCGGTCGGCTTTCTCAACTACGTCTTCGTATGGGGCACGGTGCATCAATTGGGATACGCCTGGCTCGATGGCCGCCTCGACGGGGCAGCGCGGAGGCCGGGCCTGATGGTCGTCGGTCTTCGTTCGCCACCTTGACCCTGGTCTGGGCCGGGCCCTACCCGGTGGCGATGGTGGGCCTCGACACCTCGGAGATCACCAACAGCTTCCCGCCCCGGGTCACCCTCGCCTTCCTCGGCATGTTCCAGGTCGGGCTGGTGCTCCTCGCCGAGCCGCTCCTCGCAGCGCTGGCTGCAGAGGCGCCGGCCGTGGCAATTCGTGGTCGGGGTCAACCTCCAGATCATGACCCTGTACCTATGGCACCTCACCGCGATGGTCCTGGTGATCGGAGTCGTCGATCGCCCTCGGCGGATTCGGCCTCGGCATCGAGCCCCTATCCACCGCCTGGTGGCTGACCAGGCCGATCTGGTTCGCGAGTGCTCGCCGTGGTCACGGTCGGGCTGATGATGATCTTCGGGCGGTTCGAGCGGCCTGTCGAGGACCCCAGGCCGTCGCCGCCGGCCTGGCGGCCGGTGCTGGCCGTGGTCTCGATCTGCGCCGGGCTCGGCCTGCTCGCCGCAATCGGGATCGCCGACGACGACGGGCTCAACGGCCTGGTGCTGTCGCTTCCGGTGATCGGAGTTGTGGTCGGCGGGATCGCCCGGCTCCCTGGCCTGGGCCAGACCAGCCGGTTGATCACTCGACGATCTGGATCAGGTCCTCGTTGAACTCGTAGTAGCCGACCAGAGTGGGGTCGGTCACCCCGGCCCACTCCCAGTGCCATGGCTCGCGGGTGGAGCGATCACACCACGCCCAGCGGGGGTGGACCCAGCCGAACCGATAGGCGTTCCCCTGCATCCAGCGCAGCGCCCGGTCGTTGCAGGCGAGAACCCCACTGCCGTCGCCGAAGTCCACAGCTCGGCCCCAGCCGTGATTGGAGACGCCAGGCCGGGCAGTCGGCGGGCCGGTGCAGATCCTGGTCTTCTTGGTCCCGGTCTGGGCCCGCTCGCCGGTGAGCGGATCGACCGAGTAGACGTCGACCTCGGTCACGGGGCACCGCTTGTTGTAGGCGGCCTTCTGGCTGTTGTAGCTGCGGTAGCAGTCCACCGGCGCCAGGTGGATCCCATCGCTTTCGGCGGCCTCGAGCATCAGGGCGTACATGTAGGCGGCATCCCTCTCCAGGGTGCAGCCGCGGAAAGTCATCATGCGATCGCTGTCCATGTCGCCGTTGACGTAACCGTCGACTTCGAGGTCGAGGCTGTAGGCCTCTTCGCCTGCCGGGACATACTCGGGAGAGGCACCAGGGACCAGCGCGGCGAGGAGCGAGAGTATTGCGACAGCAGTGGGCATGGAGATGTGAAAAGACTTAGCCCCCTATCGGCGGCGAGGGGCATATCGCTTGAGAGCAAATCCGCAGAGTACGCCAGTACGCAAATACGCAGTACGCAAGACGGCGCACTAGGCGGATCGGCGTATATGCGTATGCGGCGTTGGCGGAGCCGACCTCAGTCCTGGCCGGCCATCTCCACGGGCGGGGTCTCCGGGGCGGTGACGGCCTCGAAGATCAGCTCTTCGTTCTCGCTGTCGATGGAGACCATGATCGTGGACCCGGCCTTGAAGTCGCCGAGCAGCACCCGCTCCGAAAGCGGGTCCTCGAGCAGACGCTGGATGGCACGGCGCAGCGGCCGGGCACCCAACTCCGGGTCGTAGCCCTTGTTGCCGAGGTACTCCTTGGCGTCGTCGGTGAGCACCAGGTCGAGGTGCTGGCTGCTCAGCTGCTCCCTGACCCGCTCCAGCATCAGGTCGACGATCTGCTTGAGCTCGGCCATCGTCAGCTCGTGGAACACGATGATCTCGTCGAGGCGGTTGATGAACTCGGGCCGGAAGTGCTTCTTCAGCTCCTCGGTGACCCGGCCCTTCATGTAGTCGTATGAGACCTCTTCGTCTTCGACGTGGAAGCCGACCGCCTTCTTGTGGAGGTCGCGGGTCCCCAGGTTGGAGGTCATGATGATCACGGTGTTCTTGAAGTCGACCGTCCGGCCCTGGGCGTCGGTGAGGCGCCCCTCTTCGAGGATCTGAAGCAGCGTGTTGAACACGTCGGGATGTGCCTTCTCGATCTCGTCGAAGAGCACCACCGAGAATGGCTTGCGCCGCACGGCTTCGGTCAGCTGGCCGCCCTCGTCGTATCCGACGTAGCCGGGAGGTGAGCCCACGAGACGGCTCACCGTGTGCTTCTCCATGTACTCGGACATGTCGAGCTGGATGAGTGCGTCCTCCTGGCCGAACAGGAATTCGGCGAGGGCCTTGGCGGTCTCGGTCTTCCCGACCCCGGATGGGCCGAGGAAGATGAACGATCCCGACGGCCGGCGTGGGTCCTTGAGGCCGGCTCGGGTGCGCCGGATCGCCTTGGACACCGCGGTGATGGCGTCGTGCTGGCCGATGATGCGCCGATGGAGCTCGTCCTCCATGTGCACCAGGCGGGCGGTCTCCTCCTCGGTGAGGCGATGTACCGGGATCCCGGTCCATTGGGCGAGGACTTCGGCGATCTCCTCTTCGTCGATCACCCATCCTGATTCGCAGCCGGCGGCTTCCTTGGCGGCCCGGGCGGAGAGCAGGTTGCGCTCCTCGTCACGGAGCGTCGAAGCCCGCTCGTAGTTCTCCCGGGCAACGGCGTCCTGCTTGTCACGCCGCACATTGGACAGCTTCTCGTCGATGGCGGTGATCTCGGGGACGTCGGAGGTGCGATGGATCCGGGTCCGGCTCCCCGCCTCGTCGATGAGGTCGATCGCCTTGTCGGGAAGGAACCGGTCGGAGAGGTAGCGATCGGCGAGGTTGGCGGCGCTCACGATCGCCTGATCGGTGAAGCGCACCGAGTGGTGGGCCTCGTAGCGGTCCTTGAGGCCGAGCAGGATCTGGATGGTCTCGCTGACCGAGGGCTCCTCGACCTGGATCGGCTGGAACCTGCGCTCGAGTGCCGAGTCCTTCTCCAGGTACTTGCGGTACTCCTCGAGGGTGGTGGCACCGACGGTCTGGAGCTCGCCCCGGGCCAGCATCGGCTTGAGGATCGAGGCGGCGTCGATCGCGCCCTCGGCGGCACCGGCCCCGACCAGAGTGTGGATCTCGTCGATGAAGAGCACGATGTCGCCGCGGCTCTTGATCTCTTTGAGCACCTTCTTGAGGCGCTCCTCGAAGTCGCCGCGATAGCGGGAGCCGGCGACGAGGGCACCGAGGTCGAGGGAGTAGAGGTTCTTGCCCTGGAGGTTCTCGGGGACTTCCTTGGCCACGATGCGCTGGGCGAGGCCTTCGACGATGGCGGTCTTGCCGACGCCGGGCTCGCCGATGAGGACCGGGTTGTTCTTGGTGCGCCGGGAGAGGATCTGCATGACTCTCTCGATCTCCCGAGTCCTCCCGATGACCGGGTCCAGCTTGCGCTCACGGGCGAGCTGGGTGTAGTTGCGGCCGAACTGGTCGAGAACGGTCGACCCGCCGGCTGACGACTCGCGGGTCCCCGAGCCCGACGGCTCTGCCGAGTGCTCCTCGCCGCCACCGGGGCCGGATAGGAGCTGGATCACGGTCTGGCGGACCTTCTGCAACTCGGCGCCGAGTTGCTGCAGCACCTGGGCCGCAACGCCCTCACCCTCACGGATCAGGCCGAGGAGGATGTGCTCGGTGCCGATGTAGTTGTGCCCGAGTTGCAGGGCCTCTCGCAGGCTGAGCTCGAGGACCTTCTTGGCCCGGGGGGTGAACGGGATGTGGCCGGACGGCGATTGCTGGCCCTGGCCGATGATCTTGACCACCTCGTCCCGGACCGAGGCGAGGTCGATGTCGAGGCTCTCCAGATGCCTGGGCGGCGATGCCCTCCCCTTCGTTGAGGAGGCCGAGCAGGATGTGCTCGGTGCCGATGTAGTTGTGGTTCAGATGCCGCGCTTCTTCCTGGGCCAGAACGACGACCCGACGGGCTCTGTCCGTGAAACGCTCAAACACCTGTCACTCCCAAGCCTGACATACGCAACTTTACCACCGGGCCGGTCCTCCCTTCCTGGAGGCGTTCGAGCGGCCTGTTGGTAATACCATCGTCATTTGTGGACGATCTCCAAAGTCTGATCGATATTCCCCGGATATGGGGGTCGATGTCGAGGGTCGAGGAACGGCTGCTCGAAGCCGCCTCCGCCGATGACGCCTACCTGACCAAGGTCGCCCAGCACCTGCTCCTTGCCGGCGGAAAGCGGCTCCGTCCCCTGCTCGCACTGCTCGCCGCCGAGTTCGGCCCCGACGCCGGCAGTCATCGCCCGGTCGAGGCCGGGGTGTCGGCCGAATTGATCCATGTCGGCTCGCTCTATCACGACGACGTCATCGACGAGTCCGACACCCGACGCGGGGCTCCCTCGGTCAATGCCAACTGGTCGAACACGGTGGCGATCCTCGCCGGTGACTTCCTGATGGCCCGCGCCTCCGAGGTCGCGGCGACCCACCTCTCCCAGGAGTCGGTCCGCCTGCTGGCGGCGACATACGCCGAGTTGGTCGAGGGCCAGACCAAGGAACTGCAGTTGGTGGGGAACCTGGACCACAGCATCGAGGAGTACCACCAGGTGATCGGGGGCAAGACCGCCTCCCTGATCCGCACGTCGGCCCGCCTCGGCGCCCTGGCCGCCGACGCCTCACCCGAGGTCGTCGAGGCTCTCTCCTCGTGGGCCTGGGAGGTGGGCATGGTCTTCCAGATCGCCGACGATGCACTCGACCTGGTGGCCGACGAGGAGACGATCGGGAAGCCGGCAGGGTCCGACATCCGGGAGGGCACCTTCACCGCTCCGGTGCTGCTCGCCGCGCGGGGAGCCACGGCGGGAAACCGGGTCCGACACCTGCTCGAGGCGCCGATGCCCTATTCCGACGAAGCCGTCGAAGAGGTGATCGACCTGGTCCGCTCCGGCGGCCACATCGAGGAGTCGTTGGAAGGAGCGACCAGCAGATTGGAGGTCGCCACCAGAGCGCTCACCGTCCTCGAAGACGGACGTCCCCGGGAGATCCTCGAGGAGTTGGGGTCGTATTTGTTGGAGAGGGTGGACACGGCCCGGAGCCTAGCTTGTTCTCGCTTTCCATGCGCAAACCGCACATCGCAGATCCGCCAAGTCGGTCAGAAGCGCTCGGATCACAGCGTTGCGATAGCGTCAGTCGGCCACTGCGGGCTCCGCGAGCTGACACGGCCTCGCGGTCTCAGAGTCGGGAACAAGATCACTTCCCGGATGTGGTGTTTGTCGGTCAGGAGCATCACCAGCCGATCGACCCCGATCCCCAAGCCCCCGGTGGGCGGGAGCCCGTACTCCAGCGCCAGCAGGTAGTCCTCGTCGACGGGATGCGCCTCTTCGTCGCCGGCCTCCCGGGCAGCCGCCTGCTCCTCGAAGCGGGCCCTCTGGTCGTCAGGATCGTTGAGCTCGCTGAATGCATTGGCGTACTCCGATCCGGCGATCACCAGCTCGAAGCGATCGACCAGGCGGGGATCCTGCTGATTCCGTCTCGCCAAAGGTGAGACCTCGATCGGTGGATGGGTGACGAACGTGGGCTCCCAGATACGGCCCTCGACCACGACCTCGTAGATCTCGGCGATGAGCCGGCCCGGCGTCCAGTCATCGTCCGTCTCGATCCCGGCTGCTCCGGCGAGCTCTCGCAAGGTCTCGCCCGGCGTGTCGAGGTCGATCGCCTGGCCCGACCTGCTCCGACACCAGGTCGGTCATACGAGCCCGTCGATAGGGCGGGGTGAGGTCGAGCTCGCGGCCCTGGTAGGTGATCGATGTCGACCCACGAGCCCGCTCCGCGACCGCGCCGAAGACCTCCTCGATCAGCACCATGATCTCCTCGTAGTCGGCGAGTGCCTGATAGGCCTCGAGCATCGTGAACTCCGGGTTGTGGGTGGAGTCGATCCCCTCGTTGCGGAAGATCCTTCCGATCTCGAAGACCCGCTCCATGCCACCGACCACCAACCGCTTCAGATAGAGCTCGGTGGCGATCCGCAGGTACATGTCGATGTCGAGGGCGTGGTGATGGGTCTGGAATGGCCGTGCCGTGGCGCCGGTCGCCTGGGGAAGCAGTATCGGGGTGTCGACCTCGACGAAGCCCCGCTGCCTCGAACTGGCTTCGTAACTCGGACACGATGACCGACCTGGCGAGAGCCATCTCACGGGCATCTTCGTTGACCATCAGATCGAGGTAGCGATGACGGCTCCTGAGCTCCACGTCGCTGAGCCCGTGCCATTTGTCCGGGAAGGGGCGGAGCGATTTCTGGAGGGTCACCAGGCTCCGAACCTTGACGCTCAGCTCCCCCTTGCGAGTGGTCATGACGGTCCCCTCGGCGCCCAGCCAGTCGCCGAGATCCGCCGACTCGAAGGCGTCCGCCACTCCCTCGCCGGCATCACCTCGGTCGACGAACAGCTGAATCGTGCCACTCCCGTCGCGAAGCGTCCCGAATTGGAGCTTGCCGAACGACCGTTGCAGCATCAGCCTCCCTGCCACCGCGACGTCGACCTCGGTGTGCTCACCCGGGCCCAGGTCGCCAAACCGCTCCTGCAGGGCAGCGGCGAGATCGGTCCTGTCGAAGCGATGGGGATAGCCACCGGCGTCGAGGACCGCTTGATGGCGCTCGCGGCGGAGCGCAGCTTGGGAGTCGGGCTCCTGCTCGTCGTGAGTGGTCATCGGGTGCGCTGATCCTGGATCAGCGCAGGGTACCGAGCCGACTGGGTGCATCGAGGATGAGCCCCCGGTCGGGGACAAGCCGCTCATCGACGAGGTCGATGGCGATGTTGTCGATGAGCCGCACGGAGCCCACCGTGGCCGCGACGGCCAGGACTGCCTGCCGGTCTAGGGACTCGATCGGGACCATGGTGTCCTGGGTGGCGAGCATCACGTAGTCGACGTCCAGGCTCTTGACCGACCTGTGCACCGTGGCCTCGAGTCGATCTCCACGGCGCTCGCCGGCGTCGATCTGCTCTGCCGCCTGGAACAGGCCCCGGCTGATCGCCAGTGCCTGCTCGTGCTCCATGCGGCTCCAGCCGCACGTTCCGGCTGCTCAGCGCCAAACCGTCTGGCTCCCTGACCACCGGGGCGTCGACGATCTCGACCGGGAAGCGGAGGTCCCTCGCCATCGCCCTGAGCACGGCCAACTGTTGGGCGTCCTTGCGCCCGAACATCGCCACGTCGGGCCGCAGGCCGGCGAACAGCTTGGCCACAACGGTGGCCACCCCAATGAAATGCCCGGGCCGATGCCTCCCCTCCATCTCCTGGGACACCCGCCCCACCTCGACGACCGTCGACCACCCCTCCGGATAGACCTCGTCGGCATCGGGCACGAACAGGATGTCGACCCCGTGCTCCTCGGCCAGGGCGGTGTCGCGCTCCAGGTTCCGGGGATAGGCGTCGAAGTCCCCGGGATCGTTGAACTGGGTCGGATTGACGAACAGGGAAACCACCAGGGTGTCGCATTGCGCCCGGAGCAGGTCCATGAGCGCCAGGTGACCCTCATGGAAGAAGCCAAGAGTCGGGAGCAGGCCGACACGACCCGAGTACATGCCCCTCGTCCGCTCGAAGGTCGGGCTCAGGTCCATCGGCCGACGTCCTCCGACGTGCCGGCTCGGATCGCCGTGGCCTCGGCCATGAGACGGAACTGGCGACCCACCTCGATCGGATACACCGTCGCGCCGCCTCGAGATGGCCGCGGACCGTGGTCGCGTCACCGCGGGCGATGGGCCCGGTGAGCGCGGTCGCCCCCTGACCGAAGAAATTGGCGACGGCACGCTCGACGAGCGGCCTCGACACTCGGGGCTCGACTCCGGCGTGCTCGAAGAGGTCGCCGGCGATCGCAAGCGAGGTGATCACGAAATTCGCAGCCGAAGCCGCGGCAGCGTGATAGGCCGGCCGCATCGCATCGTCGAGCCGGAACGGCTCCATCCCCAGGGATGACGCCAGCTCGGGTCAGCGTTTCCAGGGCAGCCTCTTCACCATCGATGCCGACGTAGGACCCGGCGAGGGCGCGCCGCCCCTGAGACCGGGTCGGGGAGGGTCTGCAACGGGTGGAAGCCCCCGATGCTCACACCCCTGGCGGCAAGAGGGCGGAGCGAACCCACCGAAACGAACCCGGAGAGGTGGGCGGCTACCGGGATCGAGCAGGCCCGGTCGGCCAGCGACCCCGCCACTTCCTCGATTGCCTCGTCACTGACAGCGATCAGGAGCAGGTCTGCGTCGGGCAACGGAGTGTCGAATCCAAACGGAGGGCCGAAGCTGGCTTTCCCCCGACCGGGAGACGACTCCGGCTATCTGATGGCCGGCTTCCGAGGCGGCGATCGCGATCGGAACCACCGGCCCGACCCGGGCCGACGATCAGGAGACGCATCGGTCACCGGTGCCTGACACTGCGGGCCGAGGCTAGTGCCCGGCCGGGAACCTCAGGCCTGCTCCTCCCGGAGCTGCTCGGTGGTGATCACCGGCCAATTCGAATCGATCTCGGACTTCATGGTGTGGAAGTCGTCGCGTCGCTTCCAGAACTTCGTCTTCCAGACCCGGAATCGCCGTCGCTTCGGCTCTGACTGCGAGTTGAGAGGGTCATGCTCTCCGCCACCGCGGACTTCTGGCAGCCCGGCGACCTCGTCGGGATCATCCACCATGTGAAGCATCTGGTGGGTGTGGTGCCGAACCTGGCGGTGTTGTTGCTTGCGGTCGCTACGCGTCGGGCGGCTCTCGTTGTAACCGGGGATTCCCTGGCGATGCTCTCTCGACCGTTTTGCCATCTGGATCGATTCCTCCTGTTCCTGGACGCGTTCGTCGATCGGTGAAGAAACGGGGGGCCACGGCCGCAACCCATGCATGGAAGCTAGCACAAGACCCGCCAACCCGGAGAGGCTGATTTCGTGTCAGACGATGAACGGGATCATCCGCTTCACGACCCGGCGCCGATAACCCGAGTACTGCGGGATAAGCGATCCGTAACAGTCGCTCTTCGTATTCCGACTTCGCCCAGAAGAAGCCGAACAGAACCAGGCTGATGAAGGCGCCCAGGGCGCTGGAAAAGGCGAGGCAGAGCCCCAGCATCATGGTGGCGATACCGCCATACACCGGGTGTCGAGCGAAGCGGTACATCCCGTCCTCCACCATCGATGCCCCTGGTGCCGGCTGTGGCAGCGGGATCAGGGCGCTGCCGAGGACGCGAGCCGAGACCACGGTGAGAAACCCTCCACCGATGAGCAACGCCACGCCGACCAAGCGACGGGGCTCCAGACCGGAGTCCGGCCAGGAGCCGGTCCCGATCAGGGCAAGGAGGATGGCCACGATGATCGCGGCCTGGGCGACAACCCAGTACCGGCCGCTATCGACCCGGTCACCGTTTACCCAGTCTCGGTCCAGGAGGTCGACCTCTTGGGTGATAACGGCCGGCAGCGCAAGAGCAGCGGTCTCCCCGTCTCCAACAAGGGCGTCCGGCCAGATCTCGGACAAAGGCTCGAGGACGAACCTGCGCTCCCGGGCCCGGGGATGGGGAATCTCCAACTCGGGGCCGCGAACGGGCGGGCCGTCGCTGGCCACGATGTCGAGGTCCAGGGTTCGCGGCCCCCAGTGCTCGATCCTCTCCCGACCATGCGCTGCCTCGATGGCAGCCAGGTGATTCAGGAGCGCCTCCGGCGCGAGCTCGGAGTCGAGAAGCAGGACCGAGTTGAGATAAGGGCCTTGATCGGGCCCGCCGATCGGGGCCGTCTCGTAGACGCCGGAAAGCGCCGGGACTTCCCCAAGGGCCCGGATCTCACCGACTGCGGCCCGCAGATGGTCGATTCGATCGCCAAGGTTGGAGCCGAGGGCGATCGCGAACAGGGTCATCGGAAGCGGTCGACCGTCACCGAGACGTCACCGAACTTCTCCGGGATGGGCGCCTGGGGCTTGTGGACGGTCACCAGGACTCTCTCTACCCGGGAGTCCTCGAGGACAATCCTCGCCACCCCCTCGGCAACGGTCTCGATCAGATCGTGGCTCTGCCTGGCCACTTCGAGGTGGACCTTCCGCGCCAACTCCCCGTAGTCGACGGTGTCCCCGACATCGTCAGAGGCGGCAGCGCCCGCCAGGTCGAGATAGATGCGGACATCGACGACGAAGAGCTGATCCCTGGTCTTCTCCTCGGCCAGGACGCCGTGCCGGGCCCAGACCTCGATCCCGGTCAGATCGATGCGATCGGTCACGAATCGACGGTGGCGGGGATCAGTGATCTCCCCTCCGGGCCGAGCGCCCTCCCCAGGATCTGCTGGATGACCGCAAGCGCCAGGATCGGGTCCTTGACCAGTCCCGAGACGACCAGATAGCCACCGAGAAGCCCACCGACGGTGTCGTCGATCGTCTCCCTGTGGACCAGGACCTTGGCTCGGCTCTTGGTCATCGCCTTGGTGAGAGCCTCGAAGAACGCTTCGACTTCGGCTGACTCGAGCTCGTTGGCGACAGGGACTGCGAAGGTCGCCATACCGGCTTCGCGATAGGCGAGAAGGTTTTGATTGCCCGGGAGCATCGACACGACGGAGTTGATCCCGGCCTCCTCGACCAGCCAGGTGATCTCCTCTTCCCGCCGCACCCGCCGGTGCTGAAAGCCGGAGCCCCCCACCCTCTCGGACACGGCCAACCGATCGGTGATGACCCACGTGAAGCCACGTGGCTTCAGTCCGGCAACCATTCTTCCCATTGCTGTGGGGCCACGATAGTGGCGGTCAGCCTCAGCGCTGCCATCGATGCTGCAACGTCGTGAACCCTGAAAACCCGGGCTCCACGTTCGAATCCGAGGGCCGTCGTCACCGCGGTCAAGCCATCGCGCCCTGATGGGTCCTCGATTCCGCTCAATCTCCCCAGGAACGACTTGCGTGATGCACCGAGCACCACCGGGTAACCGGTCGAGGCCAGGTCACCGAGCCCGGCGAGGAGTTGCAGGTTGTGTATCACCGATTTCCCGAACCCGATGCCGGGGTCGATCGCGATCGACTCGGGCGCCACGCCGCGGGCGATGAGATCCTCGGCCCGGGTCACGAGGAACTCGACCACCTCGGCGAGGACATCCTCGTAGGTCGGTGCCTGCTGCATGGTCCCCGGCGTCCCCTGCATGTGCATCAGGACCACTCCCACGCCGGAACCGGCAACCACTTCGACCATCCCCGGTGCGGAGCAGGCGGTCACGTCGTTGACCACGACCGCTCCTCGATCGATGGCTGCCCGAGCCACCTCCGGCTTGGAGGTGTCGACTGACACCAGGTGCCCTGAGCTCACCAACCTCTCCACTACCGGAACGACACGACCCAGTTCCATCTCCAACGAAACCGGTTCCGCACCGGGCCGCGTCGACTCTCCTCCGACATCGATGAGCCCGGCGCCGTCGTCCGCCATCTCCTCCGCGGCCCTCACCGCATCATCCGGCTCCAGATGGAGGCCCCCGTCGGAAAAGGAGTCGGGAGTGACGTTGAGGACTCCCATGAGCAGGCCGCGGGAAAGGTCCAGGACCTGGCGGTTTCCGACTCTCCACTCGCTCATAGGTAAAACGTAAGACGTAAAACGCAAAACGGCGAGCGCAGCGAGCTATCGCTAGCGCGTGGTGCCGAAGAGCAGGGACATGGCCTCGGCTCTCGTGGCGGGATTGGTGTGCATGATCCCCCGAACCGCAGACGTCACCGTCTTCGCACCCGGCTTTCGGACCCCCCGCATCGACATGCAGAGGTGCTCGGCCTCGATCACCACCATCACCCCGAGCGGCTCGAGGCGCTCGCTCAATGCGTCCGCAACCTGGGCAGTCAACCTTTCCTGCATCTGGGGCCGGCGGGCAAAGCCCTCGACGAGGCGCGCCAGCTTGGAGAGCCCGGTGACCCGTCCTTTTGGCATGTAGGCGACGTGAGCCTGACCGTGGAACGGCACCAGGTGATGCTCGCACATCGAATAGAAGGGGATCTCGCGGACCATGACGATCTCCTGGTAGTGCTCCTCCCCGAAGAAGGCGTCGATCTCGTCGCCGGGGTCGCGGTGCAAGCCGTCGAAGACCTCGCTGTAGAAACGAGCCACTCGCTCCGGTGTCTCCAGGAGCCCCTCGCGATCGGGGTTCTCGCCCAGCGCCTCGAGGATCTCGCGAACCGCTTTCTCTATTCGCGCTTCATCTATTCCGTTCATAGATCTCCGTAAGTGGGACCGGGGAGGCCCATATTCCCAGATTCCAACCGGTGTCGGGTTGACAGCATGGAAACGGTGACTGTATGGTGACATCATTATGACATCATCACGATGTCGGATTGGAGCGCAAAATGTTGTGGATCAGAAGCGCAGACCGGATCGAGGAAGAGATCTCCGACCGCATCCGCCGCTGGCGTTACGGGCGCTGATGCACCTCGATCACGCATTCATCGAAATCGAGGCCGCCGTGGACAATCAGGTCCGAATCGGTGCCCCCGACCTCGCCGAGGTGGCCGCGGAGCTGATGGCCGCCCTGCGTCCCGCACTGGAGCGCACCCTGTTCGGTCTGGTCGAGGAGGCAGCAACCGAAGTCTCGGCCCAGTTGGCTGGACAGCGGGTCGAGGTGCGACTCGAACAGGGAGCCCCGATCCTCGTCGTTGTCGAAGACCGCAAAGCGGGGGGTCTGGACCCCGAGGAGCTCGAGGCCAGGGTGACGCTGAGACTCCCCTCTTCGCTCAAAACGTTGATCGAAGAATCGGCATCAACGGCGGGTGATTCGATGAACGGCTGGGTGGTGGACGCCCTTCGCACCAGAGCTGGTCGCCGGGGTGCCGGCACCCACGTCGAGGAGACGATCCAACTTTGATCGAACGCACCTTCGAGGTTCCAGGCACGCCGCGGGTCGTGATCAACATCGCCTCGGGCTCGATCGAGATGGTCGAGGGCGCGCCCGGTGCCGTAAGACTCCAGATCGAAGGTGCCCGGGACAACGAGCTGGAGATCACACACGTCGGCGAGACCGTCTCAGTCCGCCGCACCGCCTCTCCCTTGCGATCATCGAGCACCCGCATCCGTTCCGAAGTCCCCCCGGGCACCGAGACCCGGCTCAGGGTGGCGTCGGCGCGGGTCGACGGGTCGGTCAGGCTCGGAGACTCCGAGGTCGACACCGCCTCCGGCGACGTCAGCCTCAAAGAAGTCGGCGAGATAAGGAGCAAGAGCGCCAGCGGAGACCTGGTGATCGGAACCATCTCCGGCGAGGCCAGTCTGCGCACCGCGTCGGGCGACGTACGGGTCGGCCACGTTTTCGGGCGGCTGGAGGTGACGACGGCTTCGGGCTCGGTCGAGATCGGCACGGCGGGCGACGACCTGGTCTCCTCGGCCTCATCAGGTGATCTGGCGATTCGCCGCTATGAGGGTTCTGACCTCGATCTCAAATCGGTATCCGGCGACATCCGGGTTGGCCTGCCTGCCGGCACCAAACTGGCCCTCGACGCCCGGTCCCTGTCCGGAGCCATAAGGCTGCCTGAGCGTTCAGGGGCGCAAAGCGGCGAAGGCAATCAGGTGCGCGCCAGGATCCGGGCAGTGTCAGGCGATATCGAAATCCGGCGCGTGGAGTAGCCGGCTCAGGCGCCGGCGTCGGCCGGCCTGCCCTTGGGGCGGAGGTTCCGCTTCAGGCGCAGCGACTCGGTGACCTTCTCTTCCTCTTCTTCTTCGACCTCGACGGCGGCAGCGACGTCCTGGCGGGGTTGGGGGATGATGGGGTTCTCCGGATACTTGATTCGCATCGAGCCTTCTGAGCTGTGGACCCACTTGGGAACGTCGTTGAACAACTCTGCGACCTCATCTTGCCCGACCGTCTCGCTCTCGAGGAGCGCCTCGACCATTCGCTCCATGGCGTCTTGGTGGCGCTCGATCACAGAGCGGGCCTCGACATGGGCCGCACTGATCAGCTTGCGCACCTCTTCGTCGACCTTGGCCGCGACATCGTCGGAGTAGTCCTGCTGTCTCGAGTAGTCACGCCCCAGAAACACCTCGGCGTTGGGCTTGCCGTATTGCATCGGCCCCAACTCGTCGCTCATCCCGTACTCCATGACCATCCGCCTGGCGATCGCAGTCGCCTTCTCGATGTCGTTGGCGGCGCCGGTGGTCGGGTCGGCAAAGATGATTTCTTCCGCAGTCCGCCCACCAAGGAGCATTGCGAGCTGATCCACCAGCTCGGACCGCCGCACCAGGTACTTGTCATGCGTGGGGAGGGCGAGGGTGTGGCCCAGCGACCGCCCACGGGCCACGATCGTCACTTTGTGAACCGGGTCTGAGTTGGGAAGTGCGAACCCGACGAGGGCGTGCCCGGTCTCGTGATAGGCGATGAGCTTTCGCTCCTCCTCGGTCATCACCTTGGCCTTGCGCTCGGGCCCCGCGATCACTCGGTCGATCGCCTCCTCGAGCTCAAGCATCGAGACTTCCTTCTTGTGTCGGCGGGCGGTGAGGAGGGCGGCTTCGTTGATCAGGTTCGCCAGGTCGGCACCGGTGAATCCAGGTGTCCGCCGGGCCAGCACCCCGAGATCGATCTCTTTGGCGAGTGGCTTGCCCTTGGAGTGGACCTCGAGGATGGCCTTGCGCCCTTCGATGTCCGGGGCGTCGACCACGATCTGCCGGTCGAATCGTCCGGGCCGGAGCAAGGCAGGGTCGAGGATGTCAGGCCTATTGGTGGCAGCCATGACGATGACCCCGGTATTGCCCTCGAACCCGTCCAACTCGACGAGGAGCTGGTTGAGGGTCTGTTCCCTCTCGTCATGCCCACCGCCGAGGCCGGCTCCACGATGACGGCCGACGGCATCGATCTCGTCGATGAACACGATTGCAGGCGCGCTCGCCTTGGCCTGCTCGAAGAGGTCACGGACACGGGCGGCACCGACTCCGACGAACATCTCCACGAAGTCGGAGCCAGAGATCGAGAGGAAGGGGACACCCGCTTCGCCGGCCACGGCCTTGGCGAGAAGGGTCTTGCCGGTGCCGGGAGGCCCGAAAAGGAGGACGCCCTTGGGGATTTTGGCGCCCAACTGGCGGTAGGGGTCGGGGTTGGCCAGGAAGTCCTTGATCTCCTCGAGCTCTTCCTTTGCTTCCTCGAGCCCGGCCACGTCGTCGAAGGTGACCTTGGGCTGCTCTTTGCCGACCAGCTTGGCCCGGGACTTGCCGAACTGCATGACCCGGTTCCCACCGCCCTGCATCTGCATGAAGATGAACACCATGAACCCGAGCAGGAAGAGCCACGGGAGGAAGCTGATGAGTAGCTCCCAAAAACCGGGAGGCTCGGGATCGGCGCTGAACGCCGTGCAATCGCATGCGAGTATCGCCTCGGTGATCTGGCCTTCCGATCCCTCCGGATAGCTGGCGATGACATCCCAGACGTCGTCGGTGGCGTCGGCACCTGCCTCGGCCCGGCCTTGGACCTGGTTGGAGCGTGCCAGGACCTGGACCTCGGCGAAGTCCTCGGCCTCGACCTGTTCCATGAACACCGACAGCGAAACCTCTTCAGGGCCCGACACCTGGTCGAACCACCACTGGGCGAGCACGGCGAGAAGGATGATGGATAGGCCGTACACCACCAGGGTGCGCATAGTTCGATTCACGAATACCTCAGTTCGGGAGTGGGAACCGCCGAGCCACCAATGTTACGGGACTCATTTCAATAGTCATCCCCCTACGCATCGGCGCCCATGACTCCAACGTATGGGAGATTCCGATATTTCCCCGCGTAGTCGAGGCCGTAGCCCACGACGAACTCGGGCCCGATTGGAAATCCGATGTATTTGACGTCGATCGGAACCCTCTGGATCCCCTCTTTGAGGAGCAACGCGGCGATCTCGAGAGATGCCGGCTTGCGGACGTTGAGGCTTTTCATCAGGTAGTTGAGGGTCAGTCCGGAATCGATGATGTCCTCGACGATGAGCACATGCCGGCCTTCGATCTCCTCGTCGAGGTCTTTGAGGATCCGGACCACGCCCGAGGTCTGCGTCGAGGCGCCGTACGAGGAAACCGCCATGAAGTCGAACTCGACCGGGAGGTCGATGTGACGAGCCAGGTCGGCCATGACCATGAATGCACCGCGCAACACACCCACCAGGAGCAGGTCCTGGCCCGAGTAATCATCGGTGATCTGCTTCCCCATCTCGGAGAGCTTGGCGTCGATGTCCTCGGCGGTGATCAGCGGCTTGATGTCCATCCAACTTCCTCTGTGGCGATCACCGAAAGGTAGCCGGTGCTCTTGGGCTCATACCAAGCCACCGGATGGCGCTTGACCCACGGCTCCCAGGCCAGAGCCCCGTCGGCCTCCACCACTACGCCCCGGTCCGAGTCTTTGGCCACCAGGGACGCCGAGGCATCGAAGATCGCCCAGGAAGTTCCCAACGGGGCCACCTGGCAGACCGCGTCCAAGCGCTGCACCTCGAGCACCGTTGTCGACAGCTTGTGCCGTCCGGGGACGAGGGTGATCGCCTCCTCAGGCAGCGCTGCCTGGACTGCCGGGCCCACCGAGAGCATCGGGCCGGATCGGCTCGCCACCAGCCCGCCCGCCAGTTCCTCCCGCGGCGAATCACCGAGCACGACGCGCCACACCCTGTCCAATTCGTCCGAGCTGAGGCCGGGATGGTCCCGAAAACGGTCGACCATCCGGAGGAGGACCCTGCTCGCGAGCGCTCGATCGACGGTCGTGACCGCTCCCACCGGCACTCTTGCCATGCCTTCATCATGGACGACACCAAACGCACCCGCCTGCCGGTCGAGATACTCGGTCTCAGAGCTCACAGTGTCCGCCATCCGCGCCAGGCTCGTCACCAGTTGAGGGTTGAACCGGGCCAGGCGTGGCAGCACCTCGAGGCGAATCGAGTTCCGGGTCAGCTCCGGCGCCTCATTCATGGGATCGTCCAGGAACGCGAGACCGGCGAGCGCCGCCAGCTCGCGAGTCTCTGATCGACCGATGTCGAGCATCGGTCGGTAGACGTTCGTAGGGCGGAACCAGGGGATCCCGGCAAGGCCCCTGAGCCCCGAGCCTCGCAAGAGGTTCATCATCACCGTCTCGGCCTGGTCGTCGCGTGTGTGGGCCACGAGGACCATCTCACCGATGGTGGGCTCTCGCAGCGCCCGGTAGCGCGCCGACCTCGCCTGACCTTCAGGCGAGGCACCGGGTGATACCAATGCCCTGACGATCTCGCAATCGAGGCCGAGGGAAGTGGCGATCTGACGTGCTGCATCCTCCAGCCGGTCACTGAACTCCAGCCCGTGGTTGACATGGATGGCGCGCACCGGGTGCCCCGCATGGACCACGACGTAGGCGAGGGCCGCAGAGTCGGCCCCACCGGAAAGGGCAACGGTCAGCTTCCCATCGGGAAGTCGGAGCCGTTTCGAGAGACCGGTGGCGAGGGCCGTCAGGCGACGCGTGTCAACCATTGCCGGGGAGATTCGATCTCGGCCAGGCGTGGGGAGGCTGCCGACACCCCGAAAGGCCACGGCGACGGTTTCCCAGCCGGCCTCGGCCTCGACCGCCTTGATGAACCGCTCCCCCATCCGGTACTGGTTCAGCTTCATCTCCAGACCCGTGATCCTGAAGAACGCTGCCGTCCGCTTGTCCTGACGACGGTTCTTCAAGACTCGACTCATCCGCTCCTGCGACCGCAAGTGCTCGTGGCCCAACCGGTCCATGACAACATGGCCGTGGCCTTCGAGGAGGGACATCAGCGCCTGGACCTTGTCGATGACCACCTTTTGCTCCGGGGTCGCGAACAGCCCGAGGAGGCCCCGCTCGTCGAGGAGGGTGCCTCCGGCGTCCTTCCGGGTGAGTAGCTCGTCTACGACCCGGCCGAACCGGCCTGGCTCGGGAGCGGACTGCTCGACGAGCTCGGTGACCAGTCCGAAGAAATAGTCGCGCAACCAGGGAACGCCCTGGAACTGGGCACGGTGGGTCAACTCATGGAGGGCGACCCAGAAGCGAAACTCCGAAGGGCGGAACTGATGGGTGCGCTCCATCTGCATGATGTTTGGACCGACGTAGGCGACGACGTCCCCGTCCTCACCCGTCGGCAGACACCAGTTCGTACTGGCCCAGCACCCTCCGTGCCAGGACCCCGAGCACGGCAGTCACCTCGGCCTGCATCAGGCGACCAGCCAGGGCCGCCGCACTCTTGGCGCCCGGGCCGGCGTCGGCGACGCGCTCGGCGAGCTTTCGATTCGCCGGCTCGATCATGTGGGAGAAGCTGGCGACGTTCCGCTCCACCCACTCCGGCCGGCCAATGACCAGGGTTCCGGGTGCGCCAGGCAGTTGGAGCCCGGTGGCCTCGGGGACGAGCTCGGAGACGCGCCTGGTCAGCTCGACCATCTCTGTTTCGAGGGCGGCGGTGTGATATGTCTCGGCGAGCGGATAGGTGCCGGCGATCCGCCCCGCGAACCGGCCGGCGCGCTGACGTGAAGGGTTGGTCACTCCTCGACGATTCGATACCGGCGTCGCACCACCCTGGTGAAGTATTGGACGCAGGTGATGACGATGACGAGGACTGCAAGGGCGATCGCCGTCGGCACCATGTAGCGGTAAGTCCAATCGGGGAGCGGCTCGGTCGCAGCAGGGGTCGTGATCGGGACCGCGGGCTCGAAGTCGACGGTGGCGGGGGGCTCCTCGGCGACAGTGGTCGCCGTCTCCTCGGGGCTCTCCGTGGCGAAGGCCGGAGGCGAGTTCCAGAGCCAGAACCACGCCGCGAGCAGGAGGATGAGGAGGGCGACCCGCTGACCGGCGCAGGACCTTCATAGCCGCGCAGCCTACAAGAGGGCGATGTCGGGAGCGAACGTCACCGTTCCCCCACCGACTCTCGGGCGAGCGCGGCGCGTAGACGGTCGATGAACTCGGGCGGGACCTCTTCGGCGAGGCGCTCCCGCACCACGACCTTGAGCCGGACCTCGAACTCGTAGATGTCGAAGCAGCCGCCGCATTCGCCGAGATGTGCCCGGATCCGATCGGAATCGGCCGACTCCATCTCGCGATCGAGATATTGATAGAGGTTGGTCAGCGCCTCATCGCAATGGTGGCCACTCATGGTTTCTCCACGTCCGTGGGCACGAGACCCCGGTTCTCCGCGAACTCCCACAACCTCCGCTGCAGGGCCTTTCTTCCCCGATGCAGCCGCGACATGACGGTACCGATCGGGATGTCGAGGATTTCGGCGATCTCCTTGTAGGAGAATCCTTCGAGATCGGCGAGCAAGACAGGGATGCGGAAGGTCTCGGGAAGCTCCTCCACCGCCTGCTTGATGTCCGACTCGACCAGCCCGTCGAGGACCCGGTCCTCGGTGGTCCGCGCCGCCTCCGCCGACTCCTCCGAGCCGATTCTGCGATAGAGGTAGAGGTCCTCGACCGCCCCGAGGTCGACCTCGGATGGACGGCGCGATTCCTTGCGATAGTTGTTGATGTAGGTGTTGGTCAGGATCCGGTAGAGCCAGGCCTTGAGGTTGGTCCCCTCTTCGAAGGTGTGATAGGCCCGATAGGCCTTGAGGAAAGTCTCCTGGACCAGGTCCTCGGCGTCGGACGGGTTGCGCGTCATCCGCATCGCGGCGCTGAACAGCTGGCGCGTGTACTGCAGAGCGTCGCGTTCGAAGTCGGCCTGGTCCGCCATTGCGCCGGGGACGGTACAGGGACGGGGTCCGCATATCGCAAAGCGCCAAGAATCGGAGTCTGGAGCCGGAGAGGGGAGTCGAACCCCTGGCCTACCACTTACGAGGCGGTTGCTCTACCACTGAGCTACTCCGGCGGGATCTCCAATGGTAAAGGCGGGTCCCACGTTGAGCCACACTGATGACTCACCAGTGGATTCCCATTCACCAAGCGGAAATCCTCGGCCAGGCGGATCCCTTTGTTTTGACCGTTGATCGTCGGCACCAATCGGAGGCTGACTGCGACCTGGCCATCCCAAACAGACGATGGAACGTAGAAGCATCGATCCGTGGTGGCGTCGTAGACCGCAATCCAGTCGACCTCTTCCTTGGTGTAGCGATGCGTGACCCAAGCCGAGTTGCTCATGACCCGTGCAACAACCACTCGCCCATTCGAGGTGGTGTACTTGCACTGCACCTTCTCGAGAGCGCCGTTCTCCTTGCGGACCACGATCAGGTCGTACGGCAGGTCGTGTCCAAACGGGATGGCCACTCCGTGCCCTTGTCGCTGTAGATCGGCGAGGATGATCGCCTCCCCAACCTCCCCCTTGGCGGTGGTGATCCCCATTTCGATTCCCTCCCCGATGGCGAACGTATCGCCTGGCAGGGACAGAATCAGTCCTGAGCTCCCAACCCCGTGAACAGGCTGGCCAGCACCAATTCCCGGCGCAGGCTTCCCTGGATGTCGACCACCGCATCGAGGATGTGCTCCGCCGACGCCACCGCCTTGCGCGGGGTCACTTCGGTGAAGTCGGCGAGGGGCAGGTCGGCGTTCTTCACCGGCCCGCCGAGTTGCAGTGAGGCCGAGTCGGAGTACCACGACGCAAGGATCTCGAGGCCATTCACCAAGAGAGCCTGCTCCGCCCGACGGCGGGTCCGCTGCTGGGCGTCTTTGGTCATCTCTGACGAAACAGAGCGATTGGCCAGCGGGCCGATCTCTTCGAGGACCTGCATCGCAAGACGCTGACCGTCCCCGGGATGGGGCGTGACCTGTCCCGGGATCGATAGCCAGAGATCGCGAAAGCCGGCGACCTCCGGCTGGTCCATGAGGGCCAGCGCCAGCCCGGGACGGCCACCCGAGACCACCGACACCACGGATGCATCGCCTTTGTCCATCCCGCGCTCGACGAGTGCCTCGACCATGACGTCCAACGGCACCCTGCCGACGTGCACCGTCCGGCAACGGGAGGCGACGGTTGGGGGAAAGTCCTCCTCCGATTCCGCAACCAGGAGGAACACGGCGGCTGCCGAAGGCTCCTCCAGCGTCTTGAGCAAGGCGTTGGCCGCTTGCTCGGTCATCGACCCGGCGTCGGGGAGGAGGAAGATCGCCCGTCTTCCCTCCACCGGCCGCAGCGCAGCCCGGGTGACGACGTTGCGTATCTGCTCGACCCCGAGACTGGTTGCCCCTTCGGGCTCGACCAGCGAGACGTCGGGGTGGGTGTCGGACCCGACGAGGCGACAGGAGCGACAGGGCTCATCGTGCACCCCCCGAGTTGGGCAGAGGATCGCCGCAGCGAAGCGGCGCGCCAGGGTCGCCTTGCCCACCGACTCCGGGCCGAAGAAGAGATAGGCGTTGGCCGGCTCGGCTGCGTCCTTGCGCAGCAGATCGACGACTCGAGAGTGACCGATCACACCTTCGAAATGGTCAGCCATCGAGGAGGCCTTTCACGACCTGCTCCGCAAGCAGTTCCACCGGCTGAGAGCCGTCGAGAAGCACGACCCGCCCCGGGTCCGAAGCAGCCAGGTCTCGGTACGAGGACCTCACCAGCTCCTGGAAATCGACGCTCTCGCTGCCGATGCGATCGGGCCGGTGTCTGACGCCCGAGGGCGGTATCCGGGTCCACTTCGATAACGAACACCCGACCAGGCACGACACCGTCGAGCCCGGTTTCGTTGATCTCGCGCACCACCTGCTCGCCCAGGCCCCTCGCCCTTCCCTGATAGGTGATCGACGAGTAGTAGGTGCGGTCGCTGATCACCCAGGCTCCCCGCTCGAGCGCCGGAGCCACGACTCTCGCACCAATTGGGCTCGCTGGGCGGCGAAAAGGAACACCTCGGCCCATGGCTCGACGTGGTCGGAGTCGAGCAGCAACTCGCGGATGCGCTCTCCCGAGCGGGGTCCCCCCGGGCTCTCGGACCTCCACGACTTCCTCTCCCATCGGTGCGCGGAGCCGAGAGGCGAGAACGCGGCCGACAAAGTCGTCTTGCCGCTCCCATCGCCGCCTTCGAGCGCAATATATCGGTGGATCGGGGCCGGATCGCGTGCCACTGGAGACAGACGGTAACGCTCCCCCGGGACACGGTTCGTATTGACATTGCCCAGTCAGATGAAGTCAACTCTCCACACCCATGCCTAAGAGCCTCGTCATCGTCGAGTCCCCGACGAAGGCCCGAACCATCTCCGGATTCCTCGGATCCGAGGTGGCAGTCGAGTCGTCGATGGGCCACATCCGCGACCTCCCACGGTCGGCAGCCGAGATCCCGGCGAAGCGCAAAGGGCGAGGATTGGGCCCGCCTCGGAGTCAACGTCGACAACGGCTTCGAGCCCCTGTACGTGGTGCCCAAGGAGCGACGCGACCGGGTGAAGATGCTCAAGGAGATGCTCGCCGACGTCGACGAGCTCTACCTGGCGACTGACGAGGACCGCGAAGGGTGAGTCGATTGCCTGGCACCTGACCGAGGCGCTCAAGCCGAAGATCCCGGTGCATCGGATGGTCTTCCACGAGATCACCAAACACGCCATCGAAGAGGCCTTCGCCCACCCCCGCGAGCTCGACCTGCGCCTGGTCCAGGCCCAGGAGGCCCGTCGCATCCTCGACCGGCTCTACGGCTACGAGGTTTCCCCGGTTCTATGGCGGAAGGTGCAGCAAGGGCTCTCGGCGGGCCGGGTCCAGAGCGTGGCGATCCGAATCGTCGTCGAGCGGGAACGGGAGCGGATGGCTTTCACCTCCGCCTCCTACTGGAGCCTCGAGGGCGTGTTCGCCCCAGCCGACGATCTGGACAGCGACCTTCGAGGCCACCCTGCTCTCGCTGGACGGCCAGCGGGTCGCCACCGGCAAGGAATTCGGAGTCGGACGGCGCCCCGAAGCCGAACGTGATCGTCCTCGACCAGGAGCAAGCCACCGGGCTGGCAGGGGCCCTGCTCGATTCGGGTTTCGCGGTGCAGACTGTCGACGAGAAGCCGTACAAGCGGTCCCCCTATCCCCCGTTTCGGACCTCGACCCTTCAGCAGGAGGCGGGCCGCAAGCTTCGCTTCTCATCGTCTCGCACGATGTCGGTGGCGCAGCGTCTCTACGAGAACGGCTACATCACCTACATGCGCACCGACTCGACCTCGCTGTCCGATTCCGCGGTTGGCCACGGCGCGGGCCCAGATCTCGAAGCTCTACGGCCAGGAGTACCTGTCCCCGAAACCGCGGGTGTACGCCTCGAAGGTGAAGGGCGCGCAGGAGGCCCATGAGGCGATCCGACCTGCCGGCGATGACGACCTTCCAGACCCCGGAACAGGTCGCGGGCCGGGTGGGCCCCGATGAGGCCCGGCTGTACGAATTGATCTGGCAGCGGACTCTCGCCTCTCAGATGGCCGATGCGGTCGGGGTCAGCATCACCGGCACGGCTGGGTGCGAAGTCAGCCGACGGCCAGGACGCAGTGTTCGCAACGAGCGGACGGACCATCACCTTCCCCGGCTTCCTCAAGGCGTACGTGCAGGGATCCGACGACCCCGAGTCAGACGCCGACGACAAGGAGAAGAGCGCTGCCGCCGCTGACAGTCGGCGACGCCCTCGCTGTGCAACGACTCGAGCCAACAGGCCACGAGACCCGACCGCCGGCCCGCTACACGGAGGCGTCCCTGGTGCAAAGGCTGGAGGAGCTTGGGCGTCGGCCGCCCCTCTACCTACGCCTCGATCATGACGACCATCCAGGACCGTGGCTATGTCTGGAAGAAGGGGACGGCCCTTGTCCCCACCTTCACCGCCTTTGGCGTGGTGGCCCTGCTCGAGCAGCATTTTCCTCAGCTGGTGGATTACAGCTTCACCGCCGCGATGGAGGACGACCTCGACCGGATCGCAGCCGGCGACGAGGAGTCCGTCCCCTGGCTCACCGGCTTCTACTTCGGGGAAGACGGCCTCAAGACACAAGGTTGCGACCCGACTCGACGAGATCGACCCCCGCGCGGTGGGATCGATTCCGATCGGCGTCGACGGCGAGGGAAAAGAAGTCCTCGCTCGAATCGGCAGATACGGGCCGTACGTCGAGATCGGCGAGGAGCGGGCGTCGATTCCCAATGACCTGGCACCCGACGAGCTCACTGTGGAGAAGGCCATCGAGCTCGTCCAGACCCAAAACGTGGGAGACAAGATTTTCGGAAGCGACCCGGACAGCGGGCTCATCGTGTTGGGCAAGACCGGCCGATTCGGCCCCTACGTCCAGCTCGGCGAGACCGAGGAGGGGAGCAAGGTCAAGCCGAAGCGGGCTTCCCTATTCAAGAGCATGTCACTCGACGAGCTCTCACTCGACACCGCTCTCGAGCTCCTCTCACTGCCCCGCACCGTGGGCGTCGACCCGGAGGATGTCGAGATCGTCGCCCTCAATGGCCGCTACGGGCCTTACATCCAGAGAGGATCTGACAGGCGCAGCCTCGAGAGCGAAGAGCAACTCTTCACACTCACGGTCGAGGAGGCGCTGGCGCTTCTCGCCGAGCCCCCGAGGCGGCGCGGGCAGAGGGCGGCAGCGGCGCTCAAAGAGCTCGGTGACGACCCGGTGAGCGGCAAGCCGGTCACAGTGCGCAACGGCCGCTTCGGCCCCTACGTGACCGACGGTGAGGTAAACGCCTCGCTGCGCCAGGGTGACTCGCCGGAGACCATCGACATCGAAAGGGCGGCCGAGCTCCTTGCGGCCCGCCGGGAGCGGGTCGGGAAGTAGCGGCCCGGCCCGATCAGCGCTGGAAATACGAGCCCAGCATGCCGAGGCCGACTCCGATCACCGCGCCGATCCAGATCCCGGTGCTCATGTCGTCCATAGCCGTCCCGATGGCGGCGCCCAGGCCGACGCCGAGCACTGCTCCGATAGCCACCAATGAGCCCTTTCGCTCCGGCTTCGGCTGGCGGTCATTGCCCGTTTCAGGCTCGGTCATTGTGTCCTCCTATAAGACGGTGGCGGCCATCTCCGCCAATGGCGAGCGCACTGAGCGCTCGAGAGTGATGTGGCCGAACAAGGGCGATCCCTTGAACTTCTCGATCAGCGCCGCCATGCCCCCGAACGGCGAGATGTAGGGGTTGTCCACCTGGGAGAGGTCCCCACAGAACACCACCTTCGAGTCGCGAGACATCCTGGTGAGGATCACTTTCAAAGTGGGCAGCTCCAGATTCTGAGCCTCGTCGATGATGACAAACTCCCCGGTGATCGACCGGCCCCTCAGATAGGTGACGGCAGCCATCTCCAGCTCGCCACGGTCGATCAGCTCATCGATCGCGTTGCGGGCCCCATCCACCCCGGCATCGGAGAAGAGGGCGTAGAGGTTGTCGTGGACCGCCGCCATCCAGGGAGCGAGCTTGTCGTTGAGGTCGCCGGGCAGATAGCCAACCTCCTGCCTCCCCACTGCGACGAGGGGCCTGTACACCGACACCCTCCGATAGCGGCCCTGCTCCAGGACCTGCTCAAGCGCTGCGGCCAGGGCGAGGAAGGTCTTGCCGGTGCCGGCCATGCCCATGACGGACACGGCGGGGATGTCGGGGTCGAGAAGCTGGTGCAAGGCGACGGTCTGGCGAACGTTCTTCGGCTCCACTCCGAAAGCCCGGACATGGGTCGGGACCCGCTCCACGACGACGCTCGGCTCCGACTGGATCACGCGTGCCAATGCCGAGCGGGAGGCCCCGGAGCGGAGGATCAGGAACTCGTTGACCTCGGCCTCGAGGCCCTCGACCTCGATCTTGCCCTCGTCGAAAAGCCGATCGATCACATCCCCGTCGGTGGCATGCTCCACCAGGCCGGAGTGCAGCTGATCGACCGCCACGGTGTCGGCTCGATAATCCTGGACCGCGATGCCGAGCTGGGCGCCCTTGATCCGGAGCGCCGCATCCTTGGTGACCAGGACAGCCGGCGTTTCCTCGACCAGATTCAGACACGTGGCGAGGATGCGGTGATCCGGGGTCTGCGGGTCGAGGGCACTTGGCAGGCGATCGGAGGTGATCCCGTTGAGCTCGATGCGAAGCGTGCCCCCACCGGGGAGCGCGACCGGTTCCCGCAGTCCACCGTCCCTCGAGGCTCCCATCTCCTCGATCAGTCGGATCGCGGCTCGGGCGTTGGCGCCGACCTCGTCGAGGCGGGTCTTCTTCCGGTCCAGCTCCTCGATGACAACGAGCGGGAGCACCACGTGGTGCTCATCGAATCGGAGTGGGGATTGGGGGTCGGCGAGCAGGACGCAGGTGTCGAGAACGAAGGTGTCGGGCACCAGATCAGTCTTCGTGGGGGTCGTCGCCAGGGGGCATAGCTTCCCGTCCCCGAGCACGAATTACAAGGATCGAGCCTCAATCGGGCCGGCTGACCTCGAACACCGGGAACAGGGCTGCATTCCTCTCGAAGTCTTCGACCGTCGGGTTCTCGGGAACGTCCATGTACTGGCTGGCGTAACCCTCCCGCTGGTAGTAGGCGGCGACGACCTTCGCCGCAACCTCGCCCCCGGTCTCGATGAGCCGGACCTGTCGATCGGTCGAGCCATGCCGGAGACCGGCGCTGGGGTTGGAACGGGCGTTGAGCACCCACCCCATCTCACCGTACGGGCACACCAGGTACTCAGTCCCGTCGATCACGATCGGGCTCACCGGCACGCTCTTCGGCTCACCGGACTTCCGACCGGTTGTGGTCAGTACCTGGGTCTTCCCGATGCCACGGCGTGCCATCCACGACATGGCACGGCCGATCCGCAGGGTGCTGGGGTTGAGCTCGTATTGCTTGGCCATTGGTCCTGGAAGTTACCGATTGCGCCGACTCGCCGCCCATTCCATGAACTCGGCCCGAGGCCTGGAGTTCACAACTCGATCGGTGGTCACCCAACCCCTCTGCGCATGGGCAACCCCGTATCCCATCCGCACCCATTCGCTGGTGTGGTGTGAGTCGGTATCGATGACGACGCTCACCCCTCGCGCCATAGCCAGCCTCGCCACTTCCGAGGTGGCATCGAGCCGGTCGAGGGCACCATTTATCTCGAGAGCCACGCCGGTCACCTCGAGGGCTTCCAGGACGATTTCGATGTCGAGCTCGACACCGGGCCGGCGCCCGATGTACCGCCCCGAGAGATGGCCGATGGCATTGACCGCGGGATCGGCAAGCGCGGTGAGGAGACGAGCAGTCTGATCGTCCTGGGGCAGGTCGAAGTGGGAATGGATGGACGCGACGCAGTAATCGAACTCGAGTCGGAAGTCGGGGTCGTAGTCCAGCTCCCCGCGAGGCCCGATGTTCAGCTCGCAGCCGAACAAGAGCCCGATCCCCTTCTCCTGTTCCAGCTCGCGGATCCGGTCGCGATGGGCCAGCATCTCCTCCCGGGTCGAGCCGTTGATGGCCAGGTCTTCGCCATGGTCGGTGATCGCCACGTATTCATAGCCACGGCTCACCGCGGCATCGACCATCTCTTCGAGGCTGGAGCGCCCGTCGCCCGACTGGTCGGTGTGATAGTGGAGGTCTCCCTTGATCTGGTCGAGCTGGATGAGCTCGGGGAGCTCCGCTGCAGCCGCTCGCTCCACTTCACCCGTCGCCTCCCTCAGTGGAGGGGGCACGAAGGACATCTCGAGGGCCCGGTAGATGTCTTCCTCGGTCTTGGAGGCCACGACTTTTTTCTCCTCGAACAGGCCATATTCGCTGAGAAGCCACCCGCGGTCGATGGCTCGCTGACGCAGCGCGATGTTGTGCGCCTTGGAGCCGGTGAAGTAGAGGAGAGCCGACCCAAGCTGAGCCGGCTTCACAGTGCGCACGTCGATCTGCATCCCCTCCCTTGTGAGGAATGAGGTCTTGGTGTCACCCGACCCGATCACTTCGGCGACCTCTGGGAGTCCGAGAACGAACGTCGAAACCGCTTTTGGACTGGTAGTCGCAACCACGATGTCGATGTCGCCGATGGTCTCCGAGAACCTCCGAATCGATCCACAGGGAACAGCGGCTTTCACCGATGCCAGCTCCGAGATCCTGGCCGCCAGCGACCGGGCCAGGGGGAGGGCTTCGATCAGGGGTGTGCGCCGATCCTTGCCGTGAAGGCCGAGCCGGTCGATCGCCTTGGCGATCTTCTCTTCGGAAGTTTTCCCCATCCCGGGGAGCTCGCGCAGGCGCTCAGCGGCGATCGCCGCTCTCAGATCGTCGATGTTCTCCACACCGAGCTCGGATCGAATGAGCTTCAGCGTCTTGGGCCCGAGACCGGGGATGCGGGTCAGCTCGACGAAAGCCGGCGGGTACTTCTCCCTGAGCGCCTCCAACTTCGCGACCGAGCCGGTCGCCTGGAACTCGAGGATCTTGTCTGCTGTGGACGCACCAACACCTTTGATCGCGATCAGGCCGGCCTTGTCCAACCCATCGACCTCGCCGGGATGACCCTCGATCCCATGCAGGGCGTTCTCATACGCCCTCACCCGGAAGGCCTGAGGGCTCCCCTCCTCGATAGAGGTGAGCTTGGCCATTTCGGCCAGCATGCGCAGTACCTCGAGACGGGTCGCCATCGAAGGGCGAGCCTATCGAGGGTCGGGGTGGTCGATGAGGGCGGCCACACTCGCGTTGGTGGCCCGGACGAGGTCGGCCGTAGCGAGCTCGAGTTGGAGGCCGCGCACGCCTCCCGAGACCGCGACTGTGACCTGGTCGAGCACCGAGGAGTCCAGATAGAGGTCGAGCGCCCGCCGCTGGCCGAACGGGCTGATCCCACCGGTCACGTAGCCAGTCAGTCGCTCGGCCGTGGCGGGAGAAGCCATCTGCGCCCGCTTCCCGCCAGCGGCGCCGGCAAGGAGGCGGGTGGACAGGCGTGATCCGACCGGGATCACTGCGACTACCGGGGTGCCATCCACCTCCACCACCAGCGTCTTGAGGACGCTGTCGCCGCCGAGACCTATGGCGGCAGCGACCGCCTCCCCGTATCCGTCGCCGACCTTCTCCGACACTTCGTAGTGATGGGGGACGTAGGCGACACCTAAACGATCGAGGGCCGCCGTGGCTCGGGTCGTCCGGGGTGCCATCGCCTCATCTTCCCATCACCCGCCAAGCCACAAGACGGGGTCGAACTCCGCTCTGGCCGCCGCCCCGACGGTGACCCCACCGAAGATCGGCACCTCGACATCGATCGCCGTCGTCACGATCACCGTCCTGGCTCGCATCGAGGGATCCACCGGGCATCGGCAACTCACGAGGCGGGAGCCGTTGCGTGACGCGAATTCCGCTGCCTGTTCCCCGGGGGAGGCCCGGCGCCGGCGGGAGGATAAGTGGAGACGGCAGCTGCCAGTGCCGCTGCCTGCGCCGAGGTATTCGCCTGCTCCCTGGCGCTGATCAGAGTCCCTAGCGATGCAGTCGCAACTCCGATCGTCGCCACCAGCGCCACCCACGCGATCACGAGGAGGCTGACGCCTCCTCGGTCGCCCGTCACCGCTCGGTTCGCATCGAGGCGTTGGCGGTGAGGTCGACTCCCACCGAGGCCGGGAAGGGCGCGCCGAGCTGGTGACGAACCGCGACCGTCACCAGCGCGGGGACACCCACCCGATCCGGGCGCTGCACCGAGATCCGAGCCCGACCCCGGATCTCGGGCGGCAGCGACTCCATGACCGCCTCGACCGCTCGGGACGGATCGGGGGTGGTGGCAGCGACCCGGGCCCCGTCTCGCGCCGCTGCCACTAGCTCGAGCCTGGTCTGGGTGATGCCCACCACCTGGATCGCCGCTACCGCCGCCAGCACCAGCACCGGAAGCACCAGGAACAGCTCCACTGTCACCGAGCCCCGATCCTTCAGAACTTTCCGGCGACCCAATCGATGACCTTTCCGAAAAGGCCCCCCAGCAACCCGCCGCCGCTCCCCGACTGCAGCCAGTTGAGGGCGACGATGGCGAGTGCCGTGGCGGCGAGGATGACGAGGAAGTACTCGACTGTCCCCTGACCCTCCTCCCGTTTCGGCACCCACTTGAAGATTCGAGCCATCAGCTCTCCTTCCACTCCGGTTTCCGACCGGTACGGGGAGAAGTGCGGATTTCACGAGAGCGGGCCTGACAGGTCCGCGAAGGTGCGCAGCAAAGAGGGCGCATAGAGCAAGAGGACCAGGCCGGGCATGACCAACAAGGTGATGGGGACCATCAGCCTGATCGGCAGCGTCCTGGCCTTTTCGATGCGGCGGGCACGCTCGGCGGCGATGTCTGCGTCCAACAGGGAGCGAACAGTTTCTGCAACCGGCGAGCCCGAACGCTGGGCTCTGGCGAGCTGGGCGAGCACCCCTCTGATCGGGCCCCCGCATCCATCGAGCGCTGCGGTCAGGCCGCTGACGGAAGCCACCCGGGACGCCCTGACCAACTGTTGGTCTTCTGGAAAGACCCGGGCCGCTTCCTGGAGGGCGCCCAACGTCGACCGCCCCGACCGGAGCTCCACGATCAGGACCATCAGCAACGGGCGGATCGGCCTGGTTGCCGGGCTTCGCCTCACCAGCAACCGGCATGCGGCCACTGAAATCAGGCAGAGCGCCAGTACAGGGCCACCGAGAGCAAGTCCCACCGCCCCGAGGACCACGAGCGTCACCGCGCCCTCCTGAGGAGTGCTCCCGCCAACACGATGCCGACGGCGACAAGGCCGAGCCCGAGGAGAGCCGAGGCTCGTTGCGAAGGCGTTGCCAGGTACGAGCTGAGCCGACCACTGCTGAAGGCCCAGACCACGGCCAGCAATGGTGCAGCGAGGAGAACGACCGAAGTCGCGCGAGCCGGTGCGGTGGCTGAGGCGACCTCGTGAAGGACTTCGATGCGGGCGAGCGCCAGAGCCGCCATCTCGTCGAACAGCGGGGCCACCGGTCCGCCCATCCGTGACCCATGCTCGATGACCGTGGCCGCTTCCTCACCGACTTCGCCGAACTCGGCGCGTACGGCGTTTGCAAGGACTGACGCCGGAGCACCCGCCCCACACAAACGAGCCAGGCCGAGCGCGCCGACCGATTCGGCCGCTCGCTCCAGGGCGGACCGGAACGATGCGCCGGAGCGGAGCTCCCCGGAGACCGCCTCACAGAACAGAGTGGACCGAGTGGATGGCCGGGACCTGGACCTCCACACGTGCACACCCAACAGGCATCCCAGGGGCACGGGAACAGTGAGGGCAGCGACCAACAGAAGCACCCGGGCCCGGTCGAGCCCGGCGAGGAGGCCCCAGCCGACGAGAAGGGCTTCGATCACTCTCCACCCCCGGTCACCCCGTCGGGGCCGATCGAAGCGATCGACCGAATACGGCGCCCGCTGCCCCGGCGCTCGATCTGAACGACGTGATCCACCGCGGCGTGGAGCTGTCGCCTCACCGAGATCTCCGAGGTGTCCCCCGCGGAGAGCGCCAGAGTCTCCAATCGCCACATGGCCTCTTCGGGGGAGTTGGCGTGCACCGTGGACAGAGAGCCACGGTGCCCGGTGTTGAGCGCCCACACCAGGTCGAGGGCTTCCGGGCCCCGGACCTCCCCCACGATGATCCGATCCGGCCTGAGGCGCAGCGCCGATCTCAACAGGGCTCGGATCGTCACCTCTCCTGCGCCCTCCGCGTTGCGAGGGTGCGCCTCGAGTCGGACCACGTGGCCGGGGAGCCTCAGCTCGGCGGCATCCTCGATCGTCACCACTCGCTCTTGTGATGGGATCACACTTCCCAGAAGGTTGAGCAGCGTCGTCTTCCCGGCGCCGGTGCCCCCGGAGACGATGATGGTCTTACGATCTCGCACCGCTTGCCGCAGTGCTTCGACCTGCTCCACGGTGGCCGTCCCTAAGCCGACGAGAGCGCCGAGCGATTCGACGGCCTGGGTGAAGCGTCGGATGGCGACCACCGGATGGTCGACGGCAGCAGGCGGTATCACTGCGTGAAGGCGGCTGCCGTCCGGGAGACGGGCATCGACCATGGGGGAGGAGCGGTCGACCCGCAGGCCCAAAGGGGCGATCACCCTCTCCACCGCAGCGGTGACCGACCCGTCGCTGTCGAACCGGGCTTCGGTGCGGCTCAGGATGCCCTTTCTCTCGACCCAAATCTCACGGGGCCCGTTGACGAGGACGTCCGTGACCTCGGGATCGCGGAGCAGTGCCTCGAGAGGGCCCAAGCCGAGCACATGGTCGGCCACCACGCCGGCCAGCTCGGCTGCCCGGTCCGGAGCCGCGAGCCGAAGCCGGTCCCGGGCATCGAGAGCGACTTCGCCCCGTCGGAAGGGAGTTCGGCCGAAGGCGATCTGCTCGGCAACCCGCTCGATCATGCCCACGGCATCCTCCAGACCAAGTCCCAGACCCGCACCCAGCGCCCACGTCCTGGCAGGCGCCCGGCGAGAAGATCACGCGCCCGGCGCGCACTGAGCCGGGGCAGTATCGGCCCTGGCCCGGGCGGCCGGATGCCGCCGGCGATGGACTGCCACACCGCCGGGAATGGGTCATTGGGGGCAATCAGCCCGGGCCACAGCGGGCGAACCGGTACCGTCGGCCCAGGCCACCCGCCTCGGTCGCAGCGGATGACCACGGCAGGCCAGTTGACGGCCAGCCGGTCGATCATCGGCAGCGCCTCGTCCAGCCCAGCCGGCCCGCTCCCGATCATGGCTACGCCGGTCCGCGTTGGGCTCAGCTCACCGAGGCTGGGGCCGTCCTCGAGGAGATCGGCAAGCGTGCGCTTGGTGCCGACATTGCAATCCCGAGTGACATCGATCACCAGAGCCGTGCCGGCAGCGGCTCCCAGTCCCAGGGACGCAATGAGCGACAGAATCGGATCGGGCGACTCGATACCGAGGACGCCCCTTCTCCCCACCCCCTCCATCCGATCGAACCTATTAGCCGGGCACCGGGGTCACAAGACCCTTGCCCGTTACGGGGAGGAGTCGACCACCCTCCATTCGAATCCGGCATCCTCGACCGCCGCGATCAGCTCGTCGGGGGTGATCAAACGCGGCCCTACGGCCTCGATGACCTTCCTGTCGACCGAAAACCCTTCCACCAGCCACAAGCCCTCACGGTCGACAGAGGCCCTCACGCGGGCGTCGTCGATCTCCTTGACGGCATCGACCACCGGCCTCACCAGGAGAAGGGCGAAGTCGCCTTTCGGAGGGGCAGTGTCGAAGACAAGGGCCCCGGCGCTATCGAAGGCGATGTGGGTGGCGCCGTCCGCCACTTGCTCCACGAGTGCCCCGAGGTCGATCACCGGCTCAAAGTACTCTCGCCCGGTGTCCGGACGAGCAATGATCATCGTGGCCGGGGGCGCCAGCTCGCGATTCGGTGGCGACAAGCTGATGACTGCGATCGAAGGCAGGCCTCTGGTGATGCATACGGTGGCCGCCGCTTCGCGTTACGTCGATCAGTGCGTGTTGGTCTGCAGGGACGACCAGGTCGAGACCTTGCGCGACCTGGCTTCCGAGGTCGAAGTAGTCGCCGGCGGCGAGACCCGGACTGCCAGCGAGATGGCCGGACTCTCCGCAATCGGGCCGGAGATCGACCTCATCGGGATCCACGACGGGGCCCGCCCTCTTGTCAGCCCTGAGCTGATCGCGACGCTGTTCGCAGCAGCGGCCGATACCGGCGGGGCAGTCCCGGTACTCCCTGCGGTCGGGCCTATCGTCAGCCGGGTCGATCTGCGCGCCGTGCCCGCCGTGGTGGCCCAGACCCCGCAGGTGTTTCAGGCACGACCCCTAGCGGAGGCCTACAGGATTGCCGAAGCCCAGGGTTTCCAGGGCCACGACACGGCAGACGTCGTCCTGGCGTTCAGCGATGTCGTCATCGCCGCGGTGGCGGGTGACCCGTCCAACATCAAAGTCACGTTTCCCGCCGACCTCGAAACGGTCACGAGGGCTCTAGCGACTTCTCGTAACGGACCTCGGTGACCTGGGTCCCGCCGATCGTCTCCAATCGGATGGGACGTCCCCGGCTCCAGCCCTGGCGCTCGTAGAAGGCACGTGCCCGCGAGTTGGCCTCCAGGACCCAGAGCAAAGCTCGGTTATGCCCCAACTCGGCGAGGCGCTCCTCCGCCGCTGCAAGTAGTGCCCACCCGAGACCGGCTCCCCATTGATCGGGGTCGACATATATGGCCATGACCTCGCCCCAACCCTCATCATCTGCAGTTCCAACCAGGCTGAACCCGACGACAGCATCATCCACCTCGGCGACCAGGGCCGACCCATCATCACGGTCGAGCAATGCATTCCACCACGACACCCGGGTCGCGAGGTCGAGGCCACCGAGGAAGTCGCGGTCGAGAATCCCCTGGTAGGCGTGCTGCCACGAGGTGACATGCACGCTGGCGATGGCCTCCGCGTCTCCCGGTGTCGCAAATCTCACCATGTAGGGCAACGCTATAGCTTGACAAACAGGCGGGAAATCCCGACCATACGGGAATGACAGTCCATACGCCGCCGCCGGATTACTCCCTAGAGGACGTGCTCAAACTCACGGACCAGGGTCAGGTGAGAGCACTCTTCGAAGACACCAGGAGCGAAATCGCCAACTTGTTGCTGGAGAGGGCAGCCACCATCTCCGAGCTGGCGCGGGCCCTTGATCAACCGAAAGGCACCGTCGGGCACCACGTCGGCGTCTTGAGGGAGGCGGGCTTGATAAAGGTCGTCCGTACCGAAAGAGTGAGGGCGCTGGAGGCCAAGTACTACGGGCGCACTGCGCGGACATTCGTGATGGGGCCGAAGGTCGGCCTCGGCGTCGAATTGGCGCCTGACTTCTTCCTGTCTTCGGCCGCATCCGAATACGCAAGGGCTGCAGCTAGCCACACCGAGGAAGCACACGAGTCGATGATGAGCACGCTGCGTTACGCGAGGATCCCCAGCGACCGCGCCGAGGAGTGGGCGCTGCGCCTCGAAGAGCTCGCCCAGGAGTTCGTGAGCGAGCCACGGGGTGAAGAGACCACCTTTGGGCTGCTGCTCGCCCTCTATCCCACCGACCGGCCCCATCTCCCGGACCCGGTCCAGGGCCAATGAGCAACCCACTCGGCCGCAACTACTGGAAGCTGTGGACGGCATCTGTCGTCTCCAATTTCGGCGACGGAGTCTCGTTGATCGCCTACCCGTGGCTGGCCTCCGCGGTCACTCGTGATCCCGTCCAGATCGCCCTTGTTGCCGTCGCAACCCGTCTCCCCTGGCTGATCTTCAGCCTGCCCGCCGGGGTGATCACCGACCGCGTCGACCGGCGGAAGCTGGTGGCGTGGATGGATGTGGTGCGGTTCGTTGTAACGCTGGGGGTCGCATTCGTGGTCTTCGCTGCGCAGGGTCAGCTGGCCAGCCCAGACGAGATCGGCGCCGGGACCGCGCAACCTCCTAGCAACTCGACACTCCTGTTGATCGCGATCTACGCCGCGGCCCTGTTGCTCGGGATCGCCGAGGTGCTCAGAGACAACTCGGCGCAGACACTGCTGCCCGCATTCGTCGACGAGGAGAACCTGGAGAAGGCCAACGGACGACTCTGGGGAGCCGAGCTGGTGATGAACTCGTTCGTCGGCCCACCCCTGGCCGGGTTCCTGCTCGCAATCGCCTTCTCCCTCCCATTCTTCGTGGACGCCGGCTCATTCGCCGTGGCCGCCGCACTGATCTTCACGATCGGTGGCAACTTTCGCCCCAAGCAATCCGCCGACTCGGGCCAGGACTCCTCCTCGTTCTGGGGGGAGTTGAAGGAAGGAGTGCGCTGGCTCTGGCATCACCCCCTGTTCCGCCCGATGGCGATCTGCCTCGGGCTGATCAACGCGATGTTCAGCCTTGCCTTTGCCACCCAAGTCTTGTTCGCACAGGAGATCCTGGGACTGGGTGCCGCCGAGTTCGGAGTGCTGATGACCGCCGGTGCCGCGGGCGGTGTACTCGGATCCTTCCTCGCAGCCGGGATATCGAAGAGGATCGGTCAGGGCCCATCGCTGTTCCTCACCCTGGGTGTGGGCAGCCTCACTCTGCTGCTGACGGGGCTCACTTCGTCTGCCACCGTGGTCTGGGTCATGCTTGCGCTTGGATCGCTGACCGGGACCTTGTGGAACGTCATCACTGTCTCGCTGCGCCAGTCACTGATCCCCGATCACCTGCTGGGGAGGGTGAACTCGGTCTACCGCTTCTTCGGCTGGGGGATGATGCCTGTCGGCTCTCTCATTGGGGGTGCCATCGTTGCCATCACCGAGCCGCTCGCCGGGAGAGAAGCGGCTTTGCGAGCCCCGTTCATCTTCGCCGCGATCGTCAACCTCGCAGCATTGATCTATGCCCTTCCCAACCTGAACAGCCGGCGCATCGAGGAGGCAAGGCAGATGGCGAAGAGTCAGGCGTCGGGTGGTGAGGCCTCGACAGGAGTCTGAGCCATGGCCTCTTCTGATCCCGCTTCGTCCTCGTCGCCCCCGGAGCCCGTTTCTTCTTCCTCGTCTCGGTCACGACCGCCGAGGACCCAGAATGCCAGTGCCGCCAGTGAGGCGGCGCCGAAGGCCACGGCGAGCCATCCCCAGCCTAGGGTGTCGGCGCTGAGCCCCTCGTCTTCGGTGGTGCCCGTGCTCCCGTCTCCAACCAGTTCCACACCGAGATCGGCGAGGGTCACCGTCTGAGACTGGCTGGACACTTCGCCGAGCGTCTCGAATACCACCTGATAGTTGGCCGGCTTGACCTCGGTGGTCACACCGAACGTCCCATCGCCACGGTCGAGCAACGGCAACGCGAGAGCGGGCTCGTTGGGTAGGGCGAGATGAGCCACCACTGCCTCGACCTCCCCTTCGATGCCGACCTCGATCTCGATCGTCATCGACTCGTCGCCCATGGTCACCACTTCGGCACTAGCCGCGCCGAAAACGCCGCCCAGCTCGACTGCGAAGACGATTGCCGCAATCAGGATGTGCATCAGACGATGCTACGCGGGGCGTCAGGGCTAGCCCCACTCCCCTCTCGCCATCAGCACCTCCTTGAGCAGATCGGGTCGGTCGGTGATGATGCCGTCGACCCCGATTTCGAGCAGACTCTCCATCTCGCCGGGATCGTTCACCGTCCAGACGTGCACCTGGAGCCCACGTTCATGGGCGGTGTCGACCAGGCGCCTGTCCACCACCCGGACTCCGCGGGTCTGCACCGGCAACTGGAGGACCGAGGCATGCCCCCCCGGTGCCCGACCAACCCTCGAACTGAGCAGCCAGCGCCGACTCAGAATGGGGCCGCTCGAGATCGGAACCCGGCCGCCTGACGCAACCCGGAACTCCTCCAGTCGTCGATCGGAGAAGGAGCCGACAATCAGGCGATCGTGAAGGGAGAGCCGCTCGATGAGTGCTGCCAATGGGCCCACGATTCCCTCGCCCTTGAGGTCAACGATGAACGAGGCCTCCGGGAAGCTGGTCACCGCCTCCTCCAGGGTGGGCACCCGGACGTCATTTCCCCGGAACGGATACCGGAGGTCTAGCTGGTGACGGAACCCGGCATCGAGGACGGCCAGCTGATCGAAGGACATCGACCGAACCGCACCGCTTCCATCGGTTGTCCGATCGACGGTGTCATCGTGGAAGCAAACCACGATGTCATCGGCTGTGACGTGGATGTCGGTCTCGAGGAACCGGTACCCGAGGTCGACTGCGCCACCAAAGGACTCCATCGTGTTTTCGGGCCAAAGATGGCGGCTGCCCCGGTGGGCGATAGCCACGGGAGGCACCCACTGGTCGGGAAGCATCACGGAAAAGTAATGGACCCCGCCAAGGCGGGGCCCATGAAACTCCCGGTTTGTGTTCTCAGAGCGAAACGCGGTCCTTGAGGCCCTTGGCTGCGGCGAAGTGGGCGTACTTCTTCGCGGGGATGGTGATGGTTGCCCCGGTTGCCGGATTCCGACCCTGTCGGGCAGAACGCTGCTTGGTGCTGAAGTTGCCGAAACCGGTGATGTTGACCTTGCCGCCGGCGTCGAGCTCGATGGCGATGATTCCTTCCCCGTCCTTGGTCGAGAACAAGACGTCAATGATCTCGGTGGCTTTGGCCTTCGAGACGTCCGCCTTGTCGGCGAGTTTGTCCGCCATCTCGGATTTGTTCACGAGCCCTCCTTGTGGGTCGACAGTCGTCGCCGCCAGCGCGGCGAGACCGGGTAACCATAGGCACGGTCCTCGAAAAAACCCATCATTTGCTTGATCATTAGTCTGGCTCTCCGACCGAGGAGGACCGTGTCCGTCGAATACACACTCGATGACGGGATCGCGACCATCACCCTGAACCGCCCCGATCGCTACAACGCCATCGATCGATCGTTGAGCGAGGGGCTCCTCGACTCGCTGCGACGTGCCGGCGAAGAGGGCCGGGTCGCGATAATCACCGGAGCAGGTAAGGGATTCTGTTCGGGTGCCGACCTCGCCGATTTGAAGGCAGGCTACGAGAGTGGCGACGGCCCCGACCTCTCCCGCCTCCTCGACGAGGTGTTCCACCCGGCGGTCCATGCCCTGGTCGATTGTGCGGTGCCAACGGTGGGAGCGCTGAATGGCGTGGTGGCCGGAGCCGGCCTCGGCCTGGCGCTCGCCTGCGATTTGAGGGTGATGGCCGAGGATGCCTACCTCACGTCTGCGTTCACAGCAATCGGCCTGGTCCCGGACTCGGGAACCACCTGGTGGCTGACCCAACACCTCGGGGTTTCTCGGGCCTTGGAGATCACGATGACCAACCGGCGGGTGGGAGCCGAGGAGGCTGTCGCCCTCGGCTTGGCGATGGAGGCTGTCCCCGGGGAAGCCCTTGCTGAAAGGGCGCGGGGGGTGGCCGCGGCCCTCGCCGACCTCGTGCCTGACTCTCTGGTGACGACCCGGCGCTTGATCCGGGGAGCCGCCTACTCATCGTTCGAGTCCGCACTCGAGGCCGAGCAGATGGAACAGGGCCGGCTGGGACGGACCAGTGAGCATTTCGAAGGGGTCAGTGCCTTCAATGAGAAGCGGAAGCCGAACTACAGAGCCCTATGAAGGCCGGGCATTCATGCTTTGACCAGGTAGACCTCGAGAGTGATCCGCCCTGAGTCCCCGTGCCCGAAGGCAACTCCGATCTCGCCGTTGAGCCACGCGAGGTCTTCGTTGCCGGTCTGAAAGAGGATCAATTCCTTGGGGTCTGCCGACTGGTCGGGGTTGAGGATGGAAACTCCGGTGCCGGTGTAGGCAACCGCCTCCCGCTTCTCCCCGATGACGCCATGGATCCGGAGGTCGAGGTTGCCGTCGCCGCGAACGGTGCTGTAGTCGATCCCACTCACCGGGCGCTCACCCTCCCAGTGGGGCCCGGTGGCCACCCCCTGGAACGGGAAGTCGATGCGCATCCCAAGCGGCGTCTGACCCAGGATCTTTCGCTCCAGGCTGGCATCGATGCTGCAGAACTTCTCGAGAGTGGGCATGGTTCCTCCGGCTGCCGATTCAGCCCACGCTAGTTAGCGCTCCGCGACCGCTGCAGAAGGTCTCGGGCCTCGTCAGTGCCGGTCTGGGTGAAGTCTCGATACCAGGCACCTACAGCCATGAAACGGCGGGGCTGGTACAAGGCAACCACCCGGTCGGCGACGGCCCCGACTGTGCGCACCGCCTCGGGTGACCCCACCGGGACTGCGACCCAGACATGAGACGCGCCACCGGCGCGTGCGATGTCGACAGCGGCGAGCGCTGTCGAGCCAGTGGCCAGCCCGTCATCGGTGATGATCACCGTCCGGTCGGTGGGGTCGACTGAGGGCGCTACCTCCCGATACACCTTCACCCGGGATGCGACCTCATCCCTCGCGGCCCCGACAGCCGCCTCGAAGGTCGCATCGTCGACCCTGGCCGCAGCCAGGACCTGGTAGTTGCGAACCACCACGCCACGCTCCCCGACTGCCCCCATTGCCAATTCCGGCTGATAGGGGACCCCGACCTTCCTCACCACGAGAACATCCAGCTGGCATCGAAGCGCCGCGGCTACCTCGACGCCGATAGGTACCCCGCCCCGGGGAAGGGCCGCGACCAGGGGCCGCAATGGCTCGAGCTCGACCACCGCCTCACCGAGCCGCGCCCCGGCTTCCCGGCGGTCGGCGAACCTCATCTCAGCCGTAACGCGCCGCGTATCTGGCCAGCCATGGCATCACCTGGGCCAGGTATTGCTCGGTCTCACCCATCGGGAGCGTCCGGGCCGCGTAGTTCATCAGCATGATCTGACGAGCAGCGTGAAAGCCGTCGACTTGCTCGTGGTCGACGATCGGCCAGGGCAGGAACTCCTCGTAGCCCTTGCGAAACGCGGCCTGGATCTCCGAGGTCCGGTCGTTCATCCGCGAGGAGTAGAGGCAAACGGAAACGTCCTGCGCAGGGAGGGCGACCATGACGTCCTCGAAGTCGAACGCGTAGAGCCGTGTCCGGTTGGTGTGCACGTTCCATTCGTGGAGGTCGCCGTGCACCACCTGGGCCGTACCATCCTCCCACGAACCATCGATCACGTTGGTCGCAGCCTGGCCCGCTTTGTCGATGATGGTGCGCCGGCCCGGGCTGAACACGTGGTCGAACCTGGAGTCGTAGATGATGACCGGGTCCAGGCCCTGGTCGTAATAGAAGATCCGGTCCCACTTCCTCATGCCTTCGGGATTCGAGGGCCTCCAGGTGCGTCCGTGGCTCTGTAACGAAGCGCACATCTGCCCGAGTTGCCGGTAACCGAACGCCCCCGCACCGTCCGCCAACGGCACGCCCGGCACCCAGGAGAAGAGCACACACGGCCGGGTGAGATCACTGTCCGCCTCGCGTGCGTCGACGATCAGGGCGCCGTAGCCGGTGGGGATCGGGGCGACGACGTCGATGTCGGTGTCCTTGTTCAAGGCCGACAGCCAGGCCACCTCGTACTCGATGTTGGCCCTGGAGTTGCCGAACGGGTCCCCGACGCGAAGCACCAACTGTCTGCCGTCATCGGTGACCACCCGATACATGACGTTGGAGTGTGTCGCCAGGTGCTCGAGCTCGCGCACCTCGAATGGGTAGCGCTCGAGCACCTTCCGGGCGATGGGAAGAAGGCGCGAGGCCTCGGCGGCAATTCGGTGGGCGTCCATGGGTCAGGTTCGGTCAGTCGGTTTCTCGCCAATTCTCGCGGGCTTGAAACCGATTCGCACCGGCCTCTCGCAATTTGGCCGAAAAGAGCTCACATGGAGAGCCCTAGCGGTAAATTACGGGGAGGGGAGAACCGCGTCGAGGGCTTCGACGAAGCGGTGATTCTCAGCTTGATTGCCCACGGTCGCCCGGAGCCATCCCCTTGACATGGGCCGAATGATCACGCCTCTCCGCAAGAACGAGTCCGCCGCCCCACCCGAGTCCTCGCCGATCCGGAAATAGACGAAATTGGCCTCACTGTGGGAGTGCGCCAACCCGCGCTCGGTGATGGCACCGAGTAGGTGATGACGCCCCGCGGCGTTGGCCGCGATCCTTCGCTCGAGCTCATCGCGGTTGCCGAGGGAAGCGGCCGCCGCGGCCTGTGCCACGTGGCTGACGGTGAAGGGTGGCTGGGCCTTCCGCAGCTCACCGAGCGTGGCAGGATGCCCTACGGCGTAGCCGACGCGGTGCGAGGCGAGGCCGAAGATCTTGCTGAAGGTCCGGAGCACAACCACGTTCTCTCGGCTCGTGGCCAACTGGAGCGCGCTTCGATAGCCCGGATCGCTGACGAAGTCGTGATACGCCTCATCGACTACCAGGAGCACCTTGTCGGGCAGGTTGGCGGCGAACCCCTCGACCTCGTCCCCGGACACGATGGTTCCGGTCGGGTTGTTGGGGTTGCACAAGTACACGACGGTGGTGTCTTCCCGGATCGCGTCGACCATCGCCGCCAGGTCATGCACGTGGCCGGGGGCGAGGGGGACCTCGACGGCCGTGGCCATGGCCCACGCGGACACCGTCCGATACATCACGAAGGAAGGCCAGGCAAAGACGGCACCCGTCCCCGGCCCACCAGTCGCGAGCCCGATGTGGCTGAGCAGCGCAACACTCCCCGCGCCCACCCAGAGGTGGTCCTCAGGGACGTCGAGCCAGCGTGACAGGGACCGGGAGAGCTCGGTGGTGTCGGTGTCGGGATACCGGTTCGAAGTCTCCAGAGCTGCTGACGCGGCCTCGATGACTCCAGGGAAGGGGCCGTCGGGACTCTCATTGGAAGCGAGCTTGACGATCTCGGCTTCGGCAAATCCAAGGTCCAGGGCAACTTCCTCGATGGGGCGGCCCGGCACGTAGGCCCCCATCGCCGCCAGGTCCGGTCGGAAGCTCGGCACCCGGTCGACGATAGTTCCCGACATCCCCTGCGAGAGCCGTGGCAGACTCTGCGAACGATGGTTTCTGCCGAGGTCGCAGCATCGCCTACCGTCACCCGGATCGCGGCATCAGACGGTCAATGCCGTGCAGGAGGAGTAGGAATTGGCAGCGCGCAGAGCCGGTCTAGGTCGCGGCTTGGAGGCACTGATCCCGACAGGCAACTCTGAGCATCACAAGAAGCGTGCCCTTCGGATCATCGACGCCGACGGGCACCTGGTTGCTGACGACCCCGGGCTGGATCCCGAGCTCTACCAGCAGATGTACCGCCAGATGGTGCTGGCAAGAGCCCTCGACCGTCGCATGCTCGCCCTGCAACGACAGGGCCGGCTGGGGACGTATGCAATGCTCGAGGGACAGGAAGCCGTTCAGATCGGGTCTGCTCTCGCCTTGCGGCCCGACGATTTCGTCTTCCCTTCATACCGGGAGCACGCGGTCCAGGTTGCGAGGGGAGTCCCGATCGAGGTCCTGCTCGCCTATTGGAAGGGCCTCCCCAATTCGGGCTGGGACCTCGAGAAGTACCGCACCGGGATCGTCACCGTCCCCATCGCCAGCCAGCTCCCCCATGCCGTCGGGTACTCGTACATGACCAAGCTCCGGGGCGAGGACACTGTCACCGCGACCTACTTCGGCGATGGCGCCACGTCGGAGAGCGACTTCCACGCCGCGATGAACTTCGCCGGGGTCTGGAAGACCCCCACGGTGTTCATCTGTGCCAACAACCTCTATGCGATCTCCGTCCCCTATGAGAAACAGACAGCATCGGAGACGATCGCCCAGAAGGCCGCCGCCTACGGGTTCGAGGGTTTCCGGGTCGACGGGATGGACCCCATCGCCATCTTCCTGGCCACCCGTCTCGCCGTTCGCCACGCCCGAAAGGGCCAGGGACCGACCCTGATCGAGGCCATGACCTACCGCTACGGGCCACACGCCACAGCGGACGACCCGACCCGTTATCGGTCGCGAGAAGAGGAGCAGAAATGGAGGCGCCGCGATCCGATCGAGAGGTTGCGCCGCTTCCTGGAGCGACGCGACGAGTGGGACCAGGAAGCCGAGGAGAAGATCACGCGGGAGGTGGCCGACGAAGTGGAGGCCGCGATCACAGCAATCGAGGCCGAGCCGCTCCCACCCGCGATGACGCTGTCCGACATGGGTTCCACAAGATCCCCGCTCACGTCGTGGAGCAATTGCACGCCATGCAGCGCGCTCACGGCGAGGAGCCGACGTCGTTTCGGGAGGACGAGACATGGGCGATCGGAGAGGATGCGCTGCCGTCGGGCGCGACCGAGTCGTGGACCATGGCCGACGCCATCAATGCCGCCCTGAGCCAGGCGATGGAGCGCAACCCCGATGTCTTGGTCCTGGGCGAAGACGTCGGGCTGAGCGGCGGTGTGTTCCGGATCACCGAAGGGCTACAGGAGGAATTCGGCGAGGCGAGGGTCATCGACACCCCGCTCAACGAGTCCGGGATCGTGGGGGCCGCGGTGGGGATGGCGCTGGCCGGCGGCCGCCCGGTCGCCGAGATCCAGTTCGAGGGATTCGTCTACCCGGCTTTCGACCAGATCGTCAGCCATCTCGGGCCGATTCCGATTCCGGACCAGGGGCAACTCGAGCGTCCCGGTGGTTGTCCGCTTCCCCAATGGCGCCGGTATCGGTGCCCATGAGCACCACTGCGACTCACCCGAGGCCTACTTCGTTCACGCCCCCGGCCTGGTCGTGGTCTGCCCGTCGACGCCTAGCGACGCCAAGGGCCTGCTCGCTGCGGCGCTCGAGGGCGAGGATCCGGTGATCTTCCTCGAGCCCAAGGTCCTCTACCGGGCGGGTCGGGAGGACGTGCCGACCGAGCATTACACCCTTCCCATCGGCCGGGCCCGGGTGCGACGGGAAGGCACCGATCTCACCCTGGTCACCTACGGGGGCATGGTCCCGGTGGCCCTCGAGGCCGCCGAACGCTCTGGGGCTTCGGTGGAGGTGATCGATCTCCGCACTCTGTTCCCTTGGGACCGGGAGACAGTCCTCGATTCGGTCTCACGGACCGGGCGCCTCCTCCTCGTCCAGGAGCCACAGGGATCGGCGGGCGTGGCCGCCGAAATCGCCGCGGTGGTCGCGGAGAAGGCCCTCTACGACCTCCAGGCGCCCGATCGTCAGAGTCACTGGGTACGACGTTCCCTGGCCCCAGTTCGCCATCGAGAAGCACGCCCTGATCGATGTCGACCGGGTGCTTGCCGGCATTCGGGAGGCTCTCGGACATTGACCGCGGACCGTGGCGGTGTTCGGGTCGTCTCAGACCGGCATCGACTCGGAGGACTGGACGCGATGCGGTGACGGTCGGCGCCCGATTGGCGGCTGCCGGGGTGGCTGTCATCACCGGTGGCTATGGAGGCACGATGGAGGCGGTCTCCCTCGGCGCATCGACGGCCGGGGGCAGGGTGATCGGGGTCACCGCCCCCACGCTCGTTTCCCGATCGCTCCGGTGCCAACAGCTACGTCGAGGAGCTGATCGAGGCCCCGACCCTTTCCTCCAGGATCGACATTCATGATGCAAAGGGCCGATGCGACCATCACCCTGCCCGGATCTCGTCGGCACCGCAACCGAGCTGCTCACGGCCTGGAACATGAACTTCATCGCCCGCCGAGTCGGAGGCCGACCCGTTCCCGAGTACCGCGGTCGGAGCCCAGTGGCAAAAGGTGGCCGATGCGCTAGTCCTGCTCATTGGGGCCGAAAACGACGGTATTCATTGGGCAAATACGGCGGACGAGGCAGTCGACTGGATCCTGGCGCAACTGGGAATCCATGAGCCAGGCGCCGGCGACCACCTAGTCTCTGGCCAGGTCATGACTCACATCCGCTCCGAATCCAAGACCTCGTCCAAGCACAAGATCGCCGACTGCCGCAAGGGCCGTCACGACTACGAACAGGGCCAGCACATCGGTGCCGGAATCATGCGCCGGGTCTGCCAGACCTGCGCCTATGTGACCATCGACCTCAGCGGCGTCGAAGACGACTTCCGAGCGCACCCGCCTCTGAGCTGACCACCGCCACGCAGTAGGCGGTCATCCGCCTCTAAGCTCCCGCCGGTGCCACGACTCATTCGAGCCGCCGGGGGTGTGGTCATGAGGCGGACCCGGAAAGGCCACTCGAAGGTCCTGGTCACTCACCGCCCGCGATACGACGACTGGTCGCTGCCCAAGGGCAAGGCAGATCCCAAGGAAAAGCCGGAGGAAACGGCAATCCGCGAGGTGCTCGAGGAGACCGGATATCACTGCCGGGTCATCGCTCCACTTGGGCAAGACCCGATACCGGGTGTCGAATCGCGAACAAGGAGGTGCGCTGGTTCGCCATGCGGCCTCTCCCCGACAGCCCCGGGTTCTCGCCCAACGACGAGGTGGACCGGTCAAATGGCTCACACGCAAGAAAGCTGCCGCGCCCTTCTCGACTACGAGCGCGACCGGGCTCCTGGTCGCCGAGACCGATCTCAAGAAGCTCGCCAGGACCGGGACTCTGTTCCTGGTGCGACATGCCGTCGCCGGTGACCGCTCGAAGTGGAAAGGCGATGATCGGCACCGCGCCCTGACCAAGTTCGGACATCGCCAGTCGAAAGCGATCGCAGAGCGGTTGGCCGGGCGTGGCATCGAGCGGATCATGTCGCAGCCCCTATACGACCGCTGCACCCAGACCATGGAGCCCCTGTCCTCGCTCACCGGAGCCCGCGTCGAGACCACTGACGCTCTCGCCGAGGACCCCGACGTCGAGTGGCGCATGGGAGCTGGTGCAGGTCATGGTGGGCCAGAACGCGGTGCTCTGCACCCACGGCGACGTGATCCAGCGCTCCTGATCGAGCCGCCTCATCGATGCGGGCCTCAGCCTCGACTCCCGGCTCTTCTACTCCAAGGGATCGACCTGGGAGGTCGAGGTGGCGGGGGCAAGTTCACCACCGGCACCTACTCCCGCCTCCGGAACAAGTAGCCGACCACGATCCGTTCTGTCCGACGGTGTGGTGACTCAGACCGTCTTGGTGCCTGCAGCCCAGTCCCGATAAAGGGCGGCGTAGAGCCCATCCCTGGAGATCAGGTCCCGGTGGTGGCCTCTCTCGACGAGACGGCCCCGATCGAACACCAGCACCTCGTCTGCCCCTTCGGCGGTCGCCAAGCGGTGGGCGATGGTGACCGAGGTCCGACCCTCGATGAGATGCTTGATGGCATGACGGAGGGCAACGTCGAGCGCCGGATCGACCGCTGACGTCGCCTCGTCGAGCACCAGCAGGTCGGGGGACCCGATCCATGCCCGGACCAGTGCCACCAGCTGGCGCTCACCTGCAGAGAGACTGCCTCCCCGCTCTCCGACCGGGGTATCGAGCCCGGAAGGAAGCCGGGCGACCCAATCCCCCAGCTCGAGTTCGTGAAAAGACGTCCAGATCTCGGCATCGTCGGCGTCAGGCCTGCCATAACGGACGTTGCCGGCGACGGTGTCGTCGAAGAGAAAACCCTCCTGGGGGACGAAGGCGACCCGTGAGCGCAGTTCCGGGAGGGGGACTCGCTTGGCATTCACCCCGCCGATGGCAACCGTGCCCTCGCTGGGGTCGACGAGACGCACCAGGAGCTTGGCGAAGGTGGTCTTCCCGGAGCCAGTCTCCCCGACCACCGCGACGCGGGAGCCAACCGGGATGTCCACGGTCACTCCCTGGAGGACCTCGGAGCCCTCTTCGTAGGAGAAGCCGACGTCCCGGAAATGGGCGCTCAGCCCGCCGGGCCGGAGGTGATCCGGGTCGACCGGATCGGCGACCTCGATCTCGCTGTCGAGCGCCCCGAGGATGCGTCGCAGCCCGAGGCCGCGCTCTGGGCGAATTCCAGGGTCTCCACAACGATCTGGAGGGGCTCGATCAGAAGGTTGGTGAGAAAGAGGAAGGCGATCAGAGGTTCCGGCGGTCATTCCTTGGGTGGCTCCGACCCAGATCCCGGTGAGCACGATGGCGGCGGTGAGCATCCCGGCGAAGACCTCGGCCGAGGAGAAGAGGATGTTCCCGAATCGAGCCGTCCTGAACTCGGACCAGAACCTGCGCTCCAAGGCGTCAGCCACCTTCACCTTGGTCGAGGTTTCGATGCCATAGGACCTGACCACCGGGATGGCGGTGATCGACTCGCTGAGCACACCGAGGGAGTTGCCGACCTCGGTGCGCACCCGGTCGTAGTTGCGGGAGAGCACCACCTGGAACCATCGCATCAGACCCATGTAGAGCAACACTCCAACCAGGGCAACGATGGCGAGGCGCCACTCGTAGAACGACATGGCGACCAGGGCGAGCAACACCTGGCTACCCGCGATCACGATGCCGACCCCACCCCACTCCATGAACTCCTCGAGTGTCGTCACATCCGAGGTGACCCGGGAAACCAGGTCTCCCCTCCGGTCGGCTTCCGTGTGCAGCACCGAGCGACGGAGCAGGTGGCGAAACGTCATGATCCGCAGATCGGAGAGACCGGTCGATGAGCTCCGGATGAGACGATGAATCGCGGCTCGACCGACGAAGGCTCCCAGCACCAGGCACCCGAGAGCGATGGCCGACTTCTGGAGCACTCCGGCCATGTCGACCCCGCTGTCGGCGAGGATCTCGTCGTCGATGATCTGCTGCATCACGATCGGGGTCACCACCGTGATCGCCTGCCCGATCATCGCCATGAACAAGGTGAGCCTCAGCCCGTTGCGCAGGGCCGGTGCCACCCGGAAAGCACGGACCAGGATCGTCCCGCTGCCGGTGCGCTCACTCATGAGGCTTCCTCCGCCATCCGGCGGGCATCTTCTTCATAGGCTTGGACCAGTCGGGCATAACCCGGTGTCGTGGCCACCAATCGATCGTGAGGCCCATGAGCCACGACCCGCCGATCGTCGACGTAGACCACCTCGTCCGCGAGCCGGATCGATGCCGGGCGGTAGGCGACCACCACGATGGTCGAGGGGAGAGCTGCCGAGCGCAGGCTGCGCAGGATCTCCGCTTCAACCGAGGGGTCGACTGCGGACGTGGCATCGTCGAGAATCAGCAGCCTCGGCTTGCGGATCAGGGCCCGGGCCAGAGCGATCCGCTGCCGCTGACCTCCGGAGAGAGTGGTCCCCCGCTCCCCGAGTTGGGTCTCGAAAGCGCTGGGAAGCTCGGAGATGAAGCCATCAGCACCGGCGAGTCGCGCCGCGGTCCTCACCTCGGTTTCGGAGAATTCCTGGCCCAGAGTGATGTTGCCTCGCACCGTGTCGTCGAAGAGAAAGGCGTCCTGCGTCACGTAGGCAACCTCTTTGGGGAGCTCGGAGAGGGCGAACGAGCGCAGATCGAGCCCGTCGAGCTGAATGGTCCCCGCAGCGGGGTCCCAGAGCCGGGCCATGAGAAGAGTCAGCGTGGATTTGCCCGATGCGGTTGGCCCGACGACCGCCAGGGTGGTCCCGGCCCGGAGATGAAGATCGAGCCCGTCGAGCACCGGAGCCGCGTCGTCGTAGGAGAAGGACACGGTCTCTCCATGGATCGGAGCAGCACCGGCGTCGGTACGGGCGAGATCCTCCCCGTACTCCATCAACTCATTGGCCTCGAAAACAGCTTCGACCCGTCTCCAGCCGGCCAGGCTGCCCGCCAGATCCCAGAGCACGAACCCGATGAGCTGAATCGGGAAGGCGAGCAGCGAGAGGAGGTAGGCGACGGTCACGACGTCGCCCGGTGTCACCGCTCCCTGCTGGATGCGGAATGCCCCCACCGCCAGCAAGGAGATGATCAGGGCCTGGGGCAGGGCCCGGATCACCGCCTGATACGACGCCCAAGTCGAGTTGACGTGGATGATGCGATCCCGGAGCAGGTCGGAGGCAACCCCGAAATGCTGGGCCACGAAGTCCTCCCGTCCCAGCGACTTGACGGTGAGGGCTCCGTCGAAGGACTCATGAGCGACGGCAGCGACCTCACCACGGGAAGCCTGGACCTTCTCCCAGAGACCGAATGTCACCCAACTTCCTTTGATGTCGACCACTACCACCACTATCAAGCCCACGGCGGCCCCCACGCCGAGCCAGGGGTCGATGAGGCTGATCATCACCATCGTCCCCACCAGGAGCAGGGATACGCCAGTGGCATAAGGGAGAGGCCCAAGAACCCCGGTCCCCTGGTCGACGTCGGCGTCGGCAACCGCGAGCAGATCCCCAATCGACTGGCGATTGAGCCATGACATCCGCAGCGATAGCTGATGACTGAGCAACTGGTTGCGGAGGTCGCGGCGGGTGCTGAATTGGAGCCAACCCGCAGCGGTGCGGCGGAGGACGATGCCCCCGGCCTTCATCACCGCCACCACGAGGATTGCCGCTGCCGCCGGCAGAAGCAGACCCTCGGCCGGGACCCCCCCGTCGAGGACGGGGATGATCAGCTCATCGGTGACCCGGCCCACCACCCACGCCGAGGCGATGATCGCCCCGGCGAACACGGCGGCGCCGAACACGGCCAGCCCGAAGGCGGCCGGGTGCCCCTTGACGAAGCGCCAGATGAGGCTGACTCCGTCGCGCAGCACCAACCAGGGGGTGTTCTTTTTGGAAGACATGGACATCGAACCTGACAACCGGATATGACTCGTCGACCTTCCAGGACGGGCCAGCCGGATCGGTGATTGTACGAGAGGGGGTGAGGAAACCCGGCCGAATTAACGGGAGTGCGAGCTAGACCAGGTCGGCTTCGCGGATTCCGAAGGACGGGTGCCGGAGGCGGCACAGCGCCAGCTTCTCCAGCTGCCGGATTCGCTCCCGGGTGAGGTTGACTTCGTCACCGATCTCTTCCAAGGTGCGGGGCACGCCGTCGTAGAAGCCGTAGCGCAGGGCCAGGATCCGTCCCTCACGCTCAGGAAGTCGCTCGATGGAGACCCGAAGCGAGTTGGCAACGTCCATCTCTTCGGTCATCTGCACCGGGTCGGCGGCGTCCTCGTCCTCGATGAAGTCACCGAGCTGAGCGCCATCCTCACCTATCGGCTGCTCAGCGAGACCGTGTCGGCAACGCTCAGTGCCAGCTCGACCTTGTCGGCGGTGACGCCAGCCTCCTCTGCGATCTCTTCCGGCCTCGGGTCTCTTCCCAGTTCAGCCTTCAGCGACGCCTGGGCGGCTCGCACCGCAGCCAGCGTGTCGTGCAGATGGACCGGGATACGCACCGTCCGCGATTTGTCGGCGATTGCCCTGGTGATCACCTGGATCCACCAGGTGGCGTAGGTCGAGAACTTGAAGCCCTTGCGCCAGTCGAATTTCTCGACGGCTCAGGATCAGGCCCAGGTTGCCTTCCTGAATCAGGTCGAGGAAGTCGATGCCCGAAGTGTTCGCATAACGCCTGGCGTTGGCGACAACGAGCCGGAGGTTGGCAGTCAGGAAGTCGTCCTTGGCCTGGGCCCCGCGGCGGGCCAACCGGCGCAACTCCATCTCCTCGCGCTTCCCGCTGTACTCGCCTTTCTCCAGCTTCTCGGCGGCTTCTTCGCCGGATTCGATCTTCTGGGCGAGCTCCACTTCCTGTTCGGCAGTGAGCAGGTCGTACTCGCCGATCGCGGTGAGGTACTGGGAGACGAGGTCGGTAGTGAGGCGGCCGCGCTCGTCCGTCAGCTTCGAGTGAAGCCGCGGGCATGGTTTATCGGTCTTGTGGGTCCGCGTTCAGCAGCAGCCATAAAGTTCTAAGTCCTCCTGGGGGCCCGTGAGCGGGGAATCTGTGTTCCCAGGGCGAACGGGTTTCTCTGAGCACAAGAAGGGCGGTTTGTGAACCCCCCTCTTTCCCACACTGTTAGACGTGCTGGTTGTTGACAAAGTTCCCACCGATCAAACCTCTTCGACGAACTGGAGGACCCTCGTCCCTCCTGAGTCCTCCAGGTCGAGCTCTCGCCCGGCGCGGCCCACCGATAATCGGTGAGAAGCCACCCGGGGCAGCCAACCCAGATACAGCGCCTCCTGCGCCATCACCGGGCCCGGGCACATCATCCTGGTGCCGGCGGCCACGCCGATCTCGAGTCGGTCGGGGGTGAGGGTGTAGGCGGCGGTGTAACGGTTACAGCCGGAGCTACCGGAGAGCCTTCCGTCATGGTCGAATTGGAGAGTGACCAACACGTCTCCCAACACAGATGTGAACCCGTTCTCACCGTCGTGAATTCCCATCAAGACCCAGGTCACTCCCGCTATTTCCTCATCGATCGGTGTGAGGTGCACCAGGACCTGATCCCCATCACGAACCTCGAGATGGCTCTCCGCCGGCGAGAGGCTCGCCCCACGTTCCAGGAGGCCCAAGAAGGCGTCCTCCTGGGCCATGACGTCCGGAGAGCAGGCCATCATGGTCCTACCCAGCGGCCCGACCACTCCGCTCTCGAGGCGGCCGAAGAAGCGATTGCAGCCGCCGAATCCGGCGACCGCCCGTCTTCGGAGATCTCGAGAGTGAGATAGGTCCCCTCCAATGGCGGTCCCCATCCCTCGGGGCCGGCCATGGCCGTCACTGCCCATTTGCCGACTGTGGTCACTCCCCTTCTCCTTTTGCGTCCTGGTCCCATTCCGAACCGAAGAACATTTGGGGGCTGATGGCGAACCTGACCCAACCCCCTGGCCTGCTCGAGGCCGTGCCAGTGGTCGGCGAGGAGATCAATGGCGACGACGGCGCCCGTGCGCATCTCCAAGCGGCCCCCGCTGATCCGCTCGGCGAGCATCGACCAGGTCGGCTCATGCCCGACCAACATGATTCGCCCCTCCTCGCCGACTCGCTCCTGCGTTGCCTGGAGCACGCTGTCCGGTCCCGTCCCGTAGAAGTCGGGTGCAACCAGCACCGGGCACTCCCATTCGCCGGCACGGGCAGCTTCCTCAGCCGTCGCTCGGGCACGCATCGCAGACGATGTCAGAACCAGGTCGGGGACCTCGTCCCAGGCCGAGGGCACGCGGCCCATGACAGTGGCACTCCGATGGCCGCGGGGAGCGAGAGGGCCGATCATGATCCGATGAGTACGAGGCGTCCCAATCGGACTTGGCATGGCGCATGAGGAGAATGGTCTTCACCGCGTGCAGACTACGAAATCACGGCTGTCCGGGCCTGGGTCAGACCTAGCCTGATCCGATGCCGGAGCCGTCCACCCTCCTCGTTTTCCTCGGCGCTTGCCTGCTCCTGTTCATCATCCCGGGGCCTGCGGTGCTCTACATCGTCACCCGCAGCGTCACTCAAGGCAGGCGGGCCGGTTTGATCTCGGTGCTCGGCATCCATCTCGGCAGCCTGGTCCACATCGCCGCTGCAATTGCCGGCCTCAGCGCATTGATCGCCGCTTCGGCGACCGCCTTCGCAGCCATCAAATGGGCCGGCGTCGCCTACCTCCTCTACCTCTCGCTGGTGGCCTTCCGCTCGACCGGCAAGAGCGTGGCGATGGAGAAGCTGGAGCCCATGTCGGAGCGACGCATCTTCTGGCAGGGCGCCGTGGTCAACATCCTCAACCCCAAGACCGCTCTGTTCTTCCTGGCGTTCGTGCCTCAGTTCGTGGACCCGGCATTGGGGAACCCGACCCTGCAACTGGTGGTGTTGGGAGCCGTTTTCGTGATCGCGGGGATGATCAGTGACGGGACCTACGCCCTACTGGCCGGCGCCGCCGGGGACCGTTTCATGCGGCGCCCCTCCTGGCGCCGGGCCCAGGGGTACGTGGCAGGGACGATCTACCTGGGCTTGGGAGTGGCGGCCACGGTCACCGGCCGCACAGGCGACTAACCGGCAAGACGGGCCGCTGTCGTGAAGATCCTGGAGTCAGGAAAGTCTTCGCAGTAGTTGTAGGGATAGGCGACCCTGATCACACCATCGGTTCCCACGACGAACTCCCCAGGCCTGCATCCAGGGATCGTCGACCAAAGGCCGGCCCAAGGCACGGCGCGATTCCTGGAAGGCGACTCGGTCTCTTCAGCCAGATCGCAGAAGTCGTCGGGGGCGTCGTAGAGGACCTGCTCCCGGGACCAATGCCCCAGCCCGAAAGCTCGGTGAGTGGAGTAATCCGCGTCAGCGAGCATGGTCTGGGAACCCCGTACTGCTCCTTGTAACGGGCGACTCGCTCCCGGTCCCTGGGGCCACCACCACGACTTCGAGCCCGGCGTCCAGGTACCCCGGGAGATCGACTTGAGAAGCTCGGCACGCTCGAGGCCGCAGCCGCAGCCCAAGTGCCGCCAGGAGAACGACGAGGGCCGGCTTCTCAGACCAGAACGATCCGAGCGTCACAGGGCGCCGTCCTCCACTGTCAGCTCGAGATCGGGCGCCAGGTCCCCGCGTCGCAACGGGTTTCCGGGGAGAGTCGGCCCGTCCAGCCAGTGTTGAAGCCAGCGCCGCTCGGCGTTTTGATAGAGCTCGCGAGTGTCGATCTCGCCCATGACCCGGAAGTTAACCGGGCTCGAAGGGGTACGGTCGGATCGTGCCCAACCGGCTCGCCAACTCGACCTCCCATACCTGCTCCAACACCAGGACAACCCGGTGCACTGGCAGGAATGGGGTGACGACGCCTTTGCCGAGGCCCGGAAGCGCGACCAGCCGGTCCTGCTCAGCGTGGGCTATTCGGCTTGTCACTGGTGTCATGTCATGGCCCACGAGTCGTTCGAAGATCCGGAGACGGCCGCCGAGATGAACCGGCTCTTCGTCAACGTCAAGGTCGACCGCGAGGAAAGGCCAGACGTCGACTCGGTCTACATGGAGGCGGTTCAGATGACGGGGCCACGGGGGTTGGCCGATGACGGTGTGGCTCACACCCGACGGTGAGCCTTTCTACGCCGGGACCTCTTTCCTTCCGACGATCGGCACGGAATGCCGTCGTTCCGCCGGGTCATGGCCGCAGTCTCCGATGCATGGGTGAATCGCCGCAGCGAGGTCCTGGAGCAGTCGGGGCGGCTGACCAGAAGCCATCGGCAGGGCAATCCCACCGGCCGAGGCTCTCCCCGGCGAGGAGGTGCTGGCCGCCGCACACCGCCAGATCGCGACTTCATACGACCCGATCAACGGGGGATTCGGCGACGCACCGAAATTCCCCCAACAGCCGACCCTCGAGTTCCTGCTCCGCACTCACGGCGAGCCCTGGGCGGAGAAGAGCGCGGCGATGCTGAGACGGACCCTGAGCGAAATGGCCGACGGCGGCATCCACGACCAACTCGGCGGCGGATTCGCCCGGTACTCGGTCGACAACCAATGGCTGGTCCCCCATTTCGAGAAGATGCTGTACGACAACGCCCAGCTGGCCCGAATCTATCTCTGGGCCGGCATCGACTTCGAAGAGCCCCCGGTTCATCGAAGTTGCCCGCTCCACACTCGACTACATGCTCACCGACCTGCACCATCCCGAGGGCGGCTTCTATTCGGCGGAAGACGCCGACTCGGAAGGCGTGGAGGGCAAGTTCTACGTGTGGACCCTGGGCGAGTTGAGCGACGTGCTCGGCGAGGAGGACGCCGCCGAGGCAGCCCGCTTCTTCGGCGCAACCAGGCACGGCAACTTCGAGGGCTCCAACATCCTCTACCGCCCGACCAGCGATCCCATGACCGACCGGTTGGAGGCGATCAGTCGACGGCTTCTCGAGGTCCGAGCGCAGCGGGTGCGACCCGGCCTCGACGACAAGGTGGTGGCCTCCTGGAACGGCCTGGCACTGCGGGTGTTGGCCGAAGCGGGGGCTGCTGCTCGCGGACGACCGCTACCTGCAAGCCGCAACCGATTGCGGCGGCTTCATGGTCCGAAATGCGATCAAGGACGGCACTCTGATGCGTTCCTGGCGCCAGGGTCAGGCCCGGGTGCCCGGCTTCCTCGAGGACTATGCCGCCATCGCTCTGGGCCTCTTCGGCCTGTTTGCCGCCACCGGGGATGTGGAGTGGTATCAACAGGCGGCCACGCTGGCCCGCGAGCATTCCGAGCCGATTCGGTGACCTCGACGGAACCCTGTACGACACGGCGGAAGATGCCGAACAGTTGATCAAGCGGCCGAGAGAGACCCGGTGGACAATCCGCTCCCTTCCGGCAACGCCCTCGCCGCCGAGGCCTTGCTCACACTCGCCTCGTATACCGGTGAGGAGAAATGGCGCCAGTCCGCCGAACGGGCCCTGCTCTCGTCGTCCGCCCTGGTCGACCGCTACCCGTCGATGGTCGGGCACCACCTCTCGGTGCTCCATGCCCTTGGCACCAGCCGGGAGCTGGCCGTCGTCGGCCCCGAGCCGGTACCGTTCGCGGAGGTCTTCTGGTAGCGATTCCGACCTGAGGTGGCATATGCCGCATCCCCGACCAGCGACGACCGGGTGCCACTCCTCGCCAATCGTGGGTCGCCGACCGGCACCCTGGCCTATTTTTGCCAGGGACATGTCTGCAACCTCCCTGCATCCAACGCCGATGAGCTCCGGGAGCAACTGGCTGGCTAGGGCGGAGAAGCTTTGCCGCACCGTGTGGCGGTTGTACTTTGATCCGCAACCGGCTAGAAGGAAGACGTCATGGTTCTCGACTACATCGACGATCTGAATTGGCTCGCCATCCTGGTGGCGGCAATCGCCTGGTTTGCCTTCAGCGCCATCTGGTATTCGATTCCTCCGCTGAGCAACGCATGGATGCAGAACGCCAAGGTGACCCCCCCGGAGAGGGACCACCTCTGGTCAAGATCCTCGTCCCCACCTTCATCGGCTACTTCGTGACGACCATCGTCATCGGGTTGTTGGTCAATGCGATGGACGCCGACTCCTGGCAGGACGGGTTGGCACTCGGAGCGTCTCTGGGGATCGGCTTCGGAGTCGTCGGCGCCCTCGTCAATCAGCTGTATGAGCAGAAAGGGCGCATCTACTGGTTGATCAACGGGGTCAATGCAATAGTCGCCTACTCCATCGTCTCAGTGATCCTCAGCCTCTGGGACTGAGTCCACCGTGACGGGATCGACGTCCTCGCTCCGGACCTGGAGCGCTTCGGCCGAGGTGAGCACGTAGGCGATCCGAGCGCGTCGGCAAGCACCAGGTGCGACAACTGCATCCAGGTCGGCACTCCAAAGGCGACGTTGAGCGCACCGGTGATCAGCATTGCCCCCACCGAAGCCCCCACCGCCCTGGCCGGCCCACTCCTTGGCTGGTCGCCCTTGCCCGCCAGCCACCAGGCGATCACCGCGGCGATGACGGCGAGGATGGGGTGGACGATCCGGAGGTCGGTGGAGGATTGTAGGAGTTCGCCAGGCTCCCACCGCCCGACTTGGGCAGGGGTGTCGGCGAGGGCGGTGACGGCGCCCGATGCCACGATCGCGCCGCAAGTGCGGACCCGCCAGCGAGGACCAAGCGGGTCTTTGTCGGATCGGCCTTCGTATCGAGGCGCCGCCGCCTGCGAGCCAGAAGGCGGTGGGTCAGAGCGGCCAACAGGAACAGGGTGTTGACCAGGTGAAGGGGGACGGCCACAACCCGAGCCGCTGAGGCGTCCTCGGCGACCCAATCGGCGAGGACGATCATGGCGCCGATCAGTGCCTCGATGACGATGGCGAGCGCGGAGAGGGCTGCTCCCCGTCTCACCGGCAGGCGCCCGCGGGGGCTGGCCCGCCAGACCAACACCGCGAGCACGACAACGAGGACCAAGGCGATCCCGCTCATGGCGCGGTGGGTGAATTCGATGGTGGTTGCGCCCCCCCATTTCGGGAACGAGGACTCCCTGACACGTGGGCCAGGACGACCCGCACCCGGCCCCGCTGCCGGTGGCCCGCACCAGGGCCCCAAGGGCTATCACCAGGACGTTGAAACCGATGACAAACCAGGCGTAGCGGGCGAGGCGAGGCACGCTGGGAGGTTAGACCCCCCGAAATTTGAGCTATCAGGGCTCAGATCGTGACCTGTCGGCCCGAATTTAGATGGGGAGTGCATGGACATCCATCCCGACGTGGTGGCCACGGTCGGCAACACCCCGCTGAGTGCGGCTGCTCGAATACACCCGCCGGGGAACCTGGTGGCCAAGCTCGAGTCGACCAATCCCGGAGGCTCGGTCGAAGAGCGGATCGCGATCGCCATGATCGATGCCGCGGAGAAGTCGGGGCATCTCCAGCCCGGGGGGACCATCGTCGAGCCCACCTCGGGCAACACCGGTGTCGGCTTGGCGATAATTCGCACGGTGCGCGGGTATCGGGTCATCTGCACGGTTCCCGACAAGGTCTCGAAGGAGAAGCAGGACCTGTTGAAGGCCTACGGAGCAGAAGTCGTTGTCACTCCTACCGACCTCCTGCCCCGAGCACCCTGAGTCGTACTACGAAGATGGCGCGGCGCCTCGCATCCGAGATCGAGGGCGCGTTTCACCCCGACCAGTATTCGAACCCCGCCAATCCCGAGGCGCACTACCGCACTACAGGCCCCGAGAAATCTGGGAGCAGACCGGTGGCACCGTCGCCGCAGTCGTGATCGGGGTCGGCACCGGAGAGACACACATCTCCGGGGTGAGCCGCTACCTCAAGGAACAGAATCCAGCGATGCTCGTGGTTGGGGCCGACCCCGAAGGGTCGATCTACACCGCAGACGACAGTTCCGAGGTGCACGAGTACGCCGTTGAAGGAGTTGGCGAGGACTTCTATCCCGAGACTGTCGACCTCGATCTGATTGACCGCTGGATCGGGGTGTCCGAGCGCCGACTCGTTCGCGAATAACCAGGAATTGGCCCGCGAAGAGGGGATATTGGTTGGTGGTTCCTGTGGGATGGCGGCTCATGCCGCCCACGTAGTCGCCGCCGAAGACGCCAGCCGCCTCACGGTGGTCATCCTCCCCGACTCGGGACGGGGTTATCTCTCGAAGGTATTCAACGACGAGTGGATGGCCACAAACGGCTTCCAGACGTGAGTTGGCCCCAGCAGACCGGGGGCCAACTCATCGAATTACAGCTATGGCGTTGCTTCGGCGATCACGCCGCCACGAATGGACGAGGTCCGTGGTATCCAAAGCCGGGTGGTCCAAGTGTGGAGTCGCCACCTGTCCCTGAGGACGAGCGGCGCACACGGTCAGCGCCGCTCAGCGCTCGACCACCTCCAGAGTCCAAAGACTTTCATACAACCTAGGACCACCTCCTTTCTCTGGTGAGTAATCTGCCACGCACAGTCGTTTCGATGCGAGTTTTCTTCACCCGCGGAAGACATCAGGCGGGATCGGGTCCTGGATTCGCCTCCGGGCATTGAGCCCTGACAGGTCTTGCTTGGGAAAGTCGAAGTCGGCGTAGCCGAGGTCGATCGCCGCGTTGAGCAGTCCAGTACGGGTCGACAAGGTGGGGTCGGGCCGAGGCACAGAGGTCCGCCCTCCCCGAGACGAGGATGTTGTGGACGTCGTCGATGCTCGACACAGCGCCAACGGTCATGGTGGGAATTTCCGCCTCGTGGCGTATCCGATCGCTGAACGGGGTCTGGTACAGACGCCCGTAGTCGGGGTCGGCATCGATCGAGGTCTGACCGGTAGAGACGTCGACGATGTCACACCCCGACGCTTTGAGCTCGCGGGCGAACGCCACGGCATCGTCGCCGTCGAACCCTCCCGGAACCCAATCGGTGGCGGATATCCGCACCGAGATCGGCTTGTCCGCCGGCCACGCCTCTCGGACCGCGACGAACACTTCGAGTGGATATCTCATCCGGTTGTCGAGGGAGCCCCCGTACCCGTCACTGCGCTGATTGGACAGCGGAGTGAGGAAGCTGGAGATGAGGTAGCCATGGGCGAAATGCAGTTCGAGCAAGTCGAATCCTGCTCGGTCCCCCCGAACCGCGGGCCTCGACGTGTTGGGTGAGCACGATGTCCATGTCCTCGCGGGTCATCTCCTGGGGGATCTGGCTGTCCGGGCGGTACGGGATCGGAGAGGGCGCAATCAGGTCCCAGTTCCCTGACTCGAGGGGCTCGGTGTCTCCTTCCCACATCAGCTTGGTAGACCCCTTACGGCCAGAGTGGCCGACCTGGAGACCG